>DATBLQ010000024.1:0-31515 GCA_036555325.1 Aestuariivirgaceae bacterium | reverse complement strand
AGTCCGACCAGAGTCGTCTTGCCGGCACCATTCGGCCCGATCAGGGCATGGATCTCATTTGGCTTCAAATCAACCGACACATCTTCGGCGACGACCAGCGATCCAAAGCGCTTCCACAAATTTTCTGTTTTCAGGATCGGCTCAACCATGGCGACGCGAAGACCCGGCAGAATGGTTGAGAAAGAGAGCAATCAGGATGGCGATAGGCCCGAGGATGAGACGCCAGTATTCGATGAGTTGCGACAAATATTCTTCAAGGCCCAGAAAACCTATCGCACCGATCACCGCACCTATGATCGTTCCCTGTCCGCCCACCACGGACATGATTACCAAATCACCCGATCGCTGCCAGGCAAGCGAGGATGGACTGACGAAACCGGAAAGGTTGGCAAGCAATACTCCCGAAATCGCGCAAAGCGAGCCTGAGATCACATAGGCTCTTAGCTGTAGCTGCCGCCGACCTACGCCGAGTGACTCCATTTTTTCACTGTTTTGCTTCAGGGCCCCAAGCGCCCGTCCGAAGCTCGATAGTGCGAGAGTTTGAAAAATCACATAGGTGAGCGCCAGCAGCACAAAACTGGTCCAAAATAGTCCTAAATGGTTGTCCAGAAGCGGCATGCCAAAAACCGTGCCTCGCATAGACAACGAAAATCCATCATCGCCTCCCAGTGCGGAGAAGCTCGTCGTGCCAAAGTAGAGCATCTGCGCAAAGGCAAGCGTTATCATGATGAAATTGATCCCCCGTGTCTTGAGCGCCAAGGCACCGGTGATCAATGCGAAGAGGCCGCTTGCCAGAACAGCTACAGGAATAATAACGAGAAGGTCGGTCACGCCGTACTTCGAGAAAATGGCAACGGTGTATGTGCCTATGCCGATGAATGCTGCATGCCCGAGACTGACCAATCCGCCTATTCCAAGAATGAAATCGAGGGTCACCGCGGCGAGGGCGAAAATCATGATTCTGGTTGTAAGGCTGATCAGATATGATTGATCGAAATAGTCGGCCAGGAAGGGGACCGTGGCCAAACACCAGAACACGATCGCAGCGATTACATATCGTGTCATCGCTCGCATCTAGGAGCGGCCCGGAGCGGGAAAAAGGCCAGCTGGTCTGAATACCAAGACAAGGGCCATAAGCGCATAGATCAGAATTGACGCAATTGCCGGACCGACCTCATTTGCCGACGCAGGCGGGAGAACAACCCTGAACAGGTCGGTCACGAAGGATCGTCCAAGCGTGTCGACCAGGCCGACCAATAACGCAGCGACAAAAGCGCCTCGGATTGACCCGGCGCCGCCAATGACGATGACCACAAAAGCCAGGATGAGTACATTATCGCCCATGCCGGGTTCGATCGCGATCAAAGGCGCCGCGAGAATCCCTGCGAGCGCAGCCAATACTGCCCCGGCTGCAAAAACAGTCATGAAAAGCCTTCGTACATCAACGCCAAGCGCCGAGACCATTTCGGAATCGGCAGCCCCGGCGCGCACCAGCATCCCAAATCTCGTGTGCTGAACGATAAGATAGAGGAACAGCGCGACAACCAGCCCGACCCCGATGACGATCAGCCGATAGAGCGGATACTGCAAGTTATCGATGAGCGGCACGCTGCCGGAAAGAATTTCCGGCAGCGGCAAGGATTGTGGACTGCTGCCCCAAATTGCTTTCGACCCATCGTTCAATATCAAGATGAGACCGAAAGTGGCGAGCAGTTGCGCAAGATGATCTCGGCGATAGAAATGCCGCAGCACCAGAACTTCGATCATCAGCGCAAAGATTAACGCGGCAACAAGCCCCAGAACCACGGCGAGGAAAAATGCGCCCGTCTGCTGGTAGACGAACACGGCCAAATAGGCCCCCACCATGAACAACGCCCCATGCGCAAGATTCAGGAAATTCATGACGCCAAAAACCAGCGTGAGGCCGGAAGCGATAAGAAAAAGCAGCACGCCGAATTGAAGTCCGTTCAGAGCCTGAACTGCCAGAAGCGTATAACTCATTGCCTGTTAGCCGTCATTTCATCGCGCATTCGGAAGCATAGGAATCACCGTGGTCGTCGAGAACCTTCTCGAGAATGTCGGTGTGGAACATTCCATCCGCCCGCCTCACCGCCTTGACCAGATAGTAGTCCTGGATCGGAAAATGATTGACGTTGAAGCGAAAATCGCCGCGGACCGATGTGAAGTCGCCGCTTTCCAGAGCCCCTCGCAGTAAGGCCTTGTCATCGGTTCTTCCACCAGTCTTCTTCAAGGCAGAATCGATGAGCTGAGCGGCATCGTAGGCCTGGCTGGCATAGTACGAGGGCACATAGCCATACTCCTTCTCGAAGGCTGGAGCGAAGATTCGGTTCGCTTCATTCTCCAGGGTAGGGGCATACTGGATGGTGGACAGAAGTCCAAGCGCTGCCTCTTTCGTGGCCGGAAGCGTTGTCTCATCCACGACGAAAACCGAATAAAACGGGATGGTTCCTGCCAGGCCTGCCTGGCTGTATTGCTTGATCAGCGAAACGCCCATGCCTCCCGGCATGAACGCGAAGAGACCCTCAGGTTTGAGTGCAGCCACCCGCGCCAGCTCTGCAGAGAAGTCGAGCTGATTCAACTGAGTGTAGATCTCATCGACGATTTCCCCCTTATAATATCGCTTGAAACCGGCGATCATGTCCTTGCCGGCCTGATAGTTGGGCGCCATGACGGCAATTTTTCTTGGACCTTTTTCCTCTAAATATACGCCCATGGCTTCCGGCACGGTATCGTTCTGCCACGACACATTGAAGAAGAAGGGGTTGCATCCTTTGCCTGCAAAAATCGATGGCCCGGCATTCGCGCTGATCAGGAACGTTTCCGAATCGGTGACCGGCTTGAGGACCGCGGCTAGAACGTTTGAGAATATGATCCCTGTGACAAAGTCGACCTTATAGCGCTCGATCAAGGCTTGCGCCCGTGTCACCGCGACATCGGGCTTGAGCTCGTCATCAACTGTGATGACCTTCACGTCCCGCCCTCCCAGCATGTTCCCGTTGAGCTTCAGATAGAGATTGAAGCCGTCCTGCATGTGCTTGCCGACTGACGCAGCCGGCCCGGTAAGCGTCGTCATGAACCCAATCTTTAACGGCTCCGTTTGAGCGGCGCTCGCAGTCGTAGCGAATATAGTTAGGACAATGGCAGTGGTAATTGGCTTAAAGTGCATAAAAAAAGACTCCTCTAAAAGCAGGGGCGCAACATAGAAGTGTGCCCTTGCTGTCGCAACCGGGTTTACGACGGCCCGTTGTCGCAATCGGTCTGCAAATTACCCGTTCGCTGTGGAATATTTCCCTAGACCGTCGATCAACGGCTGGAGATGCTCTCGGTAGTTTTTCCACCGCCTAACTGATGAGGCGTAGATAGGCTGACGAACCTGCCAATGGCTGGAGGTTGAAACACTTCGCCGCGTGCGGTGGAAGCTTAGGCAGGCGTCATCCCACTTCAATCCGAGAAAGTCTATTATTCGTCGGACTTGAGTAGGGGGATCCTCAATCAGCTGTTCATACGCGACGTCGAGGATTCGAAGCGGCAGCGTGGCCTGCCAGAGTTCCATCAACTGAACATACTCGCCATAATATTCCCCCAACACGCGAAGATCGGAGGCGTACTCATGTGCCTGCCTGAGGTTCTGCATGTAGATGGAGAGGCATGTATCCATGGCGTCGCGCCGGCAGTGAATTATTCGCGCGTTGGGAAACAAGAGGGCAATCAGCCCCAATCGTTCGTAGTTGTGCGGCATCTTGTCGGTTATTCGACTTGCCTTCGGGCTTCGTGACGAGAGACTTTCCAGATACTTTTCTGCGGCAGCGGCAATTTGCGCGGCTGAAAGCGCCCTGATGCGTTCAGGGTCCACCGCCGCGTCTGCCCTCACGCCTTTCATGCCGAATGCTGCGGCGATCACACCGATGTCATCGAGTTCGCCGGCACCATAGGCCTTTGGATGGCTGGCGATTATCTGCTCAACCAGGGAAGTCCCCGATCGCGGCATGCCGACTATGAAAACAGGTAGATCGCTGTGTAGGCCCCAGCCCGCACGTTCCTGCATGAAGGCGGGAACGAAAAGTTCCTTCAGCACCGAATAGTCGCGTCGATGCGCTTCCATGTCGAAGGGCGTGATGCCGGCCTTCGAGCTCCGCAGGTGCGTCATCGCTTCATCGTATCTGTTAAGATCGTCATAGGCCTTGGCGAGTGCCTGATGAAGTGCAGAACTATCCCGATGGGGGAGCGACTCTCGAACGAGCGATTCCGCTTGGCGGAGTTCCGGAAGATCTTCCTTCACCCTGTCGCTCAGCAGTATTTGCACAAGGGGGGAGATTTCCTTCGGATAGTATCTCCGAAATCGGCGGAATGCCTCGATGGCCCGCTGGGGATTGCCGCAATTCTTTTCCAAGATGGCCATACTCATCAGCGCACGCGCATGAGCGGGTTGCTGCTTGAGCGCGCGGTCAATCTGCTTTCGCGCCTGGTCGATCCGCCCAACCGACTCAAGTGCCAGAGCCAGGCTCACAATGGCGTCGGTATGATCCGGCTTGATGCGGAGAGCTTCATGCAAATATTTGATGGCTGTAAGAGGCTCATTCGCTTCATTCAGCAGCCCACCAATATTTCCAAGCAAGACAGCATCATCCGGCTTTATCGCCAGAGCTGCCTGCAGCTGCTTCACCGCTTCGCCGTACTTTTTTTGCGCCGCCAATACCATCGCCAGCAAATTGAGAGCATCGATGTCTCCCGGCCGCTGGTCGAGGGCCTGGATAAAACAGGATTCCGCTCCAGAAAGATCGCCCTTCCGGTATTGCGCAAGGCCTTGCTGGAGAAATTGGGCTGGCTGCATCTCGGCCCACTCTTACCAGCCTCAGGATCACCCGCCAAGTTCTTATGCCCGAGCCGGCGCCTGGAGCCGTTGGAACGGACTAGCTCGGAAATGGGATGCCAAACCTCTCGCCCGCTGCCGCCATTTCTTTCTGCGCCGTGGCCGTGACTGGGATTCCGCGTTCCATGCGGTCGGCCCGCGCCTCCCACTCAGGTCCTCCTGCAGCGTAGACGCGACTGTTTTCGGTTGCGGTTGATGCGATGGCCCCAAGATATGACGTGAGCCGCTCCTCGAATGCCTCGCGGCCTATGAACGTTTTTGGATCGATGGCCAGCATGAAGTGTCCGAGCTTGGATGGTCCCGCCTCTTTGCCGTCTTCTTCAAAGGACAAATTCATACCCGTCAACATCGCCGACAACACCTCCGCCATGCCGGCGAGTCCTGCACCTTTGTACCCGAAGTTCTCACCGCCCAGCGGGGCAAGCACGGAATCTTCAGCAACGTCGCTAAAGTCTCCATGCTGACCGAGCAGCACCCCTTCGGGAAGATCGCCGAACTCCTCGCGATGCTCAAGCATCTTGTTCCAGGACATAGCGCTGGTCGCTATGTCGAGCAGAAATGGATCTTTTCCTCGTAGGGGAGCCGAGAATGAAATCGGGTTGGTTCCGTGAAACGCCGCCGTGCCGCCATGAAGAGCGACAAGCGCGCCGCTGTTGCAAGCGAGAAACCCAATGTAACCGGCTTCCGAGGCACAGATCGTGTAAGCGCTGGCGGCACCGAAATGCGTAGAGTTTTTCACAGCCGCCATGCCGATGCCCAATTGAGAGGCGATGGCGCACGCTTCCTCCATCGCCAGGAAACTGGGAAAATGCCCCAGACCGCCATCGGCATCGACGAGCACGGCGGCTTTTCTGGGCCTCGCAATGGAAACGTTCGGTTCCTTCTTCACGAAGCCCCTGACCAAGCCTTCCGCATAATATCCCAACAGCCGAAACCCGTGCGAGTCGATGCCATGGAGGCTAGCATGCGTCATCGCTCTGACGGTTGCCGATGCCTGTCCGTCGGTGGTGCCTGCCTTGAGCAGCACATCACGGGCAAATCGCGCCAGTTTTTCCGGCCCGACTGTGATCATCGGCTAGACGAGGACATTGGTGAATTGCCAGGGATCTCTCTTGTCGACCTTTTCAGGAAACAATTGCTCGCGATTGGTCAGCGGCGTCCAGTCTGTGTAGATGCCGATCACCGGCCCAAGGTAGGGCATTTGGATTTCCAGGCACCTTGCGAAGTCCATTTCGTCGGTCTCAACCACCCCGGCGCGCCGATTCTCTATCGCCCAGACGATTCCGGCGAGGACCGCCGAAGTAACCTGCAGGCCGGTGGCGTTTTGATAAGGGGCCAGGCGGCGCGTCTCCTCGATCGATAATTGCGACCCATACCAATAGGCGTTCTTCTTGTGCCCATAGAGAAGCACACCGAGTTCATCTATGCCGTCGACGATTTCGTTTTCATCAAGAATATGTGAGTTTGATTGACGCTGCCATTCGCGTCCGCCCATTTCGTGAAGCGACAGCACCGCGTCATTGCACGGATGATATGCGTAGTGGCATGTCGGCCGATAGACCAGCTTGCGGCCGTTGCGAAGCGTAAAAAAGTCCGCAATGGAGATTGACTCATTATGGGTAACAAGAAACCCATACTGCGGCCCTGGCGTAGGCACCCAGCTCCGCACCCGCGTTCCGGCACCCGGTGAGAGCAGGTAGATCGCTGCTCCGCTGCCAAAAGTGTGTTTTCGCCCCGTCGGCGGCATTTTCTTTTCGTGCGTTCCCCAGCCAAGTTCCGCCGGTTGCAGCCCTTCTGATATGAAGCCGTCGACCGACCAGGTGTTCCAGAATGTATCCATGGGTTTTGGTTTTCTGGCTCGCTGCGTATCGCGCTCGGCAATGTGGATGCCTTTGACGCCCAGCCCCTTCATCAGTTTTCCCCAAGCCTCACGTGATTTGGGAACGTCCACGGTCTTCCCCATGTCAGAAGCGATATTGAGCAGGGCCTGCTTCACGAACCACGACACCATTCCGGGATTGGCCCCGCAGCAACTGATGGCTGTCGACGCCCCCGGATGCTTCTTCTTCAGTTTGAGCACCTCATCGCGCAGCGCGTAGTTCGAGCGCAACGATGGATTTAGTTTCGGATTGTAATAAAAGCCCGGCCAGGGCTCGACCACGGTGTCGATATAGAGTGAACCTAGGTCCATCGACAGCTTCATGACGTCGACGGAAGAAACATCAACCGACAAATTCACGATGAGTCCTTGTTGTGGACCTTGGGTGAGCAGCGGTCGAAGTGTCTTGGCGTAATTTTCCTTTGTAATTGCGACTTTCAGAAAACTCAGGCCCTCCTTCTCGGCGAGATGCCTGTTGCTGGCGTCTGGATCGATGACGATAAACTTCTGGCGGTCGAGTTTGAAATGACGCAGCATTAGCGGCAGGGTACCGCGGCCGATAGATCCGAAACCAATCATTACAATCGGACCAGGGAAATCGGCATGGATTGTAGTCGGGGCCATAACTGTCCTCTTGAAGAAACACAACGACGTCCTCTAGCGGAGTGGCGCGGCGACCGCAATGCTGCAGCAGCTAGGTCCGGGGGTAAGGACCAAGGCTCCCGCAAAGCAATGTCAGACGGGGTAAGACGATCAGACGGGCCGGTTGCGATACGAGTTTCGCGCCTCATGCATGAGGTTCCGGCGAATACTCTTCGCCTGCCGCAGCACGTCCTGCATGTCACCAGAGTATCGTGCGCGCAGTTTGGCCAGTCTATCTTGGGCTGCACGGGCGAAGGATGAATCGCTCCATCTGTCTTCACTAGACGGGCTGGATTTTGCCCTACGGGGCTTGTGATGAGGATCGTGCATTGATCGCTCAAGGAGCTCAACTTGATTACGAAAAACATACAGAGTGAGGGCTTAACGAACGGTTTCCTGCCTCAAAACACCGCAAGTAGAAGTGCTTAGCCCGTCCCATGCCTGGTCCGCCCCAGCACCATTTGCCCCGCTTAAGCTGAAACAAAGGGCCTCCAGCAACGTTGGCATCCTGTAGGGCAATAAGAGCCGCTTGGCAGAGGAAAGTGTGGAGCAGCAGCATGACCGCCAACAAGAACAGGAAAACATCAGAGCGCGGGTTCGCGGCGATGGATGAGGAGAAACAACGCGAAATTGCCCGAAAGGGCGGGCAGAGCGTCGCCCCCGAGCAGCGAAGCTTTTCCAAGGATCCAACTCTTGCCAGCGAAGCCGGTCGCAAGGGCGGTCAACGCGTGCCTCCCGAGCAGCGAAGCTTTTCAAAGGATCCAGCGCTCGCCAGCGAAGCCGGCCGCAAGGGCGGGGAAATTTCCAGCGCGCGTCGGACAGCCAGTGTCGAAAACAAGGATAGAGGCGACAGCCGTCATGTCGACAAACAGTAGGTCCAACCATCAGGGTGGGCTTTCTGATGCGAAATGTCCGGCAAGGTTGCTCATGAACCGAGCATGTCCAGGTGAGCTTGAACTGCTGCAACGCGTGCAGGTCACCGAAGCGCCTGTGCCTCAAAAATCACAGAATTTTCCCTTCTAACCATCATGGTGCCATTTGCCGCTGGGAGGTCTGTCAATGCGCAAAATAGGATTATCGGTAGCAGTTGCTTCAGTCGCAGCGATTTTCGCAGTGTCGGCAGCCGATGCCGATGCGAATCCGCTGGTTGGAGCCTTAACAAGCAACGCTGTCCACGACGCGAGCCTTGAAGGACTGGTCCTGAATGTTCATGGTTGGCACTGCGGGAAGCGCTTCAGCCGCTCGCGCGGCTGGCATCGCCACAGACGCGCCTGCTTCCGTCGCTATTATTACTATCCCTACTATTTCTACGACTATCCGGTGTATGGACCCAAATACGATCAAGGTCCGCTGAGAAGGTGGTCGAACCCTGGAGACCGGCATAAGCGCCACTACGGTGATTGAACTTTACTGAGTATTGCCAGTCAAAAACCAGCCGCTTACCTCTAGTAGTAGCTAGTATTCAGTGCCTGTTCGACGAGAACAGCTCTCAAACCCCAAGTATTTAGCATCGTCTTGACTGTATCTTTTCTGCAACAAAGCCAGAGAAAGGGCAGAAATCAGCCAGTTTTAATTCGACTCGGGGTTAATAGGAGTGAAGCATGCTTCTTAGGACTGCGTGGTGGTCGGTTAGTAGGGGAGAGTCGAATGCACAGGTATTTTCTCGCAGGCGCAGCTGCCGGTGCTGCGGTCATGCTCGCGGTTTCCACGCCGGCAAAATCAGCTGACATCGTTGAAGAGCCGCCGGTCGTCGAGGAAAACCCATGGTACATCTCGCTTCATGGCGGCTGGAAATTCGGCGAGGGATGGGATGACGAAATGTTCCTCGAAGATGTTCCGGTCAGCGATGGGTTCCTGGGTAACAACACGGTTTGCGGCGCACCAGCTGTTCTTGATGCCGCCCCATGCAATAGAGACGTCTTGTTGGATCTTGAACTGGACACCGACAACGGGTGGAGAGCTGGAGGCGCGATTGGCTATGGGTTTAGCGATATTTTCGCCATCGAAGCCGAGGTTGCCTTCATAAACCAGGATTTCGATGAGGTTACGATCGAGGATATCCACCTGACCGATCCTCCGACTCTCGACTTGGATTGCGCGAGTACGCCTCTTACGTGTTCGGCTGAAATTGATGGGGACATTTCCATTATCACGGGCATGATCAACCTCATTGCCGGCTTTCCGATGGGTGGTGTTTTGCGACCCTATGTGGGTGTTGGCGCCGGTGTTGCTCATGTTTCCTTCGAGGATGTCGGCGTAGTCGCCCCTTCGATCTGCTGCCTTGACGACAGCGACACGACCTTTGCCGCACAGGCGTTCGCCGGCTTGGATTTCGTGTTCGGTGAAAGGTGGGCAATCGGCGGCCGCTATCGCTTCCTGCACATTGGCGATGTTGATCTTGAGGACGACGGAGGTTTCCAACACGACCTCGATCCGGATGGCATCCACAGCGCCGAGATTGTTCTGACGTTTGGTCTCTAAAAGATTCACTATCGGAACTGGCCTACTCTCCTACCCATGTTCCAAGCAAAGGCCCCGCAAGGGGCCTTTGCCATTTTCTGACTAAGAATTTGAGCGTGCGGTGCGGGAACGGTCCCAGGAGAGGCGGAAACGACCGTCCGGCTTTGGGACTATACCGGCGCCGAGCCTGCGGCATTCCCTATCGAGCGTCTTTGACAAGAGATCGACATCCTGACGCGATGCGTGAACCAGCTGAAAGCGACGGATTCGAAGCGGCACGATGACCACCTCGGCCAAGTCGCCTGTCGCGCGCTGTACAGTGACAAAATACATCAGACTCAGACTATTTAGAAACTGCTCGTGCCCAGCAATGCCCTCGTAGTCGTTCAAGAGATCTCCACATCCATAGAGGATGAGTCGATTGCGATAGACTTCCACGGCTATTGGATGATGCGAGGAGTGCCCGTGAACAATGGAGACCGGCGCGCTGTCGATCAGCCTATGGGCAAAACGTCTGTGCGCGTCGGGGATTTCGAAGCCCCAGTTTGAACCCCAATGGACCGATAGAATTGCGAGATCACCCGACTTTCTTTGCCGGATAATGTCGTCGGCAATCTCAGCCGCGGTTTCATCGGATAAATCCTTGATGAACCGGACGCCGGGAGCTGTATCGGTGGCGCTCCAGCTTGGCGGAATTCCACTGGAATAAGCACCGACCGCGAATACCAGCACGCGTCCGCCTCCCTGAATGTCCAACACGGCGGGAAGGTCTGCCTGAGTGCGATTTCGCCCGGCGCCCACGAACTTGACCTTGAGGCGCTCCAATATTTCCAAGCTATCCAGCAATCCGGTTTTGTCAAAATCGAGAATATGGTTGTTGGCGAGCACGCAACAATCTAAGTCCGCGGCCGTGAGACAGGCAGCGTTCTTCGGGCTCATTCGATAATTTATTCCTTTTGGAGCGAATCGACCCCCGCGAGTGATACTCGTTTCGAGATTGACAATGCGCACATCTGGGCGAAATCGGTCCAACTCCTCCAAGGCGGCCCCCCAAATATAGGATAACGTCACAGCTCTTGGGATCACTCCATTCGCCCGCTCGGCCAGCTGGACATACCCTTCGGCCGATTGCATATATCTTTCGTGAATCTGAGGGTCGCAAGGGAAGGGGAGAATCTGGTCTATCCCCCGCCCCGTCATTACATCCCCGCACAGAAAAATCCGCACGAGCTCTTGCGTATCAAACAAAGGACCCGGATCAGAGGAAGCGCTCATGAGCTGCGAATAGCTTCAGTAACAGGCGCTCGTCTCCTAAGCAGGTTCAGCCGGCGGTCTTCAATGATTTGAGAACTGCGCGCTTTATTCCCTCGACGTCCCATATGTCTCCATGGGCATGATCCATCACTCGACGAGAGACGCTATTGCGCAAAATCTCATCGGTGGTATCGACGTTTCCCTCCTTCAGCATCTCAAGCCAAACGCAATCAAAGATCTGCTGCAGGATTTTAAGTTGATCCGGCCCGCAGACATCTATGCCGGTTCGCATGGAAAATCACCCTCCGATCCGGGACGCAGCAAAACAGATAACCACTTCGCGCATGGACGGTTCCCAGCCTATGGGTTCTGATTTCTCGCTTCGTCGACTTCGGGAGCATTTCCAAGAAGTTATAGACCTCAGCACCTGCCCAACAGTACCCCCTTGTCTAGTAGGGACGCCTGAGGAAATCATTCGAATTCCCGGAAAGCCGCAGCATATTCGACACTGCCGGTCGATGTTGGCAGCTCGCTTAGCGCCTTCACCATGAAAAAAGGACCGGAGTACGTGCAACCGAAACCGCTCGCTTGGCGAATGCTGAAGCCAAAGCGTTCATAGAAGCGGGGTTCGCCTACGACGAACACGCCCTTCCAGCCTTCTTTCATCGCACGCTGCAGGCCTTCCAAGATGAGCTTGCTTCCAATTCCCCGTCGCTGTTCTCGCGGCAGAACCGCGACAGGTCCAAGGCCAAGCGCAGGGAAGGGGGCTTCCATCTTTGAGAAAAGAATGTGACCGACAATGTCCTTGCTCTGCATCGCCACAAGCGAAATCCTAATGCTGCCGCTGTCCTGCAATGCTTTAACGAGATTTGCCTCATCGGCACGCCCGAATGCTGCTTCATGAACGGCTCGGATTCCTGCCGCGTCATTGACATTCGCCGGTCGCAGGCGCAGCTGCCCTGTCGCCAATTCGCGGCCATGGCTTTGCATTGTGAAACTAGCCTTTCGACCTGGGATGTCCACTCAAACACTACAGTTGCGAGTTGCGCTTCTTATAGCCGTTCAATCAGAGCTTCCACTTGTGGCTTGTCCACCATAAATCATAAGTTTGTTCGAAATTGCCAAGCATGGTTCAACACCCCCCTCTGGATTCAATGAAGGTCGGACATTGATGAAGATCGTAACATTGTTGGTAGCCTTGGGTTGTCTTCTCATTTCTCCGGATGCGCCGGCGGTAGCCTCAATCTACGATGCCAACGTAGTCGAGCGCCTGCAGTTGGAGGGAGTTCAGAAGCAGCAGATGCGCAAGTTGATCGCCGAAAGCCGCGCTCGGCGAAATCGAATATTCAAGAAATACGGGATCGATCCCAACGCCAAGCCTGAAATGTCTCTGCTGCAACGGGCATCGTCCGAGTTGCTGGCCAACGCTGCCCGCGAACGTGCAGCCGCCCGAAAGATTCTGACTTCAAAACAGCTTCGGCTCTATGACGCAATAATAAGTGAGACGCGCCGGCGGGTCATGGATGCGTTTTGAGCAGTGTGGATGGTCCCTCCGACAAGATCCTACCGAAAGTAGCAGCGGTCCGCAGCTGGATAATGCAGGAGGCGCAAACAGACGCGCTTGGGGCTGCTGCATAGGCAGAGTGCCATCAAAACAACTTGTGCTTAAGCTTGTTCCGATCTGGAACATTGCGGCTTTTCCACCCCAAAGGGCGGCTGAAGTTGATAGGTTTCGGCGGCAGCGGAAGTGTTGGCAGTGCCATTTCTTTCTGGTGCACGGCCGGCAGGGCCGCGATTGTGGCTTTGGCTTTCCGTCGATGTTTTGAGGATTTTACCGTGGAGGCAGCCCTGAACTTTCCTGCCTTTGTCGCAGTAGCTACGTCTTCTGTTGCAACCGGCCTTGTGGAGTAAGCCGGAGGAGATTCATTGTATCGTGCGTCGGCAGAGCCAAGAATAACAGCAGCTTTCTGATGCGTATCAGCGGCTTCCAAGGTTAGCTGCATCGACCTCCAAAGCCAGCTTACTCTCAACTTTCTCACGGCCTCAAGCAGGGGATGATTGCCAGATATGTGCTCATCGAGCATCTTTGCGGCATCCCACCAGCATTGCCTGGCATCATCTCCATGGCGAGATTTATCTTTTGCGATGCAACGTTCCGACCAATGTTCGACCTTTTCGGCTATTTCGGCGAGCTCTTCACCCTCGTCGATGGATTGAGGCTCAAACGCAGCCGCACCGCTTACCAACCCCAAACCAAAGAGGGTCGGTAGGATCTGAATCAAACAGCCTCCGCGAAAAACCGCGACACACATAGTTAAGCCCGCATCTATCTTCGAGTGTAGGCTTGCAACTAGCGGTAATTATGGCAAAGCTGAGGCTTGGCGATGAGTCAAATGACGCGGCAGTATGACGCCCCGCGACCTACAAAAAGCAGGGCCTTTGCTTAGGGTCAAGATAGGCCAGCCGTAGCATCGGCTGGCCTGGAAAAACGTTATCAATACCAGCCGTAGCAGGCGGGATGGCCATAGGGGTAGGGACACCCATACCCGAAAAATGGGAAGCCGAAACCGAAGCCGAAGAAAACATCATCATCGTCGTCGTCATAGTAGTCATGCCAACGGTGCCGTCTGAAGTGACGATGCTTCCTGTGGTGGCGCTTCCAGGAATGTTTGTGCCGATGTTTCCAATATTTCTTTTTCTTGTGACCCACTTGAACGACATCGCCAGGGTTTTCCGGGGCAACGCTGACGAGTCCAGGGCTCGCCGTGCTGAGGTTTAATGGAGCTGCCGTCACCGGAATTGCGGCAAGACTCACGCCGGCAAGGGCTAACGCTGCTAACATTGCTGTTTTCATTGCACACCTCTTGTCTAAGCAGGGGCTCCTGAACGCCCTGAGCGATACTCTCTCACACCCCGGTCTGAGATACAATGCGACAGGCGCCATGAAACGGTCGTTTCAATCGAGTAGATGTCGTTCTCGATTGCTGTCCGACATCCTCATGGTGGCGCAAACGGCTGCACGATTGTCTTGAAAGCAGGATGCGCCTCAAGAAGAGTGGAGTGCGTGCTGAGGGCAGGGAAATCCGCCAGCCGAACCAACCCTGGATGAGCTTCCGCGAGAAAGCGCAAGGCAACAGCGACAGCAATATCGGCATGACCGATGCGACCATCGAACCAATAGTCGCCGGCGCGCTCCGCGCGATGGGCCTCGAGTGCGGCGACAACGGTGCGTATTTGTGTGCGGCATCTGCTAGCCCAAACATCGGAAATTTCCCGGTGAAATCTAGTCTCGTAAAAGAGGCTGACGGCCTTTTCACCCAGGCCGGTGGCAAGGGCCGCGATCTTGAGTGCCTGATGCCGGGCCGGCTCGGATGCCGGGAACATCACTCGATCGGCCGGAACAAGACTATCCAGGTAATCCAGAATGCTGTGGCTTTCGATCAGCACTTCACCACTGTCCAGCACCAGCGTAGGTACGCGAGTGAGCGGGTTATAGGAGCGTATTTTGTCCGCATCTCCGAACACCGACCACGGGCGATGCTCAAAGGGAAGCTCGTAAAGCACGAGCGCGATGCCGACGCGACGTACAAAGGGAGAATCGTATTGGCCGATAAGAATCATGCGCGGATGCTCCTGGCAAACGACCAAGCTCGGTAAATCCTCGTCTTTCTAAACCTGACCTGAAGATTAAAATCTGTCTTCGAGTGAATAGAATTGGCCTTTCCAGCGTTAGAGCGTTGAGAGGGACTTTAACTCAGGAGGAACGCCATGCGTCACCTCAACAATTTGTTTGCAGTTGCAACCATTGGTGGCTTGATGGTCTGGCCACAAGCAAGTTCGGCAAGCCCGCTTACAGGCGGAGCGGCAAGCGGTCTGGCTATCCCTGAATTGAGCGAGGGCCTTGTCCAAAAAGTGCACGGCTGGCACTGCGGCAAGAGGAAAGGCTGGTATCACCATAAAAGGGTCTGGCACCGCCATTCCCGCGCCTGCCACCGGAGGTACTATCGTCAGTACTACTACGATGACGACTACTACGATGACGACTATTACGGCTACTACGACCCTGGCGACTACGATTATGGCTACTATCGGCCCTATCGCTATCGCTATCCCGGGCCGTTTATCGGCTTCGGTTTCGGTAAAAGCTGGGATTGGGACGACTAAGAGTCTACGGACGGTAGAGGCTGCCGTCCGTTCTTTTTACTGAAGCAAAAACCCGATGGGGCTCCGGAGCGGCTGATGGCGATTCTGCGGCTCAACCGGAACCCTACGTCGTTACGCGCTCCTGTTCCTCAGGAGGCTTGATGTGCCGAAATAGCCGCAGCAGCAGCAAGTCATACATGATCTTAAGCATGCCGCAGAGGATCAGAGGCAGGGCGGCATATCCAGCAGCAAAAAGCGCACCCGCGAGGGCAGGGCTGGCAGCGGCGGCCAGACTCCTTGGCACTGCGGTCACACTGGCAGCGGCAGCGCGCTCTTCCGGTGTGACCACGGCCATCACGTAAGAAGACCGCGTCGGCACATCCATTTGCGAAAGAAGCGCCCTCGCAAGTAGCAAAGCCAGCGCCATTTCGAGACTGGGCGAAACTGCTGCTCCAATCAAACATAGGCTTGATGGAATATGGGTGAAAACCATTGTGTTGATGAGACCAATATGCCGGGACAGGCGGGCAGCCACTGGGAAAGAGATGGCTGAGAACAACCCCGACCAGAAAAAGAACACGCCCGCGACTGCGAGCGATAGACCAAATCTGTTGAACAACCAGAGCGCCAACAAAGATTGAACAACGAATCCGCCGGCAAAAGCATCGATGCTAAAGAGAGCGGCAAGCTTGTAAACAATATGGCGCGATTGTCCAAGCGCCCGCCTCTTTTCCTTTCCTTCAAAGGTTCCCTTCGGAAGGCTCCGGTACATGAACCCGCCTGCGACTCCCAAGGCCGCATACAAGAGGAACATGGCCTTGAGTGCCGTCATGCGCATCATGCCGATCTGTCCAAGGAGTTCCGGAACGGCCGCGGCAAGTGACCCTGCTGCCGCCGCAAGGGCCCCGATTAAACTATACCGGGCAAACATCCTGGTTCGATCAGAATCCGGCACGGATCCGGCAAGGACAGCATGTTCGAGGGGAACAAAAATGCTGACGCTGCCAGCCGACGGGTTGATTGTGCCTACAAACGCCACAAGCAATAGGATCGGAAAACTGCTCGTGCCGGCAAAAGCAATTCCCGTTGCGACCATCAACACCGAAGCCGCGATCAGAAGTAACCTGTGGTCTGTCCGAGAACTTCTGAGCCCGATGCTCACTGTCATGAGCGCCGAGCCAAGGAGTGCTAGAGTCGCAACGATACCGACTTCGAACGGTCCAAGTCCAAGCGCAGTAAGATAAACGGGCAGCAGCACGGCGACAAAACCATCCCCGAAATCCCTGAAGCATCGAGCAATGTTCAGGCGGGTTGCTGGCGTGGAATTTGGCATTGAGGCTCAGAAGGGCTGTCGGAACGGCTGCGAACCGAGACAGTTGTAAGTCAGGGAGCGATGTTTGCGAAGCAGGCTTTGGCCGATGTCCCGCTGGCTCATTTTCTTTGGATTGGGTCTGGTTGTTCTGGGCTTGGTGTGGCCGTTGCTGGCCAGGTTGGGGCTAGGGCGCCTGCCCGGCGATATCGTCATCGAACGGGAAAATTTCCGGCTGTATTTGCCGCTGGCTACCTCGCTTATCATCAGTCTGGTACTTAGCGTCGTGCTCTGGTTCATCAATCGATAGCCGCCAGATCCAGCCACTCCGGTAGACCCTTGCGGTGCGGTTCAAAATCGCCCAACGTTCTGCGGGGTGACGATGAGCCAGCCTATTCAGATCATCTTGATGCGACAACTTGCTGGATACCTGAGTGTCCCCCTGTTTCTCGTCGATCCAAAAGGCAACCTGCTCTTCTACAACGAGCCGGCCGAAGCGGTTCTAGGACGCCGCTTCGAAGAAACCGGTGCCATGCCGGCAGAAGAATGGTCGTCTGTGTTCACTCCGCTCGATGAAGACGGACAGCCAATTTCCCCCGAGCAAGTTCCGCTCAGGATTACGCTCACCGAGCGGCGACCCGCGTATCGACGGCTGTTCATTCGCGGCCTGGATGGAGTTTCGCGTCACATTGAGGTTGCGTCCATTCCGATTGTTGGCCTTCAAGGTGAGTTTCTGGGTGGGGCAGCTCTATTCTGGGAACTGCCAGAATGATGCGCCTGCGACTCTTCGGCACTCGAGGATCAGTGGCGGTTTCGGGGGCCGATACGGTGCGCTACGGGGGGAACACCTCGACCGTAGAGGTACGCGAAGACGATGGAACGTTGCTCGTTCTCGACGCCGGCACCGGCATCTGCCGACTGGGAAAACAAATTCAACCTGATACCCGTCGAATCGACATCCTTCTCACTCATCTTCACATGGATCACATTCAGGGCCTGGGTTTCTTCGGCCCGCTCTACGATCCGGCGATCGATACCCATATCTGGGGTCCGGCCAGCAGCACACTCTCGCTGGAGGCCCGTTTATCGCGATATCTCTCCCCGCCGCTGTTCCCCGTCCACCTCCGTGATTTGCCTCGCCTGACGTGCCATCCTGTTCCGTGCGACCCATTCCAAGTCGGCTCGCTGCACATCAAGACATCTCTTGTCTGTCATCCAGGACCAACTGTTGGCTACCGCATCGAGGGAAAGGACGGCACGGCGGTCTACTTGCCCGACCATGAGCCAGCCCTTGCCCTGCGAGAAGGTCGGTGGTTGGGGTCTGAGTGGATCTCTGGCTTCGACCTCGCTACTCACGCTGACTTGCTCATTCACGATGCGCAGTATACGGACGAGGAATACCAACTGCGCGTCGGTTGGGGGCACAGCACCTATCGTCACGCTTTCGAATTTGCCGCCCAGGTGGGTGCGAAGGAGTTTGTGCCCTTTCACCATGACCCAGCCCACGACGACGACATGCTCGATCAACTGCTGGAAAACGCGAAGCGGCAGTTCAAACCCACGTGTCGAGTGTCTGCAGGCTACGAGGATGCCATTTTCGAGGTGGGATCGAGAGTTTAGTTTTTTCTCACCCTTTTTTGACAAGAGAGATGAGACAACCCGGTGTCTAAGGAACGGCTAGCTGCATTCAGTGATGGCGTTATCGCAATCATCATTACAATCATGGTGCTCGAGTTGAAGGTGCCGCATGGGGATGACTGGTCGGCACTTGCAAAACTATGGCCCGTTTTCCTGAGTTACGTTTTGAGTTTCGCTTATATCGCAATCTATTGGAACAACCACCACCATCTTCTGCACACATTCAAGCACGTAAACGGCAGTATCCTGTGGGCGAACACGCATTTGCTTTTCTGGCTGTCTCTTATTCCTTTTGCCACCGGTTGGATGGGGGAAAACAATTTCGCCAAGCTCCCGACGGCCGTCTACGGAGCTGCGCTCCTTTTGCCTGCAGTTGCTTATTATGTTCTTCAGCTTGCGATCATCAAAAGCGAGGGCCTCAGCTCCGTTTTGGCCAAGGCTATTGGCAACGACGTCAAAGGGAAGATATCTCCGGTTCTCTACATCGCTGCCATCGGCCTGGCCTTCTTTAAGCCTTGGATATCCTGCGTTATCTACGGATTTGTTGCGTTGATGTGGTTCATTCCCGATCGCCGAATTGAGAAAATTCTGAGCAGTTAACGTCCTAAATCCTTCTACCCGCGGCCGGAATTCACCACTCCCATTAGTCTTCCTAGTTAACCGCTTGCCTCGACATAGCTCGCATTTCCGCAACGCCAGTGCAAATCTCCGACGTGCACTAATTGTGTGCGGAAATCATCTATGGATTCGTTTGCGGAGCTCATCCCGAGCGCCCCTTCCGATCGGTTCAAGGACATAGCGCGACCCTACAAGGCGTCCGACGTTAAGCGTCTCCGCGGATCGATGACTGTTCGTCATACTTTCGCAGAGAAGGGTGCCGAAAGACTTTGGCGGCTCCTTGCAGACAGACCATTTGTGGCCGCATTGGGCGCGCTGACGGGAAATCAGGCCGTACAGATGGTGCGCGCCGGCCTCGAGGCAATCTATCTTTCGGGTTGGCAGGTGGCAGCCGACGCCAATGGAGCAGGCGCCACATATCCTGATCGGTCTCTTTATCCTTCCAATTCGGGGCCTGAGCTCGCCCGCAGGATCAATCGCGCGCTTCAGCGTGCCGATCAGATCGAATCTTCGGAAGGGAAGATTTCACTCGAAACGTGGTTTGCTCCCATCGTTGCGGACGCCGAGGCAGGGTTCGGCGGCCCACTCAATTCGTTTGAGATTACAAAGGCATATATCGAAGCAGGCGCTGCCGGCGTGCATTTCGAGGATCAGCTGGCGTCCGAAAAGAAATGCGGGCATATGGGCGGAAAGGTTCTGATCCCGACATCTGCGCAGATCCGCAATCTTATCGCCGCACGCCTTGCTGCGGACATTATGGGCGTCCCGACAATAATCATTGCACGGACAGACGCCGAAGCAGCAAAGCTGATCACCTCCGATATTGATGAACGGGATAAGCCGTTCGTGCTGCCGGCATCGCGCACGGCCGAAGGGTTTTACCATGTGCGCAATGGGCTTGATCCCTGCATTGCGAGAGCCGTGGCATATGCTCCCTATGCCGATCTGGTTTGGTGCGAGACATCCACGCCAGACCTCGGGCAGGCGCGGCGCTTCGCCGAAGGGGTGAGAAAAACACATCCAAACAAGATGCTGGCCTACAACTGTTCTCCTTCATTCAATTGGAAGAAGAAACTAGACAAGGCGACAGTTGCGAACTTTCAGAGGGAACTCGCAGCGATGGGTTACAAATTCCAGTTCGTGACCCTTGCTGGATTCCATCAATTAAGTTTTGGAATGTTCGAGCTCGCTTTCAACTACAGGCGCGATCATATGGCGGCCTATTCCGAGCTTCAGCAGGCCGAATTCGCAGCAGAACAACACGGCTATACCGCGACACGGCACCAGCGCGAAGTGGGAACCGGCTATTTCGACGACGTCTCGACGGTGATTGCGGGCGGGCAATCGTCAACTGTCGCAATGCAGGAGTCGACCGAGACTCTTCAATTTGAACCAGCCTAGGATGATGGAAATGCAGCAGATACCTGTGAAACAACGCGCCGAGGCGCAAACTGAGGATATGAGCGAATCCCAGAAAGCTGCGTTTACGGTTGTCGCAAATGACTTGCACCGGCTGAATCGGTCCATTGCACTTGCGGTTGAAACCGGGCTCTCTGTGGAGCTCAGGCGAGTCGCTCGGCATCATGCACATGAAGGTTGCTGGGGCGATCTGTTGATGCCGGTGGTGGTCAAAAAGCGAGCTTGACTTTAGCTTTGCGCGAGATCGATCCGTAGCGTCAGCAAAATTATTGACTTGCAGCATGTGATCTGCGGCCAATCTCCTTGGAACCTTGCGGGAAATTTCAAGTTGGGCGTCACGGGGCGGCAGGGTTGGGTCAATCGGCGATACCTGAGTGGGCAATGATCGAGATCGATAGTCCGAAGCGCTCCAATCCTAGTCGTTGACTGTTTGCACCGGCAGGTACAGATTTATGTGTGGGCCGGCGGAACGGAGGGATCAATGAGCATTGAGCAGGCCAGCGCCTTTCTCGAGAACTGGGTAGTTGAGAATGTGCATTCCCTCTCCCATTCTCCGGACAATATCCAGGCAAAGCGGTTGGCAAAACGTTGCTTGGAAGACGCCAAGCAACAAGGAATTACCAAGGCCGATTTGGAACAGGCCAGTGGTCAGGACCTGGTGAAGTGCATGTGCGACGCGCAAGTAGCTGTGGCAGATGCCGATATTGGCGAGTTGATGGACGAGGGAGATAGTGTAAAAACCGACCCAAATCCAACAACATAGCGGTCCATAAAATTTGAATAATTATTGAGTATTCGAAGTCAGCCGAACGTAAAGTTTTTCTGGTGGTGTGCTGCGTGGGAGAGAAAATTATGCGCAGCATCCAGGTCTCCCGGACCTCGCAGAGGAAGATGAGGTCGTACACCTGATCGAAGAGAATCTTGAGCCAAGAAAATTTCGGTTTGCGAATGAGCCCCATGCCAATGTCCGTCGTACCTGATCACGCGGCTCGGACCTGTGATGATAAGGAGAACCTCATGAAGATGATCCGTTCGTTGATGAAGGACGACTCCGCGGTCACCGCCATCGAGTATGCACTGATTGCCGGTGGCATCGGCATTGCCATTGCCATAATTGTGGTCAATGTCGGATCGGCCCTAGAAGGCGTCTTTACTACTGTCGAATCGAGCCTTAGCGGCTAAGTTGGCCGCTATTCCGCTGGAATAAGCTCCTTCTCCTCGACTTTCGGCTCGGAAACGACCTTGGCCTTCTCATCTGCCTGAGACGCTTCCTTGATGTGTTGCTTGGCCGCGCTTTCAGACTTCCACCACTTCATCTCATAGCCGTGGCACATCGCGATAACTCCTTTCTTCAGTGGTATCAACGCATCAGAAGGGTGCCAGGTTTCCGAGGCGGATCTATGGCCAGCGGACACACCCTATATTGATCGCGTCATACCGCCATCCACCCGGATGTTCTGTCCGGTAATGTAGCCCGCCTCCTCGGAGGCAAGGAAGCTGACGGTGCCAGCAATTTCCTCCACCGTGCCATAGCGCTTGAGCGGCACGCTTTGGCGGCGCTCCTCTGTAGCAGGGAGGCTATCGACCCACCCAGGAAGAATGTTGTTGATGCGAATGTTGTCGGCTGCGTACTTGTCGGCGAAAATCTTCGTGAATGATGCAAGCCCAGCCCTGCACACGGCTGACACCGGGAACATCTCGGACGGTTCGAACGCCCAGGCAGTTGAGATGTTGATGATGACCCCCGATTTCTGCCGCTGCATGACAGGCGTGACGAGGCGAATGGGGCGGATGGCGCTGAGAAAATAGACCTCTAGACCCATTCGCCAATCCTCGTCGCTGAGTTCGAGAATAGGCGCCCTGGGGCCATGACCGGCGCTGTTGACGAGGACGTGGATTTGTCCCCACCTTTTCACGACGGCATCGACGAGCCGCTGTATGTCCGCGTTCACCTGGTTGGAGCCGGTGACACCGATACCACCCAGCTCTTTCGCAAGCGCTTCTCCTTTGCCCGAGGAAGACAGGATCGCCACATGGAGACCGTCAGCCGCCAACCTGCGCGCGGCTGCAGCTCCCATGCCGCTACCCCCTGCCGTTACAATTGCGACTTTCTTGCCCATGACCTAGTCCTTGCGTCCGGTGGGTGTAGTTTGAGGCTGAATGGTGGCCCCGACAATCCAGCTAGCTCAATCCCTCACCCTTGAGAAGGTCTCGCCGCAAGAGCACGCCCGGAAGGAAGATCTCCGGCGCCAGCTTCATTTCCAGTGGTCCCACAATTGTGAAACCGGTTACCGCGTAAAAATTCACCGCCGACAATGTGGAATGGCATTCCAAGTGCTTCATTCCCGCCATTGCCGCCTCGTTGCAGCAGTGTGAAAGGAGAGTGCGGCCAACACCTTTGCGAAGCCATTCAGGATGAGTAGCGACATGGCGAATGTGGCCTGTGCCGTCTGTTACCTTATGGGACCCTGGAGCTTCCTTCGACCAGCCGCCACAGCCGACCAGGTGAATGTCCGCCTCGACCACATAGTAAGTGCCGGAGGCGAGAAGTCGGGGATTTGCCTTCGTCATCAGCGGTAATGCCCTGGCAAGTACATCCGGCGGATAATCATCCGCCAACTGCTTGGTGTAGCTTGCCTCAAGCAGCGCGCTGACCTCCGAAGCATCATCCGGGGTCGCCACTCGAATCGAAAGGGATGGAGATGTTGGCAAGTGTGGCTCGTTTCTCATCGTTTTCACCGCAACAAACACCTCATTCTCGGGCCAAATAGCACAAAGCTGCCAATGGGGCGACCGTTACAGCCAGATCGAAGACCCGTGGTGCATGAGCGAATCCGGCGCGCAGCTAAAAATGCTTCCGTAGAGATAGGAGGTCATGACAACATTCGGCCGCACCGAGGCAGCATCGGCTCGCGCAGTACTTTTTGATTGAGCCCTTTGGTTGAGGTTTTCATGCGGTCATCTCCCCATCCATCGCAGGGATCGTGTAGACATCGCCCACGGCCGATGGCTCCGGCACGGAAGCCAATCGATAGGCGCAAGCCCGTTCCTCCAACCAAGGCGCAACCGCGCAATATCCTATTGTACTACGCCTTCAGCTTCTTCTTGGGGTTCTACATAGCCACCGGAACAACGGTGCTGTTCGAGAGGAAGCTTGGCCTTTCATTCGCGCAGATTTTCACTTTGGACGCCATTTACATGCTCATGTTCATCCTGTTCGAGATCCCAAGCGGCGCGCTTGCCGATCTCGTAGGACGAAAAAAGACCATTCTTGCAGGGCTCGCCACGCTTGTTGTTGCGGCGATTGCTACCAGCAGTGCGCAGAACTTCCTTCAACTGTTATTGAGCTTTTTCCTTTGGGCGATCGGCTTTTCCTTGACCTCCGGCTCTTCCGAAGCGCTCATTTACGACAGTCTCAAGGATGAGAAGCAATTTCATCAGGTGTCCGGCCGCGCCCTTTCGTTTTCGGTAGGGGGTTTAGCACTCGCGGGCATCGTCGGGCCCCTTCTTTTCTCAAAGGATTTCAGACTTCCCTATGTCGTTTCTGCCCTTCCTTTTGCGACAGGTTTCCTTGCAATGCTCTTCTATCGCGAGGCTGCAACAGCTGTAAGCTCGCAGCCGCTATCCGTGAAGAAGCACGTCATCCAAATACGCAATGGAATCGAAATGGCCTTGCGCAATCGTTTCGTGCTGTGGAGCACGGGCGTGTTGGCGCTGGTTTTCGCCGTCAGTTACACATTTCAAAGCCTGTATCAGCCATATCTCATTCAGGTAGGCTTCACAGTGACGCAGTTCGCCTACATCTTGCCGATCATGTTCGTCACCGAGGCCGTGGGAGGTGCAACTTCCGAGAAAATCACGTCGCGGCTGGGGGAGCGCGCCGCTTTCTGGGTCAATATCCTGCTGCTTGGCGCGAGCCTTCTTCTCGTGGGGCTCCTTGCCAACAAATTGGTCGTCGTCCTCTTGCTTGTTTATGGTTTTGTGCAAGGCGTACTGAGGCCATTGGTGAGCACTTACGCCAACCGCTATATCGAAGGAAGCCACCGTGCGACCACCATCTCTGTGCAGGTGATGGTCAGTACGTTCATCGCTTCAGCTCTGCTTTTCGGCCTCGGCTTCCTTACCGATCGTTTCGGCGTCATCGTCCTTGCCGGGGTTGTTGGCGGACTCGTTCTGGTCGTGGGAATTCCTCTGCTGGCGCTAAAGCCGAAAGCTTCATGATGCTTTCAGTATCTGCGTCATAGGAGGGTGGTCGTGAACAGTTGACAACCCTCGGTTCAGATTGCTCATCACAAAGCGCCAGCTCTCATTAAATTTTTGTCAGTCGAAAACAACTCCATTGCCCCAAATGTTTATGTGTAGGAGGCCCATGGAGCATATCGAGGAAGAACTAGAGCAGGCAACCGAAGTGGCGGCGCTAGCGGCCAGCTTGGTGCAGGCGCAGGAAGCAACGGTAGCCCAAATGAAAGCTGATGGGCTCAATGCTTCTCGCGCTGAGATCCTTCTCGAGGCTTATCGCCAGGGTGCCCGCCTGGCGGAAGCGCGGCGACAAGCTCTGCGGGCCCGTAGTGAACAGCAGCGGGGGCACTAAAGAAGACCGAGATTGCTTCCCGGTCGGGACATGGCATCAAAGCCCCGCGTTCTGTTGCCATCTGGCGCGAAAAACCAGCCAGATGCTCCTTGCGGAAAAGTCAACTTTCAACAATTGATCTGTCCACGGTTTAACTGCAAAAACTGCAAATGTAGGGTTTGCATCCAGCATCATCTATTTGCTACGATTGATGCAGGGAAAGTAAAAAATGGACAGACGGGTTTTTGTGACCCTGGCAACAGCTGGCGCGCTTTGCCTCGGCACGAGAAGGCTTAGTGCAAATGTCGCATCCCCGGTCATTCCAACCGAGCCGGGTGCCGACCGGCCTTCTCCAAGCCCCGATGCGGAGCGCTTTCCAGTTTCCATGGAGGAGTATAGGTCGGTTGACTCCGAATACCTGCCACAATTGGTGAGCTATGCAACCGTTGAAGCTCCCGGCACGATTATCATCGATACAGACAACCGCTTTCTCTACCTGGTACTGAGATCAAACCAGGCGAAGCGATATGGTATCGGTGTAGGGCGTGATGGCTACAACTGGTCCGGCACGGCAACCATACAGCGCAAGACCAAATGGCCGATGTGGTATCCGCCGAAGGAGATGCAATACAGGGACAAGGAGGCGCGCAAGTGGCGCAGAGGCATGCCCGGTGGACACCGCAACCCCTTAGGCGCCAGAGCACTCTACTTGTTTCAGGGCAAAGCTGACACGCTGTTCCGAATTCACGGGACACGCGATCCCAAGTCCATTGGCAAAGCTGTCTCATCAGGCTGCATCCGCATGCTGAATGCCGACGTGATCGAACTCTTCGATCGGGTACCGCTCGGCACCAGGGTCGTTGTGCTTCCCAGCGCACGGCCAGTGGCCAAAGCAAAAAAGCCGAAGCGATCAATCACATTGGCAGAGGCCAGAAGGCGTCGCCGCCATAGAAGGCGCATGGCCCTCTACCGGCGTAATTACCGGCGAAGGTTCCGACCATTTTTCGACTGGTTCGAGTGGTAGGACATAGCGAGGGCCTCTCGGCAAATTCTTCCAACCACGCTCAGGCCCAATCGCGGACCCCGGGGTGGCGCCTCATCTTTGTGTATTGGGAATGTGTTGGAAAATCTGGTCGTCTGCGGTTGTGCGCCCAATACCCCATTCTCATGCTAAGGTCCGGCAGAACATTTTAGCAGGCTTCTCTTGCCGAGCTTAGGCGTGCGAAAGCTTGGAAAAAGCTGACGGCCTTTTGAAGCCACCTGCGGCTGTGACAAATATGAACCTTTTTGTGCTTGAGGCATTGATGTCCAAATCTTCACCCGGGAGTTAAGTATGCTACGCATATTTGCAGCGTTACTGCTAACGCTAATGTTTTCCACCACTTCGACATTCGGCCAAACCGCGCAAACCAGCCACGATCAGGCCGCAGTTGATCTTCTCAATACGATGGGCACGGAGAAAATGATGAAATCGGCGGCAAACGCCGTCGCAATGGGGCTCATCTCTGTTAATCCGCCCTTGGCGGCGTTCCGCGACATAATCGTGGATTGGGCCAATAAACACATCACCTGGCAAGCTGCAGCCCCGGAACTCACGAAGTTGTATACCCAAACATTCACTGAGATTGAATTGCGCGACATTAATGCCTTTTATCGCACTCCGTCAGGCCAGAAAGTTCTAACCAAACTTCCTGAGGTAATGCACCAGGGAGCCGCCATTGGAGCAAGGCTCGCTATGGCCCATACGGCTGAGCTCGAACAAATGATCCTCGAAAAGAGCAAACAAATGCAACCACCTTCCAAAACCCCATAGGTCGTCCACAGAAGTTATCTTCCGGAGGACAGAAATGAGAAAGGTCATCACCGGCGCGTTTGTTTCAATCGACGGCGTGATGCAGGCGCCGGGCGGACCAAAAGAGGACCCGACCCGCGGTTTCAAATTCGGAGGCTGGGTAGTGCCATATATGGACGAGGTGTTTGGTCAGGTGATCGATGAAATGTTCGGGCAGCCATTCGATCTTCTGCTTGGGCGCAAGACTTATGAGATATTTGCTGCGCATTGGCCTTACGCCGAACGTGGCGAAGACGATTTCATCGCGAGACGGTTTAACAGCATCACAAAGTACGTCGCAACGCGTTCGGACATGGAGTTGACATGGCGTGGTTCGGTTGCGCTGCATGACGCGGCGACCGATGTCGCTCGGCTCAAACGGGAAGACGGTCCTGCGCTGATAACCCAAGGCAGCAGCAACCTTATTCAGACACTGCTGTCCAATGATCTGATCGACGAGATCAATATGTTTACCTTCCCGATCATTCTGGGTAACGGCAAAAAGCTCTTTGGCGATGGTGCGAGGCCTGCAGCGTTCGCGCTAGTCGACAACAAGGTGACGACGAAAGGGGTTACGATCTCTCGCTATCAGCGTGAGGGCTCTGTCAAGACGGGTGATTTTGCGATGGATCCACCGACACCCGCAGAACTGGCGCGGCGCGAGCGTATGCAGCGGGAAGGCTGACGGTACCGTTAGCCAACACTTACGGTACTAGGCGCTTACGGAAACTCAATCGTCTCTAAGCAGCTGACCGTGACAGTGAATTATTCCATTATCGTGTAGATGCCATCGGCCAATGCAGTCACGGTAGCCATAGGGTGTCGGGACGTGTCCCGGAATGATGCCAAGTTCTTGGTAACTGAAATTGAAGTAATCGCCGGAGCGCTTCCGTTTTTTTCGTTCAGCTAAGTACTTCGACTTCTGGCTGGCCAATGCAACCAAATTCCAGGATTGACCGGCGACTGCCATAATAGGCCCAGGAGTTCCCAAGGAAAACAAAGTCGCTGCAGAAGCTGGAGTTGCAGAAAAGCTAACTCCCACAAACAACAATACAGCCAGCCCGATGCTTTTCATTGGTGCTCTCCAAGCTAATCTCCGGCAATGCATACCCATGTCATTTGCCCGAGCATACAAGGCCACACGCAGAATAGCCAATTCACGTTTTGCCCTACTATTGCAAAAGTCAATGGAACGAAGGCTGAATAGGGTATTCATTTCGTATTCAAGCACCGGACGGTAAAGTCTCCAATGCATCCTGGAACAAATAAGCGTTCAAGGGGTTAGAGTGAGAGGCCAAGGGGCACAACAGTGCCTCTGCATAGAAAGGCTCCAACGGCGGGAGCCTTTCGCTTTTTGAAGAGCCCGAACACGGCAGTCGGCATATCAGCCGGAAACAATGTCACGAGGGTATGCGGTTTGTGCTACATTTTCCTGGTGGACGTTTTTCAGCCCAGAGGAGATACGTCAATGGCAGTTGCCAAGGTCACTGAAATCATCTCGTCGTCGCCAAAAAGCTTTGAAGACGCAATCATGAATGGCATCTCACGCGCCACCGAGACCTTGAAAAATGTCGAAGGGGCATGGGTGAAGAGTCAGAAAGTAACTGTATCGAACGGCAAGATTTCGGAGTACCGCACCGTTCTGAAGGTGTCATTTGTTTTGGCCGAGTAAATCAGAAGCCTTGTGACTCAGCGAAGAGGCGAGGGGGTTATCATCGCCTAGTTGGCGCCGGATCGGAACACCCATGAATCTTCTACGCGAATGTTCGACCGTCGCCGTGATCGGCAACGGCATTATAGGTCATGGCGTGGCGCAGATTTTCGCCATGGCGGGAAAACAGATCATCTTGATCGGCAGAAGCGAAAAAAGCCTGGTGGCTGCGCTCGGCAGGATCAGCGACAGTCTTAGAGATTTCGCCACCCACGGGCTTGTTCAAAGCGGTGATCAAAACCAAATCCTGTCCAAAATCAAAACGTCCACCGATCTCTCCGCTGCCGTGCAAGCTCAGCTGGTCATTGAAGCTGTTACCGAAGATCTGCCGCTGAAGCGCAGGATTTTTGAAGACCTGGATCGGATCTGTCCTCCCCCTGCGGTGCTCGCTTCCTCCAGCGGTCAACCCGCAAGCGCGCTGACCCAGGGGGTGAAAGAACGCGCTCGCGTCGTGGCGGCTCACTTTTGGTATCCACCCCAACTCATTCCGCTGGTCGAAGTCTGTGGCGGACCTGAAACCGCACCAGAGGTCGTTTCCTGGACCTGCGAGGTACTTCGTGCTGCTGGCAAGGAGCCCGCGGTCATCGACAAGGAAATTCCCGGTTTCATCGGCAATCGCCTGCAGTTTGCAATGCTCAGGGAAGCCTGGTCCCTATGGGCTCGCGGAATTGCTAGTGCTGCCGCAATCGATACCGTTGTCCGCACGAGCTTTGGCCGTCGCGTCGGCATCACCGGACCAATTGAATCAGCAGACGTCGGTGGTCTCTACACGATGTATCATTTCGGCAAGTCGCTGATGCCGGATCTCGACACTTCGCCCGAGCCTCCGACCGAGATCGCTGATCTGGTGGCCGCCGGCGCCAACGGCCTTGCCAGCGGACGCGGCGTCTACGATTGGTCGAAACGCGATGGCAAAGGGCTTGTTGCGGCACGAATGCGCGAACTGTTCCGCTGGCTCAAGCATGACCGGGAAAAGGCAACTTCCTGATGCGCGCGGAGGCGAGCATCTTCACGGAAGGCTGCCGCCTTGAGCCCTACTGGTGGCGCGCTGCCCCGCACGACCGCGCGCCACCTGTCGAAAGCCTTCCCAAATCGGCCGACGTCGCGATAGTTGGATCGGGGATCACCGGCATCGCGGCTGCTCTGCATCTAGCGGAAGCCGGCCGATCCGTCGTCGTGATCGATGCCAAGGAGCCGGGCTATGGCGCAAGCACACGAAATGCCGGCTATGTGGGACGCATGCTGAAGCATACCTTCGGGGAGATCGCGAACTCCCACGGCCTCAGCCACGCGATTGCGATCTATCGCGAGTTGATGCAGGCGTTCCGCTCTGTCGGCGAGGCCATCACCAAATGGAACATCCAGTGCTGCTACCGCACCCAGGGCCGTTTTCTCATGGCTACGAGCCCTGCCATGTACGAGGCAATGGTGCGCGAGTTCGAACTGCGGGCAAAGCATCTCGGAGAGGAATTCTCACCCGTCAGCCGCAGCGATCAAAAAAGCGAGATTCAAACGAGTCACTATCAGGGCGGCGTCAGGATTGAAGATCATGCCGGCCTCCATCCGGGTCTTTACCATCGGGGTCTGCTAGAAGCGGCTCGCCGACTTGGCGTGATCGTACGCGGCTTCAC
Source organism: Aestuariivirgaceae bacterium (assembly GCA_036555325.1). Classification (GTDB taxonomy): domain Bacteria; phylum Pseudomonadota; class Alphaproteobacteria; order Rhizobiales; family Aestuariivirgaceae; genus DATBLQ01. Next base: position 1,519 of record DATBLQ010000024.1, on the reverse strand, counting down.
TCCCGTAACAGCTATAGGCGGGCAAGAAGGCGACCATGAAGTGAAAACCCAGGCCGGCACTGTCGAGGCCCGCCAGGTGCTTGTGGCCACCAATGGATACACCGGCGACCTTATCCCATGGCTCAAGCGGCGGATCATGCCCTTCGATGCCTATGTGATCACGACCGAACAGCTCGACAAGGATCTTGTCGCTAAACTCCTTCCCACTGATCGCACCTACATCGATTGGAATTTCAACGTCGACTACATTCGTCGGGCTCCTGACGATCCCTCGCGCATTGTGTTCGGGGGTTTGACGGGCGAGCGCGTGAGCGACTTGCGAGCTATGGCGAAACGATTGCACGCCCGTCTTGTTCGTATCTTTCCTCACCTTGCGGGAGCACGTATCGACAATGTCTGGACCGGCCGTTGCGCGGGCACTTTCGACCTCTATCCTCACCTGGGAACGCACAACGGCATACACTATGCGTTGGGATATTGTTTTGCAGGCGTTCCCATGGGTACTTGGTTCGGCCTGAAGTCCGCCCAGCGAATCTTAGGGGTTCCCCATGCGCCCAGCGTCTTCGCCGAACGTTCCATGACCTCGCACCCGCTTTACTGGGGCAATCCGTGGTTCGTGCCACTGGCGATAAGAATCATGAGCCGTCACGACCACTGAGCGAACTTAGACGTCAGCTCAACTTTACAGCTGATCGAGCAGTGCCTTTGCTTCTCTTAGGTCCAATCCATCAAGACCTTCGCTGAACCAGCCGTAAACCGGCGCCAATAGATCCAGGGCCTTCTGTCGGTCACCTTTCTCAGCCAAAAGACGCGCCAGATCTCTTGCCGCCCGCGGTTCCAATGACTTGGCGCGGCGCGTTAAATCCGAAATGACCACTGAGCCGGGCCGTGCTGTCGCCTGCAGGCGCGAAGCAAGATTGGGTGTTTCACCGACCACTGCTTCTTCTTGCGCTGAACCATCACCGACGAGATCGCCAACCACAACAAGCCCCGTCGCAATTCCGATCTGTTTTGGACCTGCGGCTGTGGCCCTCAGAGCACGTTCTGAATATGTTCCGCAAAAATGACCGCAAAAATGGCGGTTTTCTGCCAGCCGTGATTGAGAAACTACAGACTTGGCCTGCCGGCCACGCTACTGCTCCCCGGGGGCGAATCGCACACTGAGGTCAGGAGCGCACCAATGAAAGCGGCAAACTTAACTGTGGGGCTCACACTATTCTTTCTACTTGCAGATCAATCCAACGCGGCGACCATATCGAACGAGCGCCAATCATGCATTCTTGGTGCAATGGCTGCAGGCTCAGCCGCGCTCAACAAGCCGGCCGAACTCAACGCACTGTATGAGCGCTACTTTGATGGCGAGAAGATTGCTCAGCTTGCCGCCGGAACTTATTGGGATCAGTACGATGACTCCCAGAAGGACGCGCAGCGCAGCCGAGTGCAGCATGTCGTGGTTAGCAGGCTTGCGCCAAGTTTGTCGCAGTACAAAGGCTCAAGCGTCAGATTTGTCAGCGAGAGC
>DATBLQ010000019.1:0-137481 GCA_036555325.1 Aestuariivirgaceae bacterium | reverse complement strand
CCGGAATGGTCGTCATGGGTGCCTACGGTCATTCGCGCCTCCGCGAATATGTGCTGGGAGGGGCCACGAGAACTGCACTGTCGACCATGAGCGTTCCGCTACTGATGTCGCATTGACGTTATGATGATACGCGAGCGCGTTTCTTCACCTCCGCCTGGTCGAGAACAGTTGGCTTTCAATTTTCTCTAGCGGTTCATTTACCCAATCCTTGCGTAGTTCGAACGCGATCGAGTTTCGAAGCGTGGGGGAGCAGGCCTCGCGGAAACGTCCCAGTGCGCGCGGCGGTGCTATTATGAACAATCGCCGTTCCGCAATGGTTATAATCACAGAATGGAGATGGTGGGCCAAATCTGCAATGAAAGCCCGTTCAGCCTCATTGTGAAGATCCGGCTGTTCCACGGCACTCCGGGCAGCTCCGACAGACTCGTGAACGTGGGCGGGCCGGTCGCTTCCCAGTTTGCGTGTCGGTGCCTGTTCGTGTTCACGCAACTCGCGCGTTTGCAGATTCGCGTACCTTTCGTCGCCCCCATTCTGCAGGATCAGTGCTTTCCGACCATCGAAAATCACCAACCAGTCGCGGTGTCGGACACTCGATCTCTTCATTCGTACCCCACTTCCACCCGTGGTTCTTGCCGCGAGCCGCAGGGTTGAACCTTGATTCATGTCAAAGCCGCCCAGCCAAGCACCGTTAAGCTGGGCCAACAAGGCTAGGCATGAAAGGCAACCCTATGGCAGAGCGTCGACTGGAATTCATCGAACATTCAGGCCAGACCGCACAACGATGGATCAAGGATCTGGCAGAAGATTTGCAATGGGAAGATGGTCACAAGGTGTTTCGCCTCTTGCGTGCTACCCTCTGTGCCATACGAGACTGGCTCCAAGTGAGCGAGGCGGTACAATTCGGAGCGCAGCTGCCTACGCTTATCCGCGGTGTATATTATGAAGGCTGGAAGCCTCACGCCACGCCAGTCAAGCCGCACAGTTGCGACGCATTTCTCACCCGCATCGGCGTCGAGATGTCTCCCGAAATCGTGTGGGCCGTTGATGATGCGGTTTCCACCGTTTTCGCGTTTTTGTCTCACCATGTGAGTGCCGGTGAAATTGCGGATGTACGCGCAGGCATGCCTGCCGACCTGCGGAGTCTTTGGACATGATCAAGCAGGAACAGCCGGTGGAGATCAACATCTCGCCGAATAAGGTTGTATTTCTTATTGAGAAAGCGAAGGAATTCGACGCTAAAGATGTGGTGACCGAAACCGATCTCGGCTCAAACGCGGTCGACGATAATATGATCGAGGTGCTGGAAGACCACCCAGACGACGAGACCTTCAATGAGATTTGTGGTTTCATCAATTCTTTGAATATCGATGAGCAGATCGATCTTGTGGCGCTCATGTGGCTCGGTCGAGAAGATTACACAGCCGAGGATTGGCCCCGGCTTAGGGCAGAAGCAGCAGCAGCTCACAACAGGCATACCGCTCGATATCTGTCAGGTACGCCGTTGTTGGGAGACTTTCTTGAGGCCGGGCTGGAGACTTTGAACTACCCGGTTGCTGAACTCGAATCGGCAGTATTCCAGTAGCCGCAGCGAGGAATTGCTATCCATGCTTGCGGTCGACCTCATCAGCGAGATCGCGGAGCTTCGATGTAACTGCGACTTGGTAAGAAGGTTTGGCCTCCAGCTGTCGCAATTCATCCGGTAGGCGCCCAAGCTGGCCAAGGGCGTAGCGCCTGAGTTCTGTGAACTCCGGCAACGGTCTATACAATTTCCCGCCGACGATAATTGGTTGTAATAAAGACTCGCCTTGCAAAATCTCATCTGCACAACCAATGGTATCGCCAGCAAGCTGGCCAGCCCCATTGTGTTGACGGAAGATCTGTGTGGGACCTGGCCAATAGGCCTTGCCTTCCGATCGCTTGCGCTTTGGTTCACCGGCGTAGGCCTTGAGCTTGTAGGCGCAGTCGAGAGCCGGCGCATCATCCGACACGACAAGACTTGTGCCAATCCCATAACTGTCGATCGGAGCCTTCGCTTCGGTCAAGTGGCGGAGTTTGAACTCATCGATACCTCCGCTTGCCATGATGCGGGTCTCAGTTAGTCCGGCTTCGTCCAGAATGGCGCGAACATTTCGCGCATGCTGATCAAGATCACCACTATCGATCCGTACGCCGCGAATGGCAATTCCGCTTTCGGCAAGTGACAACGCCAGCTGTGTTATCTTTCTTGCGGCCTTTTCGGTATCATAGGTGTCAATGAGGAAGAACACTTTGTCCGGCTGAGAACGCGCGAAATTCAGGAATGCTTCTTCTTCAGACGCATGCGCCTGAACATATGAGTGGGCCATAGTGCCAAAGATAGGAATACCGAACATCATGCTGGCAGGCACAGTCGCCGTGCCTGAGAAGCCTGCGATAAACGAAGCCCGTGCGGCCAGAACACCCGCCTCTGCACTGTGGGCACGACGCAGGCCAAAGTCGATGAGGTCCTTTCCCGGTGCGGCCAAGACCATGCGTGCCGCTTTTGTCGCCACCAGTGTCTGATATTGCAGGAAGTTGATCACCCGGGTTTCAACGAGCTGCGCCTGAAGTATGGGAGCGGAGATCCGTAAAAGGGTTTCATCCGGAAAAAAGATGGTTCCTTCCGGGATGGCGTCAACATCTCCAGTAAATTGAAAGTTAGCAAGAAAATCAATTAGCTGTGAGGTAAACTGGCCCGAACGCCGAAGCCAGGCAAGCTCGGCCGGTGAACATCGGGCCTCCAGCAGAAACTTCGCCACCTGCTCGAGGCCCGCTGCCATGAGAAAACTCCGAGTCGGGGGAAACTTCCGGACGAAAAATTCAAATACGGCTGTTTCAGACATGCCGGATGCCAGATAGGCCTCTAACATCGTTGTTTCATAAAGGTCCGTGAGCAGCAGCCCACGCGCATAATCAGGCGATATCGCGTTGTTCGATGCTGACATGAAGTACACCTCGGACCGTCTGAATAGAGATTTCAGGCGAGGAATTGATCCAGATCAAGGGTCCACCGATAGCTTTGCCCACAATACGGCCTAGTCAGAGGATAGAGGATGAGTGAATTCAGCGCTTCTTCTCCGGCGATGGCTCGCTTGTTTGAAGAGGTCGACCTTGCTTCTGTTCCGCAGAGCTCAATCGGCCAAGACGCGTGGCTGTTTTGGCGATCTCAGCGTGATGGTGAGCTGATGGCCAGCTCCTCCAGACTTATTCAGCATTTACCAGCAGAATTGTTTCCTTTTGGATTTCTGTTCTCGATCGATGAAGTGACTGGCGATTACGTGGTCACTTGGGCCGGGCATAAGGCATTTGCGGGGCTGGCCCGAAAAGGGGCTGGTACACACTTAGAGGCGTTCGACAATCGCCGCCTCGCAGCGCGATTTCGGCTAGTTCTCAATCTTGTAAAATCAAGAGGAGAGCCGGTGACGGTTCGCTTTGGTGTTAAGTTTGTCGATGGAAAGAAAGGTGATGCAGAACTGTTCATTGCGCCGGCGGCAACAGAGGAGGAAAACAAACTGCAATTCTTTGGATGTCTTGCATCCCGCAGAGAACAAAGCACTTGGTGAGCTGTATATATGCTTCGCCAATCTGAACAGCTCCTGGTAAGGAGAGAAGAGATAATGGCCGGCAAATCACGTAGTCGTAACCCATTTCTGGCATGGTGGATTGGACTGGCGATTACCGCAGCAGCAGTTGCAATTCGTTGGATACCAATTCACTCGCGAGGATTGTGGTCCGAACGAAGGCTCCTTGGCTTTCATAGTCCTCGGAGTAATTCCTGCAGTATACCTTTCACTTATGTATCTGACCCTCAAGAGCCAAGCCGAGAGTGAGCGCACATAACTAAGGAGGATGCGCGAAAGGGTCTGGACACCGAACTGCGGTGGGGTGAGCATGAGCAAAATCGATTATGAACAAGCGCTACTGGATCCGGGTTCGGTATTTACTCGGCCTGAGGATATCTTGATCAACCCGACGCTAAGTCGGGAGCAGAAGATCGAAATACTGCGTCGCTGGACGTATGACGCGAACGAGATGTCCGTCGCAACCGAGGAAGGAATGCCCGATGGAAATAACGATCTGCTTCGACGTATTCTTGTCGTCTTGAAATCTCTTACCGACATCGACCTAGAGAAAACCAGTTCCACCAAACAACATGGCATCCCCCGGTCGGCCGTTAAGCCCAAATAGGCGCCGGCTGGTTCTTCCGATTCATTGAATCGGTTCGTTTCGGCCACATTAGTACTTGGCTTCCCATTAGAACTCCTGCTCGCCAACTGCGCGGCAGTTTCCTCTTTGCGAAAGATATTAAGAAGCAATCCAAGCATGATAACTGCTAGAATTGCAGTGCTTATCGTGCTGAAGACAACCCGATAAGAACCTGTCGGAAAAATCTCTTTCACTAGCGCCAACAAAAGAGCGCCTGCGAATACCCACAAGAGCAAGACACCTGCCGTAAAGACCAGCCTTTTCATTTCACCTCAGAATTTTTGGTCCCTATGGGGCACCGAATGAAAAGCTATCTTTTCGCAGTCCTACTTGGCTTCTTGGTTCCTAGGTTTGCAGCAGGTTTGCAGTTCGGTGCTGAGAAACCCTTATAATGCAGTATAGAAAGAGATTCACGTGATTGACGCCCATTCCCCTAGGGACGCCACGAAACAACATAGTCGGTGCAGAGCACATTCGAAAAAGGATGGACATGCGAGGGGAGAGATGAGACCCATTGACAAAACCTTGACACCGCAAAATGAGGCGAAAATGTCCACACGTATCATGTACTTACAAAGCTTCCAGTTCTCGAAGCGGTAAGTCGTGGCCTGGCACCTGGAGTTAGCGCGACTGCTTCACTTTCAGGATTGATCAGTCGCGGTAGACTCTTTTGACCGCTTGCTTTTCAGCTTCTTCAGTCTCCCGGCTCTTGCTCTTGCGGCGCCAATGGTAAGAAGCATAGATGATCGCTGCTGCAAGACCGGCAACGAAAAGCACATCTATGATGAGCCAAAGATAACCGCCGATATCCATGAGCAGCCGATCGTTTGAGAGAAGCGGTGAAACTTGTTTCTCACCAATTCGCTGCAAACGCATCTGGTTCCTTTCGCTGCCAAGGAACAAGTCTCTCGGCCGAAGGTTATCCTCTGGGTCAACACAAGTTGAGCAGGAGGAAGACCATGAGCCCACGCGCTCAATCCGGATACGATCCCGTTGGCGACCCACGCACCGGCCGTCCCCCGCTTGCCGATGAGCGGCAGCATTTTGGCGACTCCGCTGATGAGTCCGCATCGGAAAGTCGAATTCAGGCCATTCGGTCGACCGCCGGCGAGCTGGTAGGTGAAGGCGCTGCGACGCTGAGATCGGTCGGCGAGACCTTGTCGAGACAGGCAAGTGCTGCAATTGAACGCGGCTCGGCCCTGGCGGCAACTACCTCTGAACACGTGCAGTCCTATTCAAGCGAGCTCGTTGCATTTGCCCGCAGGCGCCCCCTCGGCGCACTGGCCGGCGCCCTCGTCCTGGGCTTCCTCATCGGGTTGCTGCGACGCACCCGCGCGTGATCGAAGAGAGTATCGGCAAGCTGCCTAATTTTTAGCCGTCCCCCGATGGACGTGCTCAAGAAATGTTCAAATTTGCCCGGGCAGGGGCCTTAGCTTGGCGGCTGTTTCCTTGAATATCAAGTACTTGCAGAACCTGGCACGGTTCTTGGGTTAGGTGCATCCGACAGTCTGAATAAAGAGGGGATGCCATGCTTCGCCGCCTGCCTTTTCTATTTGCCGCGATTCTTTTCATGCAAGCCGACGCGGCCTTTGCCCAGGAGACGCCGAGCTTCAATTCCGGCGACACTGCCTGGATGATCGTGGCCACGGGCCTCGTGTTCCTCATGACAATCCCGGGCCTCGCACTTTTCTACGGCGGCATGGTGCGCAAGTTCAACGTGCTGGCAACCGCTATGCAAAGTTTCGCCATTTGCTGCGCGGTTTCGGTCGTCTGGATGATCTTGGGCTACAGCCTCGCCTTCACTGCCGGCACCGGCCTCATTGGCGGCGTCTCGCGTTTTTTTCTCAATGGTCTTTCTCCGCTCTCCGCCACCGGCACGATCCCCGAGTCCGTGTTTATGATGTTCCAGATGAGCTTTGCGGTGATAACGCCCGCGCTGATCACCGGAGCCTTCGCGGATCGCATGAAATTTTCCTCCCTTCTCGTGTTTACCGTGCTCTGGAGCATTGTCGTCTATGCCCCCATCGCCCACTGGGCCTGGGAGGCGACGGGCTGGTTGTTCATCAAGGGTGTTCTCGACTTCGCCGGCGGCACCGTCGTTCACATCAACGCCGGAGTTGCCGGTCTGGTGGCCGCCCTCGTCATCGGCAAGCGCAGCGGTTACCCGTCCGAGCCGTTCCTGCCGCACAATCTCGTGCTGAGCGTCATCGGTGCATGTTTCCTCTGGGTGGGCTGGTTTGGATTCAACGCCGGCTCGGCGCTCACTGCAGGGCCGCGCGCCGGCATGGCATTGGCGGTGACCCACATCGCAGCGAGCGCCGCCGCCTTGAGCTGGCTTGCAATTGAATGGGTTCTGCGCGGCAAGCCGAGCGTCCTCGGCGGAATCTCTGGCGCCGTCGCCGGGCTCGTCGCCATCACGCCTGCTGCCGGCTATGTCGATCCCTCGGGAGGTCTGATCATCGGACTCATCGCCGGTGTGGGATGTTTCTGGGGAGCAACCGGGCTTAAGCACAGGTTCGGTTACGACGACAGCCTCGATTGCTTTGGCATCCACGGAGTAGGGGGCATACTCGGGGCACTGTTGACCGGCGTATTTGCCAAGATTGCCGTTGCAAACAGCGAAGGAGCCTATGCCGCGACCCTTGCAAGCGACCCATCCTTTGGGCTCGGGCTGATCGAAGGCAACCTAGGCCAGCTTGGAATCCAGATTTTAGCTGTCGCCGCCACCATCGCCTGGTGTGCCGTCGCCTCCTTCGTGCTGCTCAAGCTCATTGACGCCGTCATGGGACTTCGGGTCAACAAGGAGACCGAGATCAACGGTCTCGACCTGGCGCTGCACGGGGAAGCGGTGCGCTGATGCCTCGAGCACACGGGCTCGCTTCGCTCACTCCGGCAACCCCGCGATCCGCATGTGTTCGCTCCAGCGGTCGAGCCTTCCGGGGGCGGTCCATATCTTTCCCCACTTCCTAGCTTCCCATGGCCTGGTCGAGATCGGCAATGATGTCCTCAACGTCTTCCAATCCCACCGAGAGCCTGACCACATCGGGTCCGGCCCCGGCCAGCTTCAGCTGCTCAGCTGAAAGCTGGCTGTGGGTGGTTGAAGCCGGATGAATGATGAGCGAGCGGGTATCTCCCACGTTGGCGAGGTGCGAGAGAAGCCTCACTTGTGAAACGGTCCTTACGCCCGCTTCATATCCGCCTTTGAGCCCGAAAGTGAAAACCGCCCCGGCTCCTTTTGGGCAATATTTCTTGTGCAGCGCATGGTGCGAGTCATCCGAAAGGCCCGCATAGCTGATCCATGCCACTCGGCTGTCGTCTTTCAGCCATTGCGCGACGCTTAGCGCGTTGTCGCAATGCCGCTGCATTCTGAGGCTCAGCGTTTCCATTCCCGTGAGAATCAGAAAGGCATTGAGCGGTGCAATCGCCGGCCCGAGATCGCGCAATCCTAAAACCCGGCACGTGATCGCGAAGGCGATGTTGCCGAAGGTCTCGTGCATCTTCATGCCGTGGTAGGACTCGTTCGGTTCCGACAGCAGCGGAAATCGTCCACTTTTCGACCAGTCGAAATTGCCGCCATCGACGATCGCTCCTCCCATCGAGTTGCCGTGGCCACCCATGAATTTGGTCAGCGAATGCACAACAATGTTGGCACCGTGATCGAACGGCTTGCACAGATAGGGAGTGGCAAGCGTGTTATCCACGATCAGCGGTACCCCCGCCTTGCGCGCCAATTTGGCGATGGCTTCGATATCGGTTATTCGCCCTCCGGGATTTGCAATCGACTCTATGAAAATCGCCTTGGTCCGTCCCGACAGCGCCTGCTCGAAGCTGCTCGGTTGATCCATGTTGGCCCACACGACATGCCAGCCGAATGACTTGAATGATTGATTGAACTGGTTGATCGAGCCGCCATAGAGCTGCCGCGCGGCAACGAATTCATCTCCTGGCTGCATGAGCGCGTGGAAGACGATGAGCTGTGCTCCGTGCCCCGATCCGGTCGCCAGCGCGGCGGATCCACCCTCCAGAGCGGCGATCTTGGATTCAAGCACCGCCTGGGTTGGATTCATGATCCGCGTATAGATGTTGCCGAATGCCCTGAGCGCAAAAAGGTCGGCGGCGTGCTTGACATCTTCGAAAACGAACGAGGTGGTCTGATAGATCGGTGTTGCCCTGGCGCCCGTTGCGGGATCCGGCTGCGACCCGGCATGGATCGCCAAGGTGTCGAACCCCGGCGGCTTTTCAATGTTCATTATTGCCTCATTGGACTTCCGGAGGCGGATTATTAGCCCAGTCCGGAGTAGCAAACAATTGTTCGTTATTCAGAACGATGGTGTAAGATGACATCGTGAACCGACAGTCATATATCGAGCGTTTTGGAAGCGAATGATGACGGCGATAACAAGAGAAAACGTGCTTGAAGCGCTTGCCGGAATAAGCCCACCCGGAGCCTCTCAGAGCATCGTGTCGCAAGGGCTCGTTTCCGAAGTCGTCATCAATGGCAACGATGTCATGTTTGCGCTGTCGGCCGATCCTCGCAATGTTCCCGCCATGGAAACAACGCGCCAGGCCGCCGAGGCCGCAGTCAAGGCTCTTCCCGGCATCGGCAAGGTCATGGTCGCCTTAACCGCCGACCGTCCCATGACGAGATCAGCCACCCCCGCGCAAGCAGCTCGCCAGGCGCGTGGTACGGCAGTCGAAGGCGTGTCCCATATCATTGCGGTGGCGTCGGGCAAGGGTGGGGTCGGCAAGTCGACGACCGCTGTGAACATTGCCCTTGGCCTCGCCGCACTTGGCCACCGCATCGGCATTCTGGATGCCGACATCTATGGCCCTTCGATGCCCAAGCTCATGGGCATTGTCGACAAGCCGAAGTTGGCCAGCCCCGGATCGAAGCTGCTGGCGCCGCTCGAGCGCTACGGCATCAAAGCGATGTCCATGGGATTTCTCGTCGAGGAGGCAACCCCGATGATCTGGCGCGGGCCGATGGTGATGGGCGCTCTCGTTCAGATGTTGCGCGAAGTTGCCTGGGGACGACTCGATTGTCTTGTTGTCGACATGCCGCCTGGCACCGGTGATGTGCAGCTGACTCTCGCCCAGCAGACACCGCTCTCTGGAGCGATCATCGTTTCCACTCCACAGGATTTGGCGCTCATCGATGCGCGCAAGGGCCTAAACATGTTCAAGAAGGTCAACGTTCCGGTTCTCGGCATTATCGAGAACATGAGCTATTTCCTGTGCACCAACTGCGGTGAGCGTCACGAGATATTTGGTCACGGCGGAGCAAGAATCGAGGCTGAAAGAATGGGCGTGCCGTTTCTCGGCGAGGTCCCCCTTGATGCAAGGCTGCGTGAACGATCCGACAAAGGAGAGCCCGTGACCGTTTGCGAGCCGTCATCGCCTTTGGCCGCTATCTACCAGAGCATTGCTCGCCAAATCTGGACGGCGTTGGCCACGGCTGAAGCCGCGGTGAAACCGCCCCCGCGCATCGTCATCGACAGATGACGTATTGCAATAGAGCTTGCTTTCGCCCTCGCGCAACGCAAAAGATAGTTCAATTGCGCCAGCTCGAATCGAATGTGCCGGCCGCCGATCACAGGGACAAGCATGATGACTATTGGAGTTAGGATTGCAGGAGTTCTGCTGGTTGCAGCAGGGTTATTGGCGATATTGCTGGCATTGCTTTCCCCCACATCGCCTGCCGGGCTGACCCTTGAAACGGGAGCAGTGCTGTTGGTTGGCGGTGTCGCGGCCTTGGGGCTGAGTGGAGTCATTGTCGCAGTCGATAATCTGCGTGCCTTTATCGCCGGAGAGGATCAGCCGGCCGCTGAGCCCCTCGAGGAGACGAGATATCCCGCCAAGCCGGCCAACCCCCTTGCACCCTCCGCCAGTGGAGCCAAGCCGTCGTCCCAGCTTCACAACTATGTACAGCGCTTTGAGCCATCTATCGGCAAAGTGATGGAGATGTCGAAGGTGCCCGAAGATCACGGTTCCATCATCAAGGAAAACACAAGATCGTCGGTCGATCGTGTGGCCGACGAGACGCGTGATTTCGGCTCCGGCTCCATTGTTGAGCCGGAAATCATATCGGAGGAGGAGCTTTACGTCGTCGAAGAGCGCACTATAGCCGGTAAGCCTGCCCGCATCCTCTCCGACGGCACCGTCGAAGCAGAGACCGACGAGGGCTGGATGAGATTTGAAAACGTCGAGCATCTCCAGGAATACCTGGACGCCATGCGCAGCCCGCGTGGCTGAGGAGGGTCCTCCAAAACGGCTTTCTCAATGCCGCTATGAGTCTCTCCTGCGAAATTGAGATTGAAGCTCGCCTTATCTTACATCGAGAACCGATGTCTTGGCGCCGCGCACGACCTCATAGGCAATCGATCCGCGCCACATCCGCTGCCACCAGGATCGTCCTTCGTCCGTTACCACGATGGTCTTGCAGTCGGAACCGAGTTCGATGATTTGCTGCGCCGGATCGCCCACCGCCACGCGTGCCTCCGCAACCTCGATTCCCAGAGCTTTGAGCAGGGCTTTTGCATTCTCGACATTCTCCTCCGCCGCGTTGCGTGCCGCGGTCGTTGGCGCTGCGGAGAACAGGATAATGGGCTCATTCACCGTGTGGGCCAAAACGGCGGCCCGGCGCACCGCCTGCATCGATCGCGAAGTACCGTCGGTGCAGATGAAGAACCCCGATCTGTCGAGACTGTTGCGGGCAACAAGCACGGAGCAGGGCGAAAGCATCGTTACCGTTTGCACCACATCCTTTGAGAACCATGATTTCCTCTCTCCCCGCCAGCTCGAGGATTCCCCCAGGATCATCAGATTGTAGGGTCCGAGCTCATACTGATCGAGAATGCCGTTTGCCACATCGGGCGCCGTCTTGAGCTTGAGCACGACTGTTCTGCCTTCCGGACTGGTATGAACAACCTTGTTGTCTCCAGCCGGATCGCCCCAGGCGTCCACATGCGCGGTTTCCTGCGTCCACCCTTGAACATCCACGCCCTCTTCCTTCAGAATTTCGAGCGCCTTCTTCAGCTGCCGCACGCCCGGTAGCTCGAGCCCCGCCTGCAGCATGTTTTGTCGCGCAAGCCTCACCTGCAGTCCGCCCGACCAGAGTTCCTGGTCGATCGGCCGCACCAAGAGCACGATGATATCGCAGTCGTCCCCTGGCGCCAGCCGCGCTGCGAAGCGCACGGTTACGTATGACGCGTCATCTTCATTGATGCAGGCGAGAACCCGGAATCGGTTGCGGCGCTGGACCCTGAGGTTTTGCAGCGTCTTCTCAAGCGCCCGCTCCTGTCGGTTGGAAAGCGTTGTGCGCTTGAGACGACTGACCATCGGGGAGCCTCTGCAACAAGACTGGTGTCTCGAATCGCTAGGATATCAAGGGCCAATAGAAGCCCGCAAGAAATAGCAGCAGGAAGAACGACACGAACATCATCTTCCATCCTATCTTCAAGAAATCCTTCTGTCTTAGATAGCCTGATGCATAGATGATGGTAAATGCCGGCTGCGCCGCTGCCGTCAGATAGCCGAGCGCAGAGGAAATCGCCGCAATGAAGCCGACGGTCAATGGATCGCCGCCCGACATCTGGGCTGCGTTCAGAACGACGGGTCCGAATACCGCCACCGCCGCTCCCGCCGTCATGGTGTTTGATACTGCGATTGTGAGGACCGAAACGGCAGCCCAGAGCCCCACGCCCTTTTCGGCGCCGAAGGATGAAAGGAACGAAAGCATGCTGCTTGCCACCCATTCGGCAGCGCCCGTCGCCTTCATTTCCACTCCCAGCGATACCGCGGCGGCGTAAAGCAGAACCACCCCCCAGTTCACGCCTGCATTGATGTCCTCCCATCGCACGAGGCCGGTCACCAGAAACAAAAGGGCCCCGCCGATTGCCACCGTTCCGAGGCCGAGGACCCCGGAGTATAGGATCCAGGTCAGGATGGTGATGCCAAACAGCAAGAACGTCAGCCAGTCGGAGGGTTTTATCGGCCCTTGCATTTCAACCTGCGCCCGCAGCCGCGCCACCGCCCGAGACAGGTCCGTTGTTTCCGGCCTGAAAGTCCACGCCAAGAGCAGGGTAACGACCGGCAACCGGATGAGGAACATCGGAAACGCGTAGATGATCCACGTCACATAGTCGACGAGGAACCGATAGGTCTCCGGTCGCATCGGGTCGTAGAAGAACTGTTGCCAGTAGTTGATGATGATCGCGTTGCGCGCCCCTCCCGAGGGCGTTGCGATGCCTGCGATTGAGCAGCCGTAGGCGATCGAGAACAGGATGACCGCTGCGACGTTGCGCATCTTTTTCGGATCCGTGGAGGTGAGCGTGATCAATGTCACTCCCACCGGCAGCATCATCGCCGCCACCGTATGTTCGCCGACGAAGGCGGCAAGCGAACCGCAGATGAGCGTAATTCCGAAGCTGATCCAGTAGAGGTTGGTACCCGTGAGTTGCACCAGGAGCCAGGCAATCCGCTGATCGAGGCGTTGCTTGACGATAGCCACTGCCAGCATCAGGGAGCCCATGATGAACAGCACCGAATCCGACATCAGGCTTTGCGCCACGCTGTCGGGGCTGAGTTTCAAGAGCACGACTTCTCCAACGATGATGAGCAGCGGCACCGTGGGCAGCGGAACGGGTTCCGTCACAAAGAGAATGGTCGCCACCACCGACATTGCCAGAACGATCTGGCCCTCCGCCGAAAGGCCGTCAGGCGTCGGCAGCCGGATGATGATGAAGCCGATCAGCAACGCTATGAAGAACCATTTCTTCTCCCAGAAATAGTGGATGTTGAATTGGGACTTGAGCAGCAGAAACCGTTGATAGCCCTGCCGGCGCATCCGCATCAGCCGTGCGGTTGGCTGATGCGCCTGGAGGCTGTCGCGCGCGAGTGAAAATGCCGCTGTCATCGTGCCCCCCTTGCGCATGGCCCCGGCTCGTCATAGGGCTGGGCGCGGAGGAACATGAAGTGCCTCAGGTTAACGATAGTCTCGTGCAAGGTCGGAAAGAAATCGAAGTCCGTCCCGCACGGCTGGCCGATTTTGTCGCCATCCGCGGCATTCCGGCCGATCCCGCCGGCCCCCGTTCCCGTCTCGAAGCGCCTCGTGGGGCGAGGGGTCGTCGTGAGGGTAAGACTCTTCCCGTCCGCCTGGCGCAAACGCCGGCGCATCCCGTGCTGATCGGGAGGTACGAGCCCGACCCTGTAGATTCCAATACACTCCATATCCTGTTTTACGGCCACGCTGATGTGCAGCCGCCCGACCCGATAGAGCTGTGGAAGACCCCGCCCTTCGAACCCTCACTGAGGAAGGACAACAGCGGCATCGAATGCATTTACGCTCGTGGTGCCCGCGACGACAAGGGCCAAGTGATGAGGATTGGGCAGGCCAGGTGGGCGTGGTTAAGAATTGGAGACTGCCTGCCGCGCAAGACTTTGGTACCAGCGAAGGGAATGGAGGAACCCGCTCACCGGCGTGCCGGGGGAGTCCCCATAGGTTCCCCCCGTGTTTGCTTGCAAGTCGAAGGGGAAGCGCGCCATGGCTGATCTCGACAGAATTCTATCCGCCGTTGATCGCGGGCTTGACAGAAGCGTCGAGCGCCTCTTCGAGCTGGCCCGCATTCCCTCCATTTCAACCGATCCCCAACATAGGCAGGAATGCCGCAAGGCGGCTCAATGGCTGACCGACGATATGGGCAACTTGGGGTTCTCTTCAAGCCTTCGCGACACTGAAGGTCATCCGCTGGTCATCGGGCACTATCCGGCCGCCGGGCACCGGCCACGCGCGCCACGCTTTCTGTTCTATGGCCACTATGACGTGCAGCCCGCCGACCCTCTGGGAAAGTGGCTCTCTCCGCCATTTGAGCCTCATCGCCGCAAGGAGAACGGGGTCGAGCGCCTCTATGGCCGCGGCATGGCCGACGACAAGGGCCAGCTCATGACGTTCATCGAGGCGTTCAGATATTGGCTCGAGGCGGAAGGCTCCTTGCCGTTCAACGTAACGGTTCTCTTGGAGGGAGAAGAGGAGTCGGGAAGTCCAAGTCTGGTGCCGTTTTTGCGGGCAAACACCGATGAGCTTCGCTGCGATGCAGCCTTCATCTGTGACACGGGACTGTGGGATGAGAGAACGCCCGCCATAACGACACGCTTGCGTGGTCTCATGCACGAAGAGCTCACCATCACCGGCCCGCTCATCGACCTTCATTCCGGATTATATGGCGGTGCCGCTCAAAACCCCATCCGCGTTCTGTCCAAGGTCATAGCGAGCTTCCATGACCGCAACGGGCGGGTGACCATTCCGGGGTTCTATGACGGCGTCGAGGAGCCGCCACCCGCCATCAAACGCCAGTGGAGGGCGCTCAAATTCTCCGACAGCGGCTTTCTGCGCTCGGTCGGCCTTTCCGTTCCCGCTGGCGAAAAAGGGCGCACCGTTCTTGAACAGGTCTGGTCGCGGCCAACTCTCGAGATCAACGGTATTTACGGCGGCTACATGGGAAAGGGAACCAAGACGGTGTTGCCGTCCGAAGCAACCGCGAAAATTTCCTGTCGGCTGGTGGGCACGCAGAATCCAAGAAAAATCCGCGCCGCGCTGCGCCGGCATGTGAAATCGCTTCTACCCAAGGATTGTCGCGCAAGCTTCGGCGGCAAGAGCGGCAACCCGGCGGTCGTCGTTCCGGAGAACAACCCCTATCTGCGCAAGGCAGCTGCCGGTCTCAAGGCGGAATTCGGCCGCGATGCGGTACTCATTGGCTCAGGTGGGTCGATCCCGGTCGTCGGGCATTTCAAGGATGTCCTCAAGATGGATAGCGTGCTCCTTGGTTTCAGCCTCGACGACGACGCCATCCACTCGCCCAACGAAAAATACAATCTTTCGAGTTTTCATCGGGGCATCAGGAGTTGGGTTCGGATCATCGCTGAGCTGGCGGCATGAACCAGCCTGATGATCTCGGCCGACTCATCCCTTCCGCGCCAGCCGCATGAAATTTCCATAGAGCCGTCGTGCATCGCGGTTGAAGGCATCCATCAGAGGTGCGGCCTTCTCAGCCATTCTTTTCAGCGCGCCGGCGCCCTGCGCAGCCGCCAGCGCTTGTTCATAAGCCGGCACCTTGCCCCACGATGGAATCGTATCCGGCTCAAGCTCAACGTGATACTGCATCGACCACGCCCTCTCCCCAACCCGCATCGCCTGGATGCCGCAGGCCTCCGACATCGCCAGCACCGTTGCGCCCTCTGGCGGTTGTGCCACGCGCACCGAATGCCACTGCAGGCATTTCTGCCTGGCGGGAAGTCCGGCGAAGATTGAATCGCTGCGCCCATGAGCGGTGAGCTCGATCTCGCAGATGCCGATCTCGGGCGGTCGTTGCGGGCCGCAGGTTCCGCCGAGCGCATCGGCAAGCAACTGATGCCCAAGGCAGACACCCAGAAATGGTCGTTGGATGTCCCGCACCCATTGCCGGATTGCCGCTTTCTCTTCGATCAGCCAGGGATGCTCTTCCACATCCCACACATCCATGGGTCCCCCCATGACCCACAGCGCGTCATAGCCGGCGAGCTTTGGAATCTTGCCGCCCTCATCGAGTTGCACCGCGTCCCAGCGTATCTGGTCTTCCTCGAGGAACTTTCGGAAGATGCCGGGGTGCTCGCAGGCGATATGTTGGAAGACGAGTAGCCGCATCGATCGGGCCTAGCCTATCTTGAAGTCTTGAACGTGCCGCGGCGGTTTTAGACCTTCGCTGTTGCGCGGATCATCGAGCGGCGGCAGCACGCGAAGTTCAACTGGAATCACGCCCGCCCAGATCGGCAGGCGGTAGTCTTCCTCATCGTCGATCGGCGGTCCAGTGCGTATCTTGGCCGAAGCTTCGTTCAGGGCCAAAGCCAGCACGGTTGTCGCTTTCAGCTCTTTTGCGGTGACGGGGCGCAGGATGTCCCATCGGCCCGGATAGAGACCGTTGACGAACGTGCGCAGCCGCATTTCCTTTTCTTGAAGATCGGTTAGCTTGCGTGCCTTTCCCATCACCATGACAGAGCGATAGTTTGCCGAATGGTGAAACGCCGATCGCGCTGCCACGAATCCATCGACCATGGTGACGGTCAGGCACACATGCGCATCCTCGCAGGTTTCAAGCATTCTGCTTGCCGACGAGCCGTGCCAGAAAACTTCGTTTCCCTCCCGCCACTGCAGTGTCGGGGTGACATAGGGCGCTCCGTTGAACACATACCCAACATGGCAGATGGGCCAGGCGTCGAGAATGGAGTTGATGGTTTCTCGGTCATATGCGCCCCGGTCATGCAACCGCTTTACCCGCACGCGCTCCGATGGCGCAGCTCCCTTGCGCGATTTCGAGTGCACGTTCATCGCCAATCTCCTCTCTGGGGTTGCCGCAACCTAGCTGCAAATCTTCGCGGGGAAAAACGACCAGTTCTCGAATATTATGCAGACCACCCAAGTGGGTCTAGCCGATGTCCACGAACACCCGGCCGGCTTCGACCTTTACGCCATAAGTCTTAAGATTGATGCACACGGGCGCACCCTTCGCCTCCCCGGTGACGAAGTCGAAGCGGCCGTTGTGCTTCGGGCATTCGATGATCGTGCCCATCACGAAGCCGTCGGCAAGATGCGTCGCTTCGTGCGTGCACAGTCCATCGGTAGCGAAATAGCGGTTGTCCCGCGTGCGATAGATCGCCAGGGTGAGATCGCCGTGATCGAAACGGATCACGTCTTCCGGGAGAATATCCTCTGCACTGCAGGCCTCGATCCAGCTCATGCTTCTACCGCATCGACACCGCGGCCTGCGCCGGCAGCTCGCGCACCACATGCCACTGGGGCTCGCGTCTCTGCCGCAAGAGCGCCGGCACGATCTCCCGGTAGGCGGCCAGAATGCTCGGGTAGGGGGGAGGGCAATATTGCTTCATCTCTTCATGCAGCCGCGGCAGCGCATGGTAGGGAACCATCGGGAACATGTGATGCTCGATATGATAGTTCATGTTCCAGTAGAGAAATCGCATCACCGGGTTCATGTGCACCGTGCGGCTGTTGAGCCTGTGGTCGAGCACATCCTCCGCTAGGCCCGCATGCTGGGTGATGCCGGTCAGAACGTGCAGCCAGGCACCGTACATCGTGGGCAGCGGACCGGCGAGCAGCAGCGGCAACAGGGATCCGAAATAGATAGCCCCTCCAATGATCGAAAGGTGGATGATGAGCCATATGCGCGCCGTCACAAAGACCTTGCTCTGCTCCGCGGCCGGTATGAACGTGGCCTCATCGGAACCCAAGCGTCCCGCCGCGTGACGCAGAATGTTTTTGATCGCCGCCACTGTCTGCGGAATGGCGAAGAACATCGCAATCACCTTCAGCACCACGGTCGGCCGCATGACGGCGATTTCTGGATCGCGTCCGACGATGATCGTATCGGTGTGATGTCGTGTATGGCTCCAGCGCCACAAGGTCGGCTCGCGCATGATCATGAATGATGCAATATGGTAGACTACATCGTTCATCCACTGCGTCTTGAACGCCGTCCTGTGACCGCATTCATGCCAGCGCGAGTCGGACGACGAGCCGTAGAGAACTCCGTAGGCCATGAACAAGGGCACCGAAAGCCAGCTCGGCCAAGTGAGACAGGCGAGTCCGCCGAAGATGACAAAACACCCGATCCATAGGGCGGTATCGCGAATGGCCGGACCGTCTTTGCGCTGGACAAGCTCCTTCAGCCGCTGTCTCGGGATCGGGCAGGTGTACCATTCGGCCGACGCAAGTCCCTTTTCGAGGGCCTGTTGCGAGTCCTTGCCGACGAGGCTGTAGTCCCTGGTTCTGGCCTGCGCTGTCATGTCCGTCTCATTTACCAATCTTGGCAGGTTTTTTGAAGATGCCGAGCTCAAATCTGGGATTGACCTCGCGCTCTCTTTTGGTCGAGCCTTGGCGGGAACAGGATTTGAATGGAAAATCGCCCGATGCTGACCGCTCTCGCCGTCCCCAAACTCAAGGCCCATCGCTGGGTTGAAGATCATCACCAGGATTGGTCGAGCTGGAACTTCCATCTCTGGGACCTCGCTGAAACCGCGTGGCGCGAATATCGCTCCGCGGAATGGTATGTGAGCAAGCTCAAGGCCGAGGGCTTCCATGTCGAAGTTGGCTCGGGCGGCATGCCCACCGCTTTTTCCGCCACCTGGAGCTCAGGTCCCGGCCCGACGATCATGGCCTATGCCGAATATGACGCTGTGCCCGGCAATTGCCAGAAGGCCGCCACCTATCGTGCCCCGCGCGAGGGCCTGTCTCGCTTTGCCGCAGGTCACACCGATCCGCATTCCGCCCTTGGCATGGGAGCACTGGTGGGCACGCTCGCCGCCAAGGCGGCGATGGAGCAGGGGGATGTCAAAGGCTCCCTTCGCTTTATGGGCGAGCCTGCCGAAAAGATGCGCGGCTCCAAACCCATCCACGCCGCCAGGGGATATTATGATGGGCTCGACGCCATCATTTCCTTCCATCCCTTCTACATGCTTCCCCTGTGCAACACCGCCCGTTGGGACACCCATTGCGGGCCCTTCTACTGCGTGCTCTACGAATTCCTGTGCGAGGAGCCGGAAGTCTGGCTGGCACGCACGGCCCCCAAGTCCGGCCCAATCCCTGCCGCTCACGCCGAGGCGCGCGCCCCCGGCGCAAATGATGCCGCGATCGCCATGTATACCTCTTCCAAGATGCTCCGCGACCACATGCTGCCCCACACAGGCACCTGGAGCGTCAACGAGATCATCCTTGCATCTGGCCAGGCGACCGCCGACAACCTCGCCGCCCAAATGTCACAGATCGTCTTCGCCGCGCGCGCCTCCTCCCTTGAGGAGCTCGAAAAGATTCTCTTCGTGCTCGATCGAAATGCGACTGCCGCGGCCGCCATGTCGCATTGCACCGTCCGCCGTCATTGGATCTCGAAATCGCGCGGCGGCCTCGCCAATCACGCCATGGCGGAAATTGTCTATCGCAATCTTGCTGAAGTAGGCGCGCCCAAATGGAACGAACGGGCGGTGAAAGTCGCGCAGAGTTTGCAGAAGGAGCTGGGCCTCGATCCCTTGCCTCAACCCTTCATTCCGGAGATCGAGCAACTGATCGATCCGAAAACCGCCGAGGCCCGGCTCAGGACCATGCTTCCCCACTGGCAGACTCATTTCACGTCCGATGACTACACCGATATGAGCTGGCATGCTCCAACCGCGCGTTTCTACGTCGGCCGTCCTGGGCTGCGCTCACCTCCGGGCTACACCTACCCCGACTGGGCCATGAATGCCTTGGGCGGCATTCCCGAAACCATCGACCCGACGGTCGATTGTGCCGCCAAGGTTGTCGCCGGAACGATCCTCGATCTGATGATCGACAAGCAGAGTCTCGCCCACGCCAAAGCGGAATTCGTCGAACGCACCGGCGGCGGCATCGGTGGCAGCCTGTGGCAAAAGCCCCTGTGCGACTACCCGCCGCCCATCGATTTCCCCTGGCCCCGTTATTTCGATACGCCGGCGGGCCGCCAATGGTGCATCCCCGAAAACGAGGAGGACAGGAAGCTGCATCGGTAGCAATTGCCGTCCGCTATGACGACCTAGCCTCCGGCGATGCGCGGGAGGAGATAGATCTCCGCTTTCTCCGGCAGCAGTTCGTCCCAGCTGTCGCGGTAGATCTTTCCATTGATCGACACCGCGATCCCGCGCTCGATATGCGGCTTCATTCCCGGGTGAAGTTCCCCAAGCTTGCCGAACAGCTCGCGGATGTTGCGCGCCTCGATATCGACGGAGGATTCTCCGCCCGCCAAGGGCTTCAGCGCTCCCCAAAAATGCACCTGCACCATCAGGCGCTCTACTTCGCGCCCTCGATCGCCTTGAGTATCCTCGGCGGCGACATTGGTATGTGTGTCATGCGGACGCCGACCGCATTGGAGACCGCATTGGCGATGGCTGCCAGTGGCGGCACGATCGATGTCTCGCCTACCCCGCGCACTCCATAGGGATGGTTGGGATTGGGAATCTCGAGGATCACCGTATCGATGAACGGCAGGTCCGAGCACACCGGCATGCGGTAGTCGAGGAATCCGGGGTTCTGCAGCCGCCCGTCCTTGCCATAGATATATTCCTCATTGAGCGCCCAGCCGATGCCCTGCGCAGCACCTCCCTGATACTGCCCTTCGACATAGGAGGGATGGATGGCCTTTCCGGCATCCTGGATCACCGCATAGCGCATCACCTTTGTTCGTCCCGTCTCCGGATCGACTTCCACATCGCAGATATGCGTGGCGAACGAGACGCCCGCTCCATCGGCCACGAATTCGTTGTGCCCGGCGATCGGCCCGCCCGTGTTCGCCGCCGCCGCCGCGATTTCCCGCAGCGACAACGGCGGGAAATTGCCCGCATTGGCGCCTGCCGGGCGAGCCGAACCATCGACCCACTCAACCGCGTCTTCCGGAATGTTCCACGTTTTCGCCGCGCGCTGGCAAAGAACCTTCTTTGCGTTGCGCGCCGCGATCACCGTCGCCATGCCCGAGGAGAACGTGACGCGGCTCCCATCGCTCATGTCGTTGAAGCCTAAGGAGCTCGTATCGGCGACGACGCAGCGAACCTTCTCATACGGGATGCCAAGTTCCTCCGCCGCCATCAGGCACATCGATGCGCGCGAGCCCCCGACGTCGATGGTTCCGACCGACAGCACGGCCGTACCGTCGGCGTTGATGTTGATGCTGGTGCTGGTCTGGCCGCCGAAATTGAACCAGAAGCCGCAGGCGACACCGCGTCCCTGGTTCTTTCCGAGCGGAGCTTTCATCTGCGGATGGTTCTTGGCCGCCTGCAGTGTCGGGCCGATGCCGATCGGTCCGTAGGTCGGGCCATAGGACGACTTGGTCCCTTCCTTGGCAGCGTTCTTCAGCCGGAACTCCAAGGCGTCCATCCCGATCTTCTTCGCCAGCTCGTCCATGACGCTCTCGACCGCAAAGGCCGCCATCGGCGCGGAAGGAGCGCGATAAGCTGCAACCTTCGGCCTGTTGACGATCACTTCGTAGCCAACCGTCTTCACGTTTTTCAGATCGTAGCAGGCAAACGACGTCATGGCGCCGAGCTCCGCCCACATGTAGGCGAAGGGGCCTCCCTGATATCGCAGCGTGGCTTCCGCCGCCGTAATCGTTCCATCCTTCTTGGCGCCGACCTTGACGTCGATCGACGTGGAACTCGTCGGGCCCGATGCTCGAAACACCTCCTCCCGGCTCATGACCAGTTTCACTGGCCGGTTCGCCTTGCGCGACAGGGCAAGCGCAATGGGTTCCATCCACACATGCGTCTTGCCGCCAAACCCGCCGCCGATCTCCGACGCGGTGACCCGCAGCTTTGAAATCTCCATGCCGAGAAGTTGCGCGCAGGTGTTGCGGAAGACGAAATGGCCTTGTGTGGTGACCCACAATTCGCCCTGCCCGTCGGGACCCACGCTTGCCAGGCACGCATGCGGCTCGATATATCCCTGGTGCGTCTGTTCGGTCTTGAACGACTTCTCAACGATGATGTCGGCGTGCTTGAAGCCGGCGGAAATGTCCCCATGGCCGAATTCGGAGCGTTTGGCGACATTCGAGGGCTTCGACGGTTTGGGCTCGACACCTTCGGTGAAGATATCATCGTGGAGGACAGGTGCCGTTTCCTTCATCGCTTCATCGACGTCCGTCACATGCGGGAGGACCTCGTAGTTCACCTTGATGAGCTTCAACGCCTTGCGCGCTGTTACATTGTCCACCGCCGCAACGGCCGCCACCGCATGCCCATCGTACAGCGCCTTCTTGCGCGCCATGCAGTTTTCCAGAATATCCCGCATGTTGCGGTCGCCGTTTGTGAGGTCGGGAAGATCCTTTGAGGTTATGACCGCCTTGACGCCGGGCAGTTTTTCCGCCTCGGCCGTCTCGATGCTTACGATCCGCGCATGGGCATGGGGAGAACGCAGAATTCGGCCGACGAGCTGGCCCGGTGCAAAGGCATCCGCGCCGTATTTTGCTCGTCCGGTGACTTTGTCCACTCCATCGGGGCGAACCGGCCGAGTTCCGACGACCTTGAATTTCTGCGCCTTGTAGGTTGCATCGTCAGCCATGTCTCGAAAACTCCTGCATTACTTGCCATTGTTGTTATATCTTAGCATCTCCTGAAAGCCCGGGAAAATAGGCAACTTGCCCCCAACGATCGCCCGCACCGAGCACATTGCCACGTGGCCCGAACTGCCTCTCGCGGATTGGGCCGGCACCTGCCACACGCTTCACCGATGGACGCAGATCGTCGGAAAGGTGCGAATGGCGCTGACCCCTCTAGTCAATCACTGGTGGAACGTTACGTTTTACGTGACACCGCGGGGGCTTACCACCTCCACCATGTCCCACGACAAACTGAGCCTTGCCATAGATTTCGACTTCATCGACCACCGGCTGTTGATCAGGACGAGCGAGGGAGCGATTGAACACCTCGCCCTCGAAGCAAGGCCGGTCGCGGATTTCTTCGCTGAGTTCATGGAGCGACTGCGCCGGTGCGGTGCCGAGGTTCATATCTGGACGATGCCGAGCGAAATCGCCAATCCCGTCCCCTTTGATCAGGATTTTGGTGCCGCGGAATATGACCCCCTCTGGGTGGAGCGGTTTCTCCAGGCTGTGCGGCAGGCCGATAGGGTGCTCAAGAACTTTCGTGCCCGCTTCATCGGAAAGGCGAGCCCCGTTCATTTCTTCTGGGGGAGTTTTGATCTTGCCGTCACCCGCTTTTCTGGCCGCACTGCGCCCGCGCCAACCGGCGAGAGGCCCAACATACCGAACACGGTCGTCGCTGAAGCCTATTCGCACGAAGTTTCCAGCTGCGGATTCTGGCCGGGCAATGGCGGATATGGAAAGCCGGCTTTCTATGTCTATGCCTATCCGGAGCCTTCCGCCTATGGGGAGACCGGCCTCACCACGCCCGGCGCCTATTACGATCGTGAACTCGGCCAGTTCCTGCTGCCGTACGATGCCGTGCGCCAATCAGCCAACCCGGATGGGATGATCTTGAGTTTTCTTCAGGAGACCTATGAGGCCGCAGCCGATCAAGCCCATTGGGATCGCGCGGCCCTGGAGCGAAAAGCCGAAGACGTCTCGCGACCGTAAAACGTCATGCGCGAGAAACAGGAGATGAATAAATGACGATGTGGAGTTCACGTCCGATTCCGGCATGGGCATGATGACCTTCCTGATCATGACTGATTTGCTGCCGCCGTTGCGCCACCGCCACAACGCTTCCGTTTGATCTCAAGTTCAAAATCCCGGGCTTTTTCAAGAACAAGACTCCCACAAGCGACTGTGCTTTTGGGGAGGTTCGGGCGCCTTATCAAATTGAAGTGTGTCATTCTTGCCAATAGGCTGGTTGTCACGATTCGGGAGTTGGGGATACTTCGTGAACACCCTCTTTAGATCGTTCGCCATCATCCTGGCCGCGTTACCGATTTGCGCCGGCGTTCAAGCCATCGCTCAAACGCCGACGAACTATGTGCACTATCTGGTGGCCGGAAATTCCGCCCAGCGTCTGTTCGAATCAATGATCAGCAACGGACCGCGAGTGGGAGGCGGAAAGGCCTACGCCTCCACCCGCATGGACCCGAAGGTTCTGGCATCAACCGAAAGCACCGCCGACCAATGCCGCGTTGCGAGCTTCAAGTTGAGCATGAACTTCACCATTCGCCTGCCGCAGCTTGAAAACGACCAAAAAATGTCCCCGGAGCTGCGTCAAAGCTTTGAGCGGTTCTACATCTTTGCCAAGCGCCATGAGGAAACCCACCGCGCCATTTGGCTGCAATGCGCCGCCGAGGCCGAGGCCATGGCCATCGGCATCACCGCGCCAACCTGTGCCGAAGCGGAAGCCAAAAGTCTGAAGATCGTTGAGGATGTCTCGAAGAGCTGCGACAAACGCCATGCCGAGTTCGATGCCGCGGAACAGAAAAAGCTTTCCAAACATCCATTCTTAAGACAGGCGCTGTTCAGGGTGGGTGATCAAAAGGCCGAAGCGCCCGTATCAACAAAGCAGCGCTCAAACCTCGCGCAGGGCGCCCTGGCCGCCCCTCAATAATTGCCATTGAAGCCTATCGCTGCCTCAGCGCCTGACGTGTCTCGGCAGGCCTTTCGCTCAAGGGCGGGTAGATCTCGCGAATGAGCTTCTGTTTGATCGCCTGGGCAAACTCGTCATACCCATGCGCAACTTCGACAAACGCGTCCTTTCCTCCTATGAGCGATCGTCTGTAGTAGACATCGAGGCGGGGGTCATCGCTCAACATGGCAAGTCCGTTGATCGTGAAGCCCCGCTGCACGACATCATCGCGAACCGTTTCGATATCGGGAGGGGTGTTGTTGCGGCCGTCGCCCGAAACATCGATGACGGCGCGCTCGCCCATGAATTCATTGGTTTCCAGGAGTTCGGCCGAAAGCTTCACCGCATGCGCCATCGCCGTCGTGCCTGCCGTGCTGCGTCGATGCGTCAGGCCCACCAGGAATCCGAACGCCTTCGCCGTGCGCCGATCGTAGACGTGATGGAATGGCAAGACTGCCGTGGACGCATCAGGGCCGCTCCACTGAACGAGCGTTACCGCCATTCCTGCTCCCCGCAGGCTTTCGATAGCGGCGATCACCTCCGGGCTTGCGAAGGCCTGCGCAATGCCGTTGATCTGCAGCTCGAATTCTCGAACATCGACGCTTGCCGATGTATCGACGGCCAGTACCAATTCCAGCGCCACCGGCGTTTGGGCGCTCTGCGCTGACAGACGCGGCATTTCAGCGCTCAAGCTCGCAGCCAGGCAAACTGCCGCAGCAGTCGCCACGTTCAGCCAACCAGTGCAATTCGTGCAGACTTTCATCGTCTGCAAATCTATCGCAAAACCTGCCGCGACGCTCTGTCACGTTTGTGTCGACATCAACCCGCCCCAATGCCTCGGCAAGCAGCGTTTGAAACAACAAATCGGCTTTCCGCAATGCGGCTGAGAACTTTCATTGAGGTCCTGCTCGCCCTGATCCTTACCTTCGCGGCGGTCGTTGCCATTTCTCGGATGGCAAAGGCGTCGGGCATCACGGTCGCGAACGCCTTCGCTCGCGCGTCCCTGGCCGGGGCAGGGGCAGGTGCCGTTTACCTTACCTTGAGGAACGATGGTCCTGAGCCCGACCGCCTCCGCTCCGTCGCCGCCGCCGGTGCCGGCCGGGCCGAGATCCACCGCCATGTTATGGACAACGACATCGCGGCGATGGCCCGGGTATCCTGTATCGTCATTCCTGCCGGTGGTGAGGTTGCATTCGCGCCGGGCGGCCTTCACGTCATGTTGACCGATCTCGCGTCCCCGCTGAAGGAGGGAACCGAGCTTGAGTTGCACCTGGTCTTCGATAGGGCCGGTGAAATCACCATCACCGTGCCGGTCAAATCCGTCGTCGCCGGCGCCGAGCAGCAACATGCTGCGCCTATGAACCTAGAGTTCTGTGAGTGAACCGTCCTGGTTCGCCGGTTCGATGGCTTTTTGCTCGATGCGCATTCTCCAATAGAGCATCAATCCATTGAGCACGCTGAACAGCAGCGCAAGCCACCAAAGGCCGAAAACCAAAGGCAGCACCAGGATTTCCGCGGCAACCACGAGATAGTTGGGCTGTTTTAGGAAATGCGTGGGGCCTCCCTTGGCGACCTCATCAGGGGTAACGACGATCTCGATCGTCCATCGTGGCCCCAGTGCCATCAGTGTCCACGCGCGCACCAGCTGCACGATAAGATAGGCGATGACGAACCCCCAGTGGATCGGCCTGTCCCAGGCATACCACCACAGGCTCGCAAGCCATGCGGCATGCAACGCGACCAGGAGAACATAATGCAAGCGGCCCACTTCGAAGCCGCCTTTTTCGACGAGCAGCCTTTTGTTGCGGTGGGAATAGATGAATTCGGTGATCCGTTGAGCCGTCACCAACGACAGAATGAGAAATTCATACATGCGCCCGAAGCCCCTGCGCTTTGATCGACGCGATCATAAGCGGTAGGAAGTCGTTGTCCAGCCGAGGAAGGATTTTGCGCATCAAGCAGTTTGCCGCGCCAGCCAAATAGGTTAGGGCTGTGTGGTCAAGCCCGCCAGAAAACCCGATGACATCAACATCCTTCGTTCTCTTGTTCGCTGTCGGCATCATTGCCGGTTTCATCAACGCTCTTGCTGGCGGCTCGGGCTTTCTCGTTTTTCCAGCCTTTATTGCTGCCGGCCTTCCGCCGATCGTCGCCAATGCCTCTGGTTTCATCTCCCTTGCTCCGGCCAACCTGGTCGGCACGGCCATGCATATTCGATATTTGCGGCAGGCCCATCATTCGATCGCCATACGAGCCTTCATGGCCCTCGCGGGAGGCACCTTGGGCTCGGTAGTTTTGATCTACACGGGCGCAAAAGCATTCGAGCGTGCGGTTCCTTGGCTGCTGCTTCTCGCCACAGTCTTGTTCGGTTTGGGTCCCTGGGCGAAGGCATGGCTTGAGCGGAAATACGCGTTTGAGGGCCACCGCCGCCCCTCGCTCCTCTATGCCTTTGAATTCATCATATGCTTCTACGGCGGTTATTTTGGCTTAGGGATGGGCATAGTGATGCTTGCGATCTATGAGCTCCTCGGCCAGGACAACATCCTCGTGGCAAATGCGGTGAAGAATTTTGTCATCACCATCGTCACGATCATCGGGATCTTGCTCTTTACGTCCTTCGGCCTGATCGCCTGGAAGCCCGCTCTGGTGATGGCGGCAGGAACAACCCTGGGCGGCTACGTGAGCATGACCCTTGCCCCCCGCATTTCCCGCACCGTTCTCCGCAACGCCATCCTGGTCTGGGCGTCGGCTCTGACACTCTATGCTTTTTGGACTTTTGCTTCGGTCTGACGAGCCTTGAGTCTCTTTAACTTGGCTTCGCGATGCAGGGTGTAGATGCCCGAGGCGACGATAAGGGCGATCCCGATCAGCGCGTATCGGTCCGGCCACTCGCCGAATACCATCATGCCTAACAGGAGCGCCCACAGAACCACCGAAAATCTTATCGAGGCAGAGGTGGAAATGTCGGCATATCGCAGTGTCTGCACCATGAAAAGATAGCCCAGCGACAAGAGAACGCCTGCCGCCGCAAGCAAGACAAGCTGTTGCCCGCGCGGCATGACCAGACCCCCCTCGAGCAGCGCGAACCCGAGTGCCCCTGCCATCACGAACAAGCCGTTGGCCAGCGCCACCAGCAGGGCTGGCACCGTAGCCGGAATGCGCCGGGTGATGATATCGCGCACCGCGATGGCCATGATCATCACCAGGGCGATGATCGAATAGCTGTCGAGGCCACTCGCGTTGGGCTTCATGATCAGCATCACCCCCACGAAGCCAGCCACGATGGCTGTCGTCCTCCGCCAGCCGACGTGCTCCTTGAGAAAAATCGCCGCCAATGCGGTCACCACCAGCGGCGCCGCCTGCGTTATGGACGTGATGTTGCCGATGGGCATGTGCACCAGGGCAACGATGAACGTGATCGTCCCCACCACATCGATCGCCGAGCGTAACAACACCTTGCCCGAAAACATGAGAGGCAGCTTGAAGAGATCGCCGCTGACAAGGCTCGCCGCCACGATCGCCAGCGAGGCGAATAAGCCGCGCGCGAAAATCAATGTGCCGACCGGCAGTTCATCGGACAAAAGCTTGATGAGGGTATCGTTGCCGACGAACGCCGCCATGGCGATCGCCATGTAGAGTCCGCCTTTCAGCGTATCCTGCTGGGGAAGATGAGCGGGTGGTGCGGTCACGCTGCTTCGGTCCTACAGCGCCACCGGCTGCCTGTCATATGTCGAGCTGCAGGGGATGCTAACCGCCGGTCACGCTCATGTGTCGAGCGAGTGCCGGCCTGTTGTGACGGCGGTCGATGATGAAATCGTGACCTTTGGGCTTGCGGCTGATCGCCTCGCTGATGGCCTGATGCAACAGCTCGTTGCCTTCCGAAGCTCTGAGCGGTCCCCGCAGGTCGGCAGCATCTTCCTGGCCGAGACACATGTACAACGTGCCGGTGCAAGTCAGCCGCACGCGATTGCAGCTTTCACAAAAATTATGGGTGAGCGGAGTAATGAAGCCGAGCCGGCCGCCTGTCTCCCGCACCCGCACGTAGCGGGCCGGACCGCCGGTCTTGTGGTCGATATCTTCAAGCGTGAATCGCTCCTGCAGCCTCGCCCGGATGAGCGACAGGGGCAGGTACTGATCCGTGCGGTCACCTTCGATATCGCCCAGGGGCATGGTTTCGATGAGCGTCAAATCCATTTTTCGCTCGTGGCACCAATCAAGCATGCTCTCGATTTCATCCTCGTTCACAGCTTTCAGCGCCACCATGTTGATTTTGATCTGAAGTCCTTCAGCCTGCGCCGCGGCGATGCCTTCGAGCACCTTGGCAAGATCGCCCCACCGGGTGATGGCGCGGAATTTCTGCGCATCGCGTGTATCGAGCGATACGTTGACCCGCTTTACTCCGTGTGCTGCAAGCTCCCGCGCATAGCGGGCGAGCTGGCTGCCGTTGGTAGTGAGCGTCAGCTCGTCCAGCGCTCCGGACCGAAGATGCCGCGACAGCGACTGCACAAGCTGCATGATGTTTCGCCGCACGAGCGGTTCACCGCCCGTGAGCCTGATCTTCTTTACCCCTCGCACGATGAAAGCGGAGGAAACGCGATCGAGCTCCTCAAGCGTCAAAATGTCCTTCTTCGGCAGGAAATGCATGTCTTCTGCCATGCAATAGACACACCGGAAATCGCACCGGTCGGTCACTGACACGCGCAGATAGTTGACCTCTCGCCCGAACGGGTCGATGAGCGGTGTGTGAAACGGCACCATTTCGTCCAAGAGGTCCTCGCGCGCTTATCGCTGTTATTTTGTCCGCGACTTTCCCGCCGTAAAGACGGTGGGTCAAGATGCCCTAGCCGGCCGTAGGCCCAGTATAGACGAAGCGACCCTCAATACCAGCCCTCGGGCTCTCGTGATCCTGCCCGTAATGCGAAGGCTTATCCCGCGCCTTTCCATCTCACCATCGAAACATGGCCGATCTGTAGAAAACGTCCAGGCAAAGGAGTAGGGACCCGCCGACATATTCCCGCTTCCCTTTTTGTCAGCACCGCCTATCATTCCGGAAAAACCTATAAGGTGAGGTGACATAGGGGCCTGAGCGAAATGACGCAAAAAGCAAGCGGCGACCGACCGATCGTCCGCTTCGTCAATGTGCAGAAGAGTTACGACGGCGAGTCGCTTGTCGTCAAAAACCTGAACCTCGATATTGCCAAGGGCGAATTTTTGACCCTGCTCGGCCCCTCAGGGTCCGGCAAGACAACGACACTGCTCATGCTCGCAGGCTTCGAGCCCGCCACGCACGGCGAAATCTATCTGAAGGGAACCTCCATCAATCAGGTGCCGCCGCACAAGCGCGGGATCGGAATGGTATTCCAGAACTACGCCCTTTTTCCTCACATGACGGTCTATGAAAACCTCGCCTTTCCCCTTCAAGTTCGCAACAAGAGCAAAGCCGAAATTGCCGAGCGGGTGAAACGGGCCCTGGAAATGGTTGAACTTCCAGCCTACGGCGCGCGCCGGCCAAACCAGCTCTCCGGCGGCCAGCAACAGCGCGTTGCGGTGGCGCGCGCGCTTGTCTTCGATCCGGACCTGGTGCTCATGGACGAGCCCTTGGGCGCTCTCGACAAGCAACTGCGCGAACAGATGCAATATGAAATAAAGCATCTTCACGACCGCCTCGACATAACCGTCGTCTACGTCACCCACGACCAGGCGGAAGCTCTCACCATGTCCGACCGCATTGCCGTCTTCAACAACGGCGAGGTGCAGCAACTGTCGACGCCCGATGAACTCTACGAGCGACCACAGAACTCCTTCGTCGCCCAGTTCATCGGCGAGAACAACAAGTTGAAAGGCACGGTTGAAGAACTGGGTAAGAATGGAACCTGTGTCGTCAAATTGGCATCGGGCGACAGGGTAAGGGCCTCCGCCGTCAGGGTAAGGAAGAAGGGCGACCGCACGCTCTTGTCGCTGCGCCCGGAACGTGTCGAAATAAATCCGCAGCAGGGGATGGTCACCAATATTCTCGAAGGGCGGATCGAAGAGTTGATTTATCTCGGCGACCATGTTCGCACGCGGCTGTCCGTCGCCGGACAGGCCAATTTTATCGTCAAGGTTCCGAACAAGGCCGACAGCAACGGTCTTAAGGAAGGGGCCAAGGTAACGCTCGGCTGGTCGGAAACGGATTGCCGCGCCCTTGACGACAAGTAATCATGCCGCTCGGCGCACGGTCACCGGCCCTCTCGCAAATCTAACCCAAATCGTCATGCCCGGACCGCCGCGATGCGGCGAGATCCGGGCATCTCCATCCCCCGGCGCTAGCAGATGCGCGGATCAAGTCCGCGCATGACGAGGCAGGGGTAGTGATCGGGCTAACCGCCCTTCTTCATCACCTTGACGCAGTCGCGCCTGCGGTGGACAGTAGTCCATGCATCAGAGGAGACCTAAAGAGGCCTTAAGGCGCCTAGTGTTGGGGATTTTTTTCGTCTCGCTTCTGTCGATGCCGTTTTTCTTCTTTCCCTACGTTAAGAACGAGTGGACCGCCCGCGCTCAATCCGGCGATGTCGACCTCGCTCTTGTATTGGCGATCGATTGTTCCTTCAGCGTCGACACCACCGAATTCCGGCTGCAGATGCAGGGCCTGGGCCAGGCGCTGCGCCGCAGGGAAATTCATGACGCGATCGCTCAAGGCGCTACCGGCAAGATCGCGATTTCCGTTTTTCAATGGTCCGACGATCGAAGCCAGCTCATCGTGGTTCCCTGGACGGTTGTCGATGGTCCAAATGCGGCAAACGCCTTGGCTGATCAGCTTGAAACCATGCCCCGCAAGCTGGCCGAAGGCGGCACCTCGATCTCGAGCGCCATGCGCTTTGCCGCTGCCATGTTGCAGGCTGCGCCCTTTCGCTCAGAGCGATACGTGATGGATATTTCCTCCGATGGCCGCAACAACATCGGCATCAGCACCGACCGCGTGCGCAACGAAATCGTCAAGCGGGGCATGACTATCAACGGATTGGTGATCATCAACGAATGGCCCACGCTCGACAAATATTTCGAACAGCAGGTCGTCGGTGGGCCGGCGCACTTTGTCATAGTCGCCAACGATTATCCCGCTTATGCCGAAGCCATATACCGCAAGCTGCTGCGTGAGATCACCGGCCCGGGCATATCGTGATGCGTTTCTTTTCCGCCGAGGAAGTGCATCGCATTTGCCAGTGGCCGGCTCTGATGGATGCGCTGTTCCAGGCGCACCAGCGAGAGCCTCCGCTGGTCGACCGTTCCGAGTTGCATCTCGATCGCGGCGGAGAACGTGAGACCTACTTCAACCTTCCCGCCTGGCAGCCCGGGGTCGCCATGGGAACCAAAGTCGTCACCATCCTGCCCGGGAATACAAGACGTGACCTGCCCCTTCCGGCCGTTCAGTCCTGTTTTGTCCTGTGCGACGGCCGCACCGGAGCGCCGCTCGCCGTAATGGATGGTACAGCCCTCACCTACCGCAAGACCGCCGCCGATTCCGCCCTTGCCTCGAGGTTTCTTTCACGCAGCGATGCCTGCGTCTTGCTGATGGTTGGGGCAGGGGGGCTTGCCCCCTTTCTCATCGACGCCCACCGGGCGGCAAGGCCATCAATTGACAAGGTCCTCGTTTGGAATAGGGATCTTGCCAAGGCGCAACGTCTCGCGGCCCAAATCGGCGCCGCCGTTGTGACGGATCTGAAAACGGCGGTTTGCAACGCTGATATTGTCAGCTGCGCCACCGCCGCGACTGCACCCTTGATCAAGGGCGAATGGCTCAAATTGGGTGCTCATCTCGACCTTGTCGGCAGCTTCACACCCGATATGCGGGAGTCCGATGATGAAGCCGTGCGCCGCGCACGTCTCTTTGTCGACAGCCGCCGGTTCGCCATCGATCAGCCGGGAGACCTGTCGAACCCCTTGTCGCGCGGAGTGATCACCCGCGCCCATATCGAGGCGGATCTGTATGATCTCTGCCGGTCCGGCATTCCTCAGCCCCGCCGTTCGCAGGACATCACTTTGTACAAGAATGGTGGTGGCGGCCATCTTGATCTTTTTACGGCACTGTTCATTTGGGAGGCGGCAACCGATGGCTGAAGTTTTTGGCCACCTGTTCAAGCCTCTCAAACTAGGACACCTGACGCTCAAGAACCGCATTGTGTTCGGCGCCCACACCGCCAACATGTCGGAAGGCGGCCTCCCGGGCGAGCGCCATCGCGCCTACTATGAAGAACGCGCTCTTGGGGGTGCCGCGATGATCGTGGTCGAGCCGGTTCCCGTACACCGCACAGCGGTATTGACCCGTGGCAATTTCAGGCATTCATCCGACGCGATCATTCCCCATTTCCGCAAGCTCACCGACACAGTGCACAAGCACGGCACCGTCATCTGCCATCAGCTTTATCATGTCGGGCAACACGGCGATTTTGACAATTCATTCGAACCCAACTGGTCGCCCTCGGGTCTTCCCTCCTTCCACGATTCCGACGGCAGCCACGCCATGTCGGACGCGGAGATCGAGGAAATCGTCGACGCCTTCATTGCCGCTGCCCGCCGCGCCAAGGACTCAGGGTTCGACGGCGTTGAGCTTTTCGCGACCTATCACGCCCTGATCGATCAGTTCTGGACCCCCTTCTCCAATCGGCGCGACGACAAATGGGGAGGAAGTCTTGAAAACCGCTGCCGGTTTTCATCGCAGATATTGCGCGGGATTCGCCAGATGGCGGGCACCGACTTCATCATCGGCCTGGCCGTGAACATGGATCCCGGCGTCAAGGCGTCCCTTTCCATGGAAGCGCTGCAGGAAATCATCGCTTGGCATGATGAACGCGCTCTCATGGACTATGTGACTTGCGGCACCGGAAGCTATTTCGATTTCGGCGGTGTCATGCCCAACGTCTTCTATGCTGACAAGCTCGGTGTTCCGTTTGCCGAGGCATTGAAGAAAGTAACGAACAACGCCAAAGTGCAGGCCGAAAGTCACATCCGTACACCGGAGAACGCAAATTACGTCATTGCATCCGGCCAGGCCGATATGGTCTCGATCGTCCGCGGCCAGATTGCCGATCCGCATCTCGCCAACAAGGCAAGGGAGGGCCGCGCCGAAGACGTTCGCCCCTGTCTCTCCTGCAATCAGATGTGCTGGGGAAGGCGTTATCGCGACTACTGGATTTCCTGCCTCATCAACCCATCCGCTGGACGTGAATTCGAATGGGGCGGTGATCGCT
This sequence comes from Aestuariivirgaceae bacterium, assembly GCA_036555325.1. Classification (GTDB taxonomy): domain Bacteria; phylum Pseudomonadota; class Alphaproteobacteria; order Rhizobiales; family Aestuariivirgaceae; genus DATBLQ01. The sequence goes on along the minus strand of DATBLQ010000019.1, from coordinate 103,930 downwards.
TCACCCTTGCTTCAAAGCCGAAGCAGATTCTTGTCGTCGGCGGCGGTGTCGCCGGTCTCGAAGCGGCGAGAGTGGCAGCCGAACGCGGGCATAAGGTGACGCTGGTTGAGGCGACATCAAGGCTTGGCGGTCAGTTCTATCTCGCCGGCTTGCAGCCGCGCCGCCGGCAGATCATCGATTTTCTCGAATGGTACGAACGCCAGCTCGAAAAGTTGCAGGTGAAGGTTCTTTTGAACACCCCCTGCGAAGCCGACGATATTGAGGCCTTCGGTGCTGATGAAGTGATCATCGCTACCGGCTCGCAGCCCGCTGGCAGCGGCTTCCAGCGCGCCTTGCCGCATTTCGATCGGCTTCCAGGCATCGACCGCGGCAATGTCTGGTCGGTGGAGGAAGTGATGGAGCGCAGTGCCCGTCTCGGCGCTCGCGTCATCGTTTTGGACGAAGGGGCCAACTGGAAAGGTGGCGGAACTGCGCTCCATATCGCAGAAGCAGGCCACGAGGTGACACTCATAACTCCCGCAGCGTCAGTGATGATGGAAATGGCGCGAACGAATGCCGACGTCCAGCTTCGTCAGCGGATGCGGGAGCTCAAGGCCGTTCTGATCACGGAGGCCGCCATAAGGGAATGGCACGGCAATGCCGCCACCGTGACGGTACTTGGCGGAAAGGATTTCCGCCTTGAGGCTGATAGCCTGGTGACATCGACGACCAACGTGCCCGACAAGTCCCTGACCCAGGCTCTCGATCAAAGACAGCGCCCCTACCGGACAATCGGCGATGCCGTGGCTGCTCGAACCGCCGTCATGGCCATCTACGAGGGCCGCAAGCTCGCCATGTCTATCTGAAGCCTTCAACGCTTAACCCGTGTGGCGCTAACCCGGAGGTTTCAAATCCCGGGATTGCGTGCGGTGACTTTCCACGAGCTTGAATCCATCATGATGCCCTTGGGCGTCTTGTATTTGGCGATTTCCACGGCTAGCGCAGATTTGATCGCGTCGTAATGCTGTTCCGCTTCGGGTCCCGCTTCCCTGTAAACCTCGCCCGCCGGGCCGAGACTCAGTTGAAATTCAATCGCATCCTCGACGTCGCGTCCCACCATGAGCTGCGCATCGACCCGCTCGAACGCAATGGTCTCATAACCCGCAGCCTTGAGCTGCATCTCGACAACCTCGGTGTCGGCCATGGAAAACGGCCCGGGTCCGCAATTGGGAACGCCGTCTTTGACCGGCGGCAGAAAATCAAGCACCACTGTTTTCGGAATGCCCAGCCAGGGATTGTCTTCGATTTGCCGCCAGACGATCATGGTCATGATCCCCTTTGGCTTCAGGCTAAGACGCATGTTCCTGAGCCCCGCGACCGGATTGTCGAAGAATTGTGTGCCGAAGCGTGAAAAGCAGAAATCATGTACCGGCTCGAAGCGATAGAATTGCACGTCCCCTTCGACGAACTGAATGTTCCCGAGGCCGGCTGCCTTGGCATCCCTTCGTCCGTGTTCCAGGAAGGCGTTGCAGCAGTCGAGACCCAGAACCGAGCCGCGCGGTCCAACCCGCCGAGCAAGCTCGATGGTCGTGTCGCCGAAGCCGCAGCCGATATCGACCACGCGCTGCCCTTCCTTGACGCCGAGAGAGGGAAATATCTGTGCGCTGTGAAGCGAAAGACCCCCGACCAGGATGTGTCGATATTTGGTGAACTTGGGGACGAGAATCGAGTTCCAGAAATCGACTGCTTGGCTTCTGGCGGGCTGCAAGTCCTGAATGCTCATTTGGAGTCCCCTTATTCGACGGGTCATAGTACCCGCCACCAACCCTGCCGTGAACCGTTTTCGGGGCCTTGACCCAGCCCGGCAGCAATTCTACAGCGGCACCGGCAGTCTTATGGAGTCCTCGATGCAGTTGTTCACCATGCGCGCCGTGCCGGAAATCCTTTTCGGACAGGGTCGGCTGGACGAGTTGGGCAGCAAGGTCAGTGCAATTGCAGGAACGTCCTTGAGCGTTTTCCTTCTGGCCGATCCCGCATTGGCTCCCTCTGGCACTATTGCCAAGGCACGCCAATCCCTGTCGGATGCCGGTCACACGGCTGCGGTCTTCGACGGGTTCGCTGGCGAACCCACCTCCGAACTCATCGACGCCGCCAGCGCCATGGCTTACGAGACCAAGGCACAATGCATTGTCGGTCTTGGCGGTGGTACCGTCCTTGATACGGCGAAATTGGTCGCCTGCTGTGCGGCCTCGGGGGACTCGGCCGAAGTCTATGAACTGTGCAAGACGCCGCTGCCCGCTGGACCGCTGCCCTGTATTGCCATACCGACGACCGCCGGCACCGGTTCGGAAGTGACATCGACGAGTGTTTTCACCAATTCCCGGCATGTGAAGGTCTGGGCCTGGGGGTCCGAACTTAAGCCCCGTCTGGCGCTGCTCGACCCCGAACTCACCATTGGTGTTCCCCAGAGCATTACCGCTGCCACGGCACTCGATGCGCTGGTACACGCCATCGAGGCATGTACCAACCGGAACCGCAATGATATGGCGGATCTTTTCTGCCATCGTGCCATATCGCTCATCACCGCAAATCTCGGGCGGGTCCTTGCCAACGGCGCCGATATCGAAGCCCGCGGCGCGTTGTTGCTGGGCTCCTGCCTTGCCGGCATCGGCATAGAGAATTGCGGCACCGCTCTCGCGCACAATATATCTCACGCTCTCGCCTCGCTGGCGCCCATTCCGCATGGGCGCGCAACCGGACTGGCAATGTTGGCGACGATCGACTGGGTTGCAGAAGCAGCGCCCGATGATTTCAGCCGGGTCGCTCGCGCCATGGGCCAAAATTCCAACCCTTCCTCGGCGGTGGAGGTCTTTGCCAAGCTGGTGCGATCCTCTGGGATCAAGGTTTCGCTCGCGGGCGAGGGGTTTGATCTTAACCGGCCGGATATGCTTGCCGCACAAATGGCCGCGCCCGAAAATGCATCGATGCGGAAATCCACCCCTCGGCTCGTCAGCGACGATGATTTGCTGATGTTGGCAACAAGGCTTTATGCGCTGCGCTAACTCCACGGCTCAAACTCATGAAAATCACCGACATTCAGGTTACCCGGCACACGATCGCGTTAGATCCGCCATTCGCCCCCAGTTGGGATACCCGCCCTCGCACCAGCTTCACCGCGTTTCTCACGCGCATTGCGACCGACGCCGGCATTGAAGGTATCTCCTCCGGCGATGACATGCTCGGCTTCGATCAGTTCAAGCATCTCTTCATCGGGCAGGATCCGCTCGATCTCGAGCGCCACCATCGCATCCTTTCCAACATGTCCTTTCATTATGCACGCTATTGGCCCCTCGACCTGGCCCTGTGGGATATAGCCGGTAAGGCGGCAGGCCTTCCCGTGTGGCGCTTGCTTGGCGGCAAATCCGGCCGGGTGAAGCTCTATGCATCTTCGGGCATGCTGCGCGACCCTGGAGCTCTGACCGCGCAGGCCCAGCGCTATGTCGATGAAGGGTTTGGCGCAATGAAGCTTCGCTTCCACCGCGGTGATTGGCGCGACGACATCAAGGGGCTCGAAACGGTGCGCAGGAAGATTGGCGACCAGCTCGAGCTGATGGTCGACTGCAATCAGGGATGGCGCATGGTGTGGGATATCGAGGAACCGTGGAAACTGAAGGATGCCCTAAGCGTTGCGCGCGAATTGGAGCGCTTGGGCGTTTACTGGATGGAAGAGCCTCTCTTCCGCGGCGACTGGAAGGGCATGAAGGCGTTGAAGAATATGACCGACCTGCGCATCGCAGGTGGCGAAATGAACCGCGAGCTGTACGAATTCGGCCATATGATCGAGGAGCGCGCCGTCGATGTGCTGCAGCCCGATGCTGCCCTTACCGGTGGCATTACCGGCCTAAGACGTATCGCTCTGATGTGCCAGGAGGCGTCCGTCATCTTCACTCCCCATACCTGGTCGAACGGAGTGGGCATGATCGCCAATGCGCAATTGTCAGCCGCACTGTCCAACGGCGCATTCTTGGAATTTCCCTACGATCCGCCGGAATGGAGCTGTGAGCGGCGCGATTTCATGATGGCGAGACAATATGAGGCGCGTCACGGCCATATCGATCTTGGCAATGAACCTGGGCTCGGCATTGTCTACGACGAGAAGCGTTTGAAAAAAACACAAGTCGAATAGTTAAGGCAGGAACTGGTTAACGTCGCCAGCGCGTCGTTCCATGTTGAAGCTTGTCTTTTTCTATGGCTTTATTGAAAAGGGCAGGGCATCAACGCGAGGCGAGATTGTGGGCAACGAAGTTCATGCCGATGTAAATTGGCTGCTCAAATCGGTTACCCGCGGGCTCGAAAATCACCAGGCCGACACGCCGGAAGTCGGCGAGGTCTTGAACCGGCTCGCCGAGCAGGATTTGACCACCGACGCCTTTTCTCTGCCCCAACCCAAATCGTTGCCTGCCTGTACCCTGTTGCCCGACACCGTCGGCGCCGCCTTGGCCGTGGCGAGCGATGTGGCAGCGGCCATTGCTGCGGTCGAAGACGATCTGCACTGGGAACAGAATCTGGATTATTCAGACAGCGTCATGGAGCGTAGCGGTTTCATGGATGGCTACGCCTATTCCGAGATCATCGGGCCCAATGGATTTTTCCCCGGGAATGATTTTCTTCTGGGCTTCATGCTGCTGGGGCCGAGGCGGCTATATCGTGAGCGCTATCACGCAGCACCCGAGCTCTATTGGATGCTCACCGGCCCGTCGAATTGGAAACGAGGTGCCGGCGGCTGGGAGAAGCTTGCGGCAGGATCGACCCGCTGGCACAAGCCCTTTATCGTTCATGCCACCGAGACCTTCGACACGCCGCTTCTTTGCATGTGGGCCTGGACGAAGGACGTGACGGTGCCAGCCAAATTGGTCGGCACCTAAGTGACGGGCTCTCCATTCACCGGAACGTGGCTTTAGCTCTTTTCCTTGGTCAACCTTTTCAGCCGATCTCGCGCCAAGCCCACTTCGCGCCGGCGGTCGGGTCGGCCGAGGAGCCGCCGCAGGCTGTCGCGCCGTTCATGAACTGCCGCAATTGCCAGACCCATGGGCACGCCTAGGTCAACGAGCACCGCCTCGCCGAGCTGCAGGCTAGCCTCGGTTGTCTCGGGCACGGCTTCTGTGGCTCCCGCGCCATAGAGCTCCATCGCATGATCTTCGTCCCTCGCTCGCGCGATGATCTTCAGGTCTGCCCGCTCCGCCCGCGCGATGCGCACCACCTGGTCGACTTTGGCCGGCGAATCCATGGTAACGACGATCGCCGTCGCTTTTCCGATGCCGCTCCGGCGCAACAGCTCTGGCCGCGTCGCATCCCCGTAATAGACCGGCTTGCCCTGCCGGCGTGCCCTGGTCACCACGTCGGGATTGTTTTCTATGCCGATATAGGACATGTCGTGCTCTTCGAGCATCGACGCCACCAGTGTTCCCACCCGCCCGTATCCCACGACGATGGCTCTGACGCCGTTTTCCCTCGGCTCGGCCAAGGCTTCCGCCGGCAAAGTCGCTTTCACCGAGAGTTTCGATGTCAGCCAATCGCCGAGAGTTGACATCAGTGGAATGACAACCATCGTGATTGATACGATCAATGTGACGTTCTGGCTGGTTGAAAACGATACAGCGCCCGCAGCCACGCTTGCGCCCATGATGACGAAGACGAATTCCCCGCCCGGCCCCAGCAGCAGTCCCGTGCGGATTAGGGCGGCGCGCGGCAGTTGGAAAAGGCTTCCTGCCCCGACGATGATCGCCGCTTTCAGCAAGATCAGGGCTACGGCAAACCCGATGATCGCAGTCGGATGACTCAGCAGGAGTTTGAGATTCATTCCCATGCCGACCAGCAGGAAATAGGTGCCAAGCAAAATCCCCTTGAAGGGATCGATGATGGCTTCGACTTCTCGGCGGTACTCAGTCTCCGCCAGCAGCAGTCCTGCCACAAAAGCCCCCAGTGCCATTGAGAGTCCGCCGAGCGTTGAAAGAATCGCCGCTCCCACGATGATCAGCAGCGACGCCGCCATGAACAGATCGGCGCTGCGCGTCGAGGCCACCAGCCGCAAAAGGGGTCTGAGCCCCAGCCGGCCGATGATGACGATAAGCAAGACCGTGACTGCAGCCTGCAGCAGCGCCATCAGAATGCCGCCGAACACTCGTTCGGTACCGCTCGTTCCGAGCGCCGGTATCAGCAACAGAATGGGCACCACGGCCAGGTCTTGGAACAGCAGGATGGCAAAGCTTGCTCGCCCGGTTTGGGTACCAAGCCGCTTCTGTTCCGACAGAAGCTGAATGACGATCGCCGTCGACGAAAGCGATAGCGCAAGGCCGACGATGAGCGCTTCTGTCATCGATAGCCCGATAAGATGCACCACATATCCGATGACGATCGCCGAGGCGATCACTTGCACCGCGCCAAAGCCGAGCACCAGGCGCCTTAGCGACAGAACCCTCTCGAACGACAGCTCGATCCCGATGATGAAAAGCAGGAACACCACGCCCAGTTCTGCCAGTTGGGCGATCTCTTCCTGTTCGCCGATGATGAAGATCGACAGCCACGGGAATTGCTTGGCGAGTTCCCCCAATACATTCGGGCCGATGAACGCCCCCACGATGAGAAACCCTAAGATCGGGTTGATCCGCATACGGCTGAACAGCGGTATCACCACGCCAGCCGTGCCGAGGATTATGAGCGCCTCCTTATAGGCAAAAATGTCAGCCGCTGCCGCCATCCTGCGAACCTCTCCCGATCCGGCATAGTTCTATTGATCTGTTTCGGAAAGCAAGTGGCGATTGGCGTTAAGCTGCTTCTTTTAGGCGTCTTCCCAGGGAAAACTGTCGAGCCGCTGGGCCCCTTTGCTCGCTATCACGACTTGCGTTTCGAGCTTGACGCATTCGCGCCCGCCGTCCTCGCCGATCAGGCTTTCGACGCACAGCGTCATGTTTTCCTCGAACGTTCCGTCGTAGTTCCTGGAGAAATCGGGATGCAGCGCCACCGCGGGGTACTCGTCGGCCATTCCGACGCCGTGCAGCGCCACGCTGTATCGTCGCGCTTGGTATTTCTCCGGAATCCTCCAGGATTTTTCATTGAATTCGCTGAAGCTCAGGCCGGGCTTCAGGAGTGCCAGATTGTGATGAATCTGCTCGACCGCGGCCGAATAAAGCTCTCTTTGCTGATTGCTCATTCTTGTGTGACCGATGGTCCACGATCGTGAAAGATCGGCACAGTAGCCGTAGGGCCCGATCATGTCGGTATCGAACGACAGCAGGTCGCCCGCCCGGCCGATGTGATCGGAACATTCCTGAAACCACGGATTGGTGCGTTCGCCGATCGTCAGCAGTCGCGTCTCGATCCATTCCCCGCCTGAACGGATATTTTCATAGTGAAGCTCGGCCCAGATTTCCTGCTCGCTCTTTCCCGGAAGCGAGCACTCGTACATCCGCGCCATTCCCGCTTCGCAGACCCGAACCGTCCACCTCATCAGTTCGATTTCTTCGGCCGACTTGATCGAGCGGGCATGCTCCGTTAGCTCCTGGCCCTCGACGATCTCAAGCCCCAGCGACCGCAGCGCATCCGTGCCCGGCGTCTCGCATTTGTCGACTGCCAGCCGTTTCGATCCGCCACCGTGCGCCTTGGCGATCTCGGCTATTTCCTTGGCCCACGGCTTGATGCGTTCGCCCATCCTGTGACCGGCGGCGAAATAGAACCAGGCAGTGGCCGGTCGAACCTCATCGATCGTTTCGATTCCGTTGGCCACATGCTCCGCACCCTTATACTCGAAATCGACCGCATGCCCGTCGGCGCACACCAGAGCATAGTGGGACGGATTGTGCAGCATCCACACCTGCATGTTCGACACATCGAGCGCATGGCGGATATTGCAGGGGTCGTAAAGCAGGATTGCCGCGCAATCATGCGCCCGCAACTGATCGACGAGCCGCTGCTTGCGATAGGCGCGTGCCCGCTTCAGCGTTGAATGCGGTATCGGACTCTTGAGCGGCTTATCGGCGCCCTCGGCGTTGAGATACTCCCGCTTTCGATTATCCTTGAACACGTCCATCCGGCAACCTTCAACACGGCTGAATCATGAATCTGACCCCGCATCCTTAGAAAAGCAATGGTCGGTTCGAATTTATCTAATTGACATGACCAGCATTCCACGGTCCAAAGTCATTCACTTTTCTTTTGATGAAAAAATAGTCCAGTGCATTCTCTATTTGAAACTGGGTCAACTATATTGCTTCACAACTTTGATTGCCCGGCCGGCCGGATGTCCGCGCACGCTAGGGGTATTCTTGCCAACGTCCTTTGGGGATTGGTTCCCCTTTATTACCTCTTTGTAAGGGCCGTCGATCCGCTCAACATGCTTATTTATCGTTCCCTGTTTACGTTTTTGATCCTGACATTGCTGGGTTTGCTGCGGTTCCAGGTTTTTTCTTTCCGAAAATTGCGAAGTTCACTTGTGCCAGCACTACTCCTAGCGTTGAACGGATACGTATACATCGTAGCTGTTTTGAACGGGCAGGTGATCGAAGCGGCCTATGGCTATCTGATTACTCCGATCCTGATTATACTCTGCGGCCGTGTGTTGCTTGGCGAGAAGCTGACTGGACCGCAGTGGCTTGGCGTTGGACTGTGCTTTATCGCTATTACCTACTACGCCACAGCCATGGCAACACTGCCCTGGTATGGGCTAGGTATTGCCTTGCCCTTTGCCTTGTATTCGACATTGCATAAGAAATCTCGAACCGTCGACGCAATCGGCGCGCTTCGGCATGAAATGGTGATCATGTTTGCGCTAGCGGCTGGCTTTGTAGTGTACTTTTGGAACGACATGAGAGAAGAGATGATGACTGAGCTTGGTGGCACATCAGGTCTCATTGTTATCTTGTCCGGACCAGTTACCGTGCTTCCACTGGTCCTGTTTCTTGGAGTGTGTTCGAAACTGACTGCCCTTCACCTTGGAATATATCAGTTCATCTCACCGATCCTTTCCTCTCTCATTGCTGTTACACTTTTCGACGACCCGCTCTCCGCTCCGAAGCTAACGACCGGAACGATCTTGGTGATCGGCATGGCCTTCGCAGTCTTGCCGTCGTCAATCTTTGTCCGTGTAATGTTTGTCTTGTCTCGCCTCTTTCCATCCCTTTGCAGGAAGTCGGCTTGACAGCTATGGTCGTGCGCGTCCTGCACGGCAGCGGGGCGGAGCCTAACTCCGCATCCGCGCTCCGGCAGGGTCGAAGAGGGGCTCGCGCTGCGGCTTCGCTGGATAGCGCTTGCCGATAATTTCGATCTCGAAATCCTCATCCTCCGCGGCAACCTCTTTCGGAACATAACCGAGCGCCACCGACTTGTTGGCGAAATGCGCATACCCGCCGGAGGTTACCCACCCCTTGACCTCGCCGTTGTGATAGATCGGCTCATCTCCGATCACATCGACAGCGCTGGTGTCGACCGTGAAAGCCGTGAGTCTGAGCTTGCCGCCCGTTTCCTTTTCCTTTCGCGCCGCGTCGCGACCGACAAAGTGATTCTTCTGCATATCGACGAAACGGCCCAAATTCGCCTCGAGCGCTCCATAGATCGGTCGGTATTCCCGCGCCCATGTCCCCCAGTTCTTCTCCAGCCTCAGCGATAGCAGCGCCCTGACGCCGAAGGGCTTGAGACCGAACTCTTTGCCGGCCGTCCACAACATGTCGTGCAGAGGAACAAGGTAGTCCGCACGGCACCACACTTCATAGCCGAGATCGCCCGTAAAACTCAGCCGGCCGATTTTGACCGGCAGTGGCCCAAGCTCCATTTCCCGGAAGGTCATGAATGGCATCGATTCGTTTGAAACATCATCCTCGGCCAGCGCCTGCAGAAGCAGACGCGATTTGGGGCCGGCAATGGAGAGGCCGCAGAGTTCCGTACCAAGCGCCCGGATCGACACCTCTCCGTTCCTTGGCAGGATGCTCTGCCAGTAGCGCATGTGATAGCTCTCCGCCGCCCCCGAGCCAAAAATGTAAAAGCGCTCGTCATCGGCTTTTGCCACGGTGAAGTCGCCGGTGAGCTTGCCCGCCTCGTTGAGCATCGGCGACAGGATGAGCCGTCCCTTTTGCGGCATCCGGTTGGCGAGGATCGAGGAAAGCCATGTTTCGGCACCCGATCCCGCGACCTCGTATTTCGCATACCCCGAGATTTCGAGAATGCCGACCCCGGTCCTCACCGCCCGGCACTCGGCTCCCACCATCGGAAAGGCATTCGAGCGCCGGAAGGTCGCCTTCTCCTTCGGTTTCGTGCCTTTCGCTGCAAACCATAAGGCTTGCTCTAGCCCGTAGCTTGCGCCGAAGCAGGCGCCCATGGTCTCAAACCGATCGTAGAGCGCCGTCGTGCGCAGCGGACGTCCGGCGGGTAGTTCCTCGTTTGGAAAGGTGATGCGGAACCGCCTGCCGTAGTTTTCGCGCACCTTCGCGTTCGTGTAGGCCCTCGTTGCCCATGAACCCAGGCGCGCGACGTCCATGGCCCAGATATCGAATCCCGGATCGCCATCGGCAATCCAGTTCGCGAGCGCCAGACCCACACCGCCCGCCTGGCTGAAGCCCGCCATGACCCCGCACGCGACCCAGTAGTTCTCCAGGCCGGCAATCGGCCCGACCAGTGGGTTACCGTCCGGCGCAAAGGAAAAAGGACCGTGGATGATGTTCTTGATTCCGGCCTTGGCCAATGGCGGATGGTGCTCGAAGGCGCGTGCCAGATTGTCCGAAATCTTGTCGAGGTCGGGCGGCAACAACTCGCTTGAGAAGTCCCATGGTGCCGCTGTGGGCGACCAGGGAACGCCGTTCGGCTCATAGGTGCCGACCAGCATTCCCGAGCGTTCCTGCCGCATATAGAGTTCACCGTCGAAATCGATGCAGTGGACGATCTCCTTGCCCGTCCGGCGGTTGAATTCAACGACCTCCGGCATTTCCTCGGTGATCAGATATTGATGCGCCATGCACAGAACGGGAAGCTCCAGCCCGGCAAAACGGCCGGTTTCGCGAGCCCAGAGCCCGCCCGCGTTGACGACATGCTTGGCTCTGATCGTTCCCTGTTCGGTGACGACATCCCATGCGCCATCGCCCCGCTTCCTCGTATCCGTGACGCGGCACTTTTGCATTACCTCCGCGCCATTGCTCCGTGCCGCCTTCGCATAGGCATGCGTCGTGCCGGACGGATCGAGATGGCCTTCGAGCGGATGCCACATTGCGCCGATGAATCGCTTTTCATCCAGCAGCGGAAAAAGAGCCTTCGCATCCTTGATCGAAATGAGTTCCGTGGCGACGCCGAGATAGCGGTTGCGCGCATGTGCCATCTTCAGCCAGTCGAAGCGGTCGCGGCTGGAAACCAGCATCACCCCGCCGGAAAGGTGGACTCCCGTCGATTGCCCCGACAGCGACTCGATCTCCCTGTACAGGTTGATCGTGTATTCCTGCAGCTTCGCTACATTGGGGTCGCCGTTGAGCGTGTGAAACCCGCCTGCCGCATGCCACGTCGAACCTGATGTCAGCACATCGCGTTCGATCAGCACCAGGTCCTTCAGGCCGCGCTTGCTCAGGTGATAGAGGACCGAACAGCCGACAACCCCGCCGCCGATGACAACCACTTGTGCATCGCGATGCATCGAAACTCCGCGGCTCCTGGCCCGGCCATGACGAAGCTAGTGCATGATGGCGTGGAACTTTCAACCCTCGATCCAGGATTTCGCCGCAAACCAGCCCTGAGCCATTCTCAAAGGTGAAACGGTCTAACCCTTGGCCACCACATCCTGCGCCAGTTCGGCCGGCGGCCGTTTGCGCATCGGGCTCTCGATATCGCTCGAAGCGCGGTCTGCCGCCCCGAAGGCAATCACCGGATCCATGCCTCTCAACACCTCATCCGACAGGTGGCAGAGAATCTTGTGTCCATTTCCCATGTCGCGTTCCGGCGGCATTTCGGTCTCGCAGATGACTCCGAGCTTGCGGTGGCAGCGCGTCTGAAAGGGGCAGCCGGTGGGTGGGTTTATTGGCGAGGGAAGCTCGCCCTTGAGCACGATGTGCTTTTTCTTCACCGACGTATCCGCAATAGGCACTGCCGACAGCAGCGCCTCCGTATAAGGATGATAGGGCGGGGCGAAGACGTGCTCCGCCGTGCCTTGCTCCATGATGTGCCCGAGATACATGACGATCACCCGGTCGGCGAGATAGCGCACGACAGAGAGATCATGGCTGATGAACACCATGGTCGTGCGTTTCTTGCGTTGGATATCCGTCAATACCCCGGTGATCGCCGCCTGCACTGAGACATCCAGTGCCGAGACGGGTTCATCCGCCACGATCACGGTCGCCTTGCCGCCGAACGCGCGCGCGATGCCGATGCGCTGCTTTTGCCCGCCCGAAAGCTGCCTCGGTTTGCGAAAGGCAAACTCGCGCGGCAGCTTCACCAGATCGAACATCTCGAACATCTTTCGTTGAATCTCGTCCGGATTGCTGGCCACCCCGAACTTCTTGATCACCCGCGCCACCTGCGCGCCCACCGAGTGGCTTGGGTTGAGAGTTTCGAAGGGATTCTGAAACACCAGCTGCAGCGAACCCACAAGCTGCGGATCGCGTCTCTGGACAGACAGCTTCGAGATGTCTCTGCCTTTGATCTTCACCTCGCCCTCGGTGGCGCTCTCGAGGCCCATCAAGACTTTTGCGAACGTGGTCTTTCCGCATCCCGATTCCCCCACGATCGCCACTGTTTCACCTTCACATGCCGTGAAGTCCAGCTTCTCGTTCGCCTTCACGAATCGTTTGCGCAGGCCGGTGATCATCCCCGCAATCGAATTGTCGCGGATCTCATAGTATTTCTTCATTGCGGTGACTTCGAGGACCGGCACTCCGATTCTCATTGGCTCCTGCGCCGCGCCCGCGTCCTCGCTCAACGCCCAGTCGATTTCCTCATGCCGCACACAGCGTGTCTCGTGCCCGGGATCATTCTTGACCGCAAACATTGGGATGGGTTTGTCGCAGCGGCCCAGCTGGAAGTAGTTGCAGCGCGGTCCGAACGAACAACCGTGCGGACGCTCCGATGGTAATGGCAACTGTCCGCGAATGGGCACCAGCGGTCGGGCGAAGCGATCGGTCCCCGGCAGCGGGATGGAGTTGAAGAGCCCGCGGGTGTAGGGATGCCGCATCTTGTCGAACACTTGCTTGACGCTGCCCGTCTCCACCGCCACGCCCGAATACATGACCGTGAGCCTGTGGCAGGTTTCAAGAATCAGTCCGAGGTTGTGCGAGATGTAGATCATGGACGTCCCGAACTCGCGCGAGATGTCCTTGATCAGTTCGATGATCCCCGCCTCCACCGTTACATCGAGAGCGGTCGTCGGCTCATCGAGCAGAAGCAGCTTCGGGTTCGACAGCAGCGCCATGGCGATCAGCACGCGCTGTTGCTGCCCGCCCGAAAGCTGGTGCGGATAAGCTTTCATAATGCGCTCAGGATCGGGTAGCCGCACCTTGGAAAGAAGCGCCATCGAGCGTTGGCGCGCCTTTTCCTCGCTCATGTCCTGGTGAATCATCAGCACTTCGTTGAGCTGATCGCCTGCGCGCATCGACGGATTGAGCGACGCCATGGGCTCCTGGTAGACCATCGCGATTTGCGAGCCGCGGATCGAGCGCAGTTCTTCATCGCTGAGCGTGGTGATGTCGCGGCCGAGAAACTTGATCGATCCGCCGGTGATTGCGCCGTTGTTGCCCATGTGCCGCATGATCGCCAGCGCCACCGTGGACTTGCCGCAGCCGGACTCGCCCACCAGTCCAACGGCCTCGCCGGGCATGACTGTCAGGTTGAAGTTGACGACTGCCGGAACCTCGCCTCGCCGCGTGTAATAACTGATGCACAGGTCCTTGCACTCGAGAACCGGAGTGGTGGTTTTTGCCTGGTCCATTCCTAGTCCCTCAGCGAAATTTCGCGTAAGCCGTCGGCCAGCATGTTGAGGCCGAGCACCATGGTCGACACCGCAGCGGCTGGCCACAGCATCGCATTGGCGCCGAAGGAGCCGAACTTCTGCGCGGCATTGATCATGCTGCCCCAATCGGGATCGGGTGGCGGCAGTCCGAGCCCCAGATAGCCGAGAAGGGCGATCGTGATCGTGACATATCCCATGCGCAGGCAGGCATCGACAATGAGAGGGCCTCGCGCATTCGGCAAAAGTTCGACGAGCATGATATAGATCGGATGCTCGCCTCTCACCTGTGCGGCGGCAATATAGTCGCGGGTCTTTAGGTCGAGCACGATACCTCGCACGATGCGCATCACCTGCGGTCCCGTGGCAAGCGTTACCGCCACGATGATGTTGAGCGGTGTCGCCCCGAAGCGGCCGATGATGACCAGATAGAGCACGATGAGGGGAAACGACATGATCAGGTTTCCGATGAAACTCAAAATATCGTCCCAGCGTCCCCCGAGATAGCCCGCGGCAACGCCCATGAGCATGCCGGTGGTGTAGGCGCTGAGCGTCGCCAGCCCCGCCCAGATGAACACGCGCTGCGCGCCCCAGATCAGTCGCGACAGCAGATCGCGCCCCAGATCGTCTGTCCCCAGCCAGAAGAACACTCCGTCCGGACCCTCGGTCATCGGCTTGGCGAGAAGATGGGAAGAATATTGTTTCAACGGGTCCATAATCGGAAGCACTGGCGCGATGATCGCCACAACGAGCAAGAACAGCACGATGCAAAGGCCGATCATGCCGATGCGCGATTCCTTGAGCAGCGCTATCGCCGCAAGAAGCTTTTCGAAAGTTGTTCTTCGAGCAGGGAGCGGCAGTGCTTGGTCGGTCATGTGGGGCCTATGTCAGCCGGATGCGTGGATTGAGAATCATGTACCCGATCTCGGAAATGAACTGGGTGGCAACCGCAAGCGCCACTGCCACCATCGTACATGCCTCGACAACGAATACATCGTTGAATTGAGCGGCCTCGTAGAGCCGCCGTCCAAACCCGTCATAGGCGAACACCACCTCTGTCACGATCACGCCCGACAGGAGATAATTGATCTGCAGCACCATCACCGTGAAAGGGGCGATGAGCGCGTTCCGCAAGGCATGCTTCAACACAACCCGCCGGAACGGCATTCCTTTCAGCACTGCCGTTCGCACATATTGCGAATTCATCACCTCCGCCATCGAGGCGCGCATCATTCGCGTGTAGTAGCCGAAGTTGAAGATCACCAGAACCGCAACGGGAAGTATCAGTTCCTTGCGAAAGAACGCGCCGGGTCCGGAAGATGTCCCAGGCAGCCAGCCCAGCCAGAAGACGAAGATCGCCAAAAGGAACGTCGCCGAAGCGAACTCGGGCACCGAGGTTGTCAGCACCGAGACGAATGAGATCGACCGGTCCATGGCGCTGCCCTCGGCAATTCCCGAAAGAACCCCTAAGACGAGAGAAATCATGACGGTCAGGCTGAAGACCCACAGCGCAAGTATGCCGGTGTTCATCAATCTCGGCAGGATCACCTCCATGACCGGCTTGTCGAACTGTACCGAGGTGCCGAAATCCCCTCTGAAGGCGCGGCCTACCCAGCCGACATATCGCTCCAGGAAGGGCTCGTTATAGCCCCTCTGGTCAAGCCATGCCTGCCGCTGTTCTTCCGACGTGTAGGGTCCGATGGCCTGTATCACCACCCGGTCCTTGTCGGATTCGAACAACGAATAAAGAATGAACGATGAAACCAACATGATGAGAATCATCATTCCCAGTCGTCGACCGATAAGCGGCAGCATCTCGTCCCATTTCTCTTTAAGAGAAAATCCGCCGCACAGTCGTCGGCGGCCCACCCTTTTTGGACTTCGGACTTTTCTTGTGCTCTTGAGGCGATCATAGCCATTGGACGCGCGCTAGAGCAACTTGAATTGCACGTCGCATCCCCAGGCTCGCCAATCCCCGCCCTACGAGGCCTCGATGCTCGTTCTGGCCGCGAGCTTGCTCTGCGCCTTCTCCGGCTCGAAGCGTCGGGTGAGGAGACCGACGCTTTCCCTCAACTGCCATGGCCGGACTTGATCCGGCCATCTCTTTACGCTGACGCGCAAGTGTCGCCGCGATGCGAAGCGCTCAAGCCCGCGCATGACGACACCAACGATTACTGGGGCCGTTGCGCTGTTCTCCCGCGCGCCGGGTAGCGTGCGATACCTCCCGCCAGCTCCTCGGTCACGTCGTGAAACCGATAAAGCCGTTGCGCGCTTTCGAAGATGATCTGCCGATCCTCCAACGGCGCAAGCGGAACGCCGAAATATTCCCGCAGCACCGTTCTGAAGGTGTTGACCGGGCTTGCTGTTTCCGACAGCGCGGGCAGGGTCCGGTCGGGCAGATAGAGCGCATTGAGGATGGCCATTTTCTCCACGAGTTCCGCGCGCGTCGCTTCGCGCCAGTCGGCGGGAGTCACGTCCATGCCGAGCGTCGTGATTTCATCGCCGGCGAAGCGTTTCGGCCAGGGCCCTTCGTCGGACTGAATGACGATGATCGGCTTCGCTCCCGGCCCGCCCAGCGCCACATCGAGGAACTTCAAAATCTCCCGGTTCGTATACTGAACCTGCTGAGTGTAGTTTTCTGCCCTCGTGTGCGTCCGTGCTTCCTCGGCATCGATGCAGCGGCCGTTCTTGTCCATCACGAACGGAGGATGGGGAACGAGCAAATGGGCGAAGATGAACCGCGGACCCTCGTGCGGGCTTGCAGCGAGCTCTCTTAGCTCTGCGAACGCGCGCTGCGAGCGTTGGCATTGCACCAGCCGATGATCGAACACTCTCACTCCCACCGCTTGGGTGAGAAAAGGAATGAGCGAATGATCGAGCATGACGCGGAAAGGCTCGGGGATTGCAAGAAGGTTGTGGTTTACATCGGCGAGACGATTGAGCCTCGTGGGCTCCCACCAGGAGCCGAAGAAGTGGAAGCGATAACCTTGCTGGTCGAGAAAACGCCGCAGTCTGAAGTCCTGCAACATCTCATAGAGCGGCAGCCAATCTTGCGAGTCTTGCGTAGCTTCGCCATCGAGACCGTAGAGGTAGTCGAGGTTGAGCGAGGAAATCAGCGAGTGGGTTGTTCGCTGGTAGTTGGAAAAGGATTGTTCCGCCACATGCAAGCCGCGCGCCTTGAGCTGCTCAATGAAATATGAGTTGTCGAAAGCGTAGATATCCTTGAGCTGATCGGCCCGGGCATAACGGTCGAAGATCAGGTAGTAGATATCGCGCCGGTCGGCTTTAGTGGCAGCTGACGGCTGCGGCAGCTCCGCAAAGGCATGAGCCGTCATCTGCCGTATTGCCGGGCGTTCGAACCACACCGACGATGTCAGCATGTGCAACGCCGGCACCGCGCATCCCACACCGGCAAAAACCGTTATCGCTCCGGCCGCGATGCGCCTCAACGGTACTGCGGAGGCAACTGCCACGCCCGCCGCTGCACACAATCCGATCCACAAAAGCTCGTTGCCCCTGGTCGGGAAGAAGAAACCGCCCACCATGACGCAGACGAAGAACAACCCCCATAAAAGGTCTGCGACATTGGGATCCTTCACAATCGCCCTGAGGATCGCCCGGCCGGCAAAATAGATTGCGCAAGAAACGGCAAGGCAAAAGAACAACCAGGAAACCGAAAGGCGTTCGATATTGCCGCCAAAGACTCTTAAGCCCGGCAGGAATGCCAGCGTCCAGGCGTACGGCGGAATGGTCATAAGCCGTCTCATCATCTGCGCTCGTAGCTGTAGAGCGTGCGTCCGCTCCTCGATACCTGCTCCCTGCCGATGATGCGGGCGTTGCTCTTCAAAGCCGCCTCGAAGGCCTCAGCCCCATAGTTTGTGAAGATGTCTTCCCTGAGTGCCAAGAGTTGCTGCACGGTGGGATCGGACTTCTGCACGAACTCGACAATGCCCTTGGGCGCCAGCCCAACAAGCCACACGACGAGCTGGTCGAGCGGAATATTGCGGCCGATTGCCAGATGATGTTCGAAAGCAAGCGCGACGAGTGCGTCCGCTCCGCCGCGGCGCTTGACGCTGGCTCGCTCGCAGCCCATCCACCCCTGATCCGGACTAGGATTAGCGCCATCCTGGTAGAGCGGCAGTAGATCGAGCGCCTTCCCCCTGGCTCTGCCGATTGCCCGCTCCAGCGCCCCCTGGTCGTAGTCGAAGCCGACCACATGCTTGGCGCCGGATAGGAGCGCCGTCTCTGAATACTCGCCCGTGTTGCAGCCAAGATCAAAGAGAATACCGGGCGTCGTCTTCTGACAGAACGCCGAAACGAATCGACGCTTGGCCGCTCGTTCCTCCTCCTCATAGGTGGTGTTCTCGGCGTAGTCCTGCCATACGGTGGCGCCCGACTTGTAGGGTCTAAGCCCGTCGATCCAATGCCGTAGCTGCTCGAGCAAGGCGATATACGATCGCTTGGCAAGTTTTGTCTGCCGGGCGCGTTCGATATGGTCGGTTCCGCCCGCTCCTGCGGCACGCTGCAAACGCGCCTGCAATGTCACATGGGTGAAGAGGTTGAATGACAGATTGCGCCACCAGGGCATGAGGTCCGCAAGACTGTCGGTCGGAATCCCTTCCAGCCGTCCGCGATACCAATCGTTGTGTGCAATGCCGAACAGCGAGCCGAGCAGAAGCGGGTTGAGGAACTGCTCACAGAATTGCCGGTGCCCCGTCCAAACTTCTCCTTCCCGGTACCGCCTGAACGACAGAACGTCGATGAAGATTGGTTTAATGCCGCGAAACTGAACATTGTACGCGCTGGCATCGGAGAGCACGATGTCGTGCTTCAAGGCTTCGATCTGGATGTCGAGGTGGAGCAGCGCGGCGGATTTCAGGAGCTGGAACGGCCACTCGTAAGGATACGAGACGAAGGGGATTCGCTCGTGCCGCAGCACGGTCGCTGTGTCGATCCCCGCCTGCTTAAGCACGCTGTGATCGACTTCTTCCGTCGCCACCACCTTTTTTTCAACAATCAGCTGCTCAAGCAGACCACATGCTCGCACGTGAGCGAACTCTTCCGCCGCCTTGCGCGACACGGTTCGATAGATTTCCCCTCCCGCCTGGTAAACCCGTCCGCTGGGGTCGCGAAAGGAGCCGGCATCGGCTAAAGGCCTGATCATTTGCGTCGCGAATTCTCGCTGCGTGAATGCTCATCATCCCCACCCGTGCTGAACAGGCTTCTCAACTTGCGCCAGTACAGTCTGATGACGAAGAGTCCGCTCGCCACGCCGCCGATGACAGCTTGGAGCAGAATGCTGCCTGTTCCCGGATCGAGATAGGCATAGGCAGATTGGGTTGTGCCGAACCACAGCCAAACGGCGAGCAGCAGGACCATTTCGCATCTCTCCCAAAGGGTTAAGCAGCTGGGAGAGTGCCGCGAGAGTCCTTAATTTGCGCTTAACTAACTCTTCGGCCCGAAAACATCGACTGAATCGGCCGCCCCGGGTCGACGGTCAAGCCGCAAGAGTGGCCACGCAAACATGCGAAACCGGCTAAACCCACGGGCAATTGCTGTTTCGGTCGCCGAAGGTCAGCCCCTGCGCATAGCGGGTGAGTGCGAACGGGGCGAGGTCCGGGGAAGGGTCACCGGTGACAAGGTGTTGCGCAACGAGCTTGCCCACGCCGATCATCTTGTAGCCGTGGTTTGAGTCCGCGATCATGTAGGCGTTGTCCTTGACCCAATCGAAGATCGGCACGTTGTCCGGCGTGAAGGCACCGACGCCGCCGTTCGGACGATGCTTGAACTGACCCTGGTAACCCTTGAACCTGTCGAACAGATAGGCAAGCGTCGCCATGTAGTAATCCTCGAACCATGGGTCCGCCTGATAGAGTTCGCTCTTGTGCCCGTAGGGATCGAGCACCGCTTTCGGACCGAGTTTGATGGGTATCGTACCGCCCTGCACGCCAGGTGCCCCGACGCGCTCCGCCGCATATCGCACATACATGTAGAAATGCTTGTCCGGGAATTCTCGGCCGTCCTCCGTGATGACCGGCGCATTCATGAGCTCCACATGCAAGACCGGAGGATCTCGGTCATCCGCGGTCCGGTAGCGCTCGCCCTCTTTGAGATAAACTTCTCCCTCGAGCAGTCGCCAGTAGGTCCACATGTCGACATCCTTGCTCACTCCGCCGTCCGAATAGCGCAGGTCGAGTTTGTCCGGCAGTCCAAGCCAATTCCAATGCTGTGTTACCCAGGCCCCGGCGCAGATGACCACGCAATCGGCCTTTATGTCTCCATGTGTCGTCTTGACCGCACTGATACGGCCGTTTTGCATCTCATAGCCGTTGACTGCTGGGCCGAAAATACACTGCACTCCCCATTGCATGCACTTGTTGTGCAGTCCCTGCACCGCAAGGTGGGTCCCCGCATATCCCGAAGGTTTCTCGTGCAAGACCACATCTGCCCGTTCCACGTTGAAGTCGGGCCACACCGACTTCAGAAACTTTTTGGCGTCCTTGCCGGCATACATGTCAGAAGGATATCCGGCAGCGTTCTGGCTCTTGTGCATCTTCTCATAATCGGCCTCCTGATTGGCCTCTCCGACCGACACATAACCGACCTGTTGGAAACCGAAGTTCGCCGGATCGGACTGCCAGACGTCCACCGAATGTCGCAGGATCTTGTGCAGCGGCGTTGTCATGTAAAGGTTCCGCACGCAGCCGCAAGCCACGCCCGTAGCGCCGGCGCCGGGGCCCGTCTTGTCGATTAAAACCACTTGCGAGCCCTTGCCCTTGCCGGATTTCTCCAGCGCCATCGCCAGATGCCAGGCGGTCGACATGCCATGCATGCCGGCTCCGATCACCACATAGGCGGCTGACTTTGGTAGCGAAATATCCATTGCCGGTTCTCTCCCGTTAAGATGACTGTTTGATCCTTGGCAGGCTTTGCATATTGGGGTGCGCCACCGGCTCCTTCGGCTTGAGAAGCCAGTGCCGCGCAATTTCAAGATAGCCGCGCATCAGATAGGCGCAGTTCTCCTTGATCAGCCTCTCCTTGTTGGCGCGGTAGTAGGAGGGAAGCTTGTACCAGGGCAGACGCGGCAGTTCATGATGCGGCATATGCAGGTTGTTGTTCAGATAGAGAAGGCTCACGAGCGGATTCGTTTCCACGATGATGACCCTGCAGCCTGCAGCATCATGCGCGCGGTGTTCTGCGTAGGAGCGCATCATCGTGAGGGAATTGCCCCAATAGGCGATGCCGAAGATGTAATACCACATCGACATCCCGCAAACCCCAGCGATCCATACCCACAGAAGTAAGATGCCGAGCCCGTGCAGGATCCAGGCGTTCAGCACCTCCCGATCTCCCGCGATGATCAGCTTTGCCTCGCAGACCACGAACCTCACCGTGGCGATGGCCGGACCCAGAACGAACCGGCCCAACATCGTATTGTTGATAGTGAACAGCCACTTCACCGGTGCCTTTGTCTTCTGCCAACTCTGCGGATCGAGGTAATAGGATTCCGGATCTTCTTGCGGATCGGTGAGCTGATCGTTCCGATGATGTGTCAGATGCAGTCTCCGGTACCGCCGGTAGGGGATCCACAGCGACAGCGGAAGAAAAACCAAAAGCTCGTTGAGCGACGAACTCCGCGTCGGATGTCCGTGCAAGGCCTCATGCTGCAGCGAACCGTGAAACGTGACGAGATAGGCGCCAAGCGGGGTTACTATCCACCAGGGCAGGCCGTTGTGAAATAAAGTAAGCCCGGCGAAGCAAAGCCAGAAAACCCCAAGCGCTAGCCAGGTTGGCCATTCGACCGGACGCGGCCGCGTGTCTGCATAATCAAAAATGGAATTCATGCCCAAGCCTCCGCACACACCCTATCAAAGCCTCTTTGGACACTCGATGAGATTCTGCGCATAATAGGTTGATTTTTGTACACAACTGCCGCATACGTTGATTATTGTAAACAAGTGGTGATTTCCTATTGCAGAAGTTGGAAACAGTCGAGGTCTTTAGGCGGCGGCTTCAGGAGCTGATCTCCCGCACCGGCTTGTCGCGGGCGAAGTTCGCCGCACGAACGGGGCTCGACCGCTCGACCCTGACCCAGCTCTTGGCTGAGGACAATGTCCGTTTGCCCCGCGCCGAAACCATCGCCCGCATTGCCGCCAGACACACCTCCTCGGCGGACTGGCTTCTAGGTCTCTCCGAGCAGGATCAGGTCGCCGCCGATATCGTGCCGCAGCTCGCCATCGAGCCCGATGCAGCCAGCCCCGCCGACGAGAGGCTGAAGCGCTGGCATGAAGAAGCTCGCGGTTTCAAGGTCCGGTATGTGCCGGCCACATTGCCTGATCAGCTCAAAACAGATGCGCTGATCGACTATGAAAGCGGCAGGCTGGGCGACAAGGCGGCCGATGCCTGGTCAGGAGTGGCTCGCGCTCGTATTGCCCATGCCAAACGTGCTGACATGGAAATCGAGGTTTGTGCCCCCCTGCAAAGTTTCGAAGTGTTTGCCGCGGGGCAGGGCATTTGGCGCGGGTTGCCTGCCTCTGAGCGAGTGGACGCCCTGCGCCACGCGGTCGAGAATCTTGAAAGCCTCTATCCGTCTTACAGGCTGTTCCTGTTTGACGGCAGAGAACGGTTTTCCGTTCCCTACACTGTCTTCGGTCCCAAGCGCGTTGCGATCTACATCGGCGACATGTACTTCGTTTTCACCTCCACGGAACACATCCGCGAGATGACCCGGCATTTCGACAGTCTGATCCGTCACGCCCGCATCCAGCCGAACGAGGCGGCAGCGTTCATCCGGCAGTTGAGCGGCCAGATCGTGTGACGCGGGTCGTGTCGTGCAACGAGGTTGACTTTCCTCGACCCATCGAGAAATTGATTCGCCATGCCACTCTTTTCGCTTCCCATGTACGATTGGCCGGAAGTTCGCGAGGCAACCGATGCCTGGGCGGCCGGCATCGCAGCCCATTTGCGGCGCCATGGCTTTCCCGAGGCACCTCACTCGCTCACGCGGCAGACGGATTACCAAGAGGTCTGGAATGCTCCCGATTTGCTGCTCAGCCAGTCCTGCGGATATCCCGTCAGCCATCAATATTCCGGCAAGCTCCTTCCGCTCGTCACCCCTCATTATGAAGTCGACGGCTGTCAAGGCCCCGCCTTTTCCAGCTTTCTGTTTGTCCGTGCGTCGGACGAAGTCCGTGCGCTGACCGATCTGCGTGGACGCATTGTGGCATTCAATGATCGCTTCTCGATGTCGGGCATGCTCGCCCTGAAACTGGTCTTTGCACCCCACGCGGAGAACGGTCATTTTTTCGGGCGCGCCATTGAAACCGGATCGCATGCGGAATCTCTCGAAGCGGTTCAGCGTGCCGACGCCGACGTTTGTTCCATAGATGCCGTTTGCGTGGCCCTTGCCCGGCGCCACCGGCCGGAACTCCTCGACGGCTTGACCGAGCTCGCCCGCTCGCCCCTCGTTCCAGGTCTCCCCTATGTGACGTCGGCGAGGAACGGCGGGCACGAGCTTTCACGCCTGCGCGATGCCGTTGCGGACGCTTTTGCTGATCCGCGCCTCTCCGTTGCCCGCGAGGCCCTGTTTCTGTGCGGCTATTCAATTCTGGAAACCATCGATTACGCGTTGATCGCAACCCTTGAACGTGATCTCCGCAAGCGCGGCGATCTCCACCTTTGGGAGGCTGCTTGATGCAGGTGGCCGCTCGTAGTCGGGAATGCGCGGCGTGATGGGCGATCCCTGTATCATCACCGTCGCCATCACGGGCTCGCTGCCTCGCAAGGAGCACAATCCGGCCGTCCCTATCACGGTAGAGGAACAGCTCGAGTCCACGCAGGCGGCCTTCGAGGCAGGGGCGGCCCTTGCTCACATTCACGTCCGCAACGACGATCAAACGCCGACATCGAACCCTGAGCGCTTCGCCCGCCTCCAGGAGGCGCTTAAAAAACACTGCCCGGGCATGATCATCCAGTTCTCAACGGGTGGTCGCTCCGGAAAAGGGTCCGAGCGTGGCGGCATGCTGCATCTTCGGCCCGATATGGCGTCTTTATCGACCGGGTCCTGCAATTTCCCCTACATGGTCTACGAAAACCACCCCGATCTCATCGCCGAGCTGGCAGAGAAGATGCTCTCCTTCTCGGTGAAGCCGGAGATCGAAGTGTTCGACGTCTCGATGATGTACCAGGCGATCAGGATGGCGGAGGAGGGAGCTCTGAAGCGGCCGTTGCATGTGCAGTTCGTCTTCGGTGTAAGAAATGCAATGCCGGCTGTTCGCGAGGTCCTGGAGTTCGAAGTCGCCGAACTGAAGCGTCTCATGCCCGACGCCACCTGGACGGCCGCCGGTATCGGCCGTCATCAACTGACAGTGAACCGCTGGTCGCTCGAACTTGGTGGCCACTGTCGTACCGGTCTTGAAGACAACATCCGGTGGGATAAAACGCGTCTCGCCGCCAGCAATGCGGAGCTGGTGGCGCGCGTGGCCGCCCTTTGCGCCGAATTTGGTCGCCGCGCCGCAACGCCCGCCGAGGCGCGAGACATTTTATCTCTCCCGGCCCGCGCATGACGGGTTTCTCATTCGTCATGGGCGGACTTGATCCGGCCATCTCTTTCTGAGGCGCAGGAGATGCCCGGATCACGGGCTTACGCCCGGTCCGGGCATGACGATTCGAATTGACGTCACGGGCTCTCATTCGTCATGGCTCCGGCCATCTCTCTTCGGAGCGCTTGCAGATGCGCGGGTCCACCCCGTGCATGACGTTGTTGGTTGATGACTGCGGCCTCATCACGACGACAGTCGTCGTTCCACCTCCGCCCTCCCGATGAGCGGCATGAGCAGGGCCAGCTCCGGTCCGTGCTCTAGCCCTGTGAGGGCAAGCCGCAGCGGCCGGAAAAGATCCTTTCCCTTGCGCCCGGTTCGTTCCTTGAGCGCATTCGTCCAGGTGACCCAGGCCGTCTCATCCCATGGTTCGGGTGGCAGGGCTCTGATCGCCTCGTTGAAGAACGCTTTCTCGTTCGTTCCCGTCGCTGCGGAGATTTTCCCGTGAATGATGTCGTGCCATTGCTTTGCCTCCCCGATCGCCTTCAAATTGCCTCTGACCGCTTCCCAGAACTTCGCCCCATCATCGATGCCAAGTGCGCGAAGTTCTCCTGCCACATCCTCATAGGGAACACCGTGCAGAAGTCTCGCATTGAGCGCCCGCAGTTCTGCCTCGTCAAACCTCGCGGGTGCGCGGGAAAGCTTGTGCAGGTCGAACCCTTCGATCAGCGAGTCCATGGCTCGATGAGGAACGATTGCATCCGATGTACCGAGCAACGCCGCAAGGCTTGCGACCGCCATCGGTTCGAGGCCGCTTTGCCGCATCGCTCCGATCGACAGCGATCCCAGTCGCTTGGACAATCCTTTGCCGTCTGTCCCGGTAAGCAGGCTGTGATGGGCAAACTTCGGCGACCCGCCCGATAATGCTTCGAAAATTTCGATTTGCACGGCGGTATTCACCGCATGGTCTTCTCCCCGAATGACATGTGTAACGCTAAGCTCGATATCGTCGACCACTGAAGGCAGCGTATAGAGATAGCTTCCATCCTCGCGCACGAGCACCGGATCGGAAAGCGTGGCCGTATCGATGTGCTGCACGCCGCGAATCAAATCGTCCCACGTCACCGTGCGATGTTCGAGCTTGAACCGCCAGTGCGCCCTGCGCCCTTCGGCCTCGATCTTTTCTCGCTGCTCCGCCGAAAGTTGCAAAGCAGCCCGGTCGTAGATCGGCGGAAGCCCGCGTCCGAGCTGCCGTTTGCGTCGCCGCTCGAGTTCATCCGGCGTCTCGTAGCACGCATAGAGACGTCCCAGCGACTTCAGCCGTTCTGCCGCCGCCGCGTAGCGATCGAAGCGCTCTGATTGATGCACGATGCGGTCGGGTTCGATTCCGAGCCACCGCAGATCGTCCAGGATGGCGTCGGCGTACTCCTGCTTCGACCGCTCCAGGTCGGTATCGTCGTATCGCAGGATGAACTGGCCATTTGTCTTCGACCGCATCAGCCAGTTCAGAATGGCCGTTCTTGCGTTGCCGATATGCATATGTCCGGTCGGTGATGGTGCAAAGCGCACGATCGTCGCCATGGTCTAGACCTTCTCGCGGAATCCGTTGGTGATTGGATAGCGCCGGTCGCGGCCGAAATTCCGCCGGGTAATTTTCACTCCTGGTGGCGCCTGCCGGCGTTTGTATTCGGCAAGGTAGAGCAAGTTTTGCACCCGCTCCACGACCGCCTTGTCGTATCCCTTGGCGACGATGTCCTCAACCGATCGCTCGTGCTCCACCAGCTCTTCGATGATGTCGTCGAGAACCGGGTACGGAGGTAGACTGTCCTGATCCGTCTGGTTTGGTCTAAGCTCGGCACTCGGCGCCTTCGTGAAAATTCGCGATGGAATGAGAATTCCCTCAGGGCCAAGGCATCCCTTCGGTCGAAAGCTGTTGCGGAATTTTGCGAGCCCATAGACCTCGGTCTTGTACACGTCCTTGATGGGGTTGAAGCCGCCGTTCATGTCGCCGTAGAGGGTTGCATAGCCGACCGACATCTCCGACTTGTTCCCCGTCGTCAGCACCAGCGATCCGAACTTGTTCGACACGGCCATGAGAGTTGTGCCGCGCACTCGTGATTGGAGATTCTCCTCCGTCACTCCGCTTTGCGTGCCGGCGAAGATTTTTTCCAGCGTTGTCGAGAATCCATCGGCTGCCGGAAAGATCGGCACCACATCATAACGCACGCCAAGCGCCTTGGCGCACTGAGTTGCATCCTCGACACTCTCAGGACTGGTGTAGCGAAACGGCAGCATCAGGCAATGCACCTTGCCGGCCCCGAGTGCATCGACGGCCAAGGCGGCAACCACTGCCGAATCGATACCGCCCGAAAGTCCGAGCACCACGCCGGGGAAGCGGTTCTTCAATACGTAGTCGCGCAACCCGTTCACGCATGCCAGCCATATGGCCTCTTCGCCCTCCGGCACCCGGGCCGGCGCTTGCGGTATCATGCGCCAGCCTGCGTTGCCGCGCGTCCATTCGGTAACTGTCACGCACTCCTCGAATGCCGGCATCTGCAGCGCTAGGCTCCGATCCGCGTTCAGCGCAAAGGACCTGCCGTCGAATACGAGCTCGTCCTGTCCCCCGATCTGATTGAGATAGACCAATGGCAGACCCGTCTCGGTGACCCGTCCAACCGCAATGTTGAGGCGCACATCGTCCTTGTCTTTCTCGAAAGGCGATCCGTTGGGCACGAGCAAGAGCTCCGCTCCCGTTTCCACCAGCGTCTCGCAGACGTCCTCCGTCCAGATGTCCTCGCAGATCGGCGCACCCACGCGCACACCCCGAAAATTGATGGGCCCCGGTGCCGGTCCCACAGCGAATACGCGCTTCTCATCGAAGACGCCGTAATTCGGCAGCTCGTGTTTGTACCGCTGTGTTTGCACCTGCCCCTGATCGAGAAGAACGACCGCATTGTATACCGCCTCTCGCTCGCGCCACGGCGTGCCGATAAGCACCGCCGGGCCACCATCGGCCGTGTCGGTCGCCAGGGTCTCGACCGCGCTCATGCAGGCCGAGACGAACGCAGGCTTGAGCACAAGGTCTTCCGGAGGATAGCCCGAGATATAAAGCTCCGAAAAAAGGATGAGATCGGCGCTCAAATTTCTCGCCTGCGCCCGCGCCTTGCGCGCCAGGCGGAGGTTGCCCTCGATCGACCCGACCATCGGGTTGAGCTGCGCTAGCGCAATCTTCAGTGAGTTGCCCATGACCCTGGGTGTGTAGCGCGGCCCCGCCATCCGCGGCAACCGGGCTTCCCTGCCTTATACATCCCTTTAATAAGCCGCAGATTCTTTCAAGTATTACTTCGACTTAACCCCGCCACTTCGCAACTTGCGCTAAATGGTCCCTTGGACGAGAACAAAAGTGCAAGCCTCGCGCTGGCAAAATCTCGTTGAGGGGATGCATGTCCGTTTTCCAGGTCACCGAATGCGTGAGCTGGCAGTTGACGCTGGTTCAAGAGCGCGCAACAAGACCTCTCTCCTCGTGCAAGGCCTAACCAATGATCATTCGTGAACTCACCGAGCAGAGCCCCCAAGGAGAAACTGGAGAAGTGGTGATTCGCGGTGCCAACGTCACCCGCGGATATGAGAACAAATTCGAAGGCCGATGCCGAGGCTTTCACCGACGGCTGGTTCCGCACCGGCGACCAGGGGGTGATGGATGAGGAGAGTTTCTTGAGGATCACTGGCAGGCTCAAGTAAATCATCAATCGCGGCGGCGAGAAGATCGCCCCTCTCGAGGTGGATGAAGTATTCATGACCCATCCTGCGGTTCTTCAGCCCGTCACCTTCGCCACGCCGCACCACAAGCTCGGCGAGGATGTGGCGGCGGCAATCGTCCTGCGCGAAGGGACCGCGGCCACGGAACGGGAACTGCGTGATTTTGTCGGGGCAAGGCTGGCCGATTTCAAGGTGCCGCGTCGGTTTATCATCGTGGAGGAGATTCCGAAGGGAGCAACGGGCAAGCTTCAGCGGGCCGGCCTGGCACAGAAATTCGGGCTCACGTCATGAAAGTTTGCATCTTTGGTGCCGGTGCCATAGGCGGCTACATCGGCGCCTTGCTCGCGCGTAAAGGCGAGGCGGAGGTTTCTCTCATCGCCCGTGGCGCGCACCTCGCAGCGATGCGAGAGAAGGGTTTGACTCTGCGCATTGGCAATGATGAGTTCACCGTCCGGCCGCAGATGAGTGATGCGCCGGCGAAACTGGGCATCCAGGATTGCATCGTCCTTGCCCTCAAGGCTCACGCCCTGCCGCAGATCGTCGATGCCCTCCATCCTCTTATGGGTCCCTCCACTGCAATCCTCTTCGGACAGAACGGCATTCCGTGGTGGTATTTCTGTCGTCACGGCGGCCCTCATGACGGCAGGCAGCTCGAAAGCGTCGATCCGGGCGGCCGCATTTGGCGCAAGCTGGGCCCTGAACGCGCCATTGCTGCCGTCATCTGGCAGGCCGCCGAGCTGCAGGCGCCAGGTGTCGTGGTCCACAAATATGGTGAGCGCATGCCGATTGCCGAACCATCCGGCGAGAAGTCGGCGCGGGTGCAGGAGTTGAGCCTGCTCTTTACCAACGCCGGTATCAAATGTCCCGTGAAGCACAATATCCGTCCCGAAATCTGGCTCAAGCTTTGGGGAAATCTAAGTTTCAATCCCTTGAGCGTGCTGACTGGTGCTACGCTGGCGGAAATGGCCAGTGATCAAGGTGTGCGAAACGTCCTGAAACTGATGATGTCGGAAGCGAAGAATGTTGCCGAGGCGCTGGGCATCACCCTTACCGTTTCCATGGATGAGCGAATTGAAATGGCCGCCAAAGTAGGGGCCCACCGCACCTCCATGCTGCAGGACGTCGAGGCCGGTCGGCCCACCGAGCTAGACGCGTTGCTGGGCTCGGTGATTGAACTCGGCCGCCTCACAAGCGTTGTTACACCGACCCTTGAGGTCATTTATGATCTAACGAAGGCACGCTGCCGCACATCCGCCTTGGAAAACCGGTCAATTTGAGCAGATAGGAGACACCCCATGCGGCTCGGACGTGAAAGACCCAGTGAGAATATTGAAGACCGCCGCGGCGCGGGCGGAGGCTTCGGCATGCCGGGTCGCGGCATAAGGGTGCCGATCGGCGGCCGTGGCGGGCTCGGCATAGGTGGCATCATCGTTCTTTTGCTGGTCTGGCTCGTACTTGGCATCAATCCGCTTGAACTTCTGAACGGCGGCCAAGTCCAGGTCCCGCAGACCAACGAAACCCCTGACCGCACGGGCAGCGGTTCCGGTACGTCTCCTCAGGCAAGCGACGCGACCACCGATTTCGTTGCCCGCGTCCTCGGATCGACGGAGCGAGTTTGGACAGAAAAGTTTCAAGCCATGGGCCGCCGCTACGATCCGCCCACGCTCGTCATGTTTTCCGACATGGTTCAGTCCGCATGTGGCATGGCCCAGGCAGCGGTGGGGCCGTTCTATTGCCCAGTGGATCAAAAAGTCTATATCGACCTGTCTTTCTTCGAGGAGATGGATCGTCGCTTTGGCGCCAGTGGCGATTTCGCTCAAGCGTACGTGATTGCCCACGAGGTTGGGCATCATGTTCAAAACTTGTTTGGAATTGCCGAGCGGGTTACGCGCGCCCGCATGGAGGCGCCGGAGGCTGAAGCCAATGCGCTGTCGGTGCGCATGGAGCTTCAGGCCGATTGTCTTGCTGGCGTCTGGGCCAAGAATGCCGATGAATCGCGCGGCATTCTGGAACAAGGCGATGTTGAGGAAGGTCTCAACGCCGCCACCGCCATCGGTGACGATCGGCTGCAAAAACGCTCCCAGGGCTATGTCGTGCCCGAGTCGTTCACCCACGGCTCATCCGAACAGCGCGTCCGCTGGTTCAAGCGAGGACTTGACGCAGGTGACATGAATCAGTGCGATACGTTTTCCACCCAGTCGCTTTAGTGCGCTGCCAGGGGTCTATACTGATCGCAACTGCCTTGTAATAAAGCCGAAGTCGCTTTTCCTGTGCAAAGGGGCGGATTTGGTTGACGGCTCGAGTTGCGGGCCACTATCGTTGCGACTGCCATTGCATCCTGCTGCAATGCATCTGTCCCAACCAAGCGCAGAATCAACTGCTGCGCTGCACAGCCGCCCCCAACCATTGGCTTCGGATGGTTTCACTTTCTCTCGAAGATCGCATTAGGGCGCTTCCCTGTTGGAAGCATCCGGTTGTCCTTGAGCCCCTGAAAGGCGGCATCAGCAACACCTCGTTCATTGTCACCGACGGATCCTCGAAATATGTCGCCCGCTGCGGCGGCGATATCGCCGTGCACCATGTCTTTCGCGACCGGGAACGGGCCGCGAGCGAGGCGGCCTTTCGCGCCGGATTGTCGCCGGAGCTGATTTACGCAGAGACCGGCATCATGGTGTTCGGCTTCGTGTCGGGGAAGACCTTTACCGAGGAGGACATGCGGGCAAATCCGGATCGCATCGTTCGGCTGGTGCGCACGTGCCACTTGCAGGTTGGCCGTCTGCTGACCGGCCCGCCCGCCTTTTTCTGGGTATTTCACGTCATTCGCGACTATGCCAACACGCTTGCCGGGGCCAAGGCGCAGAAGATCGACGAGCTCAAGGGTTATTCAAACCTTGCCGATGCTCTCGAAGCTCATCAGCTTCCGCTGCCGATCGTATTTGGCCACCACGACCTGCTTCCAGGCAATTTTCTCGATGACGGCACCCGATTATGGCTGATCGACTGGGAATATGGGGGCTTCGGCACTCCGCTTTTCGATCTGGCGAACATCGCCGCCAACGCCAATTTTGCCGAAGCCGACGAGCAGCGGCTTCTGGAGCTTTACTTTGACGAGACGCCGTCGGACTCACTTCGCAAAGCATTCGATGCGATGAAGATAGCCTCGGCTCTGCGCGAGGCCATGTGGGCCATGGTTTCCGGCATCTACCTCAGCGCTCCCGGAGCCGATTACGTCGCTCACGCCAATGAGTATCTAAGTCGCACTGATAAAGCGGTGGAACGGTTCAAGACACGGCATGGGAGTCTATGACGTCGCTTCCCGCCCAAGCCGAAATCGTTGTGGTCGGAGGAGGCATCATTGGCTGCTCTACCGCATACCATTTGGCGAAGGGTCACAAGGCCGATGTAGTTCTGCTGGAACGGGGAAAACTGACGTCCGGCTCCACTTGGCACGCAGCCGGTCTCGTCGGTCAATTGCGCTCATCTGCTTCGATAACTCAGGTACTGCGCTATTCGGTTGATCTTTATCGGCGACTTGCGCAGGAAACTGGCCTCGAAACCGGTTGGAAAATGACCGGCTGCTTGCGTTTGGCCATGAACCGCGAACGCTTGATCGAATACCGGCGGCTTGCCACGACAGCGCAGAGTTTCGGCCTGGAAATGCATCTTCTATCACCGGCAGAAGCAAGGTCGATGTGGCCGCTGATGCAGACCGACGACCTTGTTGGCGCAAGCTTCCTTCCCACCGACGGCCAGGCCAATCCCTCCGACATTACTCAATCCCTGGCCAAAGGCGCGCGCATGCACGGCGCCAAGATCCACGAGGCTGTCACGGTGACCGGCTTCGACATCGCCGACCGCCGTGTCCGCGCCGTACAGACGAACATCGGCACCATTGTCTGCGACAAGCTGGTTCTCTGCGCCGGCCAGTGGTCGCGTCAAATCGCTGCCAAAGCCGGGGTCAGGGTGCCTCTCCAATCCGTCCACCATCAATATGTGATAACCGAACCGATCGCCGGCGTAACGCCCGGGCTTGCGACCGTACGCGATCCCGACCGGCTTACGTATTTCAAGGAGGAAGTTGGCGGTTTGGTATTTGGCGGCTATGAGCCAAATCCCATTCCCTGGAGCAGCGGTGATCTGCCGGAAGATTTCGAGTTCCAATTGTTCGACGACGACTGGGACCATTTTGAACAGCATATGTCGGCCGCCATGGCCCGTATCCCGGCACTTCACGACGCCGGCATCAAGCAGATGATCAATGGTCCGGAAAGCTTCACGCCCGACGGCAACTTCATATTGGGAGCGGCACCCGAGGTCACAAATTTTTACGTTGGCTGCGGCTTCAACGCTTTTGGAATTGCTGCTGCAGGCGGGGCGGGGTGGGTTCTTGCCGAGTGGGTAACGACCGCAGAGGCCCCCATGGACCTGTGGGTGGTGGATATCAGACGTTTCTCGAGAGTTCACGACGATCGGGAATGGGTCTTGAACCGGACCCTTGAGGCCTACGGCAAGCACTATGCGGTCGCATACCCGCACGAAGAATACCAAAGCGGGCGGCCGTACATCGTCTCTCCGCTTTTTGAACGGTTGAAGGGCCATCGTGCCGTCTTCGGCTCGAAGCTGGGTTGGGAGAGGCCGAACTGGTTTGCGGGGCTCGGCGAGGAGCCGATGGACGTCAATTCCATGGAGCGGCAGAATTGGTTCGAAGCCGTCGGCCGCGAGCACGCCAATGTCCGCAACCGGGCTGGCCTCTTCGACCAGTCTTCCTTTGCCAAGTATGAGCTGCGTGGAGCGGATGCCGAAGCGGCGATGTCCTGGATTTGCGCCAACGATGTGTCGAAGCCCCCCGGGCGGCTCACATATACCCAGATGCTCAACAGCCGAGGCGGTATTGAATGCGACCTGACGGTTGCCAGGCTCGCCGATGATCTCTTCTATATTGTCACCGGTACCGGCTTTCGCACCCACGATGCCGCCTGGATCGTCGATCATATCAAGCCGGGATGGGATGCAAGCCTCGTCGATGTCACGGAAGCTTTCGGTACGCTTTCCCTCATGGGGCCCAACGCGCGCGATATCTTGCGCGCCGTCACTGAAAGCGATGTCTCCGCCGCAAGTTTTCCTTTTGGTCATGTGAAGACCATCGCCATCGCCGGACACGAAATCCGCGCCCTGCGCCTCACCTATGTCGGCGAGCTTGGCTGGGAGTTGCATATGCCCATCGAGGCGCTCGGGCCCGTGTTCGACGTGCTGATGGAAAAGGGAAATGCTTTAGGACTTGCGCCCGCCGGCTATCGCGCGCTCGAGTCGCTGCGGCTGGAAAAATTCTATCGCGCCTGGGGATCCGACATCACGCCCAACGACAATCCGTTCGAAGCGGGTCTCGGCTGGGCGGTGAAACTGAATTCCGAGAGAGATTTTCTTGGTCGAGCCGCCATGGAGAGGCAATCGAACGGCATCTTGAGAAAAAAGCTCGCCTGTTTCATCTGCGACGATCCGGACACCGTGCTGCTTGGCCGCGAGACGATTCTTCGGGATGGCCAGCAAGTCGGCTATTTGACCAGCGGCGGCTTCGGCTACACCCTCGGCAAACCCTTAGGTCTCGGCTACGTTCGCAACCCCGATGGGCTGACCAATGACTTCATCCGTACCGGGCGCTATGAGCTCGTTGTCGCCCAACGGCGTGTCCCCTGCAAAGTCACGCTTCATGCCCCCTACGATCCCGCCAATGCGCGCGTCAAGGCCTGATCTATGCCGTTTCGCGCCGATCGCCATGTCAACATTCTGATCATCGGTGGCGGCGCCATCGGTACCTCTGTTGCCTATCATCTCGCTCGCGAAGGCGTGAAGGACGTGCTGCTCGTTGAAAAATCTCAGCTCACGCACGGTTGCACCTGGCACGCCGCGGGCCTTGTCGGTCAGCTGCGCAGCAAGCGGAACTTGACCCGCCTGATGCAGAATTCCGTCGCAGTTTTCGACCGGTTGGAAGCGGAGACGGGTCAGCCGATCCAGTGGCACAAGGTTGGCTCGCTGAGGCTTGCATCTTCAAAGTCACGCTGGAGCGAGATCCGCCGGTCGATGACGCAGGCGATAAGCTTCGGTGTTGAATGTC
The DNA here is from genome assembly GCA_036555325.1 of Aestuariivirgaceae bacterium. Taxonomy (GTDB): domain Bacteria; phylum Pseudomonadota; class Alphaproteobacteria; order Rhizobiales; family Aestuariivirgaceae; genus DATBLQ01. The sequence goes on along the minus strand of DATBLQ010000019.1, from coordinate 69,573 downwards.
ACTCCCTCTCGCTCGCGGAAGCGATGCGGCGTTTTCCCTTTCTGTCGGAAAACGGCATCGAAGGCACGGCCTTTATCCCGGGTGACGGTTATGTCGATCCTTATTCTCTCACCATGGCCTATGCCAAGGGCGCCCGCACCCATGGGGTCAGGATAGAGGAGGGAGTTTGCGTCACGGAGATCCTCACCAGCGGGCGCCGCGTGTTGGGCGCCGTCACCGACAGTGGCGTCATAGGCTGCGATGTTCTGGTCAATTGCGCCGGCCTGTGGGCCAAGCGGGTGGGCGATTTGGCGGGAGTGTCGCTGGCTGCCGGTGTGGTTGAACACCAGTACTTCGTGACCGAGAAAAAGCTATCGTTCGATTCATCCCTCCCCACGCTGCGCGATCCGGATAAGAATTTCTATCTCAAGCCCGACATCGGATCTTTTGCGATTGGCGGATGGGAAGAGGGGACCAAAGGGTGCTGGCGGGGGAGACCGCCTTTCGATTTCGGCCGCGAACTCTTTCCCCCAAACATGGAGCGCCTCGAACTCTTTGCAGTCCCTGCCGCCGAGCGCCTTCCCGTTTTAAACGAAATCGGCATAAGGACCATCATCAACGGACCCATTCCCGTCTCCGCCGATGGCGAGCCAGTGATGGGATTGGCTCCCGAGCTCGACAATTTCTTTGTTGCCTGCGGCTTCACCGCAGGAATTGCGGCTTCGGGTGGGGCTGGGCTCGCGGTGTCGAACTGGATTGTGCACGGCGATCCTGGCATGGATCTCTGGCCCTTCGATGTGCGCCGTTTCGGTCCGCTGCATGCGCAGGAAAGCTTCCTTGAACACCGTGCCGTCGAGGCCTATGGCGCCTACTACCAAATCCACTGGCCGCTTGAGGAAAGCAAAACGGCTCGTGGCCTACGGCGCAGCCCGCTCTATTCGCGCCTGCGCGAAGCCGGAGCCGTATATGGATCGAAGTTCGGTTGGGAGCGCCCCAACTGGTTTGCCCAGTCGGGAGAAATCCCGAAGGACCGACCAAGTTTTGAAACGCGGCCGAATTGGTTCTTAGCCGTTGCCCGCGAGCACAAGGCCATACGCGAGCGCGCGGCCCTCATCGACCAGTCCTCTTTCGCCAAATTCGAGATTCGCGGCAAAGGTGCCTTGAGTGCAATGAACCGAATTGCCGCCAACGACTTGAGCGGTGAAGCTGGCAAGGCGGTTTACACCCAGCTCTGCAACGAACGCGGCGGCATCGAGGCCGATGTGACGATCGTGCACTGGGCCGATGACCTCCTCTATATGATCACCGGTGCCGGTTTTGGAACAAGGGACAACCGTTGGGTTGAGCACCATCTACCGCCTGACGGCAGCGTAGCTGTCGCAGATGTCTCAGGCGCCTGGGCCACCATAAATATTTGCGGCCCGCGCTCGCGCGATATCCTTCGCTCGGTGACCGCCGAGGACATTTCCAATCAGGCGTTTCCCTTTCTGGCGGTGCGGGCGATCTCGGTGGGGTACGCAACCGCTATCGCAGTGCGCATCGGCTATGTCGGCGAGCTCGGCTACGAACTCTACATTCCCCAGGAATTTGCGGCCCACGTTTACGAGACGCTATGGCAGGCCGGTCAGGAGTTAGGCATAGCCAATGCTGGCTATCGCGCCATTGATAGCTGCCGCCTCGAAAAGGGCTATCTCTATTGGTCGGGGGATATGAGCCCGGACTATAACCCCTTCGAGGCGGGTCTTGGTTTCGCCGTAGCGCTCGACAAAGGCGATTTCGTCGGCCGCGATGCTCTTCTCAAGATAAAGACTGCCGGAGTAAGCCGAAAGCTCTGTTCATTTTCTGTTGCTGGGTATGCTCCCCTCCATGGCGGGGAGGCCATTTTCAAAGGCCAGGAGCTGGCTGGTTGGACGACCAGCACGGGATACGGCCACACGCTCGGGAAAACGATTGCCTTCGGTTATCTGCCCATGGATCTTGCCGATGAAGAGAATTTCGAGATCGAAGCATTTGGCCGGCGCTATCCGGCCCTGCGCGGACCCCGCTGCCTTTACGACCCCAAGATGGAGAAAGTGAAAGCCTGATGAACGATCTTGCCACCAAGGCCATGGAGGTGCTGCGCACGATACCGCTGTTTTCGAGTAGGAATGTTGAAAACGCCCGCATCGCCAGGCTCGGCGGCCTGACCAACCTGGTTTTTCGCGTCGATATCGGGGGTGCGTCCTATTGTTTGCGCATACCGGGGAGTGGCACCGAGGAATATATCAACCGCGCCAACGAGGAACAGGCTGCCCGCCAGGCGGCAAAGGCAAATGTGAGTCCTCAAGTCGTTCACTTTGACTCTGTGACCGGCATCATGGTCACGGATTTTGTGAAAGATGCCGTCACCATGTCGGCCGACCTGTTCAAGACCCGCAAGGGAGCACCCGCGCGGGCCGGTCGCGCTTTTCGCAAGTTGCACGATTCGGGCTCGCATTTTCCGTTTCGTTTCGAGCTGTTCAAAATGATCGACGACTATCTTAAGGTGCTCTCCGCCAAGGATGTTGCCTTTCCCGAAGGCTATCGCGACGCTCTGCGGGAGGCCGAACAGGTCCGTGCGGCGCTGAACGTTCGTCCCTTGCCCATCCTCGCCTGCCACTGCGATCCGCTGTGCGAAAACTTTCTCGATTCAGGTGAACGGATGTGGATTGTCGACTGGGAATATTCCGGCATGAACGATCCCATGTGGGATCTGGGCGATCTGGCCGTCGAGGGTGCTTTCGACCCCGATCAGGAGGCCGAGATGGTTCATGCCTATTTTGGTGGCAATCCGTCTGCGTCTGAGACCGGCAGGATCGTCATATATAAGGCCATGTGCGACCTGTTGTGGACGCTGTGGGGCCTTATTCAGTTTGCCAATGAGAATCCCGTCGATGACTTTTGGGCCTATTCGTTGAACCGATTCGCCCGCTGCAAGGCCCTAATGGCCGACCCTTCTTTTGAAGGCCACGTCGCTGCGGTAAGGCGCAGCGCTTAAGTCACTTTGGCTGTCGGTCTGCCTCGCCTAGGGGCGTCCTTGGCCGCGGTACTGCTTGAGGAGCGAAGCCAGTCCGCCATTTCCCGCCGGTTGATCTTTAGGTTCCGTGCTCTGCGGCGCCGACGCTGCCGGCTGTGGCTGCATTTTACCCCACGTCTGGGCGACGCCCGTCGCTGGAGTGCGCACGCTGCCCGAGGAATATCCACGAATGTCCTGTGGCCAGGCGTTGTCCTGTGCGTTTCCGTGACCGGGATCGCCGGTGCGTCGATTGGGTGGGTTGTTGCGCAGGGCCGTTCGCGGCTGCGAGCTGCTCAATCTCGGATCGACCTGCTGATTGAATCCCGTGGGCTGGGGCTGCGGCTGCGGCTGCGGTGTGGCAACCTCTTCTTCCGCAATCGCGGTCTCCCCGTAGGGGCTGTAGGACTGTTGCCGCCAGCGCGTCACGATCTCGTGCAGGTACTTTTCGTCGGCCGTCTCCTTTGCCCAGCTTTGCGTAAAGGATGCTGTCGTGCTCTTTGGCAGCGAGCTGGCCGGCAAGAGATCAAAGCTCATCCTCGTCGGCAAGGCCACGCCTTCACCGAAGGTCACCGCTTCGCCCGCTCCCATCGTGGGCATGAATTCAAGCAGGCTTGCCGCTGCGTCCGAAATGCCCGCTCTCAAGATCTCCTGGTCGCGCTCATTGGTGAGGCGCATTGAAAAGATCGTGTTGCATTGGGAAAGAATGGTGGGATCGAGCTCCGCTGGCCGCTGGGTAATGATCGCCAGCGACACGCCGTACTTTCTGCCCTCTTTTGCGATGCGCGAGATCGCCCGCTTGGTTGGCTCAAAGCCGAGACTCTTGTCGTTCGGCACATAGCGGTGAGCTTCCTCGCACACGAAAGTGATCGGCACGCGTCCCCCGCTCCACAAACCGAAATCGAATGCCAGCCGTCCGAGCACCGAAACCACGACATTGATGACTTCCGAGGGAAGGCCTCCGAGCTCGAAGATGGTGATGGGCTTGCCGTTCACCGGGACGCGGAAAATACGTCCGAGAATTTCGGACATCGTATCCTGCACCGTGAGACTGCCGAACATGAACGAATAACGGGCATCGCGCGAAATCGTCTCCATACGGGCCTTGAGCCGCTTATAGGGTGTCAGTTCCCCGCGCAGGTCGAGCTTGCCGATGTGCTCTTCCAAGAGCCCCACGAGATCCGATGCCCGGTACGGAATGGGCGTATCGACACCGATGTTGCTGTTTTCCACTGTGAGCCGGTCGCGCGTACCGGGCGGACGATCTCTCCGCTGATTGCCCATGTAGCGCAGCTTCGCGAGCGGTATGAGATCGCGAAGTATTTCCGCATCGCTGTCTTTGCTTGGCTGGCTACCGATCAGCACTTCGACGATTTCCTCGAAATTCAAGAGCCAGAACGGCAGGTTCATATTGTCGGGCGTAATCACTTCGGCGAATTCGCGGAACGCCGGCGCATATTCGCGGTGAACGTCGAGCAGCAGAATGTGCGCCTGCGGATTCTTCTCGAGAATTCGTCTCAATATCAGGGCAACCGCGCAGGATTTGCCGGTTCCGGTGCTGCCCAGCACTGCGAAATGCTTTCCCAGCAGTTCATCGATTTTCACCATCGCCGGAATCGAACTGTCCTGCTGGATGTATCCGACTCGGATCGAGGTCTCTGCGTCGCAGGCATACGCCTTGGCCAACTCTTCCTGACTGGCCCGGTAGACGACGTCGCCCAGCGCCGGGTAGCTGGAAATGCCGCGCCGGAACGATTTGGTTCCGCCATTGGCATCCTTCGGCAATTCGCCGATGAATTCGACCTCCACGATTCGAAGCTCCTGGTCCTCCTGTCCGTGCGATGGCATGGGAGAACTGAGAGCCGAAACCAGCGCTAAGGTGACGCAGACATCCGCGTCAACCTTGAGAAGCGTCCCTATTTCCGGGCCTTTCTCCTTCGCCGAGACTGACAAGCTCTGCGCCGCGTCGAGAAGGATCATGGCATGCGCGCCAGTGACTGCCACCACGCGCCCGACCCGTTCAAGTCCGGACATTGGTGCGTGTTTGTTTGGACCGTGGCGAAGACTTGTCTTGTTCATTGCTCGTCCTAGTTTAGATTTTGCCCGACAGATCGGGTTTGCGTGCCCTCTGCTTGTCGCTGCACGTATTGCTGGGTCGGAAGGTCGATGAAGATGCGCGTGCCCTTGCCCTTTTCACTTTCGATCTTCAGGCCGCCTCCATGCAGCCGCGCCAGGGCCACCGAAATCGGCAGGCCCAGGCCGGTACCCTCGTTTGTCCGGCTGAGGCTTGACTCCACCTGGCCGAAGGGTCGCTTGGCGATCTCCAGCTCCTGCAAGGTCATGCCGATTCCGTTGTCGGTGACGGTAAGGGTTACGAATCCGTTGTTGCCGGCCGCTCCCTCGATGATCACTTGACCGCCGTTCGGCGTGAACTTTACGGCGTTGGAAAGAATGTTGATCAGGATCTGTTTGATTCGCAGAGGATCGGCATGCACCAGCGGCAGTGTGTTTGGGCAGCGATTGAAGATTTCGATCTGCTTTTCCTTGGCCTTGCCTTCGATGATCATAAGGCAGCTCGAAAGCGCCTCATCGAGCTTTAGGGGTTCCGGTTCGACCGTCAGGCTGCCCGCCTGAATCTTGGATATATCGAGTATGCCATTGATCAGCATCAGCAGGTGTTCTGCCGCCTGCTTGATGTAGGAGGAGTACTGCCCAACCCTTTGCGGGTCGCCGATTTTGAGGACGCTCAGCATGTCGGCGAATCCGATGATTGCGTTGAGAGGTGTCCTGAGTTCATGGCTCATGTTGGCGATGAATTCGGACTTAGCCTTCGAGGCCAGTTCTGCCTCGACCTTGGCAGCGCCCAGCGCCACCATCGACTTGTGGCGCGTCACAGCACGTCCGAAATGCTCGGAATATTCCGCCATCAATGAGCCGTCCTTGAACCAACGCTGGCCGAACGTACGCATGACCTTCACCCTCTCAGCAAAGACTTACCAAAAACGAAATAAAGGGCGGTTAACCGTCTTGGCGGTCATGTTCTCAGATCGCTGTTAACTGAAGCTTTACGGCATCCTCTTTGCTGATAGACTGGCGCTAACGTAAACGAATTAAGGCAGTTAGGCTGGCTTCCCCCGCGCTATTCGAGGGCGCAAGGGAGGGTGCTAGATTGCCGGGCGGTTCAAAAGTGGTGGTGAGCAGCGGTCAGCCCGAGGCGCCGCAGCGCGTCAAAAGAGGCCGCAAATGGCCCCGATCCCTCGGGAGAGGCCGGCCAGGCGCGCAGGCGAGCGCTTCGCTCTCTCCCTCCGGCCCTTCGGGTTCGACCATCTACGGCGCCCTGGATCTTGGCACCAACAATTGTCGGCTGCTCCTGGCCAGACCCAGTCCGGGCGGCTTTACGGTTGTCGATGCTTTTTCTCGAATCGTGCGCCTTGGCGAAGGGGCGAGCCAAACCGGCCGCTTGAGCGACAGAGCCATCGAACGGACGATCGACGCGTTGCGCGTCTGTGCCAACAAGCTCATCTGGCGAAATGTGAGACGATACCGGCTGATCGCCACCGAGGCCTGCAGGACAGCCGAGAACGGTGTCGAGTTCATCGATCGCGTGCGCCGGGAGACCGGTTTGAAGCTCGAAATAATCGACCGTGAAACCGAAGCTCGTCTCGCCGTCGCCGGAGCCGAGCCTCTCATTGAATCCGGATCCCGGACCATTCTCGTTTTCGATATCGGTGGAGGATCGACCGAGTTGATGTGGTTGGTACACGATGGCTCAACCTTTGCCATTCGAGACTGGATCTCGTTGCCAGCCGGGGTCGTTACCATCGCCGAGCAATTTGGTGGCATAGAGATAACTGCCGCGAGTTTTCAGGCGATGCGCGACTATGTGATGACCCTTCTCGGTCCCTTCGTGTCACGCATCGCCGCGCTGACTGGCGGCTTGGTCGGCCCGGATCATCTTCTCGGTACTTCCGGAACCGTAACCACCATAGCCGGGGTTCAGATGCGCCTGCGCCGCTACGATCGCTCGCGGGTCGATGGTTCCTGGCTCTCGAACGCCGACATTGATGAGGTCGTCGCCAGGCTTCTTGCAATGAACTACGAAGAGCGCGCCGCAAGTCCGTGCATCGGTCGCGACCGTGCCGACCTGGTGTTGGGAGGCTGCGCTATCCTCGAGGAAATTCGCCGTGCCTTTCCTGCCTCCCGGCTGCGTGTGGCGGATCGCGGTCTGCGCGAAGGCATTCTCGCCTATCTGATGAAGGAGGACGGCGCCTATGGCAAGGCGTGAGGCTCAGCGCTCCGCCGGCCGGCCCCTCAAGGTTCGTCTCAGGAAAGGCAAGGGACGCACGCCGTCGCAGAAACACTGGCTCGAACGGCAACTGAACGACCCTCTCGTGCGTGAAGCGAGAGAGCAGGGGCTTAGAGCGCGCTCGGCATTCAAGCTTTCCGAGATCGATGACAAACACCGAATCTTCCGCCCCGGCATGCGTGTTGTCGATCTGGGGGCAGCCCCGGGAAGCTGGTCGCAGATCGCCGCACACCGCGTCCGGGCGAAGGAGGGCCACGGCCGCATCGTCGCTCTCGACATCCACGCCATGGAGCCGCTCGCGGGGGTGACGAGTCTTCGGAAAGACTTCCTCGATGAGGATGCGCCGGATCTTCTCAAACAGGCCCTGCACGGCGAGCTTGCCGATGTCGTCCTTTCCGATATGGCGGGGCACGCGACCGGCCATCGCCAGACCGATCATCTGCGTATCATGGCGCTCTGCGCGGCGGCGTTGGAGTTTGCCCGTGACGTGCTGAAACCTGGTGGCACCTTTTTATGCAAGGTTCTGCGCGGCGGTACTGAACAGGAGCTGCTGGCCGATCTCAAACGCGACTTCGCTGCTGTTCGACACGTCAAGCCCGCAGCCAGCCGTGCCGATTCTGCCGAACTGTTCGTCTTGGCAACGGGTTTCCGCGGCGGTTGAAGATCACAATATCCGCATCAGGCAATAGTAGATGAGGGCCGACATGCCGCAGCGTTGGCCGTGTCGTGGAAACCGTTGACGAATTCGAACGCAAGGGCGATGGCTAAGGCGAGGCAAAGCAGGGCGAGCGTACCGTGCGCCGCTTCGCTCTGGCTTCATCGAAATCGACGAGGCCTTTCATACAGCCATGGCGTCTTAACTTCAGGCATGAGCGTCAATTGCGGCTGAATGCCGTATGCTTTTCCAGAAGTTCGATCAGGAGATCGTCGTTCATCTTGAGTTTGTCAATCACTTCGGCAACGCCGAGTTTCTCCGCCTCGTCGAACACTTCGTCTGCCAGGCAAGCCGACTGCACGACCACCGGACCGGAATAGCCCGCCTGGCGCAACGCCGTCAGGCTTGATCTGAAGTCGAAGCTCGGAGGGATGCGGTTGTCGAGGAACACCATATCCGGTGTGAAGCTTCTAAGCTGTTCGATTGCCCCCTCGGCGGAGGATGCGTGACGCACGGCACCGCCCTCCACCCCGCTGAGTTTCAGGTAGGTCGAAAACAGCAGGGCATAGTGATCGTCATCGTCAAGGATCAGAATTCGCGGCGCTCGCATTTTCGTCTCGATATATGGTTCAACTCGCAGTTGGCCGCGACCATAGCGCCTAAACCATGCAGCCCCCGTTAACCAATATGTTGAAATATCTTCTACCCCTTTGCCTAAACTCCGGTGTGCGCTCTTAACGAATGCCGGTAGACGCAGCGCCGGAGGGGGTGTTAAAGACACCCGCCAACTCTTGGATGTCTGCCGCACCCGCCTGTTTTCGGGTCCGGTTGCAAGGAGATGGCAATGGCTCAATCAGGCGACCTGACGTTCCCCGAATACCTCACCTTTGACGACGTTCTGCTCGAGCCTGGTGCCTCGGAAGTCCTGCCCGCCGATGTGGTCACCGGCACGAACCTGACCCGCACCATAGAGCTTTCCATTCCCATCATCTCTGCCGCCATGGACACGGTGACCGAATCGCGCCTCGCGATCGCCATGGCACAGCTCGGGGGGTTGGGCGTCATTCACCGCAACATGGATTTCGAACAGCAGGCAGAGCACGTTCGCCAGGTGAAGAAGTTCGAAAGCGGCATGGTCGTAAATCCCATCACCATCGGTCCCGACGCGACTTTGGCCGACGTTTTGGCTCTGAAGGAGAAATTCAACATTTCCGGTATCCCGGTGGTCGATGGCGACCGCAAGCTGGTAGGCATCATCACCAATCGCGATGTCCGTTTTGCAACCGACCCTCGCCACAAGGTCAAGGAGTTGATGACGACCAAGCTGATCACTGCCAAGCGGGGAGTAGGTCGCGATGAGGCGAAGCGTCTGCTGCACAAGCATCGTATAGAAAAGCTCATCCTCGTTGATGAAGATTTCCGCTGCGCCGGTCTGATCACCGTGACCGACATGGAGAAGGCCGCCCTCCATCCCCATGCCGCGAAAGACGAGCAGGGCAGGCTGCGGGTCGCCGGCGCCACGGGGACCGGTGACAAGGGTTTCGAGCGTGCCCGCGCCCTGATGGATGCCGGGGCCGATGCAATTGTCGTCGACACCGCTCATGGTCATTCGATCCACGTCATCGATCAGGTGAAACGCATCAAGCGGCTCTCCAACAAAGTCCAGGTGATTGCCGGCAATGTTGCCACCGCGGAAGCCACCAAGGCGTTGATCGATGCCGGAGCCGATGCGGTGAAGATAGGGATCGGGCCGGGCTCCATCTGCACCACCCGGATCGTCGCGGGCGTCGGCGTTCCTCAGCTTTCCGCTGTCATCAACTGTGTTGCCGTCGCTGCCAAAGCGAACGTGCCTGTCATCGCCGACGGCGGCATCAAATTTTCCGGCGATCTTGCCAAGGCTCTGGCTGCGGGAGCTCAATGCGCGATGATTGGGTCGCTGCTCGCCGGGACCGACGAAAGCCCCGGAGAAGTCTACCTCTACCAGGGGCGAAGCTATAAGTCTTATCGCGGCATGGGCTCGGTCGGGGCCATGGCGCGAGGATCGGCCGACCGTTATTTCCAGCAGGAGGTGAAGGATCAGCTCAAGCTCGTGCCCGAGGGGATAGAAGGGCAGGTGCCCTACAAGGGCGCAGCTTCAACGGTTGTGCATCAGCTGGTGGGAGGTTTGCGTGCGGCCATGGGCTACATCGGTGCAGCCAACATGAAAGAGTTTCAGCAGCGCGCCAAATTCATTCGCATTTCCGGTGCCGGATGGCGCGAAGGCCATGTGCACGACGTCATGATCACTCGCGAGGCTCCGAATTATCAGCGGCAGGAGTGAGGATGACCATTGACAAAATGCTGTTGCTGCCCGCCCTGCTGCATGTGGCCCTGATCTTCCTTTTGGTTTTCCTCACCGGAAGCGGGCGCGTGGCGGCGGCACGGCGCGGCGAAGTCCGCTTGGGCGATGTGGCGCTGGACAATTCGAAATGGCCCGAAAATCTGCGCAAGCGTGCCAACAACTACCAAAACCAGTTCGAGCTTCCGGTCCTTTTCTATATGTTGATCGCACTTTTGTTGTCCACCCGCTTGGCCGATGCGGTCCAGGTCGTGCTCGCCTGGGTATTTGTGTTGTCACGGCTTGTGCACAGCTATATCCACACCGGCCGCAACCTGGTGATCGACCGCTTCTACGCATTCACCGCGTCGGTCATCACCTTGCTCGCCATGTGGATTTGGTTTGCCCTGCGGCTGTTTTTGCAATGATGGCTTTGCTATGCGCATGGGCGGCCGCGCGTCTGCGGCGATCGAAATTCTCGAAGACGTGCTGGGGCGGCATCGTCCCGTGGCCGATGCTCTCAAGGATTGGGGCAAGGCTCGTCGTTTCGCCGGCGCCAGCGATCGCGCGGTGATCGGCAACATCGTCTACGATGCCCTGCGCCGGCGTGCGTCTCTCGCCGACATGATGGGAAGTGATAGTCCGCGCGCTCTCGTCCTGGCAGCACTGCGGGTTCAGTGGAAGCTGCCGCCCGAACAGCTGGCGGAGCTGTGTGTTGAGGAACATGGCCCAGGCCCCCTCTCTGCCGAGGAGCGTTTGAGTCTTGCCTCGGGCACGAGGCAGAGTGCAATGCCTTGGATCAGGGGAGATTATCCGGAATGGCTCGACCAGTCCTTCGCCCGACAGTTCTCCGACGCTCGTGTCGAGCAAGGGCAGGCCTTGGCGGAAAGAGCTCCTGTTGACTTGCGGGTCAATACGTTGAAGACATCGACCGATAGGGCGCTTAAAGCGCTCGCAAAGTTCAAACCCTCGCCCGCGACCTATGTTTCGAACTGCATACGTCTCCCGGTTCCTGCCGCGGCGGGGCGAAATCCGAACGTCGAAGCCGAACCAGCCCATGCCAGAGGTTGGTTCGAAGTCCAGGATGAAGGTTCCCAGATTGCCACGCTCCTGTCCGGGGCCAAGGCGCACGAGCAGGTTGCCGATCTCTGCGCCGGCGCCGGCGGCAAGAGCCTCGCCCTTGCTGCAATGATGGAAAACAAGGGCCAGATCTACGCCTATGACAGCGACCGCCAGCGCTTGCGGCCGATCTTCGAGCGCCTGCAGAGATCGGGCGCGCGCAACGTCCAGGTAATTCCGGCCGACGAGCCAGACCGCCTCGACGCTTTGCGAGGAAAACTCGATCTCGTGCTCATCGATGCTCCTTGTTCGGGCTCCGGCGCATGGCGCCGCAGGCCCGATGCCAAGTGGCGCTTGCGGCCCGAGGTTCTAGGGCAGAGGATCGACACCCAGCGACGGCTCTTGCAGCAAGGTGCAAAGCTCACACGCCCGGGGGGCAGGGTGCACTACATCACCTGTTCGCTGCTGCCTGAGGAAAATCAGGATCAGATAGACCTCTTCCTCGCTGCCCATCCGCAGTTCAGGCTGGTGCCCTACGAAGAGCAATGGCGCACGGGTTTTCTTGCCGGGCGGCCGCCGTCCGCTGATGGTTCACACCAAACTTTGCTCTTGACGCCCCTCAACCATTACACCGATGGATTCTTCATAGCCTGCATGCGACACGACAAATGACATCACGTCCGGAAGCACCGATGACCCGGATTGGCGGCCAGCGGGTGCTGTTCGTCATGGCGGCCACAGCCGAGTACGGGGTGGAGCTCAAGCAACGATTTACCCCATTGATCACGGGTGTCGGCCCTGTGGAGGCCGCAGCGGTGACAGCTGCCTCCTTGTCAAGCTTGGCAGCCCAAGAAAAGCTTCCCGACCTGGTTGTCTCCTTGGGCTCCGCCGGATCGCGCACCCTGGAGCAGGGTGAAATCTACCAGGTTTCCCATGTCTCCTACCGCGACATGGACGCCTCGGCCTTGGGTTTTCCAAAGGGCGAGACACCCTTCCTCGACCTGCCGGCCACGGTGGCATTGCCGCTCCAAATTCCATCCATCAAATCCGCACGGCTCGCAACCGGCGCAAGCATCGTCAATGGTGCTGCCTATGATCTCATCGAGTCCGACATGGTCGACATGGAAACCTTTGCCGTGCTTCGTGCCGCTATGCAATTCTCGGTCCCCTTGGTGGGCCTGCGGGGAATTTCCGACGGGCGGCAGGAGCTGCGCCGCTACAGTGATTGGAGTGAATATTTGCAAATTATTGATGAAAGGCTTGCAGCCGCAGTCGACAAGCTTTCGACAGCCATCGAGCGAAATTCCCTTTCACCTGTCCGCTAGAGGCATGAGGGGTCGGTAAAATGCGCGGCCGACAATCCGTTTCCGCATATTGCCGAGCCACGCACTTTGCTTTAATTCCTCGCCATGACACCCGAGCGCATCCTTATTGTCGACTTCGGATCCCAGTTTACCCAACTCATCGCCCGGCGGGTCCGCGAAGCGGGTGTGTATTCGGAAATCGTTCCCTATCAGCTTGCCGACAAGGCGTTGAGCCGCGACGGACTGAAGGGGATCATCCTCTCCGGCGGCCCCGCCTCGGTGCATGAAGCGCAAAGCCCGGCCGCTCACTCGCGGATTTTCTCTGTTGGCCTTCCCGTGCTCGGCATCTGTTACGGGCAGCAGACCATGTGCGCCCAGCTCGGAGGAAAGGTCGAGCCGTCCGATCATCGCGAGTTCGGCCGTGCCTACGTCGAGGTGAAAGCCAATTGCGCGTTGTTCGACTCCCTTTGGACTATGGGCGAGAAACATCAGGTCTGGATGAGCCATGGAGACCGCGTAGTGTCCCTGCCTCCTGGATTCCGGCCGGTTGCTGTTTCGCCGGGCGCTCCCTTTGCCGCCATTGCCGATGACAAGCGGCAGTTCTACGGCACTCAATTTCATCTCGAGGTCATCCACACCCCCGACGGCGCCCGGCTGCTGAAAAATTTCGTGCTGGAGATATGCGGCTGCCACGGCAACTGGTCGATGGCGTCGTTCAAGGAGGATGCAATCCACCGAATCAAGAAGCAGGTCGGCTTTGAACGTGTGATCTGCGGTCTGTCCGGCGGTGTCGACAGCGCGGTGACCGCGGTTCTCATCCACGAGGCCATTGGCGAGCAGCTCACGTGCATCTTTGTTGATCACGGGCTGATGCGGCAGGATGAATCCGAAGAAGTCGTCCGGCTCTTCCGCGAGGCCTACAACATTCCCCTTGTCCATGTGGATGCGAGCGAGATGTTTCTGCGCGAGCTTGCGGGGATTACCGATCCCGAAGAAAAACGCAAAACCATCGGCCGGCTGTTTATCGATGTCTTCGAGGAGGAGGCCGCCAAGGCGGGCGGGGCTGCCTTCCTCGCGCAGGGAACGCTCTACCCCGACGTCATCGAAAGCGTCTCGCACAGCGGCGGCCCCTCGGTAACGATCAAATCGCACCACAATGTCGGGGGCCTGCCGAGCCGTATGCGCATGCAGCTTGTCGAGCCGCTGCGTGACCTCTTCAAAGACGAAGTTCGCGCCCTTGGTGCCGAGCTGGGACTGCCCGAGCATTTCCTGGCCCGCCACCCCTTCCCGGGCCCCGGTCTCGCCATTCGCATCCCGGGAGAAGTCACCCGCGAGAAGCTCGCCCTGCTGCGCAAGGCCGACGCCATTTTCCTCGATGAGATTCGCAAGGCCGGTCTCTATGACGCCATTTGGCAGGCGTTTGCCGTATTGCTGCCGGTGAGAACCGTTGGTGTCATGGGCGATGTGCGCACCTATGATGCCGTTCTGGCCCTGCGGGCTGTTACATCGACCGATGGCATGACAGCCGAAAGCTTTGCCTTCGACCACGGCTTCCTGGCCGCGACCGCCACCAGAATAATAAACGAAATCAAAGGAATAAGCCGAATTGTCTACGACGTGACGTCGAAGCCCCCAGGCACGATCGAGTGGGAGTAAGGAGGCGTTCTTTACCAAATCTTAGACATTCCTACGAGGCAGGCGCGAATCGGTTAAGATGCCAGGCTCGGGCATAATGCTGAGGAGGGTGCTTATGACTCTTGAGGGCTTGATTATAGCGCTGATCATCGGTGCCATCGCCGGTTGGCTAGCCGGGCAGGTGGTAAAGGGTGCAGGATTTGGTTTGGTCGGCAATATCATAGTGGGTATTGTCGGCGCCGTGGTTGCTGGCTGGTTGTTCCCTGCAATAGGGCTCAACCTCGGTGGCAATATCATTGGCGCAATAATCTCAGCCGCGATCGGTGCCATCATCGTTCTTGTCGTAGTCGGGATGGTCCGACGAGCGGCTTAAGGAAATCCATCCACGTTTTGGAAGGATCGAAGTGGGGGTGCGTAGCACGAACCCCCACCCTTTTTTTGAAACGCGCTCCGTGCCTAAACCGCCGTCCTTGCTTCACCGGCGCATCCGTTCTAATCCGAACCGATGAGCAAGCAAGATACAGGCAGGCTGACCCAGCTCGGAGTTCGCACTCCGCTGCCCGCAAATCCAGATCAGGCTGTCCTTGAAAGAGTGGCGAATCCTCATTCGGACACCCATTACGTGGTACGCTTCACAGCACCCGAATTCACCTCGCTCTGCCCAGTGACCGGGCAGCCGGACTTCGCCCATTTGGTCATCGACTATGTGCCTTCGAAGTGGATTGTGGAGTCAAAATCCCTGAAGCTTTTTTTGGCTTCTTTCCGCAACCATGGAGCGTTTCACGAGGATTGCACCGTTACGATCGGCAAGAAACTCATGGCCGTCCTGGAGCCTCTTTGGCTGCGGATCGGCGGCTACTGGTATCCGCGCGGCGGCATACCGATTGACGTGTTCTGGCAGGCCGGGTCGCCGCCTGATGGGATCTGGCTGCCCGACCAGGGCGTCGCCCCTTATCGAGGACGAGGCTAGGCTGCGCTCAGTCCAAGTCTTTGGTCCCGCCGTCGCAGCCAGTAGATTGCCGGCAGCGATGCGAGAACCATCCACGTCTTCCCGAGGATTTGGCCTTCCAGGAACGCCAGACTGCCGAATGCCAGCGACAGGAAGACGATGCTGTCGACCACCAGACCCACGAGGCTGCTTGCAAAGACCGCGAGCATCAGCCGTCGTCGCTGCAGGGGTGTGTAAACCAGCATGTCCGCCGTTTCCGAAACGAGAAAGGCGCCCGCCGAGGCCATGGCCAGCGAGGGCGGCGCGACCAGCGCCGACAACAGAGTGCCCGCCGCTATCCCCGCTGCCGCGGCCTTCAAGCCGAGGCGCCGTTGCACCAGATCTCTCAAGATGAAGGCAAGCCCCACGGTGAGCACGCCGCTGGGCGCCATGACTCCTGGAGCGACGGGAATAAGACACGGGGTCCCCGATGGATCGCACACCGTGCCCACGTTGCCAATCAGCCAATTGGCGGCCGGTATGCAAAGGGCAAAGCCTGCCAGAAACAGCAACCCTTCGCGTATGCGCAGTGCTTCAAGCGATTTTTCCAACATCCGCCCCCTGATATCCGAGAAGGACTACACGAGTCCCATTCGCCGCAGGCCGCTGACCTCGATCCGCCCGTGGATGTCTCGAAGCTGTGCGAACACATCGTTGAGGAACGAGCGCAAAGGCCGCCGGATGTCGTGCGGCAACGGATCGTAATGATTCATCATGAAGGCGCTGAATGAAAACCCCCGCTGTTCCAGAAAATTGAGGATGCTCCGTTCGAGCAGCGAGAGCACTATTTCCCCATCTTCGGCGATTTCGCCATAGAGATTGTGAACCTGGGAGAAATCGCTGACATGGCCTACCGCCAGGTTCCGCACCGGTACGTAGCGGTCGAACTGCCCCCCATTGTAAACTTGCCGGGCGGCTCTGAGAGATGAGAACTGGCGGTCGATAATGAAAAGCACGATCGTCGAGAAACCCGCTTTCCGCGCCTCGACGATGAAGTCGATTTGCTCCAGAAGCTTGAAGGTTTCAACCAGCAAGCGGCAGGGCAGGTCGATCACATAATCGCGCGGCGAGGTGCCGAGGATCGTATCGATCATTGCCATCCGCCCGCCGATCTTGCCGAGGTCGACAAGCCTGGTGCGCTCGGGCAGATACAATCGAATACCGCCCGAAGGAAATTCGGCATCGAATATCATCGGCTCGCGTCCGATGAGCGTCAGCTCATCGGCGATGATGCGAGACAACAGTGTCTTGCCGTTGCGCGCTTGGTCAGAACAGATGACATGAATCTTCGGCGTCACGGAAAAACTCCGTAAGCCGTTGCACTGCTATGGGGGGAGCACCGCCTATGCTCCCGCCGTCGAGACCTGGTGCTATTCGGCCGCGGCCGCCGCCGGTGCCCGCTGGGTGAAAAGGTTTTGCAGCAGCGCAAGCCGCTCGAACTCCTGGTCGATCTCGTAGCACCACCGCCGTACATAGCCTCTGAGCACGAAGGAGAAATTGGCCTGTGTCCCGTCCGCCGCCTTGTTGTCGATGAAGTCTTTGAAGGTGACTCCCGACAGATCGACCTGCTCATAGGCCATTTCATTGAGCTTTGGAATATCGATCTCGTCCTGCGCTTTCATCCGGGCGAAATAGCGCTTGTAGGTTTTGGGATCCCATTCGAAGAAGCTTGTTTCGTTGACGAAGTTGCGCGCCACCACGTAATTGACGCCCTGCATGAACTTCGCAAGCTCGCCAATCTCGTCCATTGAGGCGATGGCCGGTCCGATCACATGGATAAGGCCAAGGTCGAAATGCCCCGCACGGGCGGCTTCCAGAACGCCGATCTTCTCGAACGTATCAAGCGCGCGGCCGAGATTGCCGGCCTTCAAGTCCACCAGAGTCAGTCGCACGTTGACCGTGTCGAGCGTGTCGAGGATTTTCATTTGATCCCCGACGTGATGAAGGTCGATCACCTCAGTGATTGTGGGATAGAACCGATGCAACGTTCCTCGCGGATTTTCGGTGTCGAACGCCCGGCTCATGACGTTCTTGCGCGTAAGAAAATCCAAAAGAGCCCGCGAAATGGTTGTCTTGCCAACGCCGCCTTTATCGGCGCCGACCAAAATCAGCGTCGGTTTCATCGAATCATCCCCTGTTTGACCATGCCGCGGCAAACTCGTTGCGGAAAGGGGCCGATTTAAGGCAAATATTAACTACTTTAATGCTTCTGAAACGCTCTCTTTGATGCGCGAGCCTCGAAATTCTCCCGTTCGTTCAATAGTTTTACCGAGAAACGCGCGGCAGGTGATGCCAGGGGGTGCGCTATCGAGGAAAGGAAATCGATGAGCATTCTCATTGCCGGCGTTATCATCTTTTTCGGGGTCCATCTCTTCTCCTATGCCCGCGCGCTGCGCACAGCGGCCATCGGGCGCTTGGGCGAGGGGCCCTACAAGGGAATTTATTCGCTCATCTCGGTGACGGGCTTGGCCCTCATAATCTGGGGATATTTTCGCACCCGCGCCGGTCCTGCCGCGGCGGACATTCTCTATTGGCCCCCCGTTTGGGGCCGTCATGTGACCATGGTCCTCGTGCTCTTCGCCATGATCTGTTTTGCCATCTATCTCCACCAGGGGCGTCTGAAGCGTTTGCTTCGCAATCCCATGTCCATCGGAATAGCGCTTTGGGCGGCCGGCCACCTCCTGTCGAACGGAAAGCTTGCGAGCGTCATCCTGTTCGGCGCCTTCCTCCTCTACGGCCTCATTGATATTGCCATCAACAGCCTCCGTGGCACGGTTCCGAACTTCGCTCCCAAACCCCGCCACGACCCGATTTCAATCTTTGCCGGGGTCGTGCTCTACGCTTTCTTCCTCTTTGTCTTTCATCCTTATGTATTGAACATTCCGCTCGTCTGATGCTTGCGCTCGCCGCCGCCGTTGCGATGTGGGCTTCCGTTCAGGTCGCGCTCTCAGCTCCGGCCTTGCGTCTGAAGCTCAAATCCGCCTTGGGCCGCCTCTTTATTCCCCTGGTTGGCCTGGTATCGCTGCTGTTGGTGGGTGCCCTCATTCTCGCTTGGAGGGAGGCTCACCTGAAACCGGTCTACGCGCCACCGTCCTGGGGTCGCTCTGCCACATTTGCAGCGCTTGCAATTGCCTCGTTGCTTCTTGGAGTTTCCGCTTTTCGTGGAAGCCTTCGCAGGTACGTGCGTTTTCCGCTTCCGCTTGCCCTGGCCTTCTGGGCAATGGGACACCTCTTCGTCAGGGGCGACCTTGCCAGCATCATCCTCTTCGGCGGTGCTCTCGCTATTGCCGGTGCCCAGATCGCGCTCGCCGTTGCCGGGTCCGCGGCCCTCCCGGACACCCGCCCCGGGCATGATCTCCTGTCGATTTTGGGCGGTATTGCTCTCTTTGCCGCCATGGCGCAGCTTCACCCGCTGATCACCGGCGTCTCCATCTTGTCTCTGACGGGATGATGCGGTCTATGGTTTCGTCGGTCGTTTACGGCTAGTTCTACTTCCCTACGCAAGGCGTTTTGTGATGACCATCCAGAAACCGTCAAGCCGCGTCACTGCTCCTGAAATTCTTGCCCGCAAAGGGGGCGAGCCTATCGTCGCGCTGACGTCCTATCATGCACATACCGCCGCGATAGCCGACCGACATGTCGATTTCATCTTGGTCGGCGATTCGCTCGGCATGGTCATGCACGGTTTCGAAACCACCTTGCCGGTTCCGCTGGAGCTCATGATCATGCATGCCCGCGCCGTCATGCGCGGCGCCAAGCGGGCGCTGGTCGTGGTCGATATGCCTTTTGGGTCCTATGAGGAAAGCCCCTCCCAGGCCTTTCACAACGCCGCCCGCGTCATCAAGGAAACCCAGTGTGGAGCGGTGAAGATCGAAGGGGGTCGGCGCATGGCGCAGACCGTCCGTTTTCTCACCGAGCGCGGCATTCCGGTCATGGCGCATATTGGCTTGACGCCGCAGTACATCAACATGTTCGGCGGCTTCAAGACGCAGGGGCGCAAGCGCGCTGAGTGGCAGGCAATCGAAGAGGATGCTCACGCCGTCGCCGAGGCTGGAGCCTTCGCCGTCGTGCTCGAGGCGATTGCCGAGCCGCTGGCGGTGAAGATCACGCGATCGGTAGCGATACCGACAATTGGCATCGGCGCGTCGGCAAAATGCGACGGCCAGATTCTCGTGATGGAGGATATGCTTGGGCTTTCCCCGCGCGTGCCGAAATTCGTCAAGGAGTTCGGCAAGGTTGGCAAGGCCATCGAGTCGGCCATCGCAGCCTATGCCGAGGAAGTCCGTTCGAGAACGTTTCCGGCAAAGGAAAATACCTACGACGTCTCGGATTGAGCCATGTGGATGTCGCGCCGCACGGTGCTGGCGGGCTTGCTTACGGCGGGCGCGGGCAGCTGTCCTGCTCTAGCTAGGGCCACCGTCGAACTACGTGCCGGCCCGATCCCGACGCTTCCCATTTTCTCCACTGCAGGATTGTGGGGCTTCAACGGCACTGTGCCGGGGCCGTCTCTGCACGCCCGCCGGGGCGAGGAGTTCAGGGTCCGCGTCTACAACGAGATCGATGAGCCGATCGGGATCCATTGGCACGGGGTTCGCGTGCCCAATCGAATGGACGGGACACCCCTGACCCAGGCGCCGGTCGAGCCGGGGTCCGTCTTCGACTACGTATTTGTCCCCCCCGATGCCGGTACGTTTTGGTACCACACGACGTGGAACAGCTCCGTTCAGCGCGAGCGGGGTCTCTATGGCATTCTCATCGTCGATGAGGATCACGCAGATGAAGCGACCCACGATCTTCCCATGATCATCGACGACTGGAAGCTGAACGCGACGGGCGCACTCGACGAAGCGTCTTTTCATGAACGCTCGGCGGCAAGCGGGCAGGGCCGGATCGGCAACCTGCTGACCGTGAACGGCGCGGCCCGTCCCATGCTGTTTGCCCCGGCCAACAAGCACTTGCGTCTGCGCATGCTCAACGCTGCCAATGCCCGTTTCCTCAACCTCAAGCTCACAGGTGCTGCGGCATCGGTGATCGCCAATGACGGGCAACCGGTCCGTGCCGCCAAGCCGTCGCAAAGTGTGGCGCTTCTCCCCGGCCAGCGCACGGACCTTCTCGTGCCCGCAGGGCCTTCGCCTCTTTCCCTTGCGCTTGAGGAGCCGAAGGAGACGATCGAGCTTGCTGAAATCGTGCGTGAAGGCGCACTGCTGCCCGAAGCACCGCCGCCGAAGCCCCTGAAGTCAAATCCTCTCCCCGACTACTTCAACTATGCGGCCTTGCACGATGTCACGTTCACCATCGAGGGAGGTGCCGGCAGCACCTTGCAGCGGGCCTATCACGAAGGAGTTCCCCGTCGCATGAGCGAGCTTGCCGAACGAGGACTCTTCTGGGCCGTAAATGGCAATGCCGGGCTGGCATCCGAACCTCTCTTCCGCGTTCAGCCTGGCGTGACCGTGGCGATCACCGTGGACAACATCACGCGCGTAAGCCATGTGCTGCACATCCACGGCCATGCGGCAAGGCTTGTCGAGGTGGCTGGCCGGGCCGTGACCGAGCCCGTTTGGCGCGATACGTTTCTCGTTCGCCCCCTTGAACCTGCCAAAATTATGTTCATTGCCGACAACCCCGGCAGATGGCTGAT
Source organism: Aestuariivirgaceae bacterium (assembly GCA_036555325.1). Lineage (GTDB taxonomy): Bacteria > Pseudomonadota > Alphaproteobacteria > Rhizobiales > Aestuariivirgaceae > DATBLQ01. Next base: position 48,661 of record DATBLQ010000019.1, on the reverse strand, counting down.
CGCCAGCGCCGTTGCAGAGCACTTCGATTCAGGTCTCCAGGCCTGGTTTGAAGTACGATAGGCTAGTGGGTACGTGATTTTGCCTTGATTTCACCGCTGCACTGATTTACCCGCTCATGTCGATTAACTGCCGAGAGAGCCATGTCTTTGTCCGATGACTCCCTTTACCGCGAGGTGGATGAGGAGGTACGCCGCCAAAAGATCCAGGACCTCTGGAAACGTTGGGGCAATCTGTTTCTCGCCCTATGCATTGCCGTGATCACTGTCGTCGCCGCCTACAAAGCTTGGCAGTTCTGGCAGCTGAAAAAGGCCGAAGAGGCCGCCCGCAGTTATTTTGCTGCGGTCGAGCTCACGGCCGCGGGCAAGGCAGACGAGGCCATGAAGAAATTCGCCGAAGTCGCCGCCGGTTCCCACAAGGGCTACAAGTATCTGGCCGAGTTGAACATGGCCGCCCGGCTCGCCGCCACCGGCAAGAAGGATCAAGCGATCAAGGAGTATGATGAGATCGCCGCAACGTCCAGCGTCGATCCGAACTTGCGTGCGGCTGCACGCATACGTGCAGCCTATCTACTTGTCGATACGGCCCCGCACGAGGAGATCGTCAAGCGGGTGGCCGATCTTAACCAGCCTGACAATATCTGGCGCAACCACGCACGCGAGGTCCTCGCTCTTTCCGCCTATCGAGCCAATGACTATACAGAAACTGATCGGCTCATGAATGAGGTCGTTCTCGATGCCGAGGCGCCCGAGGGTCTTCGTCAACGGGCGCAGGTGATGATTTCCTTATTGGCGCCGCGACTGGATGCGAAAAAGCCGGTTGTTCAGTAGCCGAACGAGCAGGGATGCCTGGATGATCCGCCACTCGCTTATGATTTCACTCCTCTCGGTCGCTCTGCTGGGCTGCAGCGCGGCCAAAAACCTGCTGACCGGCGCCGATGACACCGTTCTCCCCGGTCAGCGTGAATCGGTTCTGCAGAACAGCCAGGACCCGACCGACACGGCGATTTCTGCCGAACCGATCGTCGTTCCCGCAGCGCAGACCAATCCGGGCTGGCCCCAGCCTGGCGGAAACACGTCCAATGCTCTCCACAATCTTGCTCTGAGTCCGCAACCCGTTCGTGCCTTTGCGATCCACGCCGGTGAAGGTTCAAGCCGCAACGGCAGGCTGACCGCTACTCCCGTCATCGCTGGAGGGCGCGTTTTTGTCCTCGATACCAGGGCGACGGTGCGCGCCTTCTCTGCCGAAAGCGGCGGGTCGATTTGGTCCCGCTCCCTGGTTCCCGAAGGCAAGGACGGCAAAGGCGCTTTTGGCGGCGGTCTGGCCACCGATGGTGCTCGCGTTTACGCCACCAGTGCATTCGGCGAGGCATTGGCTCTCGATGCCGCGTCGGGACAAATCCTCTGGCGCAAGCAGATAGGGTCTCCCTTGCGCGCCGCGCCCACGGTGGCCGACGGCAAGATGGTCTTCGCTTCGGTTTCCAACCAGGTTCACTGTCTCTCGACTGCCGATGGAGCAGAGCTTTGGTCCTCGCAAGGTGTTGGCGAGAGCGCCTCCGTGCTGACCAGCACCTCCGCCGCCATCGACGGGGAGGTCGTCGTCGTCCCTCAAACGTCGGGAGATGTCACTGCCTTCCGGCTGTCTGATGGCTCACCGCTGTGGACCGACACCCTTGCCTCGACCGATACCGGCTCCTCCCTTGCAAACCTGAACGATATCGCCGCCCGTCCCGTCATCGATGCCGGCCAGGTCTTCGCCATTTCGCACTCCGGCAGCTTCGTGGCATTCCATGCAAAAGACGGAAGCCGCGCCTGGCAGCGCGATCTTGCCGGCACCCAGACGCCGTGGGTTTCGGGCGACTATTTGTTCATCGTCACCAATCGCAACAAGGTGGCCGCCATCTCCCGCAAGACCGGTGGCGTAAGGTGGATCAAGGATCTCCCTCAGGGAATTTGGACAGGTCCTGTCATGGGTGGAGGGAAACTTATTCTTGCCAGCTCGGAAGGAAGTCTCGTCATGCTGTCCGCCCAATCGGGCGAAGTCCTCAACACCATCGGGCTGAAGTCCAAAATTTTCGTCCCCCCGATCATAGCATCGGGAACGATCTATCTGCTCGCCGACGACGGTGACCTCATTGCGATGAGATAGTACAGTCCGAGGAATGAGTTTGCAGATCGTGATCGTGGGCCGGCCGAATGTCGGCAAGTCGACGCTTTTCAATCGTCTGATCGGCAGGAAGCTCGCCCTTGTGGACGATCGGCCGGGGGTGACGCGCGACCGGCGAACGGGTGAAGGATCCCTCGGTGGCTTGACCTTCACTCTCATCGACACCGCTGGTCTTGATGATGCTCGTTCCCCGAGCCTGGAAGGACGCATGCGCCGGCAGACCGAGGCCGCCATCGAAGAAGCCGATCTCTGTCTTTTCATGATTGATGCGCGTGAAGGTGTGACCGCCCTCGACCGTCACTTCGCCTCCATCGTGCGCCGCAAGGGAAAGCCGGTTGTTCTGCTCGCCAACAAGGCCGAAGGCTGGCGCGGCAAGGATACTCTTTTCGAAGCCTACGAGCTGGGTCTCGGTGTACCCATCGCATTCTCCGCCGAACATGGCGAAGGTTTGGACGAGCTTTATCACGCGATCAAATCAGCGTCGCAAAATGCCGACGACACGGAGGAGCCGAAAGCAGAAACGGACGAACAGGCAGATCAGCACCCCGTGCGTCCCTTGCGCCTGGCGATCATCGGCAGGCCCAATGTCGGCAAATCAAGCCTCGTCAATGCGCTGTTGGGCGAGGAACGCATGCTCACCGGTCCGGAAGCAGGCATCACGCGCGATGCGGTCTCCACCGATTGGTCCTTCGCGAACCGGGCAATAAAGCTCTGGGACACCGCCGGCTTGAGAAAAAAGGCCAAGATCAAGGACAAGTTGGAAAAGCTGTCGGTGGCCGACGCCCTGCGAGCCATCAGATTCTCCGAGGTTGTCATACTGGTAGTCGATGCCGAGGCGCCGTTCGAAAAGCAGGATCTGCAGATTGCCGATCTCGTTGAGCAGGAAGGCCGCGCGCTCGTCATTGCGCTCAACAAGTGGGATCTCATCGACCACAAGCCCGCGCGCTTGAGGGAATTCAAGCGCCAGCTCGATGAATCGCTTCCCCAGCTTCGAGGCGTCGAAATGGTTGCGGTATCGGGTTTGCGCGGCCAGAATCTCGACCGGCTGATGAACGCTGTGTTCTCCGCCTATGAAACTTGGAACAAGCGCGTGTCCACTTCCGCTCTCAATCGCTGGCTTGAAGGCATGTTGGCGCGTCATCCGCCACCCGCTCCCGCCGGGCGCCGCATCAAGTTGCGCTACATGACCCAGTCGAACGCCAGGCCGCCAACGTTCGTGATCTTCAGTTCCAACGTCAAGGATTTGCCCATGTCCTACACGCGCTATCTGGTGAACGGGTTGCGCGACGATTTCGGCTTCGAGGGTTCACCCGTCCGCATCGCTCTGCGCCAGGCGAAAAATCCCTATGTCGGGAAGCGCTGAAGAGCGGGATGATCCGCGCTCGTCTTCCGCATCCGCCTTAAAAACTCCGTCCCAACAGGTTGTCGACCGAAACCTTGCCTCCGCCTTTGGCGAGGAACACCAACACAACCGCCGCCCACATGAGCGGATATTCGAAGCCTCCCCGGTCCCAGTAGAAGCCGTTTTTCATGTGGTAGAAAACCGCCGTCACCAGAAAGATGAAAATCGGCAGCGCCGCGAGCCGCGTCAAAAAGCCGACCGCCAGCATGGGTCCGGCAACGAATTCGGTAAGCGTTACCGCCCACGCCCAGAACAGGCCCGGCACATATCCTTCCCCTGCAAAATAGGCAGCCGTGGCGTTCATGTCGCTGTTCACATGCACCCACCCGTGCATGGCCATCGACAGTCCGGCAAGAAATCGCAGAAGCGGCAGCGTCCAGGGGTCGAGGGCCGCGTAGATCGCAGTGAAAGCTGGAATGATGAGCGCTGAGTCGGATGGTCTCGCCATGATCTGCCTCCTGAAGGAGAGTCTAGGATATATGCCCGAGATCGCCCAACAATTCCAAGGCGACCCTACAAATATCCAAACTTCTTCATTTCCCTCGCACAGCTTTGGTAAGTGTCTCTTCACCGGTTCGCAGCAAGGATGCTCTTCGCGCAGATATAGCCCCAGGTCATGCACGGGCCGATGGTCGTGCCGGCGCCCACCGCGCGCGTTCCGATCGGATTGGCCATCACATTGCCGGCGGCATAGAGCCCGGTGATCACGGTGCCATCCGCACGCAAAACCTCGCCTTTCGGATTCGTCCTGGCGCCGCCCTTGGTTCCGACAATCGATCGGTTGAAGCTCATCGCGATGAACGGTGCCCGCTCTATTGCGCCGAGCGATACAGTCTCACCCGCCCCGGCGGCGCGCTTGCTCTTGTAGCGCTCCCACAGCCTTTCTCCGCGATGAAAGTCATGATCGACTCCCTCCGCGCAAAAGCCGTTCCATCGTTCCACGGTTGCGCTCAACGCTTCGGCCGAAACGTCAATGGCCTTAGCCAGCGCCTTGAGTGAGTTCTCTTTCTTGACCCAGCGAGGGTCGTTCCCCGCATACCGGCGGAACACGGGCGAACGTCTCCAGAAGCGATCATCGCCGATCAGCCAGGCCGGCAGATTGATCGGCTGCCCCGTGACGGGATCGCGCCGGTCGAGAGCCTCCCCGATGTTATAGTCGTACTCGCTGACGAAACGCTGAGCCTTTCCGTTGACGACGATCGCATGGGGCTCCGCCTGATACGTGTAGGGCATCCCGGAAGGGCGGCCATCGTAATCCGTCGGAAGCGTAGGATGGATGTTCGCCTGATCCATGCGGTCGAGCTTCGCGCCGGCTTTTTCCGCAAGCTTCTGTCCGTCTCCCTCGTTGCTGCTGGGACTTCCGATCCGTTCTGCACCGCCCGGGAAATAGCGGTTGAGGAGCTGAGCGTCCCACTCGAAGCCGCCCGTTGCCAGGATCACGCCGCGCCGCGCCGAGATTGAAATCGTTCTAGTTCCCACTCGCGCGCTGACGCCGCTGATCGTCCCTTGCGGCTCCAGCGTCAGCGAAGTCACCCGCGTGTTGAACGATAACTTGCAGCCATGCTGGAAACAGCCGGCAAGCAGTCCTGTGATCAGCGCCGATCCTTGCCCGCGTTCCGCCGTGAGCCACCGGCGGATGAGCCGCGGGGCGAGCTTGATGATGGTCTGCAAGGGGGCGTGATAGAGATCGTGCCCGACCATCTCCTCATAGGTGAAGTAATGGGGCAGCGTCGAACCCCGCAGTTTCCCTCTCAGCCTGCCTAAGAGCCGCAACGATACTGGCAAGGGAGAGATCATTCGACCCGAGGCCTTGCCACCGGGTTGTTCAGCCTGGGGATCGGGCTCGGCAATGAGCTGATACCTGATAGGGCTGTGACGTTCGACGAAATCGATCATCTCTGCCGCATGATCGACAAAGCTCTGCCAGTTCGCATCCTCAACCTCCCGCCACCCTTCGGGCGATGCGAAGCGAAGATAGGTCAAGGCATCCTCGCGGGAATCGCTCAAGCCCGCCTGACGCGCCAGCCGGTTGCATGGAATCCAGGTGCCCCCGCCCGACATGGCGCTGGTACCGCCGATAAGGCCGCTTTTCTCGAGGATCAGCACGCTCGCGCCTGCGGCTGAAGCTGTGAGTGCAGCCGTGAGACCTGCGCAGCCGGACCCCACCACCACCACGTCGAACAGGGTGTTGTCGGCGGGCCGCCACAGGCGCTCATCGGCCATTGTCGAACAATCCTCTCAAGGACCAACACCGCAAGTAATTGTTTTCGAGACCAGGCGTCTCGTCGTTATATGTTTCCCTCAAGCTTCACCGTCGGTCCACCGATCATTTGCTTGGAATAGCCATCGCCGCTAGCTTGGCGGCCTGCGGATGAGTGAGGAATGTCGCGTGCCTCGACCATTGATTGCCTTTTGGCTTGAATCTGACACCCATAAGCCCTGCGAGATCGGCCGCCTGGCCGGCTATGACACGGTGATTTTCGATATGGAGCACGGAACCATTGAGGAAACGGCGCTCGACCGGCTTGTGCCGTTTTGCAATTCTCTGGGGCTTGCCACGTTCGTCAGAGTGCGTGAGCCCAATCAGGCGCGTATCCAAATTGCGCTCGACTGCGGCGCAAAGGGGGTGATCATACCGCAGATCAGAAGCCTCGCTGAGGCGCAGGCTGCGGCAGCCGCTGCCAAATATCCCCCGCGCGGCACGCGCGGAATGGGTTTCAGCCGCACCAGCAAGTACGGTTCCATCGACGATGCCTGGATCGCCGGTCAAAACAGCGCCTCCATATGTTACGTGATGATCGAAACCCAAGGCGCGCTCGATCAATGCGAAGAAATCGCCAGGCTCGATTGCGCCGACGGACTCTTCGTGGGTCCATCGGATCTCTCCCTCACGCGCGGGCGCGGCGTGTTTTCTAGCAAGGCAGCCGATATCGCCGATCTGAACCGCATCGCCTCTGCCGCCAAATCCGCCGGCAAATTATGGGGAGCTGCTGTCGGCAACAGTCGCTACCGAGCCGAGGCGATCTCGCGCGATCCCCATCTGCTGGCGGTGGCGGATGAGTTGTCGGCGCTCAGGATCGGGTTCGATTCGCTCCTGTCGCAATGATCTCGCTGCGAAGATTCACTTCTGCTGTATCGAGTGATTGGCCTCACTCTATCTGCCTCTTTTCGATCCTCGAGAACGGCTTGCCGCCTTTCGCCGCGCCCTTTTGCGGGCAGCCTGTTCGTGGCGCTCGCCATACCTCATGCCCTCGAGTTTCAGGCCATCGGGGTCGAGAAAGAACACGGCATAGTAATCGTCGTAATACTCCCCGGCCGGATCGACGATCCGTGCTCCCAGCCCCTTGAGAAACTCCTGCAGCGCGTCCACATCCTTGCGGCTGCGCAGCTGGAACGCGTAGTGATGAAAGCCGACATCTCCGATGCGGTACCGGTGTTTTCGCCCCTCATCATCGGCAGGGCCGATCCAAAAGCGGGTCTTGCCGTTCGTCCAGCCGATCGCATCCGCATACTCATCCGAAATCTCAAATCCCAGGAACTTGAAAAGCCGGCCGTAAAACGCCTTGGATTTTTCAAAGTCGCTGACTCGTATGACGATGTGATCGATACCCGTGACGCGCACCATTCCCATACTCTACGAGCCTTCCTGCCGCACAGTCACGGCGGATCTGATACCCTCGCCCCGCCCACGCTTTAAGGGAGTTCTCCTCATGAAGAAGACATACCACGGCAGCTGCCATTGCGGAGCCATCCGTTTCCAATGCGCAATCGACCTGCAGGAGGAGACAAGCCAGTGCAATTGCTCGATTTGCACCAAGACGAGGTTCTGGAAGTCCGTGATCCCGGCTGATGCCTTCCGGCTGCTGCAGGGGAGCGAAGCGCTGTCGGACTACCAATTCGGCAACCGCCGCATCCACCATCATTTCTGCAGCCGCTGTGGAGTAAAAACATTTGGCCGCGGCCATCACGACGAAATCGGTGAATTCTATGCAATCAACCTTGCGGCTCTCGATGATGCAACGCCTGCGGAACTCGTGAAAGCTCCCCTCCGTTATCAAAACGGCAGGAACAACGACTGGAACTCCGAACCGGCCGAAACCCGCCATCTCTGACTGCTCTTCAAGCGCGGGCTTGATCCGCGCATCCGCGAGCGCTTCAATGTGAAGCCGCGGGCTTGATAATGCAGCTCGGTTGAGGAAACAGTGGCAGAGTTCGTCAAACGCTTCTCGCTGACCGGCAAGAACGCCCTGGTGACCGGCGCCTCGAAGGGCATCGGAAATGAGATTTGCCGGGTGCTGGCCGATGCCGGAGCCGACATTGTGGGTGTGGCACGCGATCCGCAAGGCCTAGGCGAAGTCAAGGCGATGGTTGAGGCGATGGGGCGGCGCTGTCTCGTTATCGAAGCCGATCTTGCGACTGTCGAACAAACTCGAATGGCCGCGCGCACCGCCCTTCAGGCCTGGGGAGTGATTGACATTCTTGTCAACAATGCCGGCATCACGGCGATTGAGAGCATCCTTGAGGCGAAGGTGGAGAATTGGGATCGCATCATGGCCGTCAACCTTCGAGCGCCATTTCTTTTGGCGCAGGCGCTCGCCCCGAAAATGATCGAGAAGGGGGCAGGCAAGATCATCAATGTCAGCTCCCAGACCAGCACCGTGGCGCTCGACAAACACGCCGCCTACATGTCCTCCAAAAACGCGCTGAACGCGTTGACCAAGGCGATGACGATGGAATGGGCCAAGTACAACATTCAGTCCAATGCCGTCTGTCCGACGGTGATCTTGACGCCCATGGGAGAGATGGTTTGGGGCGACCCCAAGGTGGGCGACCCGATGCGGGCGAAGATTCCCCTCGGACGCTTCGGCAAGCCGGTGGAAATCGCCGACCTCGTGCTGTTTCTCGCCTCTCCGGCCTCCGATTTGATCACCGGCCAAACAATCTTCGCCGATGGGGGTTATACGGCTCTGTGATTTGTCCGCTCGTCTGGTTCAACCTTGGCCGCGTCTGGTCTAGAATGACAGCATGACAACAAGCGAGGTGCCGGCACAACTTCCCAAGACCATGCAGGCGGTCATCTGCCATGGCCCGGAAGACTATCGTCTGGAGGAGTGGGCGGTGCCCCGGCCGGGACCCGGAGAAGTCGTCATTCGGGTTGGCTCGGTTGGCATCTGCGCCAGCGATCTCAAATGCTATCTGGGCGCACCTCTCTTTTGGGGCGATCGTCACCGCAAGGGATACTGCCAGCCGCCGGTCATTCCCGGCCATGAATTCGTCGGCGATGTCGTGGCGCTGGGGGAGGGCGCGGGGGCCAAATACGGACTTGCCATAGGCGACCGTGCCGTCTCGGAACAGATCGTCCCCTGTTGGAACTGCCGTTATTGCCTCGACGGACAGTACTGGATGTGCCGCGTCCATGACATTTACGGCTTCCGCCAGCGCACCTTCGGGGCCATGGCCGAGTACATGCTTTTTCCGAAAGGCTCTCTCAACTATCGCGTGCCGAAATCGATCCCTATGGAGCATGCCGCCTTCATCGAACCGCTCGCCTGTTCCATACACGCGGTCGAACGCGGCGAGATAAAGTTTCAGGACACCGTCGTCATCGCCGGCGCCGGGCCCCTTGGCCTCGGCATGGTCGCCGCCGCCCGCATGAAGAACCCGCGGCTGCTGATCAGCGTCGACTTGAGCGACCAGCGACTCGAAACCGCCAAGCTGTGCGGTGCCGACACCGGTCTCAATCCCGGCAAGGTTGACGTGGTCGATGAGGTACGGAAGCTCACCGACGGATACGGCTGCGATGTTTATATCGAAGCAACCGGCCACCCCTCCGCCGTCGAAAATGGTCTGCGAATGATCCGCGCCCTTGGCACCTTCGTCGAGTTCAGCGTCATGCGCGAGCCGGTCACCGTCGATTGGACGATCATCGGTGATACGAAGGAACTCAACGTGCACGGCTCTCATTTGGGACCCTATTGCTATCCGGTCGCGATCCGAATGATCGAACAGGGCCGCCTGCCTATGGATCGTATCGTCACGCACAAGCTGCCGCTTGGCGATTTCCAACGCGGCATCGAGCTGGTGGGAGAGGGCACAAAGTCGATCAAGGTGACCCTGGTTCCCTGACGCTTTCGCCGCAGAAGAAAGGAGATGGCCGTGTCAAGCACGGCCATGACGGCTGAGTGGCGCGATATGACTTCGTCATGCCCGGACGGCCGCGACAGCGGCGCGATCCGGGCATCTCTTCCACTGTGACGTTGAATTTCAGTTGCTTGACGCGACACCACACCGGGCGCACAGTTGCGGTTGAAGATCACAATCAAATTGAGCGTAGAACACGGGAGGAATGAAAATGCCAAGAGCAGGATTGAAGACTGCGTTGGCCGCAGCGGCGCTAGTGGCGATGGTTTCCGCTGCCAAGGCCGATTTTTGGGCCGATGCCGGCGCCCCGTACAAGGGCGTCACCATCCGCGGTGTTTCGGAGAGCACGCCTCCATCGAATTACGTCAAGGATGTTCTCGGTCCTGAGTTCACCAAGGCGACCGGCATCAATGTCGAGTTCGAGGCGACGTCCTGGGATCAGATGTATGACAAGGCGATCAAGGACATGGAGGCCAAGACCGGCATCTATGACTTCGTTTATATCGAGCAGGACATCATCTACAGCTATCTGGCGCGCGACTTCCTGGTCGACATTACCAAGACGCTGGCAGATGACCCCAAGCTCGCGGCACCCGATTTCAACGCCGACAAGTTCACGTCCTTCATCAACTACTTCAAGAACGACAAGGGTGATCTGTTTGGCGTTCCCATGGAGGCCTTCCTCAAGGTCTATCTCTATCGGAAGGACCTCTTCGATGATCCGAAGGCGAAGGAAGCGTTCAAAGCCAAATACAACCGTGATTTAGCTCCTGCCAAGACCCACGCCGAGTATCAGGAGATTGCCGAGTTCTTCACCCAGTGGGGCAAGGACAATAATCTCGAACTCTGGGGCACGACCGTGCAGGCTCATACCGGCCATCCCGCCTCGTGGTATGAGTTTTTTGAAAGCTGGGCGCCCACATTCGGTCTCTACAATTGGGGCATCAATCCGGAGAAGAACTACGCCGCCAGCGAAGCAAACGGCGGCTCGATGAACGGTCCGAAGGCGAAGGCCGCCCTCGAATACTGGCTGGGGCTGCTGAAATTTGCGCCTCCTGAATCGACCTCGAGCACCTGGGACGAGGTAGCGGCGACGTTCGCCGCTGGCCGTGCGGCGCAAGGTCTCGTCTATGGCGAGAACGCTGCCTGGATTGCCACCAACGACAGCAAGTCGAAGGTGGTCGGAAAGGTGGGAGTGGCGCTGCCTCCTCTTGCCGAAGGCGTCGAGGCCGACGCCGAAGCCGGCAAGGGCTATATTGGATACTACGACGGCGGAGCGTTCGGCATCCCCTTTTCGTCGAAAAATCAGCAAGCCGCGCTGTTGTTCCTTGAGTATATCGGCCAGCCCTCCGTTCAGCCGGACTGGGCGGTTGCGGGGTCCCGCATCACCCATACCGACACCTACGACGATCCGAAGGTGAAGGCGATGGACGAGAAGGTCGATCACTACTTCACCCTCATGCGCGACAAGGGCAAGCTGTTCGCCGGGGCTCCGCCCTATCCGTTCCACGCCCAGGTTCGCGAGGCGACCGCTCCCTTCTTCTACCAGGCGATCGCGGGCGAGCTGAGCCCGCAGGATGCGCTTGACAAGATGGCAGAAGCGGCCGAGGCGGAATTGTCAAAGCTCGGCTACAGGAAGTAGCACCGCTCATCGCCGGGGCAGGTCAACCTGCCCCGGTTTCTTTGGTCTTGCTCCACGTAACCTGCCGCTGATGGTTCACTAGTCTGGGCGAGGAGTCATGCGATCACAGGCCGTGGGTTGGTTGTTGCTGGCGCCAACGCTCCTTGTGCTCGCCGTATTTGGTCTCGGCCCCTTCATCTATGTTCTGATCACCGGCTTTACCGACTGGAACGCTTTCGCCGCCGATCCCACCGCTCGTTTCGCCGGGGTACAGAACTATCGGCATTTGGTCTTCGATGCACAGTTTCTCTATTCCCTGTGGCTGACCTTGGGCTTTGCCTTCTTCGCCGTAGCGAGCGAGCTCATCCTCGGCTATTTCCTCGCCCAACTGTTCATGCACGACTTTCCGCTGAAAGGTTTTTTCCGCACCATCCATACATTGCCGCTCATGGTGGCTCCTATCGCGGTTGGCGCCACTTGGCGGCTGCTCACCGTGCCAGGGCTTGGCCCCATTCCCTATTATCTCGACAAGTGGTTCGGCATTGACTACCGCCTCGGAAGTTTCGCCGATCAGGCCTTTTACACCACGGTTTTGATGGATGTCTGGCACTGGACGCCGCTTGTCACGCTGACGCTTCTTGCCGGTCTCGTGTCGCTTCCGCGCGAACCATTCGAACAGGCCCAGATCGACGGCGCCAACCGTTTCCAGATTTTCTGGCATGTCACGTTACCGCTGCTCATGCCGGTGATTCTGGCGACCGTCTTCATCCGTGTCATGGATGCGTTGCGCACTGTCGACGAGGTATGGATGCTCACCGGCGGTGGTCCCGCCGCCGCCACGCGCTATGTTGGCCTCTACATCTGGAGGGTGGTCTTTCCGAAAACCGACTACGGCTATGGCTCCGCCATGTCGCTGTTGACCCTCTATCTCACCATCGTCATGTGCTGGCTGCTTTACGCAGCACTGGTGTCGCGACGGGAAAAGCCGAAGGCCGAGTGATGCGCAAAAACAGCCCTGCAGTATCGATCCTGTTCTGGATCCTCATAAGCCTGGTGACTCTGTTCCCGATCTACTGGATGTTCGTCGTTTCCGCCAAGAGCCGCGTCGAACTCTTCGGCAAGCCGAATTTCATCATCCGCAGCTTCTTCTCCGAGAACTATATCAACACCCTGACCAATCCGACCTTTCAAAAATATATGATCAACTCGCTGATCGTGGCCACTGCCAACTCGCTGCTGGTGACGGTGCTGGCGCTGCTGGCGACCTATTCGGTCTCCCGCTACAAGCTCGCCGGAAAAGAGAACATTTATTTCTGGACGATCACCAATCGCATGGCGCCCCCGGCGGTGTTTCTCCTTCCGCTGTTCCTTCTCTATACCCGGACATTCAGCATCGGCAGCTGGAAGCTCTACGATACCCGCATCGGATTGATCCTGCTTTATTGCGTGTTCAACCTGCCGTTCGCCATTTGGACGATGCGCGGCATCATAGATGCCATCCCCAAGGAGCTGGATGAGGCGGCAATGGTCGATGGTGCCAACACCTGGCAGGTTCTCACCAAGATCATCATACCGGTGGCCAAGCCCGGAATTGCCGTCACGGCGATCCTGACCTGGGTTTTTGCGTGGAACGAATATTTGTTCGCCGCCACCTTGACCAGCGTGCATGCCCGCACGATTACCACCGGTCTCGCCGAATTTGTCACTGTCACTGGCACCAACTGGGGGCAAATGGCCGCAACGGCAACTCTGACCCTGCTTCCTGCATTCATATTCATAGGACTGGCGCAACGCCACATCGTCGCAGGCCTCACCTTCGGAGCCGTCAAGGAATGAGCCATGGCTGATGCTGATCAAGTCGAGAAAGTCGAACGCGAAGCCGCGCCGCGCTCGGGCTTCCTGCCCATCGCCACCAACGCCTTCGACCGTGTCTTCATCGGCACCGTCGTGTTTGTCGCCATTCATCTGCTCTGGATGCGCTTCCTCGAGGCTCATATCCCGCTGTTCGTGGCGACCGTTCTGTCGGTCCTGATCGGAGCTGTCATCGTTGCGCGTGGCTAAGGGAGCGTTGAATGGTCAAAGCGCTGGTTCTCGAGGAAAAACGCCGGCTCTCGCTGCGTGACATCAAGCTGGATGAGCCGCTTGGCCGGCGCGATGTGCGCATTGCCCTGCGAACGGTCGGTGTCTGCGGAAGCGATATCCACTACTACACCCATGGCGCCATCGGACCCTTCGTGGTGCGCGAGCCCATGATCCTGGGCCATGAAGCCTCGGGCGTCGTCATCGAAGTGGGCGCCGACGTGAGCGAGCTGAAGCCCGGCGATCGTGTCTGCATGGAACCGGGCATCCCCGATCCCACGAGCCGCGCGTCCCGTTTGGGGAAATACAATATCGATCCCAGCGTGCGATTTTGGGCGACTCCTCCCGTGCACGGAATTCTCAGGCCCTCCGTCGTCCATCCCGCCGATTTCACGTTCAAGCTGCCCGACAACGTGTCCTTTGCCGAAGCAGCCATGATCGAGCCTCTTGCGGTTGGCGTTCACGGCGCCACCAAGGCTCAAGTCAAGCCCGGCGATTTGGCGGTGGTGGTCGGGGCAGGGCCCATCGGTCTCGTCACGGCCCTCGCTGCGCTCGCCGCCGGTTGCGCACGGGTGATCATCAGCGATGTTGACGAAGCCAAGCTGGCGCTGGCGGAAAAACTTGGGCCCATCACCAGCGTCAACGTCCGTTCAGGGAACCTTGCGAATGTCGTCAGGCGCGAGACCGACGATTGGGGCGTCGACATCGTCTTCGAGTGTTCCGGCAACGAGAAGGCGGCCTCGGAGGTCTTCAACCTCGTTTGCCCGGGCGGTCGCGTGGTGTTCATCGGCATGCCGGTTGCCCCGATCTCCTATGACGTCACACGCGCGGCGGTGAAGGAAACTCGCGTCGAGCATATCTTCCGTTATGCGCATGTGTTTCCCCGATGCATTGCCATGCTGTCGTCGGGCAAGATCGACGTTTCGCCGCTGATCACCAGAACCTTCGGGTTTGAAGAAAGCGTCAAAGCGGTCGAATTTGCGACGAACCCTCCCCCCGGTTCGGTCAAGGTTCAAATCGAGATGCCGGCATGAGCAATGAGTCTTAATAACAAGCGGATCGGTGTGACATGTACCTGGAGAAGTTGAAGCTCGATGATCGCGTTGCAGTGGTAACCGGAGGCGGCCGTGCCATCGGGCTTGCCTGCGTGCACGCTCTTGCCGAAGCCAACGCCAAGGTCGTCATCGCCGATGTCGATTCCAAGGTCGCCTCGGAAGGCCAGGCCGCGATGCGCAAAACCGGTCTCGATGCCGACATCGTCATCTTGGACGTGACGAAGCCGCAGCAGGTGACAAAAATTGCCGATAAGCTTTTCGCCGAGCATGGCCGCATCGACATCCTTGTCAACAACGCCGGCATTGCGCGCAGCGGCACAGCCGGTGAGGACACGAGCGACGAGCTCTGGCTCAACGTGAACGATGTCAACTACAACGGTGTCTTCTGGTGTTGCCGCGCCTTCGGCCGCCACATGCTGTCCGCCGGCAAGGGATCGATCGTGAATATCGGCTCCATGTCCGGCTTCATTGTCAACCGGCCGCAGAAGCAGGCCTACTACAACGCCTCGAAAGCCGCCGTGCACCATCTGACGCGCTCCCTCGCCGCCGAATGGGCCGACCGCGGCGTCAGGGTCAACTCCGTCGCCCCGACCTATATCGACACCCCGATGGTTCACACCGTTCCCGATTTCGAGGCCATGTCCAAGAATTGGCTGCGCGATACGCCCATGGGTCGTCTCGGCCGGCCCGACGAAATCGCCTCCGTGGTCCACTTCCTCGCAAGCGACGCCTCGAGCCTCATGACGGGCGCGGTGGTCAACGTGGACGGAGGTTTCACCTGCTGGTGAGGTGGCTGGGTGGCACTAAACGTTGTGCTCAACCCTGTTTGACGATCCGGAAGATGCACAGATCGCCCAGCCGCTCCTGGCTCGACAATTTATGTCCCGTCTGCTTCACGAAATGGGGGATGTCGATGATCGTCAAGGGATCGGTGCACTCGAGCACCAGCGTTCCCCCGATGGGGATCCCGCCCAGCGCCTTTTTCGCCCGCAACACCGGCTCCGGGCACCATAAGCCTCTGAGATCAAGCACAACCTCGCCCATTCACTGCTCCTCTAAGGGCGCGCAAACGATAATACCCCAGCAATGGCGCAATCCGGGAGGGGCTCGCTCGGGAGGTGCCGCAAGCCGTGGGACTTATCCTTTGGCGAGGCCTATAACTTGACTTGCCCGGGATGGGGGCATAGATTTTTTCAACCAAGAATAAAGCGCGCATTCTCAACGGGCGCTAGGGTGGAAGTCCCCCGTGGGGGGCTTAGGTAGCCAGGAGGACCAAGCAGTGAACATGGAGATCTCGCGCCGCCTTTTCTTGAAAGGCGCCGGCGCGGGTCTGGCCGGTACAGCACTCGGCGCATTTGGCTTCGGAGAAATCGAGGCGGCATACGCCAAGGCTATCCGCGAGTTCAAGCTCGCCGGGACGACCGAGACCCGTAATACTTGTCCGTATTGTTCGGTGGCCTGCGGCGTCATTATGTATTCCAAGGGCGATCTCACCAAGGGCGAGAAGGCCGAAATCATCCACATAGAGGGTGATGTCGACCATCCCACCAACCGCGGCACCCTGTGCCCGAAAGGTGCAGCCCTCCTCGATTTCGTCCACTCCGACACCCGCCTCAAGAAGCCGCGACTGCGCAAGCCGGGGTCCGACAAGTTTGAGGAAATTTCCTGGGATGATGCGCTCAACCGCATTGTCCGGCTGATGAAGGATGATCGCGATCAGAACTTCATCGCCACGAACACCGACGGCGTGACGGTGAACCGCTGGTTGACCACCGGTTTCCTCGCCGCCTCGGCAACGACGAATGAATCGGCGTTTCTGACCTATAAAGCGGTCCGCAGCGCCGGCATGCTGGTATTCGACAACCAAGCGCGGGTTTGACACGGCCCGACGGTGTCCAGTCTGGGCCCAACTTTTGGCCGTGGCGCGATGACAAACTCCTGGACCGACATCCGGAACACGGATCTTGTCGTCATTATGGGTGGCAACGCAGCAGAAGCGCACCCTTGCGGATTCAAATGGGTGACGGAGGCCAAAGCCAACCGTGGCGCCAAGCTTATCGTCGTAGATCCGCGTTTCACGCGGTCGGCTTCCGTGGCCGATATCTACGCGCCCATCCGTCAAGGCACCGACATCGCGTTCCTTCTGGGGCTGATCAACTATTGCATCCAGAACGACAAGGTGCACTGGGACTATGTGAAGGCGTTCACCAACGCCACCTACATGGTGAAACCTGGATTCTCCTACAAGGACGGCCTGTTCAGTGGCTATGATGAAACCAAGCGCGACTACGACAAGTCGAGCTGGGACTATCTCCTGGGCCAGGACGGATTCGTCGTCACCGACGATACGTTCACCCGGCCAGGATGCGTGTGGAATCTGCTGAAAGGGCACGTTTCCATCTACACGCCCGAAATGGTCGAGCGTATCTGCGGTACTCCCAAGGATAAGTTCCTGAAAATTGCCGAAATGGTCGCTGAAACCTCAGCACCAGACAAGACGATGACGTCGATGTACGCGCTCGGTTGGACGCAGCACTCGAAAGGCTCGCAGAACATCCGGGCCATGGCGATGCTACAGCTCATCCTCGGCAACATCGGAATGCGCGGCGGCGGCATGAACGCGCTGCGCGGTCACTCCAATATCCAGGGGCTGACCGACATCGGTCTCATGTCGAACCTTTTGCCGGGCTACCTGACACTTCCCAACCAGAAGGAAGTCGATATCGAGACCTACATGTCGACCAGAGGGTTCAAGCCGCTCAGGCCGGACCAGATGAGTTACTGGCAGAACTATCGGAAGTTCTTCGTGAGCTTCCTCAAGTCCATGTGGGGCGATGCCGCAACAGCGGACAATGACTTCGGCTATGACTGGCTGCCGAAGATGGACCTTCCGGCCTACGATGTGCTGAGAGCCTTCGAGCTCATGCATCAGGGCAAGATGAACGGCTATTTCTGCCAGGGCTTCAACCCGCTGATGTCATTCCCGAACCGCAAGAAATGCACCGTGGCGCTCTCGAAGCTGAAGTACCTCGTCGTCATGGATCCTCTGGAAACGGAAACCTCCCGCTTCTGGGAAAATCACGGCGAGTACAACGACGTCGATTCCTCCCAGATCCAAACGGAAGTGATCCAGCTGCCCAGCACCTGTTTCGCCGAGGACGAAGGATCGCTCACCAATTCGAGCCGGTGGCTGCAGTGGCACTGGCCGGGAGGGACCCCTCCGGGCGAAGCGAAGACCGACATATGGATCATGGGACAGATCCACCGGCGTCTGAAGGCGCTGTATGAGGCCGAGGGTGGGCCGGTTCCCGAGCCGATCCTCAATGTTCGCTGGCCCTATGCCGATCCTGAAAACCCCCATTCCGAGGAGATCGCCAAGGAGATCAACGGGTATGCCGTCGAAGCGGTGATGGACCCGGCTGATGCGACGAAGGTCCTCGTGGAGAAGGGCAAGCAGGTCTTGAGCTTTGCCCAGCTCAGAGACGATGGCACCACCTCGTGCGGCTGCTGGATCTATTCCGGATGCTTCAACGAGAAGGGAAACAACATGGCCAGGCGGGATAACAGCGATCCCGACGATGCCGGCTTCTATTCGAAGTGGGCGTTCTCTTGGCCGGTCAACCGCCGCATCCTCTACAATCGAGCCTCGGCGGATTTGACGGGCAAGCCCTGGGATCCGAGCCGCAAGGTCATCGCATGGAACGGCGAGAAATGGGAAGGCTACGATGTTCCCGATATCGTCCCCACCGCGAAACCGGACGTGGTCGGGCCTTTCATCATGAACCCGGAGGGAACCGCAAGGCTCTTTACGCGTGGCATGCTGCGCGACGGTCCGTTCCCGGTTCATTACGAGCCGTTTGAATCCCCGATCGCCAATCCGATCGCCCCCAATGTCCGCGGCAACCCTGCGGCCCGCGTCTTCAAGGGCGATCTGGAGCAGTTCGGTGATTCGAAAGACTTCCCCTATGCCGCAACGTCCTACCGGCTGACCGAGCACTTCCACTTCTGGAGCAAGCACGTTTGGCCGAACGCCATGGCGCAGCCTGAGTTCTTTATCGAGATCTCAGAACAGCTGGCCAAGGAAAAGGGCATTACATCGGGCGGCTGGGTGAGAGTGTGGTCGAACCGCGGATCGGTAAAGGCCAAGGCCGTCGTCACCAAGCGGATCACTCCGCTGCAATGCGACGGCAAGACGGTGCACATCGTGGGTATTCCACTCCACTGGGGCTTTACCGGCGCGGCCAAGAAGGGGTTTGGGCCCAATTCGCTCACGCCCTACGTCGGTGACGCCAACATCGAGACGCCGGAGTACAAGGCGTTCCTGGTGGACATCGAACCCATTGTCCAGTCGGTGTCATAAGGGAGGCGGCCATGACAATCATGAGTAATCCTCTCACCAAAGACTTCCCGACCACCTTCTCGGAAAAGGATCTTGTCCGCCGCTCGGCTTCGACGGTGAAGCCGCCGGCGGAGCGGCTCACCGAAGTGGCGAAGCTTATCGACACCTCGAAATGCATCGGCTGCAAGGCATGTCAGGTCGCCTGTCTTGAATGGAACGATCTGCGTGAGGAAATCGGTGTCAATCATGGGGTCTACGACAACCCGACCGATCTCACGCCGGCAAGCCTCACGGTCATGCGCTTCACCGAATGGATCAACCCCGAGACCAACAATCTCGAATGGCTGATCCGCAAGGATGGATGCATGCACTGCGAGGATCCGGGCTGCCTCAAGGCCTGTCCCGCCCCCGGCGCAATCGTTCAGTACTCCAACGGTATTGTCGATTTCGTAAAGGAGAACTGCATCGGCTGCGGTTACTGCATCAAGGGCTGTCCATTCAACATTCCGCGCATTTCGCAGGTCGATCACAAGGCCTACAAATGCACCTTGTGCTCCGATCGTGTTGCGGTCGGGCAGGGGCCTGCTTGTGCGAAGGCCTGTCCCACTCACGCGATCGTTTTCGGCACCAAGGAGGAGATGAAGCAGCACGCCGAGGCACGTATTGCCGATCTCAAGTCTCGCGGTTTCGCCAATGCCGGGCTCTATGATCCTCCGGGTGTCGGCGGCACGCACGTGATGTATGTTCTCCATCACGCCGACAAGCCTGAGATCTATGCTGGGCTGGCTAACAATCCGAGGATCAGCCCGATCGTTGAGCTCTGGAAGGGAGCGACGAAATACGCCGGTCTGAGCGTCATTGCCGCTTTTGCAGCGATCGGTTTCCTCCATCACCTCGTTAACGGACCCAACCGGGTGACCAAGGACGACGAGAAGCGGGCGAAACGCCTGGCGGAGGGTCGTTCCCCATGAACCCCAAGCCAGATCTTGGCAAGTCCAAGGCTGTCCATTCCGGTGATCCGGTGATCGTCGATCGCTATACGACAGGCGCTCGCATCAATCATTGGATCACCGCGGCAAGCCTTGTGCTTCTCGCCCTCAGCGGCCTGTCGCTGTTCCACCCGCGCCTCTTTTTCTTGAGCGAACTGTTCGGTGGGGGCTCCAATACGCGCATGATCCACCCTTGGATCGGCGTGGTGCTGTTCTTCGGTTTCCTCGGATTGTTCCTTCGTTTCTGGAAGGCCAATTTGTGGAAGCGCGAAGATGGGACCTGGATGGCGCGGTTGCGCGACGTGTTGGCGGCCCACGATGAGAAGCTCCCCGAAGTGGGGAAATACAATGCCGGCCAGAAGCTCGTCTTTTGGTTGATGTCGATCCTCATCATCATCCTTATCGGCAGCGGTCTGGTGCTCTGGGATCAATATTTCTTCTCCTATACGACGATCGAGCAGAAACGGATCGCCGCCCTGGTCCATTCCCTTGCCGCCATCGTGATAATCTGCGTCTGGATCGTGCACGTCTATGCAGCGATCTGGGTGCGTGGTACCATCCGCGCCATGACGCGTGGCTCGGTCACCGGCGGCTGGGCTTGGCGCCATCACCGCAAATGGCTTAGGGAACTGGTTTTGGGCAAGGGCGAAGATAAGAGCAGCGGAACGAAGCCTGCAGAATAGGCCCGAGCATTGATGCCACGTGACCCGTGTGGTTCGTGAGGTGAGTATGGCAAAGGTTGACTTGCCCAGGCATGGGCCCGTTCCCATCGGAGAAGTAGCCGATCCCGTATTCGTCCGTCTCCCCGATCCGCTGAAGCTGTTTGCCCTGCGCGCCGGGCGTTTCGGAGGACTGGCTCAAGATCATCACCTCAAGCCCTACTTACTGTTTCTCGCAGAGCTTTCGCGTATCCAGCATGAGGTGCAGGAAGGCCTCCTCGAACCCGACCCGCCCGAGGAAGCTGCGCTGAAGCAGGCGCACGACTTCGCCATGCCGCCGCTCGATCGGGGCGGATTCGTGCAAAGTCCGGTCTTCGATAGGACACTGGAAGGCGTGCTGTCGCGGGCAGTCGGGATTGACATGCCGGAAGCCGCAGCGGTTGCGCTGTCGCATGTCCGTTCTCTTGACGCGTCGGAGCGTCATCAAATGGTCCGTTCGGTCCTTGCCTATTCGATTCCGATGGAAACGCTGGCCGAGCACTGCTTCATCGCCGCCGCCCTGCAGGTGCACTTCGCGCGGCTTGCAGCACAGCTCGATGCAGCTTCCCTTGTTGCGGTGGGGGATGGAGCTTGCCCCGTTTGCGGCGGCCCGCCGGCAACCACCCTGGTCGTGGGCTGGCACGGTGCCCATGGCTCCCGCTATTGCAGCTGTGGTCTCTGCGGCACCTTGTGGAATTACGTTCGCATAAAGTGCGTCCTTTGCGGGTCCACCAAGGGGATCGGCTACAAGGAAATCGACGGCGGGCCCGGCACGATTAAGGCCGAGACATGCGAGAGCTGTCGCGGCTATGTGAAAATTCTGCACAGCCACAAAGATCCCTCTCTTGATTGCGTCGCCGACGATGTGGCAAGCCTCGGGCTCGACCTTCTCATGCGCGATGCCGGCTACAAACGCGGAGGAGTGAATCCTTTTCTGGTTGGTTATTGAGAATGCCGGAAGCGCGAACCAATCTTCATCGTTTGCCCTCGGTTGATGAGGTCTTGAGAACGCAAACCGCCACCCATGCCGTTGACCGTTTCGGCCGCTCTTCGGTTGTTTCAAGTATCCGCGGCGCGCTGGCAGCGGCGCGCCAAGGCCAGGCGGCAATCCTCAGTCGGCCTGAGGATATTGCGGTCAGCGCCCTCGGCAGGCTTGAAGCGCAATCGGTAGCGAACCTTCGGCCGGCGTACAATCTGACCGGGACGGTACTCCATACCAATCTTGGCCGCGCCATCTTGCCGGAGGAGGCGATCGAGGCGGCTCTGGTGGCGATGCGCAACGCCGTCACACTGGAACTCGACCTCGACACCGGGCGGCGCGGCGAGCGCGACAACCACTTGCGCGATCTCTTGTGCGAATTGACCGGGGCTGAAGACGCGATTGTCGTCAATAACAATGCCGCAGCTGTCCTGCTCGTGCTCAATGCTTTGGCGAAGGGGCGCGAGGTCATCGTCTCGCGCGGTGAGCTGATCGAGATTGGCGGGTCGTTCCGAATGCCCGAGATCATGACCCGCGCCGGCGTGAAGCTGATTGAAGTTGGCACCACCAACCGCACGCATGCCAAGGACTACCTGGAGGCGTTGGGCGCGAGAAGCGCCATGATACTCAAGGTGCACAGTTCGAATTTCCGCATCGAAGGCTTTACCGCGCAGGTGGCAACGCCCGATCTCGCAGAAATCGCGCGCAAGCATCAGATCCCCCTCGTTCACGATCTAGGCTCTGGAACCCTGATCGATCTTGCTCCCTACGGTATCGCGCATGAGCCCACGGTAGCCGAGGTCATAGGCCAGGGGGCCGACCTCGTGACCTTCTCGGGCGACAAGCTGCTGGGAGGTCCCCAGGCCGGATTTATCGTGGGACGGAAGGATTTGATATCGAGGCTCAGTCGCAATCCCATGAAGCGCGCGCTGCGTCTCGACAAGCTTCGCTTGAGCGCGCTCGAAGCGACCCTGAAGCTCTACCGCAATCCTGATCGCCTTGCCCAACGGCTTCCCACGCTGCGGCTGCTCGCTCGCCCGAAGGAAGACATCGAAGCCATGGCCCGGAGACTCCTGCCTCACATAGCTGCCAGGACGGCTGAGAGCTTCAGCCTCGAAGTCGTTGACTGTGAAAGCCAGATCGGTTCCGGCGCCCTTCCGCTCAAGACTTTGCCCAGTGCTGGTATCGCACTTCATCCGCTTCAAACCCGTGGAAAGGGACAAAAGCTCTCCGGCTTGGCGGTGGCATTGCGGCGACTGCCCGTTCCCGTCATCGGTCGCATTTCGAAGGATGCTGTTGTTCTGGATTTTCGTTGCCTAGAGGATGAAAGAGAGTTCGCCGAAAATCTCTCGCACCTGGGTTTGGGGGAAAATCCATGAACCTGTTTGGAAATGTGATCCGGTCTTCGGCGCAAGACCCCGCTCCCGAGCAAACCACGGTCGCTGAGCGCATGGAGGAAGCCTACAAAGCTGCCGAGCTTGGGGATTATCCAACCGCTCTGGCCATTTGGGGTCCTTTGGCTCACGCCGGCGTGGCGCGTGCCCAGAACAACATTGGCGCCTGTTTTGCCGAAGGCCTGGGTGTCGAGATGGATAAGCCGTTGGCGGCGAAATGGCTTGCCCTGTCGGCCTCGGCGAGCGACCCGGTCGGTCAACGAAACCTTGCCTCGCTTTATTTCAAGGGAGAAGGCGTGGAGCAGGACGACGTTCGCGCCGCCGAGCTTTACCGCGGCGCTGCCCAGGCAGGCGACGGCCCATCGCAGGACATGCTCAGCTGGATATTGCTTGAAAGTGACGTGATCGAATCCGATCACGCCGAGGCGCTGCGTTGGGCGCTCGCCGCCGCCAAGCAGGGAATCGCATCGTCGATGACCCGGGTTGGCATGATCTACCACAACGCCCTGGGCGTTGAGCGCGATCCGCGTGCGGCTGTCGAGTGGTGGCAGCGCGGTGCGCTCGCCGGCGACGCTGATGGCCAGGCAATGCTGGGAGCGGCCTACCATCTGGGCAGCGGGGTCCCAACCGACCGCCTGACCGCGTTCGTCTGGCTGCTCAGGGCGCGTGCCGGAAGGAGCAACCTCGCCGCGCGCTTTTTCGCCACCGTGGAAGCCGCGCTTTCCGAAGAGGAAATTGCCGAAGCCGAATATCGCGCCGCACAACCATTGCCGCAGTCCTCGCCATGATCATTGGAACCGCAGGGCATATCGATCACGGAAAGACATCGCTGGTGCGGGCGCTGACGGGGGTCGATACCGATCGGCTCAAGGAGGAGAAGGCCCGCGGAATATCCATCGATCTCGGTTTTGCCTATATGCCTGCCCCCGATGGCACGACTTTGGGCTTCGTTGATGTTCCGGGTCACGAGCGCTTCGTTCACAATATGCTTGCCGGCGCCACCGGGATTGATTTCGTCCTCCTCGTCGTCGCTGCCGACGATGGCATCATGCAGCAGACGCGCGAGCACTTGGCCATCATCGACCTGCTCGGCGTCGAAAGAGGGGTAATCGCACTGACCAAGGTGGATCTGGTCGACACCTCCAGGCGAAGTGGTGTCGCTTCCGAGGTCGCCGCTGTCCTTGCAGGGACCCGCCTGGAGAATTCCGCCATCCTTCCCGTCTCCACCCTTACCGGAGAAGGAATTGAGGAGCTGCGGGAGTGTCTCTTTTGCGCCGCGCGAACGTCGGAGAAACGCACATCGTTGGGTCGCTTCCGTCTGTCGGTCGATCGATGCTTCACCTTGGCTGGCGCCGGAACTGTCGTTACCGGAACCGTACTCTCCGGCAGCGTTGCAGTCGGTGAGAGCGTGATGATCAGCCCGAAGGGATTGCGCGCGCGCGTGCGATCGATCCACGCTCAAAACCGCCCGGTGGACCGTGGATGGGCAGGCGAACGCTGCGCCCTCAATCTTTCCGGCGAAGGCATCAGCAAGGATGCAATCGTCCGCGGTGACGTCGTGCTTGATCCCGAACTTCACGCACCGACCAGCCGCATTGATGCGCTTCTGCGCGTCCTCTTGAGCGAACCGCGGCCTCTGGCTCAGTGGACGCCCGTTCGCCTTCACCATGGCGCGGCGGAAGTTGGTGCCAGGATTGTCCTGCTTGGCGATGAGCCGGCCCGTCCGGGTGCTGAGTCGCTGGTGCAGCTCGTGCTTGAAAAACCGATTGCTGCCGCTACGGGCGACCGTTTCATCCTTCGCGACACCACCGCTCAGCGGACCATCGGAGGAGGTGGCTTGCTTGATCTCAGGGCCCCGGCGCGAAGACGGCGCACTCAGGAACGCCATGCGCAGCTTCGCGCCCACGCGATGATCGACGTTGAAGAAGGATTTCGCGCACTCCTCGGCTGCGCTCCGTACTATGTCGACCTCTCCTCCTTCGCGCGCGATCGGGCGCTGACCGCGAAGGCGGTTGACGAGATGGCCGCCAACAGCAATGCGGTCATGATCGACGTGCAGGGGTCTGTTTTCGCTCTGTCCGCCGACAACGGGGCGGCGCTGAAGCGAAGCCTGCTCGCAACGCTTCAGATTTTCCACACCGATAATCCCGATTTTCCTGGAATGGGCCTGGAACGGCTGCGCCTGGAGCTTGAACCCCGGTTGCCGGCCCCGGTCTTCCGTTCCCTCCTGCACGGGCTCGTCCGCAGTCAGCAAGTCGCCATCGACGGTGCCTGGATTCATCTTCCCGGCCATAAGGTTAAGCTGACGCCGCAGGATGAACACATCTGGGATGAAATCCGCCCCCTTATCTCGGGATCCTATCGATTCCGGCCTCCGCGCGTTCGCGATATCGCCGGCATCAAGCTTGTGCCCGAACCCGAAGTGCGTCGGCTGCTGAGACTTCTCGGGCGAATGGGCAAACTTTACGAGATCGCCCATGACCACTTCTTTCTCCGCGGCACTGTTGCCGAAATTGTCGAGATTGCCGTCGATCTGGCCGCTCGCATGCCGAATGGCCAGTTTACCGCCGCTCAGCTGCGCGATCGCCTCGACAACGGGCGCAAGGTAGCCATTCAGATCCTCGAATTTCTCGATCGGCACGGCGTCACGTTCCGTCACGGTGATGTCCGCCGCGTCAACAAGCATCGCCTCGACCTTTTCAAGCGGCCGCAGGCTGATGACGACGACCAGGTTGCAGGAGGAGAATCGTCCCTGGTGGGGCGTCCGGACTTCAAATCCGGGAGGGGCCGCGAGCCGGTCTTTGGTGGGTTCGACTCCCACTCTCTTCCGCCACAGCCAAAAGGCGCACAACCGCTATGATCGCCACCGCGTCATTTCTCGAAAAACTGGAACGGGCGGCTGACAATGCATCGGCATGCGAAAAGAAATATCGCCGTGAGGCAAGCGAAACTATCAAGACGCTCGAGCGCGAGCGCGCATTTGCCTTCCGCCGCCTGAATTTGATGCGCGCTTTGACTGATGGCATGAAGAATGCCGAAACCTCGCAGTCGGCTGTTGCCAACGCCTTGGCGATCTTGCGCGCCAAGCTCGGTTGGTCCGACGAAGAAAGCGATGCCCGCTCTCAGGTTTGCGAGCACTTCGTGCCCGTTGCACAATCGGTCTTTGCAAGCCTCCGCAGCGAACAGGACGAAAGCAACGATCTCGCTCAAGCCCTTGAGGAATTTGAAGCTTGGTATGCGAAAACTCATTCCTCGCCTTTCTGGATGCTGCTCGAACACCATATGACGGAAACGCCACGTGTCGATTTCTGATATGGACGCCGCGACGAACGACTTCGATGGATGGATTCAGTCGGAATTCTCCAAGCGCGGCGCCTTCACCGTTCTCGTGATTCTCGTCTCCATCGGTGAACTTAAGGTGACCCCGCTGTGCTCGACCTACTTCAGCATCGTTGGCGATGAGACTGATTGGGCCGAGCTGACGGTTCTTCTGGCAGGGTCGGGAGTGGACTGGGACGGTGCTGCCTTCTTTCCGGCAACCTCTCCGGCGGGCCATCCGCTCGACAATCCGACCGCCCGCCTGCGTCTACGGGAACTTGAAGCCCGCCTCGATGCCGACCGCCTCGTGCTCAATGAAGGACATTTCTTCGATAAGTGGGGCCGCCGCACCTTGGTTGAGGAGATCGCGGTGCAATGAGAGAGAGAACCCGGGCATTCCACGAGCCGTTTAGCGCATGACACGCCGTCTTCTTATTGTTTTGGTCAATACCGATCCCCGCAACGTCGAGGAGCTGGGTGCGCCGTTCTATCATGCCGCGGTAGCCGCGGCCATGGACTATGAAGTCGATGTCGTCTGTACGGCAGCCGCCGGCAAATTGATGCAGAAGGGGATCGCCGAAAAGCTATATGTGAAAAAGAATGACCCCCGTACCGTCTATGACTGGATCAGGGAAGCTCATTCTCAAGGTGCGCGGTTTTGGGCGTGCCCGGCAAACCTTGAACTGTTCGACATCGCCGAAAGCGATCTTATCCCTGAATGCAAGGGGCTGATGGGTGCGGCCGCGATGGTTCAAGGCATCATGGACGGCGAATGCCGGGTCCTGACATATTGAGGGCAAGGGCGCGTGAGCCAGGTTGAACACGTTCATTACCCCGACGAACTGTTTTACGATCTAGACAATCAGATTTGGTACGAGCCGCTTCCCGACGGAACCGTGCGCGCCGGTTTCACGCCCTTTGCCGCCAAGATGATGGGTGGCGTGCTGGTTTTCACTCCCAAGAGAATCGGCAGAGATTTCGAGAAAGGCCGTTCCTTCGCCGTGCTCGAAGGTGGCAAGTGGGTCGGATCCGCCCGTGCGGCGTTCGACGGGTCCGTTGTCTCTCACAACGAGCTGCTGATAAGGAAGCCTGAACTCCTCGAGCATGGGTTCGGTGACGCCTGGATGTTGACTGTTCGTCCGGCACATGAGAATTGGCGCCACGGCCTGATCACCGGAAGTGCCGTTGGCCCTCTCTTCGAAGCATGGATCAGGGGTGAAAGATACAAAAGCCGGGCAGAAGAAGCTGAACCGTCTTAGCGCGCGACCCGAACGCCTGCCTCTCCTGTTTCCGCATACCCGATGCAACGCGCTGACGGATAGCCGGCCTCGACGATTTGCTCAACGATCGCATCGCTGCGCTCTGGCGAACACGCCACCAGCAGTCCGCCCGAGGTTTGCGGATCGGTGAGGATGTGTTGCTGCCACCCTTCGATCCCGTCCGCCAGGCTGATCGAGCTGCCGTAGCTGAGCCAGTTCCGTTTCGATGCCCCCGTAACGTATCCCTGTTTCGCCAGGCTTTCCGCTGCCTTGAGCAACGGTACGTCCTTAAGCTGCACCACCAGTGAAAGCCCGGCCCCGCGCGCCATTTCAAGTCCATGGCCCAACAGTCCGAAGCCGGTGACGTCCGTCATGGCATGAACAGAGGGGTCCTTCGAAAGCTCGGCCCCGATCCGGTTCAAGAGCGTCGTAGAGGCGATCATTTCCGCATAGCCGGGTGCGGAAAGGTCGCCCTTCTTCAGTGCCGCAGAATAGAGCCCGACACCGAGGCCTTTCGTCAGGATGACCTTGTCGCCAGGTTTCATTCTTGCATTGCGACGGATTCGCTCCGGCCGGCAGGTGCCGATGACGGCAAGGCCGTAGATTGGTTCGGGCGAGTCTATGGAGTGGCCTCCCGCAACCGGAATGCCGGCGGCCACGCAGGCAGACTCTCCGCCCTGCAGTATCATGCGCACCACCTCGATGGGGACCTTATCGAGGGGCATTCCGAGGATGGCCAGCGCCATGATCGGTTTGGCACCCATGGCATAGATGTCGGAAATTGCATTGGTGGCCGCGATCCGCCCGAAGTCGTGGGCGTCATCGACGATCGGCATGAAAAAATCTGTCGTCGCAACTATGCAAAGATCGTCGCTAACTTGCCATATCGCAGCATCGTCGCCAGTTTCGGTGCCCACCAGGAGCTGTCGATATGGGGTTGCGGCGGGCTGCCCGGCCAATAGCTGATGGAGCACCGCGGGCGAAAGCTTGCACCCGCATCCACCACCATGCGCAAGATTGGTCAGACGGAACTGCGGCACGTTCATGACAAACGTCGTCCGATGATACCGCGCCGCGGCAGCCCACTTCCCTCCGTCGCACTGCGTAGGGGGAGTTGGGATAGACTAAAGTCACGTAAGCCTCACATGAGGCTTGGCTGCGATCTAGAGTTCGGCCGGGAAGTAGTCGTTGATTTCAAGCCCGACGCAGATCTCCTTTGCCTTAGGTTTTCTCCAGCGCATTCGGTCCTCCGAACATCGATCCCATTCCTAGGCTACAGCAAAGCCGGGGCAGGGGGCAACTGGCGATCCTTCGCCTTTCGTAAGGCCGGCTCAGCCGGTCTGTCGGTGGGTGAGGCCTCGTTTGGGATCATAGCCCAACAGCGAAAGCGCCCAGAATGCTCCAAGTGACACCATAACCACGCCCAGAGCTTCAAAGTTCCATTTGCAGTAGAGGCTGAACCGGATGAGTTCCACCGCGTAGGTGAACGGATTGAGCGAGCACAAGCGATAGAGGAGCTCGCTCGATTCTTGCATTTTCCACAGCGGATAGAGCGCGCTCGAAAGGAAGAAAACCGGAAATATCACGAAATTCATGATGCCCGCGAAATTCTCCAGTTGTCTGATCAGCGATGAAAGGAAAAGCCCCACCGCCCCCAGCATCAGCCCCGTGAGGACCAGTGCGGGCGCAACCGCAAGATACCCCGCCACAGGAAACTGCACGCCGACCAGGAGAGCAATGGCCAGGAAACAATAGACCTGCAACAGGGAAACGAGCGTGCTCGACAGCAATTTGCACAACAGGATGTACCAGCGAGGCAAAGGCGCCGTCAGCAGAACCCGCATCGAGCCCATTTCACGGTCGTAGACCATCGACAACGACGACTGCATCCCGTTGAAGAGCTGGATCATCGCCACGAGACCCGGAACGATATAAACCTCATAGGTCACATAGGTCTCGTAGGGTGGGATGATCGACAGTCCCAGGGCCGCGCGGAAGCCCGCTGCAAAGACGAAAAGCCACACGAGCGGGCGCACCAGGGCCGCCAAGAACCGCTCGCGCTGGTGCACGAAGCGCAGGATTTCCCGCAGCAATACCCCATGCATGGCTCGAACGGCATGACTGGGTGTCATTCGGCACGGTCCGGCTGTGTCAGTGCCTCGAAGGCGGAACCGAAATCGCGGCACGTCGCTTGCGCCATGATGTCCTGTGGTGTCCCGAAAGCAGCTATGTGTCCCCTCGACAAGATGACCACGGTATCGTCGGGCAAAATTTCATCGACAAGATGCGTGGCCCACAGAATGCCCAGACCATCATCTTGCGCAAGCGTATGCAGGAAGCTGACCAGGCTTCTTCGCGTGGCAGGATCAAGACCCACCGTCGGCTCATCGAGGAGCAGAAGGCGGGGCCTCGCCATCAGGGCCCGTGCAATCTCCACGCGTCGTCGATGGCCCCCGTTGAGCACCCGAACCCTGTCCTCTGCCCGTTCGCTCAACTCCAGGCGGATAAGCTCTTCTTTCATACGTTCTTCGCGGTCGTCCTTCGCCAGTCCGAGCAGTCGGCCGTAGTAGGTGAGGTTTTGACGAACCGAAAGGTCGAGATCGATTGCCGGCTGCTGAAACACGATGCCCACCATGTGCGCCTGTCGCGCTCCGGCCGTCTCGATCGGTTGGCCGGCGATTTGAATCGTCCCATGCTGCAGCGCAAGAAGCCGGACAATCAAAGAAAACAGCGTCGTCTTGCCCGCTCCGTTCCGCCCGAGCAACATGGTTGTTCGCCCGCTCCGAACGTCGAAACTCACATCATCGACCGCTTTGTCCCTGCCATACGCATGCGAGACGTTGCGAACCGACAGGATGGGCTTCACGTCCCGTTCAGTCGAAGGCGAAGTTTCGAACTGAATTCTTCGAGCGTCCTTTTCCACACTGCCGGTCATAAGGATGTCCACCTCGCACGATCTTGTGCAGTGCAAGATTCGAGTTCAACCATTGAGCAAACCCAAATGCGCTATCAAGTGGCTTCTACCTGTCTTGACTGTTTGAAGACGTTGTACGCACTATAAAGGGTTCGCGCCGGCGGGTTGAGGGGTTGGAGAAAGGGCCAGGGAGGATGCCATGAAAGTGAATCGCTTTCAGTGGATGTTGACAACAGCAATTTTTTCTTTCGCTTCGATTGCCGTCACCGCAACGCTTGGCAGTGCACAAGAGCCGGGCGGCGGACCGGTCTATGGAGATATGACGGTCGTCAGCCAGGATCTCATGAACCGGGCGGCAGGTGACGGGAACAATTTCCTTCACACCAACGGCAATTATCATCAGACCCGGTATTATCCCAATCGCCAGATAAATGTCTCGAACGTATCCAAACTCCGCCCGGCCTGGATGTTTCAGACCGAAGTGATGGAGTCGATGGAAACCACCCCGATTGTCGTCAACGGAATCATGTATGTGACGACATCCTTCAGCCATGTTTACGCGCTCGATGCCCGCACCGGCGAGCAGATTTGGCACTACAAGCATGCCATGGGACCGATCACCGTCTATTGCTGCGGCCCGAACAACCGCGGTGTGGCTGTTTACGGCGATAAGGTCTACCTGGGCACCCTCGATGCCAAACTGGTGGCGCTCGATGCCAAGACCGGAAAGATGGTCTGGGAACAGCAGATCGCCGACCCTGAGCTCGGTTATTCCGAGACCATGGCGCCGACTGCCGTCAACGGGAAGATCCTGATTGGTACCAACGGCGGCGAATACGGCATCCGCGGTTTCGTGAAGGCCTATGACGCCAACGACGGCAAGCTTCTGTGGACCTTCAACACGATCCCCGAAGATTCCGTGGGCGTTTGGGCGACCAAGGATGCGACCGGCCGCGACATGCTTCGCGACATCGAGGCCGAAAAGACAGCGCTTGCCTCAATGGGCGATCCCTACAAAACCCTGGGTGGTGGCGTATGGCAGAACCCGGCGGTCGACCTTGAAACCAACCGCATCTACTTCGTGGTTGGCAATCCCTCGCCGGACCTCGATGGCTCGCTTCGGCCCGGCGACAATCTTTACACCGACTCACTTGTGTCCGTCGATTTGGACACCGGCAACTATGTTTGTCACTTCCAGTACATCGCCCACGATGTGTGGGATCTTGATGCCGTGTCCCCGCCGATCATCGCGTCCGTAAAAAATGACAAGGGCGAAACCGTCAAGGGGATTCTGCATGCTGGCAAGACCGGGCATGTCTATGTGCACAATGCCAGCGATTGCAGTCTCATCCGCTTCTCCGAAGCCATGGTGCCGCAGGAGAACATGTGGGTCTTGCCCACCAAGGAGGGCGCCCGCATGCTTCCCGGCGCAAATGGTGGCGTCGAATGGTCGCCGATGACAATCGATCCCAATCTGGGTCTTGCATATGCCATCAACCTTCATCAGCCGATGACCTATCACGTCGAGAGCACGCCCTATCCTGGCGGCAAGCTATGGCTCGGCGGCGCCTTCAAGGTCATCCCCACCGAGGAGCAATGGGGCAACGTGACGGCGGTTGACTACAACACCGGAAAAATCCGCTGGCAGGTCAAGACACAGCAGCCGATGATCGGTGGTATCATGGCAACCGCTGGCGGCCTTTCCTTCACCGGTGAGGGCAATGGCTATTTCAAGGCCTATGATTCCGAAACCGGCGCCGTGTTGTGGAAATTCCAGGCGGGTGCCGGAGTGAATGCGCCGCCGTCCTCGTATACGGTTGATGGCAAGCAGTACATAGTTGTCGCCGCTGGCGGGAACACGCAATTGAACTACAAGCGCGGCAACACGATCATCGCCTTTACCTTGGCCGAATAGCAAGGAAAAGGCATACGCGAGACAAATGCGGAGGAACCGAAGCTGCTGGCTTCGGTTCTTCTTTGTCGACAGGTGCTCGCTGGGAAGACATGTCATGCGAAACCTCACGCCGTTGGCAGTCGGTATCGTCCTCACGCTGCTTGCGAGCACTACGGCGTCGGCCCAAACCGTCGAGGAGCGCGCTGAGACTTGCACCGCCTGCCATGGCGAGGACGGGCGGCCGAAGATGCCCGAGGTCCCGATCATTTGGGGACAGCATGCGGGATACAACTACATCCAACTTCGAGACTTCAAACTCGGGACCCGTAAGAGCGAGCTCATGCAGCCGCTGGTGGCCGATTTGGAGAAGGCCGACATGCTGGCGCTCGCCGAATATTTCGCGAAGAAGGAGTGGCCGAGGTTCGGTTTCAAGGCAAGCGAGGCCGATCAGAAGATCGGCGAGCATGTCAATGGGGCAGGGTTGTGCACGGAATGTCACCTTGGGGGCTTCTTGGGTGACGGAACGGTCGCCCGCCTCGCTGGCCAGACGGCCACCTATCTCGAAAAGACAATGCTGGACTTCAAAACCAGGGCGCGCGCCAACAACCCTGACAAATCAACTCTGTTATCGTCCTTTTCGGATGACGAGTTGAAGGCCATGGCCCGCTACCTGGCCGCACAATGAGTCTGTCACCGGCTTAGCGCCAGCTTGATATCATCGGTGGCGGCGAGATCGCGTGCGCTCTTGCCTTCTTTGTCTTTCAGATTTGGATTGGCGCCGTGGGCGAGCAATATGTCGACCGCGCGGGCGTGACCGGCTTCGGCCGCGATCATGAGTGCCGTTCGTCCCCGGTTGTCCTGATTATCGCTGCGCGCGCCCTTCTCGAGCAGCATTGTCACTGTTGCCGCCCCTTCCTCGTCGGGAACATCGTTGGAATGTCCGGCGGCCCACATGAGCGCCGTGAGTTCATTGCCATAGCGGGCATTGACGTCGATACCTGTGGCGATGAGACGTTCAACGATATCGGTGAAGCCACGGGCAGCCGAATAAACAACCGCGTTCTTCCCCGTTCGATCGATGTGGCGCGGATCGGCTTTCCATTTGAGGAGAAGCTCCACCAGTCTCCGATTGCCGTTGAATGCCGCGGCTTCCAAGGGCGTAACGCCGGCGCGGCCTTCGATATTGGGGTCAGCACCTTTTTCGAGGAGAAGCTCTGCCGTCTTGACCCGGTCCGCTTGCACCGCCTCGTAAAGCGGTGTCGCGCCTTTGAGATCCCGAAGATCGATGGCCGCGCCACGCGCAATGAGGAGGGTGACGACCTCGTCTGCGCCTGCGCGCGCCGCGTGGTGCAGCGCACCGTCGCCGTCCCGTCCGCGAACCTTAACCGAGCCTCCGGCCGCCAGCAGCTGTTCAACCAGCGCGAGACAGTCTGCCCCCGCTGCCTCGAAAAAGAACGAATTGACGGATCGCTCGCCAACATTGCGTCCAGCTTCCACGTAGCGCGACGCGATATCCTGGCATGCCCCTTCGCCAGCGGCCTCGGGCACCGACATCGCGCCCGCGCCCATCAACGCCGTCAGCCAAACCAGTGCTTTCCTCATCGGATCGGTCCGCTTCTTAAGATCAGCTGTTTTGCGATATTCTCATGGCGCCCATCATGTGCCAAAGAATTTAAAAAGGGTCATCATGGCAGTAAATCGACGCATCGAAACAGCGGCGGCAGTCGTGTTCATGTTGCTCAGCTCGACCGGCCCGTTAACCGCGAAAGGAACCGGCCTCGTCTTCGTGACCAACGAGAAGAGCAATGATCTCACCGTCCTCAACAGCGCCAACGAAATCGTAAAACGCGTGCCGGTGTGCGCAAGGCCGCGTGGCATAACTTTCAATCGCGAGAAATCCGCCCTGTTCATCGGCTGCGGTGACGACGACACTATTGGCCTCTACGATATTGCGACGCTTGGCTTGAAGCGCCGCTATCGCGGTATTCCCGATCCGGAGACCTTCGATCTTCATCCAGATGGGCGTCACCTCTACATCTCGAACGAGGATGATTCCGAAGCCAGTGTGCTCGATACCGAGACCGGAGAGATCGTGGAACACTACACGACTGGCGAGGAGCCCGAGGGGGTCCTGATCACCTCCGATGGACGCTATGTCTTCGTTGCCTCGGAAGCTGCCAACCTTGTGCATGTCATCGACACGGCTGCGAAAGCCGTCGTCAAGTCGATCGTCGTCGACACGCGGCCTCGCCGCTTCGCGCTGACCCCTGATGAAAAACAGTTATGGGTTTCCGCGGAGCTGTCCGGCGTAATCAACATTATCGATCTGGGAACGCTGGAAGTCGTTGAGACGATATCGTTCCTGCCCAAGGGAATGCGCAAGGAGCAGGTGACCCCCGTGGATGTCGTCATCACCGCCGATGGGTCCAGGGCTTATGTCGCTCTGGGGCGAGCCAACCATGTGGCGGTCGTCGATGTCGCAAGCCGCCAAGTCATCGACTATGTCCTTGTCGGCAAACGTCCGTGGGGATTGAGGCTTACCGCCGATGAGAAGAAGCTTTATGTGGCGAACGGTCTTTCGGACGATCTCGTCATCATCGACACCGCGTCCCTTAGGGCCCTAACCTCGATACCGGTGGGCCAGGTTCCCTATGCCATCCTGATCGACGATCGATAGCATCGATGCACCGTGGCTGTCCTTGCCCGTCGATAGTCTGTATGGTGGCTTGCAGGGAAACGCTCGTCTTGAGAGGAGCCTTGAGATGGTTCTACCCATCGGCGATGACAATACCGGTCGCGTAAGTCGGCCCATTGTCAACTACGTGCTGATCGCCATCAACATCCTGGTTTTTGTCTTTTTGCAGGGCATGGGGTCGAATGAGCGTTTCACCTATGCCTTCTCAACCGTGCCGCAGGAGATTGCCACGGGAGAGGACATCGCCCGTACCATCGTGGTCGAGGATCCAACCGGTCAACAGAAGATCGGAATCGATCTCCAGCCGACGCCGATTTCTGTCTACCTCACCTTGCTGACGTCGATGTTCATGCACGGCAGCATCGCGCACCTCTTGGGCAACATGCTTTATCTTTGGATCTTCGGCGACAACGTGGAAGACGATCTAGGCCGCGTAAGGTACCTTCTGTTCTACCTTGTATGCGGATTGGTGGCCTCGCTTGCCCATGTCATCAGCACCTTTGCCTTCGATGGCAATCCCTACATCCCAAGTCTCGGGGCATCAGGAGCAATATCAGGCGTGCTGGGCGGTTATATTCTTTTCCATCCGCGCCGCCGCGTGCGGGTCATCATGGGACGAATGCTGACGGAAGTCCCTGCCTTTGTCGCAATCGGCCTGTGGTTCGTTTTCCAGCTCATCGAAAGTCTCGGCATGCTGGGCGGCACGCAGACCGGCGGTGTGGCCTATGCGGCGCACATTGGCGGCTTCATTGCCGGTTTGGTTCTCATCAAGTTCTTCGCCGTTGGACGCACCCGCGTGCCGGTTTGATTAGATGGAGCGCTGCCGTAGTTCCCGCCCCATGCTTCCCGGTCGCGGTGCCAGGATGGCCGCGTTGTTGGCAACGACCAGATTGCATTCGGTCTGTCCATAGAACTCATTGATGGTCACCTCCAGCCAGCCGCGCCCCACTCCAGAAGCTCGCCAGCCCTGCGATCGCGGCGGAAATCACGAACGCCATGAGCTTGCGCCATCGCACGTCATAGCCAAGGAGTTCCACCCGCCGTTTCGCATCCCTGCGGCTTCTCGCCATCGTTCAATCGGCAGTGCAGCCAAGCTGCCTTGTGCGCGTTGTTCACTCATGTGGACGTTTGTTTGAGAGAAGCTCTCGCCAAGAAGTTTAATGATCCGATATGCGCAAGTCTTTGGCGATAGCCCTTGCTGAACCCCAAATCCCGGCTGAAAAAAGCCACATTGGGCCGCGAGCAATCCGACACGGGCACCAACGCGTGTGACGCAGTTAAGGAGATGTTATGCCAGTGAAACCTATCCCCGACGGTTTTCATGCCGTGACCCCCTACCTTACGGTAAGGGGAGCGGCCAAAGTCATCGATTTCCTCAAGAAAGCTTTTGGCGCGCAAATTGCCTATGAGCCGATCATGCGGCCGGATGGCGCCATCATGCACGCCGAACTCAGAATTGCGGATTCCCCCGTGATGATTGCCGACGAAAGCGAATATGCCAAGGCCACGCCGTCTGCCCTTTACCTCTATGTGCCGGATGTCGACGCCACGTATCGGCAGGCGCTCAAGGCCGGCGGTGAGTCAGTCATGGAGCCCATGGACATGTTCTACGGCGACCGCGGCGGCTGCGTGAAGGACCCTGCCGGCAACAAATGGAATATCGCCACTCACAAGGAAGACGTCCCTCAACAGGAATTGGCTCGGCGCGCGGAAGAATTCATGAAGCAGCGTAAGGCAAGTTAAGACGCCGCGCTTGCAGTCCCTGAGCTACTTCCGTAACAGATCGGAAATACCCATCACGTCTTCTTACTTGACGAGTTGAGAGCGACGGCGGCGCGGATGAGAGTCTTGAATGCCGCTTCGTTTATCTTGTCGCTGTGATGGATATCGATGGCGCGCCGGACATTCCCATCCATGCTCGCATTGAATAAGCCTGCCGGGTCTTTGAGTGAGGCGCCCTTGGCGAACGTGAGCTTCACGACGTTCTTGTAAGACTCGCCCGTGCAGACGATCCCGTTGTGAGACCAAACCGGAGTTCCCCTCCATTTCCATTCTTCTATGATGTCCGGATCTGCTTCCTTGATCAGCTTGCGGGCGCGGCGAAGCACATCACCGCGCCAGTCGCCGAGTTCGGCTATTCTCTCGCTGATAAGCTCCGACGGTGATTTTTCGTGTTTTTTATCGGCTTTCGTCATGCTTAAGACCTTAGTCAGATCGGCCCACTCCGCCAACAGTCCGCCGCAAGCAAGAGTTCGGTCAGATCACGGTAGCGTTGGCCGTCGAGTCCTGTCAGCGTCTTTACTCGTTCGATCCGGGTATAGATAGTGTTGGGATGTCTCCCTAGGATGCGTGCAGCTTTTTGCACATTGAGGTCCGCATCTGCCACCGCGCGAAGCGTTTGGATGAGAGTGCCCTCCGCTCTAGCGTCTGCACTGACAAGAGCGGCAACCCAGTTTGGTGGCGCAGCCTGCACATAGTCGGCACCATGGTGGACCAGCAAATCGCGAATTGGCAGATCGGAAAATTGCACAACGCGGTTGGCTACATCTGCAAAGTCGAGAGCAATCGTCGCCTGATGCACCGCCTTGGGCAGATAGGACGTTGAAGGATGATCGGTACTGATGCCAACAAGGACAGCCGGACCAAGGACAAGGAGCAGGGGGCGAATGCGATCTGCCAGGTTCGACTGGGGGGCCGTCCATCCTGATTGGCGCCGCCTGTCCGAAAACACCGCAAAAACCAAATTGTTTCGAAGGCCGGCGAGCGTGCGGATCGACGTGTCCGACATCGCTTCTGATATTGCATTCACGATCCGCTGCCCGCGTGCGGGATTTTCCATTTCGGCTGCGTTGGTAGACTGCACGGCGGCAACGCAATAGGCTTGGCGCTGCTCGAGGTATCCTGCTCGCTTCAGCAGCCGTGCCACCCGTGCATCGGATTCATCGTATCCGCTCAACAGGATGTTCAACAGCTCTGTTCGCCGATCGCTCTCGGCTTCAGCGAGGATTCGGGTATGGGCAACGTATTCCGCGGTGACGATGGAACTGATGATATTCGTATATTCGATGGAAAAGTCGGCGACCGCAGATACGGCCTGTTCAACGTTTTTGGGACCAATCTCGAGCACGGCTTCGCGCAGCCAGAGCGCCAGAACTTTGTGCCCGCAACGATATGCATGCAATATTGCGTCTAGAGGAAACCGTTGTTCCGCGCGTCGGTGGGCATGCGCTTTGATGAACTCGAATTCACCGATCTCGCCACCGTCGAACAGCCGCAGGATCTCCTGCATGTGATCGGCGACGTGATCATCAAGCAGAGGCAAGACGTCCGGGTTGCCGGAGGCGGCGAACGCGGGAACTTCCGCCAGCACGTCACGACGAAGCCTGTCCGCCGCGGTTGGTTTGCTGCCTTCAAGCGCCGCCAGGGCGTGAGGAACGACGTTGATCTCGGCAAGCAGAGACAAAATCTGCTCTAGGTGACTATGGTGCCGGCCCATGAGCTCCTGTGCATTGTTTACAATGGATAGGCCGATTTTACCACAATATTGGCCATGTTCAACGCGTGGATATGTTGATAATCACTAATTACGGCTGGGATGCCGAACAGAGGAGGTACAGAAATGGCGAAATACTTGTTCGTATATCATGGTGGTGCAGGTGCTCCGCCCACCCCCGAGGAGGGCAAGAAAATCATGGATGCCTGGGGTGAATGGTTTGGCTCCATGGGCTCTGCGGTCATCGACGGCGGTAATCCGGTTGGGAAGTCTAGCACCGTGAAGCCGGATGGATCCCTGGTCAGCGGCGGGGGAGCAAATCCCGCGAGCGGCTACAGTCTCATCGAAGCCGCAAGCCTCGAAGACGCTCACCGGAAGGCGAAAGGCTGCCCGTTGTTAAAGCGTGGCGGCACGATCGAAATCGCCCAGGCGATCGACATGTAACTTACGTCCGGAATTGTTCGGGGGTCGTGGAAAATCCGCGGCCCCGCTTCATCGGGGGCTTAAGTGGCAATGTGATTTCAGATGAAGTACAATGAGATAGGGGTGAATTCCCCAATCTTAGGAAAGGGTCTGGACCACAGGATCTATGGGTCCGCAAGTTCGGATAAGTCGAAGCCAAGTGCCCGTCACGACACTGCTGGGAGCGCTGGTTCTCCTTCTGGCATCCGGCTTCCAAACTCTCTCGCTCGGCCAGGAAATAGTGGGCATCGATAAAGTTCCAGGTCAGCGAATCGATGCGCATTGGTATCGCTACCTAAACGCAAGATTTGGTTTCGGCGTTGATCTTCCTGCAGAGGGCTTCTCCTACGAACTCAGCGCGAATGGCGACGGCATCACCCTTATATCGGGTGATGACACGTCAATCGCGGTTTACGGTTCCCAGGATATTGAACTCAACGCAGCCGACAGCAGTTCCTTGGCAGCTTTTGCGACTGTGGCCGAAGAGCAGGCCGATGCCATGCGGCTTGGCGGCGTCAACATCGTCCATGAGAGAATTGAACCGCTGTGGTTCGAACTCTCCACAACCGACGTTGAGTATCTGTATTATCAGAAAGGTTTATTGTCCCC
Organism: Aestuariivirgaceae bacterium; assembly: GCA_036555325.1. Taxonomy (GTDB): domain Bacteria; phylum Pseudomonadota; class Alphaproteobacteria; order Rhizobiales; family Aestuariivirgaceae; genus DATBLQ01. The sequence goes on along the minus strand of DATBLQ010000019.1, from coordinate 9,156 downwards.
CGACTGTCCAACATTCACAACCAATCTGTGGATCAAATACTCAAATAGGGACGCAAGGGAATTTGACTCCGTCGTCCAGCGGATGTCCACATCACTGGCAAGCAATTGCTCAACAGTCGAGTAGATTCGCGCGACCTGGTGAATGCAAAATGACCACGGTATGGTATGGCTGGGCCCGCACTATTAGACGGGATGCACATGCGGTTTATCTTGCAGCGCGCGACCCCCGAACCCCTTGGTATGCGAAGGCTCTCGCAGTCTGTGTCGCGGGGTATGCGCTTTCCCCCATAGACTTGATACCCGACTTCGTCCCCGTGCTCGGGCTTCTGGATGATGTGATCATAGTGCCGCTCGGCATTCTGGTGGTGGTTAAGCTAGTTCCGGCCGAGGTCATGGCCGAGACCCAAGCCATCGCTGCTCTTGCCGCCGAACAACCGGTGAGCCGCAAAGGTGCCGTAGCGATCGCATCCCTTTGGACCATTTCGCTCGCTCTGGCGGCGTGGCTGGTCTATCGGTTCATTCGTTGAGAGATGCCTAGCGACGATTTGAGAACAATCAAAATTGTTGCTGGAGTTGTGGTCTGCGTGACGCTTGCCACGGCAGCAGCGACCAGAGTTGGCGACTGTTTTCCCTCGCCCATTTCACACGCGCGTTTATGAAGTCGGCAAAGTCTCATCATCCCCGCCGCCGACAACTAAAGTCGCACTGGGCGAATTGGTTCCAGCGAGTTGACTGTTATGCATGTGAAACCAGCCAACCATCTGTTACATCGTGCATTTTCCTGCGCCTGATCTTAAGGCAGCGTCCGCAGTGAACCGTCGGCTGCAGCAGGCGTTTAGCTATCGGTTAGCGCCGTTGCGATTGGCGAAAGGAGCTGTGCAAACAATGCCCAAGTGGGACGACCCAAGACATTGGCGCGAACGGGGCGAGCATTTGCGCACTCTTGCAGACGGCGTGAACGATCCAGATGCCAAAGAAAAGCTGCTCAGACTCGCGGATGACTACGAGAAACTTGCAAGTCGCGCCGAAGAAAGAACAGCGAGCCCAAAACAGACGAGTTAGCGATCGCGATTCGCAAGCCAGCTCGCACAATTGGCTCCGGCACATTTTGAAAATCGGAAAACCAAGGGCGCCGGAAGCAGGCTTCGGCGCCCTCCACATCCAAAACGACCTATTCGTCCTGATCGTCCGGTCCCTCGCTGCGCCAGCCACGCCACCAGTGGCCTCCTCGTCCATGCTGCCGATCCTCGTGGGAGAGTTTGCCATCATTGTTCTGGTCGAGCCTTGCAACCAGTGAACTGAAGCGCTGGTCGACCTCGCTCCGAGCCACGACCGCATCGCCATTGGGATCGAGGAACTGGAATGCGCGTATGGCAAGCGGACGCGTCAGGTCAGCCCACAGCGTCTGAAACTCTTCAAGCGACAATTGACCGTCTTTGTTGGCATCGAATGTCGTATAGCGCGCGCCGACTGCGGTATTGATCTCTTCCTGCGACAGCGCGCCGTCTGAATTCGTATCGATGCCCGCGAGCATGTCGAGCATCACCAAGCGAAACGGTCCGCCGTGATGACCAAAGCCGGGGTTGGCCAGAGCCGAGCCGGTCATCGAGAAGCCCAAGAGAGCCAGAGTGCTGACCGCAAGGGCCCATTTCAAGTTTGTCTTCATCACACGTCTCCTTTGATTAACGATCATCGGATATGGCCCTTCGATGTCGCAAAACTATCTTCGTTCAATGCCGGTTTTGTCGCGCTCTTTGTCGAATAGGCCGGCTGTTACATCTGGATACAATTTTCCTTGAGCCGGCGACGGTTCATCGGCTTAAGCTTATCTTGTGGACCACTCGCCCCATATCCTTATCGTCGATGATCAGCGCGACATTCGCGACTTGCTGGCCCGTTTTCTGGTCAAGCACGGGCTTCGGGCCAGCGTCGCCGAGAACGCCGAGGCCGCGCGCAAGCTCATGCGTGCGGCAAAGATCGATCTGATTGTTCTCGATATCATGATGCCAGGCGAGGACGGGTTGACCCTTACCCGTTCGATCCGCGAGAACCAGGACATACCCGTTATCCTGCTGACGGCCATGGGCGATGAAACCGATCGCATCGTCGGACTGGAGGTGGGGGCGGACGACTACCTCCCAAAACCGTTCAACCCGCGAGAGCTGCTTGCACGAATCAAGGCCGTGTTGCGCCGGGCGCGGGTGATGCCGCGCGCCGCAGCGCCGGGCAGGGGACAGCTGTGCTTTGACCGATGGAAGCTTGATCTCGCACGGCGCGAACTCCTTGACGAACATGGGGTGAGCGTCGCTTTGTCGAGCGGCGAGTTCCGGCTTTTGCTGGCGCTGCTTGAGCGTCCTGGCATGGTTCTCACGCGCGACCAGTTGCTCGATCTGACCCGCGGACGTTCCGTGCAGCCCTTCGATCGCAGCATCGACAATCAGATCAGCCGATTGCGGCGCAAGATCGAGAGAGATCCCAGGAATCCATCTTTGATCAAGACCGCCTGGGGCGACGGGTATAGCTTTGCGGGCGAGGTTCAGCGGCGGTGAGACTCTGGCCCAAGAGCCTTGCGGGAAGGTTGGCAGCTTTTCTGGTGCTCACCCTCGTTGTGGCGCAGGTGGTGACGTTCGTTTTGTTTGCCGGGGAACGGGTCACCACGTTCCGCAATGCGTATAGAGACGACATGGTGACACGGCTCGTCTCGCTCGTGCGGCTCCTGGAGGAAACACCCCCCGAGCTGCACCAGCGGCTCATCGCTACTGCCAGTTCCGCTCTGTTGCACATCGATCTCGCGGCGGAACCCATTCTCCTCTCGGGCGAAGCCGCACCGCCCGATCTGCGCGACAGGCTTGCTGTCGCGTTGCACAAATCCACCGACGATGTCAGGCTCGCCGTGTCGCTGTCGGGCTGGCGTGCCCAGCATCGCAAGATGCAGCGCAATCGCCACCGGCCGGGCCCATGGGCAAGCGTCTCGGTGAGACTGGCATCGGGCAAATGGCTCAACGCATCGGCGGACGTGCCGCCGGTGCCACGGCTTGGGTCTGTATTTCTGGTTTCCTTTTTGATCTCGGCACTCGCGGTGGCGGCGGTCGGTGCGCTCGGCGTGAAGTGGGCAAGCAAGCCGCTAAATCAGTTGGCCGGCGCCGCCGAGAGGCTGGGGCGCGGTGAGCGCTTTGATCCGCTGCCTGAAACGGGGCCAAGAGAAACCCGGCAAGCAAACGTCGCGTTCAACCAAATGCGCAGCCGGCTCGAACGGTTTATTCGTGATCGCACCACCATGCTTGCCGCGGTCGCCCACGATCTCCGCACGCCGATTACCACCCTTCGGCTCAGGGCGGAATTCATCGATGACAAGGAAGCTAAGTCCAAGATTCTCGAAACTTTGGCCGAAATGCAGACAATGGCCGAAGCGGTTCTCGCATTCGCACGCGGCGATGCGGAAAACGAGCCGACCCGACCTGTCGATCTGACTGCCCTTGTCGAAAGCATTGTCGAAGATGCTGCGGCGAAAGGAAAACATGTGCGCTTCACCGAAAGTCAAAAGCGCACACTTTCCTGCCGGCCTTTCGCGCTGCGGCGCGCTCTGGGAAATCTCATCGACAACGCCACTTTTTATGGACGCAACGCCGAAGTGACCATCGAAACGACGGCAAATGAAACTCGAATTCTTATCGATGATGACGGGCCGGGCATTCCGAAAGAAGCTCTCGAACATGTTTTCGATCCGTTCGTCAGGCTGGAAGGATCACGTAGCCGCGACACCGGCGGTGCCGGTCTGGGCCTCGCCATCGCCCGTTCCATAGCGCGAAGCCACGGCGGCGATGTGCGTCTGGAAAATCGGCCGCAGGGTGGCCTACGCGCCATTTTTGCCTTGCCGAATGACGTTCTTGGACGTGTTGCCGACCAGGCTTAGCAGGCCGCTCTTTGACAGTGTTGGATTTACCAATCCCCTTGGTAGTTTGCAGTTGAGAAACTGGAAGTAATACATGCTTGCAATGCTCGTGCCCCGGAGCGCTGGAGCGCAGCTGGAGCGAGTGCTACTATGCCCCAGAGCCTGAAGTTGATCAGGTAGAGTTGCATGTCCTCGAACCCGTGACGAACTCGAACACAACCCAAAAAACGACGTCGAGCGGGCAATCATCTGCCTTGGCGCTCGAGCCCGACGCATCGCTGGGGCCGGACGCAGCCGTCCCGGCACCGGCCAATCCAACTGTAGCGGGAGACGCGGCCCACGACGTTCGCAAGACCGTTACGGTACTCTTCACCGATATCGTAGACTTCTCACGGCTCAGTCTTACTCTCGACCCCGAAGCGCTCCAAAACCTGCTGGCGCGCTACTTCGGCGAAATGAGCGCCGTCATCAAACGCCATGGGGGAATTGTGGAGAGGTACATGGGCGACGGGATAATGGCGATGTTCGGCGTGCCCACCCTCCATGAGGACGATGCCCTGAGGGGGGTGCGGGCGGCGGTCGAGATCCGTGACACGCTCGCTACCCTTAATCGTGAGCTCGATGCCGGTTGGGGCATCCAGCTGGCCAATCGTATCGGGGTCAACACGGGAGAAGTGATTACCGGCGACAACACGCAGGGATACCGGTTTCTCACGGGTGAGGCCGTTCGCCTTGCCAAGCGGCTGGAGGAGGCGGCAGAGGCGAACGAGGTCCTGATCGGAGAGCCGACGCACAAACTTGTACGCGGTGCCGTCCTTGTCAAACCGAGCGGGCCGCGCACGCTCAAGCACGGCGAGAAGATCCACGCCCTTGTCGTGGCAAATGTCCAAGCCCACGCTCCCAGCATTACGCGTCGCTTCGATGCCCCCTTTGTAGGGCGCGAGCGCCAACGTGCCGTACTGGAGACAATGTTCCAGAACGCGGTCAGCGATGGTGCTTGCTATCTGCTGACCGTGTTGGGCGGCGCGGGTGTGGGCAAGTCCCGGCTGGTGTTGGAGTTCGCAAGCAGGCTCGCCGAGAACGTAACGGTCCTGCGCGGTCGCTGCCTGCCTTACGGCGAGGGCATCACTTACTGGCCGCTTGCCGAGATTGTCCGGGAGATCACGCGCGCCGAAGGCTCGGACGGCGGCAAGCTGTCCCCGGCCATGATCGCCGCGCGGCTCGCCAAAGACGATAAGGCCGAGCTTGTCGCTAAACGCGTCGCCGAAGCGATCGGCGTTAGTGGTGCTCAAGGAGGTACGAACGAAGAGACCTTCTGGGCCGTCCGAAGGTTGTTTGAGGCGCTCGCGCTGGAAGGTCCACTCGTCATCGTAGTCGATGACGTCCACTGGGCAGAGTCGACGTTTCTCGATTTGGTCGAATACGTCGCCGACTTCTCGCGCGGCTTCCCGATCCTAATAGTTTGCATTGCGCGGCCGGAATTGCTCGACACGCGCCCGGGCTGGGGGGGCGGCAAGCTCAATTCGACGTCTATCCTCCTTGAGCCGCTCAGCGAGGCGGAGTGCCGCGAGCTTATCTCGAACCTACTCGATCGTGTGCCGCTCCCACCCGCCGCCGAGTCGAGAATTACTCTCGCGGCCGAGGGTAATCCGCTCTTCGCGGAGGAGCTTGTGGGGATGCTTGTCGACGAGAAGCTGCTCACGCGCAAAGACGACCGCTGGGTCGCCTCGTCCAGCCTCTCGGAGCTGCCGGTTCCCTCGACAATCCACACGCTTTTGGCTGCGCGCCTCGAACGCCTTCCAGCGGATGAACGGGCAATTCTGACCATCGCAGCAGTCGAAGGTGTGTTGTTTCACCGGAGTGCAATCGCCGATCTCGGCCGTTCCTCGCTCAACTCGGCACTTGAGGAAGGCTTGCTGGCGCTCGTGCGCAGAGATCTGATCCGGCCGGACACGGCGACCTTCGCCGGCGAGGAGGCCTACCGCTTCCGTCATATTCTCATCCGCGAGGCCGCCTATCGCTCGCTTTCAAAAAACGCACGGGCCGACCTGCACGAGCGCTTCGCAGCCTGGCTCGAGTTGACGGCTTTGGAGCGGTCGCGCGAGTTTGAAGAGATCGTCGGCTACCACCTGGAGCAGGCTTTCCGGTACAGGTCCTCACTCGGATCGCTCGACCCTCGCGCTGCCTCGCTCGCAGCGCAGGCCTCCGTGCGGCTCGAATCGGCCGGGCGGAGGGCACTCGCCCGCAGCGACCTGTCCACGGCCATCGGCTTGCTGGAGCGGGTTTGCAAACTGCTTCCCGCTAATGATCCAAGACGGACGACACTGCTCGTGGAGTTGGGCGGCGCGCTGATCGAGTGCGGCCAGTTGGACCAAGCCGGCAGCGTGCTCGACGAGGCTGGGCAACAAGCTGCCGCCGCGGCCGACAAGTGCGCTTCATCGCACGTTCTCGTCCAGCAGCAGTTGCTTCGGCTCCTTCACGTCGAGGAAGGCGGGGCAGAGGAAGCTTCACGGACGGTGGCCCGGGTAATCCCAGTTTTCGAGCACCACAACGACAACCTTGGCTTATGCCGGGCGCACAGACTTGAAGCATGGCTCTATTGGAATGAGGCCCGCGCCGAGGCGGCGGCCGAGGCGTGGGGGCGCGCGGCCGAGCATGCGCGATTGGCTGGGGATCGGCATCTTCACAACGAGATCCTGACATGGATTGCGTCCTCGCTCTGGTTTGGTCCGACACCGGCCGAGCAAGGGATTGATCGCTGCGAGTCGATGCGCGAGCAAGTCCGCGAGAGTCCAGAGGCGGAGGCGGCGATTCTCCGTCATCTGGGTGGTCTGCACGCCATGGTGGGCCGCTTCGATCTCGCCCGCGACCTGCTTGCGAGAAGTAACGCCGCCTATGCCGACCTCGGCCTCACGCTCAACGCTGCGACGTCCCAAAATGAAGCCGTGGTCGAACTGCTCGCGGGGAATCCGGCTGCGGCCGAAGAGAGCCTGCGCAAGGGATATCGCGCGCTTGAGGAGATGGGCGAGCGCATGTTTCTGTCGACAACCGCTGCATTCCTCGCGCGGGCCGTCCTGGAACGGGGGCGCGATGGAGAGGCCGAAGATCTGGCCAAGCTGAGCGCCCAACTGGCCGCGAAGGACGACCTGCTCTCGCAGGTCCTTTGGCGCGGTGTCCGTGCACGGGTGTTCGCGAGGCGGGCACAGTTCGAGGAGGCCGAGGCGCTCGCTCGCGAAGCTGTGGAGCTCGCCCAAAAGACCGACTTCGTCAACCATCGGGCAGACGCGCTGCTGGACCTGGCGCAGGTGCTCAAGGCTTCAGGGCGCGTCGACGAGGCTGTCACGTCCGCCTCCGAGGCGCTGCGTCTCTACCAGCTCAAGGGAAACCGCGTCTCCGCATCCGCGACCCGGTTGTGGTTAGGAGCATAATTCCTGCGGCAATAATGCTCCACTCGATGCTGCCAAAACACGAAAGGTCAAGACGCAGCCGAGTCGTCCGGGCTGTCGGGCTGCTTCGCCGGTACCAGACGTCGCGCCGAGTGAGGGACTGCTACTCCTCCTCGACCAGATCAAATTGGTCCCACCACCAGTGCAGTTTGTTGCCGTATGCATCAAACAACATTGCTGCTGCAAATGCGTGCCCAGCCTCAAATTTTCCCTTCGAGGTGTGTTTTTGATCCGCATGCCACTCCGTATTCGCAACCGTTAAAGGGCCGATCTGGTAGTAAACTTGGCTGGCGCCAGTGCTGGGCTGATAAATCCACGTCCAAACCTCCTGTACTATTTCGTCGGGACTGAGTATCAGGGGTCCTTTTGCATCGACGTGTGGATTGGCTTTCGTAATAGTCAATGGTTTTGGTCCGAAATTACCTCCTGCTCCTAATGCTGCAACAGGTGTCAACAGGACTGCAGAAATCAGCAATGCCGAAGCGATTTTCGCATACATGACACTCTCCTTGACGCACTCACAGTTCGCTGTCACGCGAACTCAATAGGCTGCAGATTGTAACGGTAATCGACTACGTTCCATCTTGTCGAGTTCGCCGACGCAAATTGCTGCCAATGAAGAGCGTCCAGCTTCGTTCGTGATCATCAATTGCGTCGTGTTGCCTTAACTCGTTAGTTAACCATTCAAACCAATCCGTCGTGTTAATTCCATTGGCGGAGAGATTTCCGCGTCCGGGATACGTCGTTTGAAATCATTTGGCAGGTAGAGTGACATGGCAGGGGCCTGCTTTGCGCGAAGCAAGGCCCATCTATTCCAAGCTCGTTACGGCGGATTCCTATGGAAGCTAGCGCTCAGCGCCCGTACAGCATGAGTCCGGCCGATTTCTGACAGAGGAATTGCCGATTATTCGAGGGCACTAAGGATGCTTTGAACCGTCTCGCGTGCTTTTTCCTTGGTGCCAACATCAAATGCGGAGTCATTGCCTTTGTCCCCCCCGGCATTGTCATCGGTGGCAGTGTCATCGTTGACGATCACACGATAGCCCTTTTCCGATTTAACCACTGTAATCGTTACATCCTTCATTCTGAGGCCTCCTTTTTCCTGTCGGTGACCGGGCAAACATCCAACTGCTACACACAGCAACAGCTGCTGACGACCGAGTAAATGTCAGTACGTCGCCCAACCAATCCCTTTCGGAGATTCGTCCTTCACCAATACTTCACGCGTACTGAAGTTCAATTGGATCTTCAGTCCACCAGAAGTACTCATTGTTATTGCCGTCTTTCACATATAGGAGAGCTATCCCCACTGCCGGTCCGGGCTTGAATTTTCCCCGGTTATAGAGGCGAACGTTCGCAGTCCATTCGTCCGGCACGTCAAATGCGTCGCTCGCGTCCGATCCGTAGTAGGTTTCGGCGCTGCCCGTGCTGGACTGTACAACCCATGCGTCGATCCACTTCGCTTTCTCGCCGCCTGTAAGAGACAGCGGCCCCTTTGGAAACTCTACGCGTCCATTAGCGGCAATATACTGCACGGGGTGCCAATTGCCTCCTGCCATGACATCTCTCCAATTGCTGCCCCTTACCGCTCGTCAACTATGGCTCATCTAGTAGACTTCGCCTAGGGGAAATCTTGCCTATAGTAGTTTCCAGCTTTGTTCGTGATCATCATTGGCGTCGTGTCGCCTAAGCGCAAAGGTCATCCGAGAGCCGGACTTGACAGCACGCCTACTATAAGTGGCAAAGCGCCAACCTCTCGTGCTGCCATTTCGTTGCATACGCACAGAGTAGGCCAAGCGGGGAAGATCTGAAGAACCA
>DATBLQ010000002.1:0-168188 GCA_036555325.1 Aestuariivirgaceae bacterium | reverse complement strand
GCTTCCGGGCATATTGCAGGCGTGGTGAACCCGCCCGAGGCGCAGAAATATCAGTTCTGGACAAATGAGGACGGCGCCCCGACGCTTGCGGAGTGGTGGGCAGGCGCAAGGGAACATGCGGGCTCATGGTGGCCGGACTGGCTCGAGTGGATCAACACGCGCTCGGGCAAGTGGGTGAAGGCCCGCGTTCCGGGAAGCGGACGGTTCGGGGCAATCGAAGACGCACCGGGGCGCTATGTCAAGGTGAAGGGGGAGTAATAGGGCGCCGCCGTTGTCGCTCACCCAATTCAAGCATTCTCATCCACTATCGGAGGCGGAGCGCGCAACTTTTTTGTTGGCTTGGGGTTGTCTTCTATTGCTCCGATTGGCTTGCGGCTATATCCATCAGCATTGTAGGGCCGATCTGCAACTTCGAACCAATGCGCAAGAATTACAATTGTCTGAAATGTCCCGGTTATTGCTGTTCCTATCCAGCGATCATCGTAACAAAGCGCGACCTTGCAAGGCTTGCCAAGTATTTCGGACTCACACCAGAGGCTACGGAAAGGCGATATCTGAAGTCGGGCCAGGGGTATAAGCGCATCATGCGTCGAAAAAAAGACAAGCATTTCGGCAAGATTTGCCAGTTCTTCGATACCGAAGCGCGCCGCTGCACGATCTACAAGGCGAGGCCTTCGGGTTGCCGCGAATATCCTGGGGCCGCGAATTGCGGCTATTACGATTTCTTGCGTTTCGAACGCGATGCGCAGAACAACAAGACCTTCGTTTCCACTACTTATCACCCGTAACGAGCAGTAGGTCTCCTAGGCTTTCGGTATGGCCCAGCTGCGGCTTGAACCCGACAAAGCCTGATCGAGGGCTTCATTCGGCGTTAGTCCATCAGCGTCGCGCGAGAACTCTGGCTTGAGCCGGTCGAGGAAATACATCGGTATTTCGCCCCTGTTCTTCACGGATATCGTGCCGCGCGCAGCAGTGTCGAAGTAGTTCTTTACATGATGGTAGGTCGTGTCGGAGACATTGATGCGACCACCCTCGCCGGCCGATTCCATGCGCGCGGCAACATTCACCGCATCGCCCCAGATGTCATAGGTGAACTTGTTTTTTCCCACCACGCCCGCCATCACGCTGCCGGTATGGATGCCGATACGAATTTGCCACGGCGGCAGATGCAGCTTGATCCTCTGGGCGTTGGCGCCAACCATATGGGTTTGCATCGCCAAGGCGGCGAGACAAACGTCGACTGCATGGCGACCATTCTGCTTAGGCAAACCGGCCACGCACATATAGGCGTCCCCAATGGTCTTCAGCTTCTCGAGACCATGACGAGCAGTGATGTCGTCGAAGGCCGAGAAGAAACTGTCAAGCTCGTCAAGCAGAGCTCTCGGCGCCATGTTTTCCGCCAACCGGCTGAAGCCAACGAAATCCGCGAACAGTATTGTTACTGAAGGATGATGCTTCGGCTCGACGTGACCCGAGGAATGCAGTTCGGCGGCAATGACTGTGGGGAGAATATTGAGGATCAGGGCCTCTGAACGTTTTGTTTGCTCTGCTAAACGCTGCTTGGCGTCCTCGACTTCGCGGAGTTTGCGTCTCAGCTCGAGCTGGGCGACAACCTGGCGGGACAGCCGGCGTATACCTTCAACTTGATCAAAGTCGATCTGCCTCGGTTGGAAGTCCATTACACAAAGCGTTCCCAACGCATAACCTTGCGCGTTGATGAGCGGCATGCCGGCATAGAATTTCAAGAAAGGCTCGCTGCCGATGAAGGGCAGGTTTCGGAATCGCTCGTCGGTGGTCAGGTCGGGCACGACGAGGATATCGCTGCGGCAGATGGCGTGCGCACAGCAGACCGCACCGCGTGGAACCTCGGTAAGCTCGGGGGGCAACCCATGCTTTGCCTTCAGCCAACCATTGGATTCTTCCATGATATTGACGAAGGCAATGGGGGCGTGCGCGAGCTGTGCGGCAAGCTCCGCAAGATCGTCGAAGGCAGGCTCTGGAGGAGAACGAAACGCCTCATAGGAGCGGACAGCCTCGAGCCGTTGCGGTTCATTTTCGGTAACCGGATAATCCATTATTTTCTACTGGAAGATTGCGATCATCCTCTCCATATGATCGCACGCGCCTTTTGCCAGTTTAGCATCCTCGTCAACTGCGGCCAACCGCTTGCCTGCTGACATGTTCTGTCAGCGCTGCAGCCGGGCCGGTGGACGACGGGGAGTTCCCGATTGCCCGTGTTCACCTTTTGGTCTAGTCCTTTCCCGATGGCAGAGAACAAGAAGATCATCTCCATTAAGGGCGCGCGCGAGCATAACCTGAAGAACGTCTCACTCGAGTTGCCGCGCGATCGTTTGATTGTGTTTACCGGGCTGTCCGGCTCGGGAAAGTCTTCGCTTGCCTTCGACACGATCTATGCCGAAGGCCAACGACGCTATGTTGAATCTCTCTCCGCGTACGCCCGACAGTTCCTGGAGATGATGCAAAAGCCTGACGTCGATCAAATCGACGGGCTATCGCCGGCAATCTCGATCGAACAAAAGACAACCTCGCGGAACCCTCGTTCCACGGTCGGCACCGTGACGGAGATCTACGACTATCTGCGGCTGCTGTTTGCCCGGGTTGGGGTGCCCTACTCGCCCGCCACCGGTCTTCCGATCGAAAGCCAGACCGTCACGCAGATGGTGGACAGGCTCATGGAAATGCCGAGTGGAACGCGGCTCTACCTGCTCGCTCCCATCGTGCGCGGCCGGAAGGGCGAGTATCGCAAGGAACTTGCCGAGCTGCAGAAAAAGGGCTTTCAGCGCGTGAAGATCGACGGACAGTTCCATGAAATCGAGGAAGCACCGGCGCTGGAAAAGAAAATCAAGCACGACATCGATGTGGTCGTGGATCGCGTGGTGGTGCGTTCCGATATGGCGACGCGGCTGGCAGACAGTCTTGAAACCGCGCTGAAACTTGCCGATGGCATTGCGGTCGTCGAGTTCGCCGACGAAAAGGACGAGAAAGGTGCGCCCCGACGCGTCATCTTTTCGGAAAGATTTGCCTGTCCCGTCTCAGGCTTCACGATCGACGAGATCGAGCCCAGGCTGTTTTCCTTCAACAATCCCTTCGGTGCATGCGCCGATTGCGGCGGGCTCGGCACACAGTTGCATTTCGAGGCCGACTTGGTCGTACCCGATCCTGCGTTATCGCTGCGTGACGGAGCTATCCAACCCTGGTCGCGCACCGGAGCAACCTCACCCTACTACATGCAGACGCTGGAGGCGCTGGCCAAACATTATCGCGTCTCGATGAGCACTTCCTGGGAGAAACTTCCGAAGAAGGCGCGCGAAGGCATTCTGTTCGGAACCGGGGACGAAGAGGTGGCGATAACCTATGACGACGGGGTTAGGACCTACAGGACCAGGAAAACGTTTGAGGGGGTTATCGGCAATATCGAGCGCCGGTGGCGAGAAACCGATTCCGAATGGATGCGGGAGGAGCTATCACGTTACCAGTCGGACCGGCCCTGCGAAGCCTGTGGAGGTTACCGGCTCAAGCCGCAAGCGCTGGCCGTCAAGGTGGGCGGCCTGCATATCGGTCAAGTCACCGATATGTCGATAAGCGCAGCCCGCGTCTGGTTCGATGACCTGGCACCCAAGCTGAAACCAAAGGAACGCGAGATCGCCGCTCCTATCTTGAAGGAAATCCGCGAACGGTTGCGATTCTTGGTCGATGTCGGTCTTGATTATTTGTCGCTGTCTCGCACCTCCGGCACGCTCTCGGGCGGAGAGAGCCAACGCATCAGACTTGCATCGCAGATCGGATCGGGACTGACGGGCGTGCTTTATGTATTGGATGAACCTTCGATCGGCCTGCATCAGCGCGACAATGCACGCCTGCTCGAAACGCTCATACATCTCCGGGATCTGGGCAATACCGTGATAGTCGTCGAGCATGACGAGGAAGCGATCCGCACTGCCGACCATGTGGTGGATATCGGACCAGGCGCCGGCAGGCATGGCGGAGAAATCGTGGCACAAGGTGCACCGGAGCAGATCATGGCGAGCCCTGCTTCGCTCACGGGCCAATATCTCACTGGCATGCAGCAGATTGCGGTACCGAAAAGACGACGCGAGCGCGAGGCGGGTCGAGTGATCGTGGTCAGGGGAGCGCGTGCCAACAATCTGAAAAACGTAACGGCTGAAATCCCGATTGGGCTTTTTACCTGTGTGACGGGTCTATCGGGTGGAGGGAAGTCTACCCTTCTCTTAGATACACTCTATCGTGCAGCTGCCCGCAAGCTCATGGGTTCGCGCGAGCAACCTTTGGCGCACGACCGCATAGAAGGGCTCGAATATCTCGACAAGATCATCGACATCGATCAAAGCCCGATCGGCCGGACCCCGCGGTCAAATCCCGCTACCTATACGGGCGCTTTTACACCGATCCGTGACTGGTTCGCGGGGCTACCCGAGGCGAAGGCGCGCGGCTACGGCCCTGGACGATTCTCCTTCAACGTGAAGGGAGGGCGTTGCGAAGCCTGCCAGGGCGACGGCGTTATCAAGATAGAGATGCACTTTCTGCCCGATGTGTACGTGACTTGCGACGAATGCCACGGCAAACGCTACAATCGCGAAACACTCGAAATCAGGTTTAAAGACAAATCCATTGCAGATGTGCTCGACATGACTGTCAGCGAAGGTGCCGAATTTTTCCGTGCGGTGCCGGCAGTGCGCGACAAGCTTGAAACACTCGAGCGGGTTGGGCTCGGCTATATCCACATAGGCCAGCAGGCAACCACACTGTCGGGTGGCGAGGCGCAGCGCGTGAAGCTGGCGCGGGAATTGTCACGCCGAGCGACTGGCCGCACGATCTATCTGCTCGACGAGCCGACGACGGGGCTGCATTTCCACGACGTGAGGAAGCTTCTCGAGGTGCTGCATGAGTTGGTCGATCAAGGCAATACGGTCGTCGTGATCGAACATAATCTGGAAGTCATCAAAACGGCCGACTGGATCATCGACCTCGGCCCGGAAGGTGGCGACCGAGGCGGAGAGATCGTCTTTGCCGGAAAGCCGGAAGACATCGTGAAGGAGCCAAAAAGCTATACCGGACAATTCCTGAAAGATGTGCTGCGCCGGGCGCGCAAATCGGAACGGGCGAGCGAAGCGGCGGAGTGACTCCTCATCCAAGACATCGGCGGCAACAATTTTCCTATAACCATCCCTTGCGGCGAAAATAGACTACAGGAATCAACGCAGATAGCGCCATAAGGCCGAGGGCGACCGGATAGCCATAGGGCCAAGTCAGCTCAGGCATGAAACGAAAATTCATGCCGTAGGCGCTGGCGACCAGGGTTGGCGGCAGAAAGATCACGGCGACGACCGAGAAGATCTTGATGATGGCGTTCTGTTCGATCGAGATCATGCCCAATACAGCATCCAAAAGGAAATTGATCTTTCCAGATATGAACGTCGAATGATCGGTTAGGGATTGAATGTCTCGCTGCAATGTCTTGACATGCGCTTTGACCTCTCGGGTGGGTTTCTTCGAAGTGGCGCTGTCGAGCACGGTTGATAGAAACGCCGCGAGCCGAAGCATGCTTACCAGGCTCTCGCGAAGTTTTGAGTTGAAGTCACCTTCCTCACCAATGGTTCTCAGAAGTTCCTGAAAATCACGGCCGCGAGGACGCTTGGAAGCTTCGGTGTGAAAAATCTCATGCGAGGTTTTGTCGATGACGAGGGCAACCGATTCCAGATGATCGGCAGCGCGATCAACAACGGCCTCGAGCAAACTCATCAAGATGCCTTCACTTGATGCAGGACAGTTGCCGGGTTTCATAACGCGGCGGACGAACACGGGAAAGGCACGCGGTTCCGAATAACGCACCGTGACGAACCACTGGTCCTTGAGGATAAACGTCACTGGTTGCGCTTCCGCCCGCCCGTCGTCGGCACGGCGGATCAGCGTTGCTGTCATGAAATTAGCGCCGTCCTCCTGATAGAGCCGGCTCGATGCTTCAATTTCCGCCAACTCCTCGCGAGTGGGGATGTCAATGCCTAGCGCATTTTCAACGACCTGCTCTTCCTCGGGCGTCGGTGCAAATAGGTCGAACCAGATTGCATCGGGAGAAACGGCCTTGCCGGGGGAGGCTTCTTCGACCGTCAGGCCACCGTTTTTGACGCCATAGAAATTGAGCATTTGCACCCTATCCCCATACACACCAGAAATGACACGCGGCATGGAGCATAGCAACCGCAGAATTGGAGCAGCCGAGAACGGTGGTTAAGCGGTGGTACGCGAGCCAATGGTTTTGTTGATGGCGATAATATTCTCAGCCATTCGAGCGGAGGCTGCATCGATCATCTTGCCATCGAGCTGGGCTGCCCCCTTTCCCGCTCGGGCTGCTTCGTCCAATGCTATCAGGATGCGTTCGGCCCGCCGGGTTTCAGCTTCCGTCGGCGAAAATACCTGATTGGCGAGCGGTATCTGCGAAGGGTGGATCGCCCATTTGCCCTCGACGCCGAGGGCGGCTGCCCGCCGGGCAGCAGCAAGATAGCCTTCCGGATCGTTGAAGTCGCCAAACGGACCGTCGATTGGGCGCAAACCATATGCTCGACATGCAATGGTCATCCGGGCGAGGGCAAAGTGCCATGGATCGCCAGGATAGTCGGGGTTAAGACCCCCGATGCTCACCGTGCGTGCCTTGATGGAGGCGGCAAAGTCGGCAACGCCGAAATGCAGCGCTTCCAGCCGTCTCGATCCCTCGCGCGCGATAGACTCGACATTCGCCATGCCCAGGGCGGTTTCAATTAGAGCTTCCAGCCCAACAGGTGTCGCAATTTTCCTCGCGGTTTCAATTTGGGACATGATGGCATCGCAGAGATAGAGATCGGACGGACTGCCGACCTTTGGCACCAGAATGGTGTCCAGGCGTTCCCCTGCCTGTTCCATCACATCGATCAAATCGCGATACATGTAGGGAGTATCGATACCATTGATCCGTGCGCTGATGGTCTTGCCGTGTGCACGCCAATCGATCTCCTTCAGCGCTTTGATGATATTGGCACGTGCTGCAAGTTTGTCACCGGGCGCAACTGAATCCTCCATGTCAAGGAAGACATAATCGGCTTCGCTTGCAGCGGCCCGTTCGATCATTCGATAGTTTGAGCCGGGTACAGCGAGCTCACTGCGATGTAAGCGAGCGCGACGCAGATCGAAACGTGTGTGACTCATCTGGACTTTCTCCGGAGCGGTGCATCGGTTGAGGTAATAATGCGGACCGGGCGCGCAGTCTTAGCATCAAACTGTCGCAGGGATTCACCAGGGTCCATTTCCTGCCACTTCGATTGCCTTCAGCAGCAGGGGCAAGAACATTTCACCGAATTTTCCCGAGCCCAGGGGGAGCCCGCTGACGCGCTGATGTATATCGGTGTCGGCTGCGGCGTTCCCCTCGACCAGCACCGGTCCTTCCGCAAGGATTGCGATATCCCATCCTGCTACTACCTGCTCCCGAAACACGGAATGCGCGCGGCTGGCAAGTTTCAGGGTTTCCGCCCAGTACGGAAGCACGCGGCCGGTAATCGTGCCGCCCGTGTCGGGATGGACATCGACCCAGCCTATGTCCGGTGTCAGCCCTATGTCGGTGGCTCTGCCCAGCACGCCCGTCGAGAAGTCGATATTGGCGGCTATGCCGCCGGCGTGAAAATTATCCACCATGCGGTTGGCGCCAATCGCCATTCGAAGCAAACCAACGACAGGTTCCCAGTCAACTTCGCCTTTGATGGTGAGCAGGCGCGCGGTGGGGAGCGCCCCGTTGCTTAGGTCCGATAGCGTCGGATGCGGAACGGCCCGCTTCTGGATCAAAATCGCTTGCGTGCGAGAAAGTCGGCTGAAATGTTCGATAAGGCCGCTCGCCGATAGTCTCTCACCCGTCGCTGATTGCCAGGATTCCTCACCGAAGTAGAGCCACACCTGCGCTCCTGAGCCACCTCGGCTGGCCACCGGCTTTGCGAACAGATCAACAAAGGGCAGACTGACCGGCGACCCACTTCTGTTCAGTACGGCACCGTCCTGGGCAATCGCGATTTCTGTAAGGGTAGGCAATCCAGCCGCAATGCAAATATCGTGAAAGGAGGATTTGTCACCCAGCAAGTTTTTCTTGCGATGGGTCAAATGACGGTTGGCCAGTTTGTAGAGACCCCCCTTCAACTCGGACCGATGCAAATATTCGCCGGCACGTCGGCGTTTGTGATCATCGTGCAGGTCGAATTGAAAATACCATGGCGCGAGAATGTTGTAGCGCAGCCCCACCTGCAGCTGCTCCAACATAAGCCGTACTACGGATTTCTTGTGTATTCTGGAAATTGCGCGCCCGTTTATGGCCGTCATCCAGACAATCGCCGCCACGTGGAGTGGAACGCTCCACAAAACAACGCCCAACAGGAGGCCAATGCGGGCGATAGTGCCGCGCTCCCTCCACAGCCCCTGAAGATAGGTTTGGTGAATCCGTTGCGATGTACTGTCACCCAGCTTCGGTAGAAACAACTGCCACATGGTGAGTGGTGGACAGGCCATAAGTCGAAAATGCCGCCGTCGCTTGCCGATCTTCTCAATACGTGCGCCAACCTTATAGACAAAGTCGATCAGAGACCGTTCTCCGGGTCTAACAGCACTGCGGAGAGCATACAGCTGACGAATGTCGAGCCTCAGCAGCGACCTAAGGATCGACACTTGCTTGGACAAGCCAGGATCATTGACACGGCGCATGGTTACATCCAACCGCCTCTAGGTTCGTGCTTAGGTCTTTGGCGGAATACCCTGGTGTTCTAACCCCAATCCAAAACGATCTTGCCGCAGGAGCCCTGTTTCATGAGCTCGAAGCCTGTGGCGAAATCCTTAGCCTTCATGCGATGAGTGATGACATTGCGGATATCGAGGCCGGACTGGAGCATGGCAATCATCTTATACCACGTCTCGAACATCTCACGTCCGTAAATGCCTTTGATTGTCAGGGACTTGAATATGATGCGGGCCCAATCGACCGTCGTCCGCCCGGTTGGAATACCCAGCATAGCTATCTTGCCGCCGACGATCATGTTGTCCACCATTTGATCGAAGGCCCTGGGCGCACCCGACATTTCCAGGCCAATGTCAAAACCTTCCTTCATACCCAATTTCGACATGACGGACTTCAAATCCTCCTCCGCCACATTCACCGGAATTGCGTCGGTGACTTGAGCTGAGAGGTCGAGACGATATCTGTTGATGTCTGTAATGACTATATGACGGGCACCGACATGACGGCACACAGCGGCGGCCATGATGCCAATGGGACCGGCGCCGGTGATAAGCACATCCTCGCCGACCAGATCGAAGGAAAGGGCCGTGTGCACGGCATTGCCCAGAGGGTCCAGAATGGCACCGATCTCATCATCGATTTCGGGCGGCAGGTGAATGGCATTGAAAGCCGGCAGTTTGAGATAGTCGGCGAAGGCGCCCGGCACGTTTACTCCAATCCCTCTGGTTTCGGGGTCGAGATGAAAGTGCCCAGCCCGCGCCATACGGCTCTTCATGCCAATAAGATGGCCTTCACCAGACACCCTGTCGCCGACCCTGACCGTGCGTACGTGGGTGCCAATTGCCTCCACGACACCACAAAATTCGTGCCCGACCACCATAGGAACGGGAATGGTTTTTTGCGCCCATTCGTCCCAATTCCAGATATGCACGTCGGTTCCGCAGATGCCGGTTTTGCGAACCTTGATCAGCACATCGTCGGGGCCGACGCCCGGAACAGGTTCATCGCGCAGTGTCAGCCCGGGGCCAGGGCCGGTTTTCACCAATGCACGCATCATGCCTCCCTAAATTAGTCTCATAGACTTGCCGGCGCGAGTGAATGCATCGACCGCCGTGCCTATGTCGGCGGAAGAGTGGGCGGCGGACATTTGGACGCGGATGCGGGCGGTTGCCTTCGGTACAACAGGGTAGAAGAAACCGGTGACATAGATCCCGTCCTCAAACAAACGAGCCGAAAGCTCCTGAGCAAGCCTTGCTTCTCCAAGCATCACGGGAATGATCGGATGCTCCCCTGGCAGAAGATTAAATCCCGCGGATGTCATCGCGGAGCGGAAATGACGAGCATTGTCGAAGAGTCGCCGGCGCAGATCGTCTCCCTCCTGTGCCATTTCGATAGCCTTGATGGCGGCTCCGACGACCGGCGCTGGCAGTGCATTGGAAAACAAGTAGGGACGCGAGCGCTGTCGCATCAGGTCGACGATCGGCTTTGCGGCGGCAAGGTAGCCGCCCGCCGAGCCCCCCAGCGCCTTGCCGAGGGTACCAGTCAGTATATCGACCTTCACGCCGGCACGAGCTGGAGTGCCACGCCCTTGCGGACCAATAAACCCCGTGGCGTGACAATCATCGACCATGATCATCGCGCCATAGGCATCCGCGAGCTTTCGAATTGCTTTGAGGTTGGCGAAGTATCCATCCATTGAGAAAACACCGTCCGTCACGATGAGGAGCCGCCTTGTGTTCTCGGCGCGCGCGGTTTTCAGCTTTTCCTCCAAATCGTTCATGTCGCCGTTTGCATAACGGTACCGTTTGGCTTTGGAGAGACGGATGCCGTCAATGATGGAAGCGTGATTAAGTCCGTCGGAAACAATAGCATCGTTGTCGCCGAAAAGAGGCTCGAAGGCACCTCCGTTGGCGTCGAAACAAGCGGCATAGAGGATCGAATCTTCCATTTCGAGATAGTTGGCAATCCCATTCTCGAGCTGGCGATGCAAATCGGATGTACCGCAAATGAAACGCACGGACGCCATGCCTAGGCCATGGGTATCAAGCGCAAGCTTGGCTGCGGCAATGAGGGCAGGATGATCGGCAAGACCGAGATAATTGTTGGCGCAAAGGTTGAGCACCACCTTCGATGCATGGTTCGAGGCGACCCGGATATGGGCAGATTGCGGGGTAAGAATCGGCCGTTCCGTCTTCCACAAACTTTGGGCACGAATTGCCTCAAGTTCGGCGGAAATCTCTGCAAGCGTGTCGGGCACTTGTTTGTCTCCAAGCGATAGCGGTCACTGTAATGCCACTGCTTTGCGGCTCATCCAAGCCCAAACCGTCGCGAAAGGAAATCGGCTCAGGGCGCGCGTGTATGGCGGCCATTGGTGGAACAGCTACCACGAGTACGGGCGCCGAATGTACTGGCGGACACAGGCGTGATAAACCACCTTAATGAAACTTGAGCCAATTCATATCATCGGTGGCGGTCTTGCGGGCTCGGAAGCGGCGTGGCAAGTGGTGATGCGCGGCGTGCCGGTCGTCATTCATGAAATGCGGCCGATCAGATCGACAGAGGCGCATAAGACCGCACAGCTCGCTGAACTGGTCTGCTCCAATTCGTTTCGTGGAGATGACGCGGATCTCAACGCGGTTGGCTTGTTGCATGAAGAGATGCGCCGGGCGGGATCGTTGATCATGATGGCCGCTGATGCGCACAAGGTTCCGGCGGGAGGCGCGCTGGCAGTCGATCGCGACGGCCTTGCTGGGGAAGTTACCGAGCGCTTGAGCAGCCACCCGCTGGTAACAATCCGTCGCGAGGAAATCGACGGTATTCCGCCCAGCGATTGGGACAATGTGATAATTGCCACCGGCCCCCTAACCTCGCCCGCTCTGGCAGGCGCTCTTCATCTGCTTACCGGCGAGGAAAACCTTGCCTTCTTCGACGCGATTGCGCCGATCGTTTATCGCGACAGCGTCAACATGTCGATTGCATGGTTTCAATCACGTTATGACAAGCGCGGGCCCGGCGGCACGGGGAGTGACTACATCAACTGTCCGCTCACGAAAGAACAATATGGAGCGTTCGTGGCTGCGTTGCGGGAGGGTGAAAAAACGGAATTCAAGGAGTGGGAGACGTCGACTCCGTATTTCGCTGGCTGCCTGCCGATCGAGGTCATGGCGGAAGGAGGCCTGGAAACGTTGCGACACGGGCCCATGAAGCCGAGAGGCCTCACCAACAGCCATAAGCCCGAAGCGAAGCCATATGCGGTGGCGCAACTGAGACAGGACAATAAACTCGGCACTCTCTTCAACATGGTCGGCTTCCAGACGAAGCTGAAACATGGGGAGCAGCTGCGCATTTTTCGCAGTATCCCGGGGCTTGAACAGGCGGAATTCGCGCGGCTGGGGGGCTTGCACCGCAACACCTTCCTGAACGCGCCGAAAGTGCTCGACGAGCGATTGCGACTGAAGAGCGATCCGAGACTGCGGTTCGCCGGGCAGATCACCGGGGTTGAAGGCTATGTGGAGAGCGCTGCCATGGGTCTCCTTGCTGGACGGCTGGCCGCAGCAGAACGGTCGGGGGAAAGGTTCCTCTTGCCGCCGCCGGAGACTGCCCACGGCGCGCTGGTGAACCACATTACAGGAGGGCATATCGAAACGACCGATCAACCGACGCGGTCGTTTCAGCCCATGAATATCAATTTCGGCTTGTTTCCGCCAGTCACCCTGCCGCGAACGGCGGATGGCAGACGACTGCGCGGCAAGGAGAGGCAACTTGCCCGCAAACGCGCTTATACAAGTCGGGCAATTTCATCTTTTACCGGGTGGCTTACCCAAACACCCATGGCAGCGGAGTGACTCCCTCATAATATCGGACCCTCCATAAACGAAGCTTCGCAGTGAGCTGCTAAAACTGCCCCGTTCGCGCCATGTACCAAAGTCGCAGCTGCCGCCGCCACTGGGGAACGTCGGTCATCTTGTCCAAAGCGTCGAAACCGGCGCGAGAGATTTTGATAAGATAGCCATCTATCAGCGCAGCGGGGAGAAAAGCCGGCAGAGCCGCGGTTGAAACCTCGCGACGCAATGCACGCGCCTCGGCCAGACGCCTTGCGGCGAAAGAGTTCATCGTTTCGAGCACGCGCAGGAGACCCTTCTCTCTGCGGCCTGAGAGAACATGCGCGGCCGATAGGCCTTCATGCTCGAGCATATCGCTGGGCAGATAGCATTGGCCGCGGGCGCGGTGCATAGGCAGCGCACGGAGAAGTCCAGCGACACCATAGGCGACACCTGCATAGCCTGCCGCAGTCGCTGAGTTGGCCGCCTCGGAACCGGCGAGGATAATGGCGGCCAATTGGATGACTGCTGAGGAGGTTTCGCCAAGATAGCCTTCGAGTTGCGCGAGCGACGGCATCGGGTCGTTGTAGAGATCAAACTTGCGGGCCTCGATCAGGTTGATGAACGGGGGCTTGGGCAAAGCGCGGTGTTCGATCGCACCGGCTAGGACCTGGGCGACCGGATGCTCGATAGCAGAATTCTCATAGAGACGATCGATAACATCGGACCACCACTGGAATCGCATTTCTCCCAGAACCGGGTCGCTCACCAACTCACGAACCCGCGCAATTTCGTAGTTGAATGCATAAAGCGCCCACAAAAATGGCCTGTTGTCGTCGCTTGCAAAGAGGCTCGCCAGATAGCGGTCCTTGTCATGACGGCGCACGATCGAGTGACAGTGTTCGATTGCTTGAACGGTCTTCACATGCTGCCTTTGCGCGTCAGTCTACCGCGATCAATGCTGCCGCAGGCGGGCGGTGTTCCGCCAACAGTACGTTATAGATACGCACTGCGGCACCGCTGTTCATCACCTCTGGGGGTAGCGAAGCATCGGTGAGGAGGCGCATCAATTCGGCTGAGAGCGGAATTGCGGACTTGCCGGTGCCTAGGATGAGAAAACTGATCTTGCTCTTTTCCAGGATAGCGGCAGAAAAGTCTTCAGCCGTCGTTTCAGAGAGAATGCGCGGGCGCCATGCATACATCCCACTCGGAATGATCAACAGCGAGCCCGAATGCGCCATTCCGGCGAAGCGGAACCCGCCGTTGCCGTATGCTTCAATTGGCGCAAGAGAAGGATAGTGGGGCGCTGCGCGGTTCAGGGCCTGGCCTTTTGCGCTTCCGCTTTGGTCTCACGGACGGAACCTAGAATAATCAGAACCGGGGCAGCAACAAAAACGGATGAATAAGTGCCGATCAAGATGCCGAATATCATGGTGAAGGTGAATCCACGGATCACTTCGCCGCCAAATACGTAGAGCGCAAGCAAGGCAATGAGGGTAGACGTGCCGGTAATTACCGTGCGTGCCAAGGTGGAGTTCAGCGCCCCGTCGATCAAGTCAACGTATCGCATTTTCTTGAACTTGCGCAGGTACTCCCGAATTCGATCATAAATCACAACGGTGTCATTCAGTGAGTAACCGATGATCGTCAAGATAGCAGCGATGATATTCAGATTGAACTCAATGCGTAAGATCGAGAGGACGCCAATGGTAATGATCACATCGTGCAGAAGAGACGCAACCGCTCCCAAGCCGAACTGCCATTCAAAGCGAAACCATATGTAGATCAAGACCATTATGATGGCGAGGACGACGGCGATAGTGCCCTCCTGCGTCAACTCGGCGGACACCTTCGGTCCAACCAATTCGACGCGGCGTATTTCGACGTCCTTGCCGAGTGCCTGGGTAGCTTTGCTGACCGCCGCCGTTTGGGCCGCGTCACCACCAGGCTGGGTTTCCAAACGGATCAAAATATTGTCGGGAGCGCCGAATTCCTGAAGCTCGGCCTCGCCTAACTCCAGGCCACTAATTCTTCCACGCAGATCGCCAATCGTGATGCCCCCATGGGTGCGAACTTCGATGAGCGTTCCTCCCTTGAAATCGATGCCATAGTTCAAGCCATCGATGAGGAACACGAGCAGCGCCGAGACACAGAGAAATGCCGACAGGAAGAAACCGAAGCGGGAATACCGCATGAACGGTATCTTTGTGTCGTCAGGAACAAAACGAATGCCTTGAAACATCTAGTCTTCCCGCATTTAGAGCGGGACCTCTTTAGGACGATAGGACCATAACCACCAGGCAATGATTAGCCGGGTTAGAGTAAAGGCGGTGAAGACGGTGGTGATAACTCCCAGCCCAAGGGTAACGGCAAAGCCGCGCACCGGTCCCGATCCCATTCCAAAGAGCACCGCAACCGCAACAAAGGTGGTGACGTTTGCATCCACAATCGTGGCAAGCGCGGCACGGAAGCCGGTTTCAATCGCGCTGACCGGGGAGCGCCCGCTGCGCCATTCTTCGCGAATGCGTTCGAAGACCAGAACGTTCGAATCGACAGCCATGCCGAGAGTGAGCAGCAGGCCAGCAATACCAGGCAAGGTGAGCGTTGCACCAAGCAGCGACAGCAGACCCACGAGCATGGCGAGGTTGGCAAACAAGGCCAAATCGGCGATCAGGCCAAAGAATCCATAGCCAATGATCATGAATAGAACGACACCGATCGTTCCAATTATGGTCGCAAAAACGCCGGCACGTATGGAGTCCGAACCAAGACTTGGACCGACGGTGCGCTCCTCAACGACGGTCAGTTTGGCAGGCAGGGCACCCGATCGCAGAACGATCGCCAGATCGTTCGCTTCCTGAGTGGTGAAGCGGCCCGATATTTGGCCGGTGCCCCCAAGAATGGGCTCATTGATGACCGGCGCGCTTACGACCTTGTTGTCAAGAACGATGGCGAAGGGTCTGCCAACATTTTCCTGCGTCAGTTTGCCGAAGCGCAAAGCGCCCTTCTGATTGAAACGGAAGCTGACGACCGGCTCGTTCGAGCGGCTATCGAAGGTTGGCTGCGCATCGGTTAGATCTTCACCATCAACGGTAGCGCGACTGGAGGTCTGGACCCACATCACCTGTTGTGCATTGTCCTGGTCCGGCACTTCCTCACACTCAAGCGGCGGGCGCTCGCCTTCAGCCTGCGGCTGGGAATCGCAGACGAGACGGAACTGCAGCTTTGCGGTCTGGCCCAGCAACGCCTTCAGCCGATCCGGGTCCTGCAAGCCTGGAACCTGGATCAGTATGCGATCAACTCCCTGGCGCTGGATCGTCGGCTCGGTGGTACCCAACGCATTAACGCGTTTGCCGATGATTTCCAAAGACTGCTGAATGGCCCGGCCGATCTTGGATTCAAGCCCGGCCTTGGTGAGTTCGAATACGATCACGTTGCCATCGCGACGCACGTTGAATTCATTGCTGGCTGCTTCGCCGAACAGGCCGATGCTCACCGGCTGGGAAAGCGGGCGCAGCGCGTCCATTGCGCGATCGACATCGGCAGGATTGCTGATGCGAACGCTGACGCCATTGGCGGTTCGGCCCAGGCCCGAATAGGCGATCCGCTGCTCACGCAGGGCCTGCCGGATGTCGCCGATGAACTGCCTCGACAGCTGATTTTGGAGATCCGTTCGGTCGACTTCAAGAAGCACATGGGAACCTCCCTGGAGATCGAGACCGAGGACGAGAGGTTGAAGCTGGCTGACGAGGGGGAGCCTAGACCACACTTCCCTGCTCACGACATTCGGAAGCGAGAAAATAATTCCGAGCAAGACGGCGAAAAGAATCGACAGGGTTTTCCAGCGTGAAAAATTCAACATCGGGGGACAGCTGCACTGTAGATGAAAGCTGATAGCAAGCTCCGCCCTGCAAGGGAGAAACGCGGAGCGAGAAAAAA
This sequence comes from Aestuariivirgaceae bacterium, assembly GCA_036555325.1. GTDB lineage: Bacteria > Pseudomonadota > Alphaproteobacteria > Rhizobiales > Aestuariivirgaceae > DATBLQ01. Next base: position 151,646 of record DATBLQ010000002.1, on the reverse strand, counting down.
CTCCCCCACCGGATGAGAGCTGTTTTGCACCTGCGACGACATGCTCATTATTTTTTCGCGGCCTTGCTCGATTCGACCTGCTTGACCGGTTCGCCTTTGGTGCGGACCTCGCTTATTGCATTCTTCACGACGCGGACCTGAACGTTCTCGGCGATGTCGAGCAAAACTTCATTGTCGTCGATGACCTTCGATATCTTCCCGACGAGACCCCCTGTGGTGACGATAGAATCCCCTCGGCGGACATTCTTTATCATCTGCTGATGATCGCGCATTTTACGCTGTTGTGGCCTGATCAGCAGGAAATAGAAAACGACCATGATGAGAAGTAGCGGCAGCATCATTCCGAAGAAATCGTTAACGCCGGGCGTTCCGCCGGCTTGGGCAAAGGCAGGTGAGATGAACATGGGCGTGAGCTCTTGGTTGACCTGGAGGGGGCCGCTTCCTGTATCAGGTGGCCGGAATATAACGATAGAGCCCCCATTTGCAACCATAAGGCATTGGATGGCTTGCGAGCAGGTTGTCGCGCGGGCTATGCAGGGACATGGCCAGAAAGCGGGACAACTCACTGGTTGAGCTCGCCAGGCGGATCGCCTCGGCGCTCGAACGGCTGGCGCCACCAGTCGCCCACCGAACCGATTTCGGCGGCGCCGATGCCTATGTCTGGCACTCGGACGGCTCGGTGCTAGAGCCAGTCGCTCGCGTCAATCGCGTCGAACTATCCCTGCTCAAGGCGATTGACCGGGTGCGCGATATCCTGATGGAGAACACGGTGCGTTTCGCCACGGGGCTGCCGGCAAACAATGCTCTGCTTTGGGGAGCACGCGGGATGGGAAAGAGCTCGCTCGTCAAGTCCTTGCATGGCGAAGTCGCGAAGCGCGCAAAGGGTACTCTCAAACTCGTAGAGATCCATCGCGAGGATATCGAAAGCCTGCCCCGACTGATGGCCCTTGTCCGCGGTGAGCCCAAGCTGCGTTTCCTCATCTTCTGCGATGATCTGTCCTTTGATGCGAACGACACATCGTATAAGTCGCTCAAGGCAGCGCTCGAGGGCGGAATCGAGGGCCGTCCGCACAATATGATATTTTATGCGACCTCGAACCGCCGGCATCTTCTTCCCCGCGAGATGATGGAAAACGAACGCTCAACCGCCATCAACCCACATGAGGCGGTGCAGGAGAAAGTGTCGCTGTCTGATCGCTTCGGCCTATGGCTCGGTTTTCACAACTGTTCACAGGAAGAGTATCTGGAAATGGTCAGGGGTTATGCGGACCACTATGGGCTCAAAATTGCCACAGAGACGCTCACTGCCCAGGCGATCGAGTGGGCAGCTACGCGCGGAAGCCGTTCCGGCAGAGTGGCCTGGCAATTCATTCAGGATGTGGCTGGGCGATCCGGCGTACGCATCGATTGAATCGGAACCAATCGGCCATAGTCGTGTTGGGCATCACCGGCCAATGCGTTCGGTCAAACTTCAATCCACAAAGGGATGCAACTTATGCGTTACTCCACCTTAGTTTCAGGATTTTCAGCGCTTGCGATTGCCGCCTTCCTGTCGGTGCCTTCGCCAGTACTGGCCGAAATGGTGACCTTCAAGGCCGATTTGAAATCATCGGACGAAGTACCGCCCAATGATAGCGCCGGCAAGGGCACGGCAGAGGTCACAGTCGACACCGATGCCAACAAGGTGAACTGGAAAGTAACCCAAGAAGGACTGACCGGAGACCCAACGGCGGCGCACATTCACGGCCCGGCGAAAGCGGGCGAGAATGCAGGTCCCGTTGTCGACCTATCCGCCAATATCATGGAGGGCTCGGCCGATATAACGCCCGAGCAAATCCAGATGTTACGTGACGGAAATGCGTACGTTAACATCCATACTGCGCAATATCCCGACGGTGAAATTCGCGGGCAACTGACGGCGCAATAGGGGACCCAGAAAATTCGCCTGAGCATCTTGCTCAGGCGAATTGTTTTTCATAGGCAAGCCACTCCTCGGGCGATCTACCGGTTGGAATCATAACCGCTTTTTTGTAAGCAGCCCGCTCCTGCAATCGCTTGTGCCAACGATCGAAGTTCGCAAGCCGTGGCCGCTGCCAGTCGAAACAGCTCATTCGCCAAGCCATGACGCCCAATGGGACGTCACCGAAGCTGAACCCAGGACCAGCGAGGAAATCTGAATTTGCAAGAGCGGCATCGGCGACTGGCAGGAGCTTGTGCAACTGTGCGGTCGCATTTTCCATGGCTGCACGATTCTGCCTGTCCCGCGGCGTGCGCACTGTTTGAAGAAACAGCGTGCTCATGGGTGGGCCCACGTTGAGTTGCGCCCAATCCATCCACTGCTCGGCTCCGGCAAGCTGCATGGGAAGCACAGGCCGCATTCGCCCCTGACCATGGGTCGCGGCGAGGTAGCGCACGATGGCGTTCGATTCAAATATCGTGACCTCACCCTCACGCATGACGGGAACCAAGCCCATGGGGTTCATTGACCTGTAGGCAGGCGTATCGGTACCGCCGAAGGAGCCGCCTACGTTGTGGCGTTCATAGGGAAGTTCAAGCTCCTCCAGAGCCCAAACCACCTTTTGAACGTTCATGCTATTGCGCCGGCCCCAAAGGGTGATCATGCACTGGCTCTGTTGGCAGGCGAGCACGACACTCATCCTGGAAGGAAGAAGATGCAGGTGCCTTTGCGGAGCGTGAGCTCGCTGTCCTATCGGACAGGTTTTATGTTCTTAATGAACGCCGCACAACTGGCATTCGACCGTAGCGAGCTAGTAATTCGCGGCCTGCGAGGAGACCAGGTATTTCATTGGGTCGACTGCGGTTGCACCCTTGCGCAGTTCAAAGTGGAGCTGGGGACTTTCCACAGAACCCGTCTGACCAGCCTTGGCGATAATGTCACCGCGTTTCACCGTATCGCCTCGCTTTACAAAGAGTTGTTTGTTATGGGCATAGGCGGTCACCCAGCCGTCCTGATGACGAATGAGTATCAAGTTACCATACCCTTTTAGTTCGTTTCCGGCGTAGGCGATCACGCCACTCTGGGCCGCCCTAACGCTTGTGCCTTCGGGTACGGCAATATTAATTCCCTCATTGCGGGTGCCGCCCGGCTTCGCACCGTATTTCGAAATGATGCGACCCTTTACCGGCCAGCGAAAGTTGCCAGCCTCCTCTTCCATCGATTCAGCATCGGTTTGCTCTTCGACATCATCCAACGTCGTTGCTTCATCTTCCGGAGGAGCGTAGGCGATTTCTGGGGAATCTTGCTGGTTGTAGTCGTCCTTGGCAGAAGATGACTCGCTGTCCGTGTATGGATCAGACACCTCTTCCGCCGGTTCGAAGGAGTCCTCCGATGCGATCCGGTCGGCCGATTTGCTGCCAGGAATACGGACCCTCTGCCCTGTTGCGAGGGATACGTTGTGAGAAAGGTCGTTGAAGTCGGCAATCTTGTAGGGATGCAGGCCGTACTTGCGGCCGAGCGAGAACAGGGTTTCCCCGCTTCTCACGATGTGAACAGAGGACTTTTGCGAGAAATTCTGCTGTGCGGGGGCGTAGGTGGCGACCGCTCGCGGTTCATCCACGCCCGGAATTCTAACGCGCTGGCCGGCCCGCAGATGATAGGGCGGATGGATGGCGTTGGCGGCGGCCAAGGTGGCGACCGTCATGCCATTGGCGCGAGCTATCGAATAGAGAGTCTGACCGGGCTCCACCACCACGAAGCTGCCCGATGCAGACTCGCTCTGGTCTTCGTACTGAGGCTCCTCGTACTGCGGCTCCTGATACTGCTGCTGGTATTGGGACTGCTGGTACTGGGGCTGCTGATACTGAGGCTTCTGATAGCGCGGTTTATTGTAGTTCTGCGTCTGACTATAGATTGGCGGCTGGTAAGGATTGGAGCTCGTCGATCTAACTGGAGCGGCGCCGAGCGAGCTGCTTTCTATGTAGTCATCAGAGGAAGCGGAGCCGCTATATTTGGGAGCAGATGCCGTGTGTGTCCTGTCGCGTTTTCCGGGATAGTCGGCGAAACGATCGATGGAGCTCGAGCAGCCTGCGAGCAGGAAGCCGGCGAGGCCAATCATCAACACCGACGTGAGGGATTTTCCCCGAGTCAGGGCGAAAATGGAATAACGCATACCCACCACTCCAAACAAACTTGGTTCCCGCATAGTGGGGCGTTTAGGTTAAGAGGAGGTTTACACGTTCATGAAAATTGCAGATATCGCGCTGGGACAAAGGGCCAATTGATTGATCATGGAGGGCGCGAACAAGTCAAATTTCCCGAGCGATGCCCTCAAGCAAGGGAACAAACCGCACATCGAGAAGCTTTTCGGTTTCGATACCCTTAGCAGTCTTATTGACACGCCACAGCTCCTGACGGCCGTCGCCGACATCCACTGGAATAATCATCATGCCGCCGGTCGCCAATTGATCCAACAAGGCCTGAGGCAGTTCGCGGGCAGCGGCGGTTACGATAATGCGCTCAAACGGCGCCTGCGCCGGCCAGCCCTTGGAGCCATCACCCACCATCGTGGTGATATTGCTTAGACCCAGATGCTCGAAGCGCTGAACTGCGGCCACCATCAGGCTCCGATAGCGTTCAATCGTATATACCCGCCGGCAAATGAGCGACAGGATCGCCGTCTGGTATCCGGAACCAGTGCCGATCTCCAAGACCTTCAATCGTTTGGAAACTTTCAGCCGATCGGTCATGAAGGCGACAATGAAAGGTTGCGATATCGTCTGTCCGCAGGCAATCGGCATTGCCTGGTCGGCATATGCCTGATGGGCAAAATACTCAGGCAGGAAGAACTCGCGAGGAATCCGCTCGATCGCCTCCAGCACGCGGACATCGCGTACTCCCTGGTTCCTGAGCTTCATGATCAGCTCGATCTTGCGTTGATCCCCAGTCATGAGGGGCCTCGGGCGGTTCAGTTGATCATGCTCCGCAAAACTTCCATTGCCTCGATCTGGGTTAGATTCATGTGCAGCGGCGTTATCGAAATGCTGCGATTGAGCACCGCGTGCAAATCCGTGCCTGGAGCGGGTTCGGATTTTTCTCGTTTGAAACCCAGCCAATAATAGGCGCGGCCGCGCGTGTCGATTCGTTCGTCGACGAGCAGGAGGTTTTGGTCGCGCTTGCCCTGGCGTGTGATCTCCACTGCCTTAACCTCTTCCGGGCGGCAATCGGGAAAATTTATGTTGACCAAGGTGCCCGGCCCAAGATCGGCGGCGAAGAGTTTGCGCAGAACGCGGGGCCCGTGTTGTTCTGCAACATCGTAATTCACGCCATCGATGCTTCTCACCCCAAAAACCTGCGACAAAGCAATGGACTTCAGCCCAATGGAGGTCCCTTCCATGGCCGCGGCGATGGTGCCCGAATAGGTCACATCATCAGCCATGTTCTGTCCGCGGTTGACACCGGAAAGGACCAAATCAGGCATGCTCGGCATTACTTTACGCACGGCAAGGATAACACAATCGGCCGGTGTCCCGTGGACAGCGATATGACGATCATCGATTTTCCGCATCCGCAAAGGATCGTTCAATGTGAGGGAGTGCGATTTACCCGACTGCTCGGTTTCCGGCGCGACGACCCAGACGTCGGGCGAAAGCTTTTGCGCAATCCTTTCCAGACTTTGAAGACCAAGGGCGTGAATGCCGTCATCATTCGTTACCAGAATGCAAATCGGCCTTCCGTCGCGATTTGTCAAAGGCCCTTCAGCCATGGGCTTTTATCGCGGAAAGCCCATCCATGTAGGGCTGTAGAGTTGGCGGTATGCGTACGCTGCCATCCGGTTCCTGGAAGTTCTCGAGAATAGCAATAAGTGTGCGCCCGACAGCCAGCCCGGAGCCATTGAGGGTGTGGACAAAACGGGGCGCTCGTCCGTTGCCCGCTGGGCGGTAGCGGGCATCCATGCGCCGTGCCTGGAAATCACCGCATACGGAACATGAGGAGATCTCACGGAACGCGTTCTGGCCGGGCAACCACACCTCGATGTCATAGGTCATCTGCGCGGCAAAACCCATATCGCCTGCGGACAATATGACGACCCGATAATGCAGGCCCAGCTTCTGGAGCACCTTTTCAGCCGACTGGCGCATCCGCTCCAGCTCGGCGCGCGATTTCTCCGGAGTGGTTATGGACACCAGCTCCACCTTGGAGAATTGGTGCTGGCGGATCATGCCGCGCGTATCCTTGCCGGCTGCGCCGGCCTCCGACCGGAAGCATGGCGAGTACGAGGTAAGCCGGAGAGGAAGGTCCTTTTCATCCAAGATGCGATCCCGGGCGAAGTTCGTCAGGGAGACTTCCGAGGTGGGGATCAGCCAGCGACCATCGGTCGTTGAAAAAGAATCCTCACCAAACTTCGGCAGCTGGCCAGTGCCATACATTGCAGCCTCGCGGACGAGATATGGCACATATGCCTCCTGGTAGCCGTGGTCGACGGTGTGAAGATCGAGCATGAACTGCGCCAACGCGCGCTCCAGACGGGCCAAGGCACCGCGGAGAACTACAAAACGAGAGCCGGCAATGGCGGTTGCCAGTTCGAAATCCATCAAACCAAGCTCTTCTCCGATGTCGAAATGCTGCTTCGGCTTGAAGGCGAATTCCGGCTTTTCTCCGTGACGGGCGACTTCGCGATTGGACTTTTCGTCTGGCCCGTCGGGCACCTCGTCGAGGGGAATATTTGGAAGAGCTGAAAGACTCTCCCGTAGCTCACGGTCCTCGGTCGTTTCACCGGCGGCCTGGGCCGTTTTCAGCTCCTTGATTTCAGACTTGGTCCTTGCGCTTTCCTGCTTCAGCCGCTCAGCTTCCTCGCGGTTGCCCTGGCTGAGCGCAAAGGCAATGGACGTCGCATAAGTGTTGCTTTGAGCCTGCAGTTTCTCCAAGCGAATAATATGCTCGCGTCTCTTGCGATCGGTTTCCAAAACTTGTTTTGAAAGGGGTTGCAGGCCGCGACGCGCCAATCCCCGGTCAAAGGCATCGGGATTTTCCCTGATCCACTTGATGTCGAACATGATTTTCAATCTTCTGTGCTAGGGCTGATCACGTATAGTCGGGCACTGAGAACAGGTAAAGGCCGACCGATGGTGTGTCAGGCGCTTTGCTTTGCCTCGCCGGCGCGGGCCGCGGCACGGCGTTTCTCAATCAGTTTGACCGATATCACCGCAAGCTCATAGAGCCCGAGTAGCGGAAGCGCCAGGCCGACCTGCGAAAAAGGATCAGGCGGGGTGAAGATGGCGGCCATGACGAAAACGCCGACGATCGCAAATTTGCGGCCGGAGCGTAATTGCTCCGAGGTAATGATGCCGACCTGGCCGAGAAGAGTGAGGATGATTGGCAGCTGGAAGCAGATGCCGAACGCCAGAATTAGCGTCATGATAAGGCTTAAATACTCGCTGACGCGCGGGAGCAGTTCAATAACCGCCTGCCCATTGCCGCCGGTCTGCTGAAAGCTGGCAAAGAATTTTAGCGCCACGGGCATGACAAAGAAGAAAACGAGGCCGGCGCCGAGGAGAAAGAAAAGCGGAGTGGCGATCAGGTAGGGTCTAAAGGCTTCTCGCTCATTGCGATACAGACCGGGCGCAACAAACTTGTAAATTTGAATGGCGATCAGCGGAAAAGCGATAAACAAACCGCCAAACATGCCGATTTTCAGTTGGGTGAAGAAATATTCCTGCGGTGCGGTATAGATCAATCGAACATGGCTGTCATCGCCAAGTGCCCAGCGATAGGGCCAGAGAAGCAGATTGAAAATATCCCCGGCGATGAAAAAGCAACCAGCAAGAGCAATCACAAACCCGATCACACAATAAATGAGCCGCTGGCGCAATTCGATCAGGTGATCGAGAAGCGGGGCCTGCGATTTCTCAATATCCTCATCGGTCATGAGGCTTTGACCTTGGTCTCTGCGGTCACAATGGCCGGTTCGGGCGTTGCGGCGGCGGGAATGGCCGGTTCGGGCGTTGCGGAGGCGGAAACGTCTTCCTGCTTTTCCACGAGCGGTTTTTCAGGCGCTGCCAGAATTTTGTTGATCTCATCACCCTGGCGCTTGAATTCGTCGCTCATTTTCTTACCGACATCGGAGGTTACAGTGAAGTTCGTCATCTTCTTCACTTCTCTACCGACATCTTCGATGCCGGTCTCTCGGATGGCGCTGTCGAGGTGGCGCTGAAACTCGCCTGCCATGGAGCGCAGCTTGGTGACAAACTTGGCAATGCTGCGCAGCATCTTGGGCAGGTCCTTGGGACCCACGACAATGAGAGCGATCACGGCGATCACCATGAGTTCACTCATGCTAAGTCCGAAATCGAACATCAGCCGGTTCCGTTCAAGGTTTTGTTCCGAAACGCGAGGCCAGACCCGGCTTAGCCCGTGACCTTGTCCTTGGCCGCTTCCTTCGATCGGTCGGTCATCTCGTTGTCGATGGCCTTCTGATCTTCCGCAGCACTGTCTTCCTCCGACAGCCCGCGCTTGAAGCTCTTGATCCCCTTGGCTACGTCACCCATGAGGTCAGAAATTTTTCCACGACCAAACAGCAGAACGACGATCAGAATTACGATCGCCCAGTGCCATATCGAAAAAGAACCCATCAATCACTCCTTTGCCCAGAGACGCTAGCAAGCGCCGGCTTTGGGCCTACTATTGCAGAAACGACCCCGCACCCGCAACCAAAGCCAATCCCAAGAGGCGCATGGTTTAAAATGGTGATTAATGCTCACGTTTCAAATACTAAAACATGCGCGGGATCGGCGGCGAATCGCAGCGTCGTGCCAGCTCGTATCTCATGGCTCGCCGGAACGCGCGCCAGCCAAGGATCATCGAAGCCCTCGAATAGCACAGCAAGCTGCAGTTCGTCACCGAGAAAACGGGCATCGATCACCTGACCTGGGGCTCCTGCCCCGCCCGGGGTTGCGGGTTTCAAACCCTGTGGCCGGATCATGACTACAACAGCAGCGCCGTTCTTAACGTTTGCAACCGAAAGCGACCCGAAAGGCGAGGCCACCTGAGCGTTCTCCACTCTGGCCGAAAACTCATTGAAATCGCTGAAAAAGCGAGCAGCATGGGCATCAATGGGGTGATAGTACAGCTCGCGCGGGGTTCCCTCCTGCACCAGAGCTCCCTGCCGCATGAGCAATATGCGATCGGACAGCTCCATCGCTTCGACGGGGTCGTGTGTGACAATTAGCGCGGTGGCTCGGGTTTCCTTCAGAAGCGCCAAGGTTTCCCGGCGAACCTGATCGCGAAGACGTTGGTCGAGTCCCGAAAAGGGCTCGTCCATCAGGATCACTGAAGGCCTCGGCACGATCGCACGGGCAAGCGCCACTCGCTGTTGTTCTCCACCCGACAATGTCCACGGGAAGCTTTCCGCATACTCAAGCAGACCAACCCGACGCAGCGCATGGCGCGCCTCTTCGAGGGCTTCGGACTTGCTCAGTGAGTTGAGGCCATAGGCGACGTTGTTGATGTTGGTCATGTGAGGAAAAAGCGCGTAGTCCTGAAACATAAGGCCAATGCCGCGCCTTTCCGGGGGAACGAGAACGCCAGGCCCCGCCACCTCCTCTCCTGCCAGGAAAACGCTTCCGCGATCGGGCTGCTCAACGCCTGCGGCGATGCGCAAAAGAGTTGTCTTGCCGCAGCCTGACGGCCCGAGCAAACATGCGACCTCGCCGGGGGAGAGCTCGAACGACACATCCCGGACCGCTTCGATCACACCATAGGACAGGCTGATCTTTCTAAAGGAAAGCCCCGCTGCGAAGGTGGCTGCGGCGGTGCCGCGCGGCCCCCATGCAGGTTCAGGAGCCCTCTTCTGCTCATCATTGGGTGGCATGGCAGGAGCCAAATACACGACTCTGCTGGGAAGCGCCAATGGCCAGGTGCTCATTGAAACCCTGGCAAGGCCGGCTTCCGCTCCTCAGCTGCCCTGTCTTGCACGGGGGAGCGCTACTTGTTTTCTCCGTCGTGGTCCTCAATTGCCTCGGGCAAGTCCATCTCCAAGGCGATATGCTCATCGGAGGTATCCTCGAGCGGGTCTTCATCTTCGGCAAGCTCGTCGCTTATGCGCGGCTGCGGGATGTCGAAATCAGGCGGGAGGTTGGTATCCAGAAGGCCCGCTCCTTTGAGCTCGAGCAGACCTGGTAGATCGAGCAATTCATTCAGCCCGAAATGGCGGAGGAAGGCCTCGGTCGTTCCATAGGTCACGGGTCGGCCGGGAGATCGGCGTCGACCGCGCATCTTCACCCACCCGATTTCCATGAGCGTGTCGAGCGTACCCTTGGAGATGGCGACGCCACGAATATCCTCAATTTCGGCTCGGGTTACGGGTTGATGGTAGGCAACGATCGCCAATGTCTCGAGGGCTGCTTTTGACAGTCGTTTCTGCTCACTGGCTTCGCGGCGCAAGAGGAAGCTAAGGTCGCCGGCTGTGCGCAACATCCATTTTCCCGCGACATTTACGACATTCACACCGCGGCCGGCATAGAAACGCTGGAGCTCGGCAAGCAATGCTGGCACGTCGACGTCATCGGGCAGCGCGGCAATCAAAGATTCCTCTGCAACCGGTTCGGTCGCTGCAAACAGCAGAGCCTCGACCACGCGCAGCAAGTAGGCCCGATCGGTGCGTGGATGGCCCGAGAGTCCATGGTGATGCGAATCTCTCTCGTTGCGATTCGTCAAAACTTCCACTGTGGCGCTTGAGTTTGCCATCTTCTTCATCTCCATGGCCATCTATCCAGCGACATTCCGGCGCCGTCGCATGTAGATCGGCTTAAATGCTTCATCCTGGCGAATCTCCAGTGTGCCCTCGCGAGCAAGTTCAAGGCTTGCAGACAGACTCGAGGCCATCACCGACCGGCGGCCTCGCGGTGCAGCAAGATAGTCGCGAAGATAAACATCGAACCGGCCCCAATCGTCCATGTCCCCAATCAACCGCGTCAGCACTTCCCGGGCCTCGTTGATCGACCAAACCGGAAGTTTTTTCACGTGGTAGCTGCGATGACTGACCAGCTTTTGCCTTCGCTCGGCGTAAGCCTTGAGCAGATCGAACAGATTGTCGGTGTACTCCCGGTGCATTTCGATGATCAGAGGCTCGGGTGAACCGCGTTCGAACACGTCCCTGCCAAGGCGATCGCGCGCCATCAGCTGAGCGGCGGCCTCACGCATGGCCTGCAAGCGTTGCAGGCGAAAGGCGAGCCGCGCCGCCAAGTCTTCGCCAACCGGTTCGGTGTTGTCTTGGGCGACAGGTAGGAGCAAGCGCGATTTGAGATATGCAAGCCACGCAGCCATAACCAGATAGTCAGCCGCGATTTCCAATCGCAGTTGACGAACATTGGAAATGAAGGAGAGGTATTGTTCGGCCAGAGCCAGAATGGAAATTCGTGCCAAGTCGATCTTGTGGTGCCGGGCAAGCTCGAGCAGAAGGTCGAGCGGACCTTCAAACGACTCAAGATCGACCCGAAAGGCACCGGCCTCGTCGACCGGCATGTCCCGGCGAACGGGGTTTGCACCGTCCGGCCAGCTTTGAGCCCCAGTGTCCTCGCGGCCGATCGTATCGCCAGTGTTCGGCATTGTCACCCAAGTGCCTGTAAATCCGAGCGTGATTCGCTGTTATATAGGAAGCATATCGCGATGTTCACGCTTCGACGAGCAGCATTTGTTCCAACACCTTCAGCGCCTGCATCCGGTCAAATTTGGCCGGTTTGCGAAGCTGTTTGAGAGCTGCTTTCGCTCGCCTTAGTGCTTTTCCCTTAAGTTCGCCCGCTGCGGCTGCAACGTCCTGCATTTCCAAGAAGTTGCCATTGCAATGAAGCGCAAGATCGCAACCTGCATCGATTGCGCGTTTCACCCGCTCGGTCATGTCGCCGGCCAATGCCTTCATCGAGAGATCGTCAGTCATCAGGAGGCCTTCGAAACCGATCTCCTTGCGAATGTAACGGATCATCTTGCGGGACTGGGTCGCCGGACGTTCGTTGTCGACGGCCGAATACACCACATGCGCCGTCATTGCCAAAGGGGCATCGGCGAAGGCGGCAAACGTCGCGAAATCTGCGAGTTCCAGATCCTTCTTGCTGACGCCTACCACCGGCAATGAGTTGTGACTGTCGACGGCTGCCCGGCCGTGGCCGGGCATATGCTTGATAACAGGAAGGACTCCTCCGCTCATCAACCCTGTCATGGCGGCGCGCGCCAAAACGATCACCCTCTCGGGCATCTCGGAATAGGCACGGTCGCCGATGACGTCGCTGCTGCCAGGCACCGGGACGTCAAGCACGGGAAGGCAATCGACGTTGATGCCGACTTCGACCAGTTCTTCCGCTATTAGCCGCGCAACCATGCGTGCCGCGCGCAGGGCTGTGAGAGGGTTTTCCTCAAATTGCAGCCCATAGCGGCGGGCCGATGGATAGCTTCGCCAATGCGGCTGAGCCATGCGCTGGACACGGCCGCCTTCCTGATCGGTGAGAACCGGTGCGTTTCGCCGGCCGATCGCTTCGCGGAAGCTTGCCGTTAACGTCCTAACCTGATCGGGAGACTCGATATTGCGCTTGAACAATATTAGGCCCCAGGGCTGAGCGTCGCGGAAAAAGGCAAGCTCATCGTTCGTCAACTGGTAACCGGAACAGCCGGATATGAAGGCTCCAATCGGCATAGGTTTTCCGTACTAGACTGAAGGTGAAAAGGTGCTCAGCGAGCTTTCACGAGACAATCTCGTTCGCCCGCGGCGAGCAAGGAGGTGCAAAGATCTTTGGCCGCCTGTTTTGAAGGCAACTTCCCAAGACTGAGCCGATAGAATGTATTGCCCGACCCGAGATCAGAACGTTGAATGTCGGGCGCAAGCCCGCTCACGAGAGAAGCATGGCGCTGACTCAAGCGCCCGTAATCGACAAGCGCTTCAGCTTCGGACTTGTAGGATGCAAGCTGTACGTAAAAACCTGGCCCTGCGCTCGGGGCGGCCTGGGGAGACTGGGTTTGCGGGGAAGATGGCAAAGCAGCCTGCTGCTGTTTTTCAGGTTGAACTGCAGGCGCCGGCGCTTGTGACGGTGGCTCAACCGAGGTTTGCAGCTCCCCCGTCGAAGGAGCAATCGATTGAGTGGTGATGGGTGATGCGTCAAGCTCAGCGATGCTTTCAGACTTCGCTCGATTGAAGTTTCGGTTGCCGGCGCCCACCGTCCTCTCGGATGCACGACCAGTAAGACGGCGTTTCACAACAGGATCCGGCAGAGCTTGCGGATCGGGACTGGTGATCGAAGCGGTTGGAGCATCGCTGGCAGGAAGTTGGGCAATCTGAATGGGCCCGGATCCCACCACTTCTCCAGAGGATGCCGGTTTTTCTACAGAGGCCAGCTTGCTTTCTGTTTTTTTCTCCACAACCATCGGCTGGGGCTCGGGGGCCGGAGTTGTGGACTCACCGGCCGGAGCAACGTTGTCGGGCGGCGGGAGAGCTTGATCGGCTGTGGCAGTTTCAGGCTGTGTTTCGAGGCTTGCGGCCGCTGGCGAAGCTTGCTGAGAAACATTTGCGGCAGCGGATTTATTCGCTGCCGTTGACTGGGTTTCCGTTGCTGACTGGGTTTCCGTTGCTGATTGGGTTTGCGTTGGAGTGGACAGCGAGCCGGATTGATCTTCTGGCGATCCGCCAGGCGGCGGAGGCATTGGCAACGGCAAGGGGTCGGTATCAAGTCCCTGGACGGGGCCTTCGGGTGTGACGGGCTGTTCTTCGGAGGGTACGACCTGCTCCTGTTCCTCTAGCGTGGTTTCACCCAAAATGCGGTCGTAGATTTGTTTCTTTTGCGAGGGCACCTGGGTCTCAGGCGAAGAGGCCCTGCTCTGCTGCTCCTCTTCAGGAGCGGCGGTATCGGCGGTTGCGGGATCTGGCGCCGTTTTCACCGGCTCCGAAGGCTCAGCAACGACTGGCAGTTCAGCTCCGCTTGGAGCCCGGGCATCGGTTGAACTTTGCTGATAAAAATAGATCAAGGCGCCAGCAATTACACCGACTGCTGCAAGTGCCGCAATCAACAGGAAGGGGCCGGTACGACGGCGGCGCTCTTGCTGATCATAGGCAGGGTCGTACTCGCGGTAAGCCTGTGCGTATGCCTCTGGAGAGGCGCGCCGGGCAGGCTGAGCCTGGTAGTTCTGATCCTCCTCGAAGAGATCGTCCGGTTCGTCTTCCTCATAGCCAAGTTCGCGCGAATGGGCCGTCCGATAGTCGGTGCGTGACCGCATCGGAGCTTGGGGTTGGCGATAGGCATTTTCCTCGATGTAAGGATCGTCGATCTGTCGGGCAGGCTCTGCCGAGGTTTCGTGACGATAAGGGTCGTAGGCGGGCGGAGTGGTTCGCCCCTGACGAGGCGCCCATTGTCGATCCCTGGACGCTGGCTGGGAGTAATTGGGTGCCGACGATTGAGGGGAGCGCTGAGAGGTCGGCTGAGCGCGAGAATAGGATGGCGGCAGAGGCGTGCCCGATTGACGCGGAGGCAAACCGGCGGTTCTGGGGCGATCGCCCTGGCCCGGCCGATCAGCGGTGAAAACCGGCCGCGGCGGGGTCGGGGATGAACCTTGCTGGGGATTCCAATGGCGAGGCTGGTCGCGTGTAACCGGGGGTTCCTGTTTCGCCTTGCGAAATTCTTCTTCGGCAAAACTGAAGCGGGGCCTTGAGCTTCCCAGAGCTCCGGGCTCGCCCGGCGGCGGCATGGGCCGGGGCTCCTGCAGTGCGCGCTCCTTGGCCTCTGCAACGCGTTGTTCGGCCATTCGCTCGGCTGCTTCTCGCTGCTTACGCAAGCGTTCGCCGAACTCCTCGACGCTGGCACGGGGCGCCATTGGCGCCGGCCTGGCAACAGGTATCCCCGGCCGCGGCGAGGCAGCCTTGTCGACCGGTTCTCGTCGATCCGGAACGATGGGTCGCGGCGTCGGCTGTTTGAATTCCTCAGAGATCTTCGGTAACTCCTTGCTTATCCCCAGTCTGTCACGCCAGCTGCCCTTTGTGCTTGTGCCCCCAGGGCCAGGCTTCGTGCTATCCTGATCCATCACCCCTATTTCCGCTCTACATTTCTTCGACGGGCCTCACGCCGAGGATATGAAGGCCGTTCGCCAGAACATACCGAATCGCCCGCAACATTGCGAGACGGGCGATGGAAACTTCAATATTGTTTAGCAGAATAAAACGCAAATGAGGCGACTCTTTGCCCTTGTTCCAAAGGCTGTGAAATTCTGCTGCTAAATCATATAGATAGAAAGCAATGCGGTGAGGTTCGCGGGTGGAGGCGGCTGCATCGATGAGCCGGGGGA
The DNA here is from genome assembly GCA_036555325.1 of Aestuariivirgaceae bacterium. Taxonomy (GTDB): domain Bacteria; phylum Pseudomonadota; class Alphaproteobacteria; order Rhizobiales; family Aestuariivirgaceae; genus DATBLQ01. Next base: position 136,372 of record DATBLQ010000002.1, on the reverse strand, counting down.
GCTGCGCCAATCGCCTGATGACGTCGAGTTCCGAATCATCGGTGAGCAACGAGAAGTCAGCGCTCGCCAGGGATTCGGGCGAGATGGCGGCTGCTCCCAGATCCTCAGCTGCATTGCGGAACACGGACGAAATGCGAGCGTGGGCATACTGCACGTAAAAAACTGGGTTGTCGCGCGACTGTTCAGTCACCTTGGCAAAATCGAAATCCAACGGCGCATCGTTCTTGCGATACAGCATCATGAAGCGAACCACGTCCGCGCCCACTTCATCGACCAGCTCACGCAGAGTTATGAATTCGCCTGCCCGTTTCGACATACGAACGGGCTCACCGGAGCGAAACAGTCTTACGAGCTGGCATAGCGGCACGGAGACCTCCACTCGGTCTCCCGCCAAAGCTTGGGCAATTGCCTTGAGACGTTTGACGTAGCCGCCATGATCGGCCCCCAGGACATAGACGAGTTCGTCAAAACCGCGCTCGATCTTGTCTCGCGCGTATGCGACGTCGGATGCGAAGTACGTGTATGAGCCATCGGACTTGCGCAGAGGACGATCGATGTCATCGCCGAATTGCGTGGCCTTGAAGAGGGTCTGCTCGCGGTCCTCCCATTCCTCAGGCAACTGGCCCTTGGGCGGCGGGAGGCGCCCCTCATAAACAAGACCCTTCTTTCTAAGGGCCTCGACCGTTGCGGGGATCGCGCCTGAGTGGTGCAATGAACGCTCTGAAAAGAAAACGTCGTGCTTGATGTTCAAGAGCGAGAGATCGGAGCGAATGAGGTCCATCATCATCGCCACCGCCTGGTTGGCGACAAGCGGCAGCCATTCCGTCTCACTCATTGTCAAAAGTTTCTTGCCGTACTCGGCTGCGAGCGCTGTGCCTACAGGCTTCAGATAATCTCCCGGGTAAAGACCTTGAGGTATCTCGCCAATCGTTTCCCCCAAGGCTTCGCGGTAGCGCAGGTATGCAGAGCGGGCCAATGTCTCGATCTGAGCGCCGGCGTCGTTGATATAGAACTCCCGAGTAACCCTGGAACCCGTCGCTGCAAGCAGGTTCGCCAGGGCATCGCCGAAAACCGCGCCGCGGCAGTGACCCACGTGAATGGGTCCCGTGGGATTGGCCGAAACGAATTCGACATTGATTTTCTTGCCCTCGCCTGACTTCGAATACCCATAGGCATCGCCTAGCATCAGGATCGAACGCAGCAGCTCAGGCCAGAAGCTGTTCTTCAGTCGCAAATTGATAAATCCGGGACCGGCGACCTCGGCACTTGCGATATCATCGTGCTTGGCGAGTATTCTCACCATGGCGAGCGCGACATCGCGAGGCGGCCTGGCAGCAGGCTTGGCCAGCACCATCGCGGCGTTCGTGGCCACGTCGCCATGATTTGGATCACGCGGCGGTTCAACGGCGATGCGAGAGAGGTCAAGCCCTTGCGGTAGCAGGCCCTCGGAGGCGAGCTGCGCGACCGCGTCGATCACAGCGGCATGAACATGGGAAAAAAGATTCACCGAAGAGGCGCCCGATTGGAGTTCAGTGGGCCGTTTAGACGCGATCCTGGTGGAGATCAAGCGGGAGGAGCAGGCAATGTCAGTTTATCTCCATCTCGCCGAGCCCGCTCGCTGCTCAGCGAAACAAGGGGTCGATGTCAAAGAGCTGCTGGTGCTGCTCGAGAGCATATCGGTCCGTCATTCCAGCAATAAAGTCACAAACCTGCCGGGCCTGACGGCTCTCGTCATTGAGAAGCCCCTCCTCCCGCCAGCCCATGGGCAGGAGCTTTGCATCAGCCATGTAGGCCTTGAACATGTCGCGCACGACCCGGCGTGCTCTTGCCATAATCGCTTGAACCTTCGGATGGCGATACATGTGCTCGGACAAGAAGGATTGCAGCACGCGATTCCTCTCGTTCATCTGTGCGGAAAACCCGACGAGCGGCTCACCGAGAGCGCGCACCGCGTCTGAGGAGGACGGTTTGCATCGCGCGATACGCTTCTCTGTTTCCCCAACGACGTCGCCGATCATCCATGAGATCACGCGACGGACAGTCTCGTGAATAAGACGCGGCCGTTCAAGGTCAGGATAGATACTCAGCACTTCCGCTAGTGCGTCACCAGCGAGGGGCACATCACCCAGATCGATAATGTCGAATAATTTGGCGCGCAATCCGTCGTCGATATCATGCGTATTATAGGCGATATCGTCGGACAAGGCCGCGACCTGAGCTTCAGCCGAGGGCCAACTGGCAAGGTCCATATGGCGTTCGCGGGCCAGCGTGGCGATTAGTTCCGGGATCGGTCTTTTGATGACCGGGCCGTTGTGCTTCATGAGGCCTTCGATGGTTTCCCAGGAAAGGTTGAGGCCGTCGAAAAGGGCGTAGCGGCGTTCCAATTTGGTCACAATCCGCAAGGTCTGGGCATTGTGATCGAATCCGCCGAAATCCTGCATCAGATGGTCGAGCTCATTCTCGCCGGCATGACCGAACGGCGTGTGGCCAAGATCGTGAGCGAGGGCAAGCGCCTCGGCCAGGTCCTCATTCAGCCCCAAGGCCCGAGATATGGCCCGGCTGATCTGAGCCACCTCGATGGAATGGGTAAGACGGGTGCGGTAGTGATCGCCTTCGTGATAGACGAAAACCTGCGTTTTATGTTTGAGCCGACGGAAGGCGGTTGAGTGTATTATCCTGTCACGATCGCGCTCGAAGCAGGACCGGGGCGGGCTATCCGGTTCCTCCAGAAAGCGTCCACGGGATTGAGCAGCACGCGCGGCGAAGGCCTTAAGTGTTCCGTCGACAGACATGCAGGTTGACAAGACCGCGCCGCTTTACGACATAAGACGGCATGACCTCTCCCATTACAGTTACCGACCGCGCCGCCGACAGGATCAAGCAGATCCTTGCGGCAGAACCAGGTAAAATGCACCTCCGCGTCTCGGTGTCGGGCGGGGGGTGCTCAGGCTTTCAATATGGTTTTGCGCTCGACGATGCAAGAAACGACGACGATATCGCGGTGGAAAAGAACGGTGCAATGGTTGTCGTCGATTCTGTGTCGCTTGCCTATATGCAGGGAGCGGAAATCGATTTTGTCGACGATTTGATCGGTGCCTCGTTCAAGGTCAGAAATCCGCAAGCCACAGCATCGTGCGGCTGCGGCACGAGTTTCTCGATCTAGGGCTTCAAATGGTCTCGGGCCCCCTTGCATGCTCGTAGCAACCTTCAATATCAACGGCGCCAAAGCGCGGCTTGAATCACTCCTATCCTGGCTCAAGGACGCCAAGCCAGACGTGTGCTGTTTGCAGGAAATAAAATCCCTGGACGAAGCGTTTCCGAAGCAACCCCTGGAGGATCTGGGCTACAACGTCGTCACCCATGGACAGAAGGGATTCAACGGCGTTGCAATTTTATCAAAGCGGCCGTTTGAGGACGTGAGGATGCGCCTGCCAGGAGACGATACGGACGCGCAATCGCGATATCTTGAGGTGGTCGTACCCGCGCAGGAGCGACCGGTGAGAGTAGCGTCGATTTATCTGCCCAACGGCAATCCGCCCGAAACCGCCAAATACGACTACAAGCTAGCCTGGATGGAGAGACTTGCCATCCATGCAAGATCACTGCTGGAGTTCGAGGAACCGCTTGTCCTTGCCGGTGATTACAATGTCATTCCTGCGCCAGAGGATGCCAAGACACCTTCCGCGTGGGTGAATGATGCTCTCTTCCTGCCGCGCACACGCGCGAAATTCCGCAGCCTTGCCCATCTTGGTTTTACGGACGCCGTTCGCATCACAAACTGCGGCAAGGGGCCTTATACATTCTGGGACTATCAGGCCGGGGCTTGGCGCAAGGACGACGGCATCAGGATAGATCATATCTTGCTATCGCCGCAGGCCGCAGACCGACTCGTCTCGACGCGCGTGGACAAGTATGTCCGTGGCCTCGATAAAGCCTCCGATCATGTTCCGGTTCTGGCCGACCTACGAGTGTAGTTCCCTAACACCTTGTCAGGCCTAGGTCTGAGGCTCGGGCCAGGCCGAGGGGGGCGGCGGGGGCAACGGGTATTTCTCCGCCCAGAGGCGAGCTCGACCATCGGCCTCGAGCTGCTGATCCTCGGACAATTCAGCCGAGAGGAGATTGTATCTGTCAAATATCTCGGGATGCTCTTCCGGCCTTGCCGATTGCGTGGCGAGGATATACCACATCAATCCGCGAATCCTGTCGGCTTTCACGACCTCGCCCTTCCAGTAGAGGTCGCCAAGCAGCGCCTCGGCCGGTGCATAGCGTTTCTTTGCCGCCAAAAAAAGCCACTTCAGCGCCTTTTCAGGATTGGCTTTCACTCCCTGTCCCTTAAGGGCCATCAACCCTTGAGCAAAGTTAGCTGCCGGATGACCATAAGAGGCGGCAGTGCTGTAGAGACGGAAGGCAACCTTGGCATTGGGCTTGATGGAAGCTTGCTCATTGCCCAAGCGATACATATCGGCAACCCGAACCAAGGCATCGATGGTAATACGCAGGCGGGAAGGGTCTGGTTCGTCCGGAGTGAAGGCCTCGGCGACCATGGAATAATAGTGGAATGCCTTTCCACTGTCGGCCGGCACTCCGCGGCCCAGACGATGAATATGGCCCAGATACCAAGACGCCACTATGTCGCCCTCATCGGACGCTTTTTCCAGAAACACGCGGGCATTCTCAAAATTGCCACTGCTATAGGCGAGCCGGGCTTTCTTCATGTTGTCGGCCCAGGGCGCCAGGGACTTTATGTCAGGCTTGGAAATTTGCGGCGCGGCTGGGGCAAACGAGAAAAAGTTCAACGCGGAGCTTTCCTCGGCGCGGGAATTGGGCGGAATGGAAAACCAGATCAGCAACGCGAGCATGCCGCCAGTTGCGAGCTTCGCGAGCCCAGATTTCTTAGATATCAGCGTAGCAAACACTTTCGGCCTCACTGCCCGGGTGAGTCACAGCGCCAAACCGCGCCGGCCCCACCTGTTGGGCGTATTTGAAAAGGGCGCCCGACCCGTAGCCGTTGTGCCGCGGCTTCCAGGATGATGCGCGATGATTAAACTCGGCTTGGGAAACCTTGACTTCCAGGATGCCCTTCTCGGCATCAATGGAAATCATATCTCCATCTTTGATGAGTGCGATGGGGCCACCTGTTGCGGCCTCGGGCCCAACATGGCCGATGCAGAAACCGCGTGTTGCGCCCGAGAAACGGCCATCAGTGATCAGGGCAACTTTGTCGCCCATTCCCTGACCATAGAGCGCTGCGGTGGTGGCAAGCATTTCGCGCATTCCAGGCCCGCCACGCGGACCTTCATAGCGAATGACGAGAACTTCGCCCTCCTTGTATCGGCGATGGTTCACCGCTTCAAAGCAGGCCTCTTCAGAATCGAAACAGCGGGCGGGCCCCGAAAAGGTCAGAATCTTCATGCCCGCGACCTTCACGATTGCGCCGTCGGGAGCGAGATTGCCCTTGAGCTCCACGACGCCTCCCGTGGGAGTGATCGGCCGATCGGCCCGATAGACGACATCCTGATCGGGATTCCATTTCACCGACTTCAGATTTTCCGCCATGGTCCGTCCGGTGACGGTGAGGCAATCGCCATGCATGAAGCCGTTGTCGAGAAGCGTCTTCATCAGTAGCGGAATGCCTCCTGCCTCGAACATATCCTTTGCGACATATTTTCCCGCCGGCTTGAGGTCGGCGATATAGGGAGTGCGGCGAAAGATCTTGGCGACATCGAACAGGTCAAATTTCATGCCGCACTCATGGGCGATGGCCGGAAGATGCAGGGCGGCGTTGGTTGAGCCGCCAGAGGCCGCAACCACGGTCGCGGCATTTTCCAACGCCTTTGTCGTGACGATATCGCGCGGACGGATGCGCTGAGCAATCAGGTCCATCACGATTTCGCCGGCGGCCATGCAGAAACGGTCGCGAATCTCATAAGGTGCCGGAGCGCCCGCCGAATAGGGAAGTGCCAGCCCGATGGCCTCCGACACGGTGGCCATCGTATTGGCGGTGAACTGCGCCCCACAGGCCCCGGCTGACGGACATGCCACCTGTTCGAGTTCCTCCAACTCCGCATCGGACATCTTGCCGACGGAGTGCTTGCCGACTGCTTCGAAAACGTCCTGTACAGTGACCGGTTTGCCCTTGAAGGTACCGGGAAGGATGGAGCCGCCGTAGATGAAGACTGAAGGAACGTTCAAACGGCACATGGCCATCATCATTCCCGGAAGCGACTTGTCGCAGCCAGCAAGCCCGACCAGCGCATCGTAACAGTGACCGCGCATGGTGAGTTCAACAGAGTCGGCAATGACTTCACGCGACACCAGGGACGACTTCATTCCATGATGTCCCATGGCAATTCCGTCGGTGACGGTAATCGTGCAGAACTCACGCGGCGTGCCGCCAGCCGACGCAACGCCTTTCTTAACCGCCTGTGCCTGGCGCATCAGCGCGATGTTGCAGGGAGCTGCTTCGTTCCAGCAGGTAGCGACGCCAACAAACGGTTGATGAATCTGTTCCCGGGACAATCCCATCGCATAGTAGTAGGAGCGATGCGGGGCGCGCTGCGGCCCTTCCGTTACATGTCGGCTCGGTAGTTTTGATTTGTTGAAGGTCTTGGCGTCCATTCAATCTCAATCCCGTTCTGCCTCGGTGCAGTTGTTTTTTTAGGCAGAGCGTTTGACAAATACTTGCACTCACTCGCAAGCACGGTTCTTGCGTACCGGCACATGAACATCCCTCCTCGAACTCGTGGCGCGAGGAGCCCCTGTAGATGGACCAAACTGGTGCGGAGCCGCATTGAAGAACCGCTTGCTTGCCTCATACGTTAGCTTCCGTTTGAGGCGGAAAGTTGGGTAATTCTGGTGCAGATTTAGCCTTGCTGCACAAAAACCCACTCTGTGACAATTTTGCACCCAAAGCTCGTTTACCAAAGCCAAATCGGGTTGGAGCTATCTTATTGACCTGCTTGTACTAAGCTGAGCCTGCAACCGGAACTAGATCATGGCGGAAACCGAACTTCTCGAAGCAAAGCCCGGGACAAAAACAGGAGCCGCGCTCCCAAAGGGTGTCAGCATCAGTGTTACCTATGTGCCTCGGCCAGGGCTGCTTTCGTTGGCTATTGTGAACTTCCTCCTCAACGTCATTACCCTGTCCATTTACAGATTTTGGGCACGGACAAAGGTCCGCCGCCACATCTGGTCTTCCATCCACATCAATGGCGAGCCTCTCGAATATACTGGCACGGGCAAGGAGTTGTTCTTAGGCGCGCTGATCGTCTTCGGTCTGCTGATCATGCCGATCGTCCTCCTGTTTGTATCCGTATCGCTTTGGTTCGGCCCGCAACATCCCGTCCTCGGCCTTCTACAATTCATGGTTACCGTTCTCATACTGCTGTTGACGGGGATGGCCATCTACCGGGCGAGGCGCTACCGGCTATCTCGTACACTGTGGCGCGGAATCCGCGGTACGCTCATCGGCTCTGCCTGGAGCTATAGTCTGCTTTATTTCGGCTCGCTTCTGCTAAAGGGATTGACGCTCGGCTGGTCCACACCAGCAATGAACGTCGAACTGCAGAAGCGCATCACACGAGACATGCGTTTTGGGCAAACTCCTTTTACTTTTCGCGGAAGTCCTGGCCCGCTGTATCCGGCCTATGCGGTCGGCTGGTTCGGCGCGATCGCGGCGCTGGCGCTTGGACTTTTGCTCGGAGGGGGCGCCCTCTGGTCGCTCTACTACGGAGTGTTCAAGGACCTCTTTGCAGAAGGCCGTCAAGGAGATCTCCATTGGGTCGGCTCGTTGATCGTCGGCGTTCTGATCGCTGGCGTGGGCATCTATTTGATCTATGGGATCGTGTGGACGCTCTACCAGGCGAGGGAAATGAATGCCTTTGCCGCCTACACCGGCTTCGATCGGGCGCGGTTCAGATTGAATGCGACGGCGCCGAGCCTGATCGGGCTGTGGATCGGAAACGTCCTGATTTTCATATTTACTCTCAGCATCGCTTCGCCGCTGATCCTGCAGCGCAACATTCGATATTTCTGCGACAGGCTTACCGTTGACGGCATGGTGGATATCGAGAGTATTCGGCAATCGAGCGAACTGATCAGCAAACGCGGCGAAGGGCTGGCGGATGCATTCGATATCGACGGATTCTAGCTAGGCATGACCAGCGCGTCCGGGCAGTTTTTCGACGGTGAGAGCGCAACAGCGCATCGGGTCGAGGTTGCTCTCGAGGATGGTGGCTTACGGATCAGCGGCGATTCAATCGGCAAGTCGCGGTTCTGGCCTCTTAGACATTTGAAGGCAGCCAGCCCCATGGGTCCCGACCGGCCGTTGAGGTTGAGCAACGAGCTTTCGCCCATGGAACGCCTTATTATTGAAAATCAACCGATGATCGGGATGATCAAGGAGAGTGCCCCGCAGCTCACGCGATCGCTCGGGATGAGTGCAATTTTACGATTTTCGGTCCTCACGGCTGTGGGCCTCGTGATTGTTGCCGCACTGGGCTACGCCGTGCTTTCGATGGTTCCTCCACTCGTTGCTCAGATCATGCCCGAGGACTGGCGTGACCGGCTCGGCAAGCAGACGGAGGAGTCTTTTGTCGGGCGCTACGCGGAGTGCAAGTCGCCGGCGGGCCTTAGAGCGCTTGGAGTGCTTGGCAACCGTCTTTACGAGGGCAATGCGGATATCGCTCCCGACTTTACCATCGGCGTCTACAATCTGCCGGTGATAAATGCGTTCGCCCTGCCCGGCGGGCGCATCGTGTTCTCGGGAAAATTGATAGAGGCTGCAAAGGCGCCCGAGGATATCGCGGGAGTTCTGGCGCATGAGCTCGGACATGTGAACAACCGCGATCCCGAGGCGGCAATCATACGGCTGACCGGGCTGCAGGTTCTCATCAGTCTTGCCACGGGAAGCGATGGAGGAACTGTCCTGTCCAATCTGGCGGGTCTGGCAGCAATTCTTCGCTATACTCGCTCCGCCGAAATCAACGCAGATGATTATGCACAGATGCTCCTCAACCGGTCGAAAATCGATCCTTTGGGATTGAAGCGGTTCTTCGAGGCCGTCAAAAAGATCGAAGACCAAAAAGCGAAGGCCGGAGTTTCGATCGGGCCGCTTGGTGGACTCCTTTCGACCCATCCCGCCACCGAAGAGCGGATCGCCAGGATAAAACCGTTACAAAATGGGCCGCCGCGGCCCGTGATGAGCGAAGAAAACTGGCAGTCGCTCAAGTTGATTTGCAAGGCGAACTAAGAACGCCTCCGGGTCAAGTGTCTCAGGCTCCCACAACCTTGCGGTATAGATGCCAGGTGGCATGGCCCAGCACGGGCATGACAACGGCGAGACCGGCGAAGGCGGGTATGGCTCCGAGAAACAGCAGAGTAGCGACGATCAAACCCCATAGAAGCATGGTCTGCGGGTTGGAAAAAAAGGCGCGAGCGGATGTCTGAATTGCCGTCAGCACCCCGACATTTCGATCCAAAAGCATCGGAAAAGACACCGCTGCAATGGCCAAAACCGTCACCGCAAATAGAAAACCAACCCCGCAACCAACCACAATGAGGGTCCAGCCGGCAGGTGTGGTGAAAACCTGCCGGAGAAATTGCATGACCGAGTCCGGCATTTCGCTGCCAAAGATCATCCAGTAGATGCCCAGAGCAATGACCAGCCACGCCAAATAGATCGCGCACAACAGCAGGCTTAGGATCAGAATGGCCCCAATGGAGGGGGACCACAGTACCTGGGCCGCGTCGATCCAAGACATTTCGAGACCCTGCTCGCGGCGCCGGCTTAGTTCGTACAGCCCGACAGCCGCAAATGGACCGAGCAGAGCAAATCCGGCAATCAGCGGGAAGACCAGCGGCAACAGCTGCGATCTCGCAGCCAGGAAGGCTGCGATCACCGTCGCCAACGGGTATAGAATTCCCAAAAAAACAAGATGGCTGGGTTTCTCATTGAAATCGTCGAGTCCCTTGCGAAGGACATCCTTCAGATCGGATAGCCCGATCTTACGAATCGGAGGAGCAATTGGTGCTCCGGCGACAGAAATATCATTGGTCATGGTTGACGGCCTTGAAACTCAATACGACGCAAGTTCATCGACTTAAGGACTTCATCCAGGCACGGCGGCAGTATAGCTCATGCTCAGCGAGGCCGCACAGGACTCACCTTTCGGTGGGGAAAACTCAAAGTGCCATACCCGCCTTCAGCCCCTCGAATACCGCCTCCTCGGCCGTGCGCGGAGCGAGACAGTCGCCGATGAGATAAACTTCGCTCACCATCGCTCGAACGTCGGCTGCGAGACCGTCGAGGGGAGCGTTCGGACATGCAAGCACGATCGTGTCGACATCCTCGAGCACCACCGGCTCCTGCGCGGCGGTATGAAGGAAATAGGCCGTGCGCCCATCGACACCGAAGAGACGCATCATGGGCAGCACCGTGACACCGAGCCGGTGCAGCTTGGCGATATAAACATCGCGGACATAGTTCTGGATGTTGATGGCGGGACAGACGCCGTTCACCGCAAGGCGAACATAGGCCCCCTCGGTTGCGAGTTTTTCGGCAATACCGGCACCAACCCAATCGGCGAGCCAATCATAGACGACGACATTATTGCCGATTTGAACGTTGCCGGCGAGGACTTCGGCGGCGTGCACGATGCCGGCAGCAGCATCGATCCCCTCAAGGGGCGGGAGGTGGGGCGTCGACCCGGTCGCGATGATCACCGCATCGGGGCGTTCCGAGCGAACGAGATCGGGGGAAACCTCCCAGCCCTTCACCAGCCGAGCACCACAGCGTTCAGCCTCGCGGGAAAGGTTTGTGACAATGCCGCCGAATTCCGCGCGACCGGGCAAGGCTTGTGCGAGAAGGGCCTGTCCGCCCAGGCGGACTTCCTTTTCATAGAGCACAACATCGTGGCCGCGTTCGGCCGCAACCGCAGCGGCCTTGAGGCCGGCAGGCCCGCCGCCTGCCACTATAACTTTTTTTCGCCGGCGAGCTTTGGGCTTGTTGCCGTAGGCGAGCTCGCGGCCGGTTTCCGGAAACTGGATGCAGGAGATCGGCAAGCCCATCTGGAAATGCCCGATGCAGGCTTGGTTGCAGCCGATACACGCCCGAATGTCGTCGGTCAGACCGTCATGCGCCTTGTTCGGCATCTCCGGATCGCAGATCATGGCGCGCGTCATGCCGCACATGTCGGCTGAACCTTCTGCAATGATCCGTTCGGCTTCGTGCGGCTGATTTATTCGGCCCGCCACGAAGACGGGAGTGCCGGTCGTCTGCTTGAGCTTCGATGCGTAGGGAGCGAGATACGCATGATTGACCGTCATGGGTGGGGCAATGTGAACGGCTCCCGCCGAGGCTGCCGACGTGCCGGCGATGACATTCAGATAGTCCACGTCATCCTTGATCAAACGCGCCATGGCAAGCGTTTCGTCCTCGCTGAGGCCATCGGCATCGACTTCGTCGCCGGAGAACCGGAGTCCGACGATGCAGTGGGCCGGGACCATCTTTCGCACCGAAGCTATCGCCTCGCGCGTGAAACGAAGCCGATTGGCGAGCTCGCCTCCATATCGATCATCGCGGCGGTTGACTTTCGGGTTGAGAAACTGCGCCGGCAGGTAGCCATGACTGGCGACAATCTCCACCCCATCGGCGCCAGCTTCCGTCATGCGCCAGGCAACCCTTCCATAGCCCTCGATGATCTCGGCAATCAATTCGCTGTTCATTGTGCGTGGAACGGTGCGGAAGCGCTCCGAGGGAGAAAAGGACGGCGCATAGGCCGGCTGGACTACGCCCTCCGGCCGACCCAGGAGTTCCCGACCGGGATGGAACAGCTGCACAAACGCCTTGGCTCCCAATGCATGGATTGCGGCAATGAGCTCGCGGTATTTGGGGATGCACTCATCGTCTGCCGCCATGAGCAGCTCGCCCGTGTAGCGGGCAGTCTCATGGACCCCTACCACCTGGATGACGATGAGAGCCGCCCCACCCTTGGCGCGCGCGGATTGGTAGGCGATCAAGGCCGGCGAAGGCAATCCGTTCTCCGGCAGATAGGTGTCGTGTCCGGTGGAGAAGATGCGGTTTCTAAAGTGAGTGGACTTGATGCTGAAGGGCGAGAACAGATGAGGAAACCGCATCGATTGCGCCACCGGCGTGCTCATGGAAAAAGCGCGACCTGTTCAAGGCCCGATTTCTCGGGAAGATCGAACAGGACATTGAAGTTCTGAATCGCCTGTCCGGCAGATCCTTTGACGAGATTGTCCAGCGTTGAAACAAGGATCACGCGGCCCGCAATCCGATCAGTATAAGCGGCAAGCATGACGTTGTTGGAGCCCCGCACGAATTGGGTCGAAGGGACGATCCCCTTGGGCGCCAGGTGAACGAAGGGCTCGCCGTCATAGGCGGCGTTGAGGGCCTCAGCGCAGCTTTCGGCGCTGGCTCCCTTCGCCAATCGAGCATAAACAGTGCACAATTCGCCGCGGCTCATGGGTATGAGATGCGGAGTAAAATTAATGACGACGCCACGGCCTGCTGCCTTGGATATTTCCTGCTCCATTTCAGGCGCGTGACGGTGCGAGGCAACGCCATAGGGGGACAACCCTTCGCCCACTTCCGAGAACAGCAGGTTTTGCTTCAAGCTGCGCCCTGCCCCGGATACTCCGGACTTGGCGTCGATCACAATGTCGTCGGGATCAATCAAACCCGACTTGACGAGAGGAAGGAGCAGCAGCAACACCGCAGTGGGGTAACAACCAGGACAGGCGATGAGACGGCCTTTACGAATGTCGGCCCGGTAGTGTTCGGTCAAGCCGTAGACAGCTTCCCTCTGCAGTTCGAGCGCCGTATGGGGAGTGCCATACCATTTCTCATAGACGGCGGGATCACGCAGTCGAAAATCGGCCGACATGTCGATGACCTTCAGGTGCCGCGGCAAAGCCTTGATCACCTCCTGGCTCGTGGCGTGCGGCAGGCCGCAGAAAACCGCATCGAGCCCTGACCAGTCGGCATCCTCGTTTTTGACGAGCGGCGGAAGGTCGAGGGAGGAGAAATGCGGAAACACCTCATGCGCCGGCTTCCCAGCATGGGTGTTTGCCGTGAGCACGCGGATATGGATCGAGGGATGACGGGCCGCAAGACGAATGAGATCAGCCCCGGTATAGCCTGAGGCTCCAATGACACCTATTCCTATCTTTTCGGCAACCACGGCCAGTCCTTTGCTTCGCCCGCGATCCTTTAGCGGAAGACTGCAGAAGACAAAAGGCCGGCGATGGACGGCTAAAACAAGAATTCTCCGCCAAGGCCCGAGGAAAGGACGAGCGAGCCGTCGCTGCCGGCCGAGGCCAGGACGCCGAGACGCAGGGCGGATCGACCAGTGATGGAGCGCAGGGCCACATCCGATCCGGCAAATAGGTTGGCAACCAGATCGTCCCCGCCAGGCTCGAAGGTGATGGACTGGGCAAGAAGGGTCGCTGAAACGTCGCTGCCGAAGGAGTAACGACCCTCGATTCCAATGCGATGCTCAATGCTGAGGCTGCGGCCGTCGGCCAACTCATAGTGTCGAGGCAGCGCCAATTGAGCACGCGAGAGGAGACTGTGAACCGATCGGCTGTCGACCGTAAGGGCGGCGGTCGAGCCTTGCTCCTCATACTCTTCGAGGAAAAGTCCGGCGTAGCCCAAAGTGAGGCTTGGTGTGACGGCGGGAAATTCCATGCCGAGGGTGACTTGCGGGGCGAGGAAGATACCATCATAGGATGCTTCGGCCACTTCAACGCCGGTTGCGGCGGTATTATTGGCGATGAGCCGTTCGCTGTCGTTTTCCTGCCAGCCCGCAAGGATTGTCAGATCTGAGATGACGGGACCCGCCCTGCGGCTGACGTACATGCCGCCAAAGAGCGATTGCGTGTCGATCTCCTGTGCATTGTCGTCAACGGCGAGTTGGCTTTGGGCAGCGCCCAGGAATATCCCGGCGTGATAGGCCTCCGACAAGACACCATCGAAGCCAGAAACGATGCCGGTGAGATGATGATCCGACGACCAGACCGGAGAAGATGCCTCCTGCTCGCGCCAGGCGCCCAGCGCTTCGCCCCAGACTACGTCGCTTGTCGAAAGGTCGCGACCGGCGGGACTCACGATTTCCCCAGTGGCGAGGCGGGCGTATCGAGCGGCGGTCGACTCTTCGGTGTGAAGACGCCGGGACACGGCATCCATGACGCTTTGGGTCAGATCGCCGAGCGTTTCATCGGCCATGGCAAAGCCGGTGGTATCAGCAACCGCGATCTGCATGTCGTCGGAATCCACCACAGAGGGCATCCCGTTCGTGTCGATCGAAGTTGGCAGCGAGCTGCCGGGCTTGAAGCTCAGCAGGGCATTGAGGCCGTTGCCGAAGATGAAGTTTGAGTTGGCCAAATAGATATCGCCGATCAGAACAGAGCCGGGGAGCAATTCGATCGTGATGTCTTCATTGCTGTCGATGTTGATCGCGGAGCTTCCGCCTTCGATAACGCCGGCATTGATGAGATAAAGACTCCCATTGTCGCCCCCGATGCCATTGCCGCCACCGTATATGTTCCCTTTGTTGAGGATGGTGGCCGTCGAGCCCTCGTCGACGTCGATGCCCCTTGTACCACCCCGTATAACACCGGAGTTGACGAGATCTAGATCGGCTTGCTCCACAACGATGCTCGCCGAGCCACCGTAGATTGCCCCTTTGTTGAGGATGGTGGCCCTGGTGCCTGTATCCGCGATCTCGACGCCGGTCGTACCGCCAATAATGAAACCGGAGTTGACGAGATCGAGTGTGGCACTTTCATGAACTTTAACAGCTATATCACCGATAATTTTGCCGGAGTTGATGCCGGTGAGGCTGGAATTGTGTAAATGAAGTCCCTGCTCCAGACCCACAATCGTGTTTTGGTTCGAAAAATACGAGACGGTGCTATCTATGATTTGGATAGCATAAAAATTCATACCCGTGATTGCACCGGTGTTGATCAGGACATCCGCTGTGCTGGTGTCTAGATTCAGGCCTATAAAGCTTCCCGTAATCGTGTCCGAATTAGTGAGGTTTACGGTGCTTCCCAACGCGTAAATCGCCTGTTGTCCGTAGATGGCGCCTTCGTTCACAATGGTAGATATGCTGTTCTGGAGATTGATTGCCCAGTTGCTACTCTCTATCGACCCTCCTGCTCCGTTGTAAATGAAGCCGTCGGTTGAGGTGTTCGCATAGATGGCTCCAAAGACAGAGCTCGAATAGATGATCGACCCGTCGTTGGTGATTTGAAAGCCATCGACGTTTTCGGCCCTTACGGCGTAGTCGCCCGAGGTCACGTTGAGGGTGCCGCCCTCGTCGATGGTGAGCGTGTCGCCATCAACGGTGAGATCCACGGGGTCCGTCCGGTTTACGCCACTCCCGATCACAGAATCGGTGGCGTTGGCGGGCGGTAGGGCCAACAGGCAGCAGAGCATGGGGAGCCATGCCATGCGGCGTGTAAAGAATTTCATCGAAAACCCGGTCGCGAATCGCACTGCAATCTTTAGATGAAATAGCTCATTTGATACATTGTAAAGTAGTGTTCACCCAAATTTCAGCGGCGATGCACAAATGCTACAGCGAGAGGGCCTAGATCGCCCGGATGACGAGGTGCAGGTGGATAATTGCCACCGTGAGCAGCAGCATTGCGCCTGCTTGGTGCAGCAGGCCCAAGACAAGCGGGACACCGGCAAGCAGAGTCCAAATGCCCAGACTCATCTGGATCAGCACCGCGAACACAGCGACCCAGCCGCTGATTTCCCGGGCGCCGTCACGGCCGGATCGCGTGAGAGCGATTGCGTGCAGGACGATGACGCCGACAAGGAGAACCCCCATCAGTCGGTGGGTAAACTGGACGGTGAGCGCATTCTCGAAAAAATTGCGCCACCAGGGGTTCATGGCCAGGAGACCGTCAGGGATCAGATGGCCGTCCATCAATGGAAAGGTTCGGTGTGAAAGCCCTGCATCGAGTCCCGCGACCAGGCCGCCCAAGCCGATCTGCGCGAAAATCAGGACGAGGATGCCCGACGCGATCCAGGCGTCGAGCGAATGAGGCTTCCTGTGAGGAAGCCCTACCCCAAGCGCCGTCCAGATGATGGCGGCATAGATTGCCACCGCAAGAACGAGATGGGCGGCGAGGCGATACTGGCTGACGTCGGTTCGATCTGCCAAGCCACTTTGCACCATGTACCAGCCCAAGGCTCCCTGCAATGCGCCGAGAAGCAAAAGCAAAACGAGATTTCCCGCCATGCGCCCTTCGAGACGGCGGGTTAGTCCAAAGGCCAAAAGCGGGACCACCAATGCAACCGCGATCAGCCGACCGAGAAAGCGATGCGTCCATTCCCACCAGTAGATGAATTTGAAGTCAGCGAGGCTCATCCCCTTGTTGATGAGCTGATACTCCGCGGTCGCCTTGTACATGTCGAATGCAGCCGCCCACTGGCCAACATTCAGCGGAGGGATAACGCCCACAACCGGGTGCCATTCTGTGATTGACAAGCCGGAATCCGTCAGCCGCGTGGCGCCCCCTACCACCACCATGCAAAAAACCAGCACGGCCAGGATCCAAAGCCACAGGCGGATTGCCGGATGGGCAGAAACATGCTTGCCGAGATGCGTTCTCATGATCAAAAAGGTGATAGCTGCAAGTTCCACCTCGCGGCAAGGTGCCAAAAGCCTCAGCTGCTTAATAGGAGAAGACCACGGCGGGGTCAAAAAGGCGCCCGCGAAAAGATAACCCGATTGGCGAATTTTGAATGAACATCAGAACAAGAAAATTGGTTGGCACCATCGCGACAGTTTCTTTCCTCATTGTCTACTGCCTGGTGGCGATGGTCCTGGGAAATATTGCTCTCGCCCGTTTCGGAGGGCTCGGCCAGGCGCTCTATTTCATAATCGCGGGACTTGCCTGGCTTCCTGTCGCCATGGTGATGGTGCGCTGGATGCAGAAACCAGATGCCTAGGCCGTCTTAAATCGTCTGAAGCCGTTCCACACCGCGAAGGCCGTACCGGAGAGGAACACATCAAGATACCGGAGCTGCTGGTAGTGGCCGTTCAAGGAAACACGCGGTAGCGCGCAAAGGTGATCCTTGTGAGCGGGAAAGATGAGCCCCTTTCTCGTTGTCACGGCAGCTTCCATTCCAGCGCGTTCAACGATCTCGAAGTCCCGCTGGGCAGCGGAGAGTGAATCGCCATAAGGATAGGCAAAGTATCTGGGCCTCCGTCCCACTTCCTGCTCTATGCGACTTGCCGAAGCGACGACTTCCTCGATAGCTTCGGAGGGCGGCAATTTTGCAAGGGCATAGTGATGCACCGTATGGGCACCGATGGTGCAGAGAGGGTCTTTGGCAATCGTTCTCAACTCGTTCCAGTCCATCGCTTCGGCGCGGCAGATAGCATTAAGGCTGATACCTCGTTCGGCACAAAGGCTGCGAATGAGATTTCGCTGTGAGTATTCATCCAGACGACGGAAGGGACGGTAAAGCACTTCCCAGGCGGCCCGCTTCTGAGCATCGGTAATGGTCGCGAGATCAATTTGCTGATCCTCGAGCGTGAGGGAAAGTCGCGAGGATCCCGCGATAATGGCCTCAAGCCCGATCCACCACAGCTCGCAGCTGCCGTCGGTGATTGCCGGCGCAGCGAAGATCGTGAATGGACAATTGTGGCGGCGGAAAATTGGCAAGGCATGAATGAGGATGTCACGGTAGGCGTCGTCTATGGTGAAGACTATGAAAGGCCGTCTCGAGGACGCACCGCTCTTGAGGCGGGAAACAGCCTCTTCGAGGGAAATCAGGTCGTACCCTTGCGTCTTGACGTGCTCAATCGTTGCATGGAGGAAGCCAGGCGTAACCTCAAGCTCGCTGTTTGGAGCAAATCCCCTTCGCAGGCCGCCCGCGTGGCGTACATGGTGCAGCATGATGATGGCGCCCATACCGCGGAAGATTGGTGAGAACGCCCGGGCGAGGCCGGTAAAGTACAAGAGATCAAGACCGCACCGAAGCCAGTTTTCCTTGCTCATGGCTGCCGATATCGATTGGCCCGTGTCCGACCTTAGGCTTTTGATTTGCAGGATTCTGAGCCGTTGCAGGATTCGTGCCATGTCGCGGTTGTCCATTTTTGACGATTCGAACAAACTGGGTGGAGGAAAGCCCGGCAGCCTGCATTGCCTTGAGCCTGGCGCCGATTTGCGCAGCGTGATCGGTTGCAGCGACGATCAGCCCCGCGTGGCACGCCTTCCAAACCTCGCTCGCATCGCCCAGGTGGGCGCCCTGATGGAGGATGATGAACCGATATCGGCGTTCAAGAGTCTCAAAAAAGTTCGTCATCAGCGGACCGGCGGGAAGGACGGCGCCTTGAGGAGCCTTCCCGGCTTGGACAACATCGAGGTTCGAAAGCGGATCTTTCCTGCACAGGTCGGAAAATGATGCCCTGCCAAGCAACAGCTCACCCAGTCCCGCCGCGGGAGCGATTGACAGCGCCGATGACACGGAGCCCGTAACGAAATCCGCATCGATAAGAATGCAGTTATTTCCTTGCAGCGCCAGGACTCGGGCGAGCGAGGCTGCAATGGTCGCGGAGGCTAACTCACCCCCGAGAAACCCGTTAACTGCCACCCGTCGAGCATTGAAAACCTGGTATTCACTCATCACCCAGGATGCAATCTGCCGGGCGGAGCGAGCCAGATCGCCTGACAATCCGTCGACAATTGCGGCGGAGATTGCTCCAGCCTTTTCGCGATCAGCGGGGGCTGCCATCTCACAAAGCGCGGGCGCGACAATTTCCGTGCCGAGCGGCCCGTTTCCACCTGCCACCGACGCGAAATCCATCGCGGCCGTGTGCTGAGCCCTATTCGCGGCCTCTGCCGCGGACATGATCGACGCCATGAAAGCCAGACCCAAACCCATTGCAGATCCGCCAAGTCCCGCGAGGAGCAGAATCGGACCGGCTTTGGGGAAACTCGGTGAGGCGGGGGCATCGGCGCGTTGAATTATGCGCGCAAGGCCCGGCTGGGCGACAAGCGAGACGCGAGAGCTTGCATCACTCAGGCGGCTCAAATAGGTCTCAAGCACCACCCTATTTGCCGCCGCTTCGCGCTCTAGCGCGCGAAGTTTCACATCATTCTGGTTGCTAGCGGCTGCCTTCGCCATGAGCTGATCGAGGCTTGCGCGCAAAGCCGCTGCGCGAGCCTCGGCTGCTTTGGCCTGGTTGTCGAGGGCGACAAGAATCTTTGCTGCCTCGTTTCGAATCTCGGCATTGAGTCGCGCGATGTCACGGCCGAGGGCTACCATCCTGGGATGGTTCTCTAGATACACGGCGGAATTCTCAGCCACCTGCCGCTTAAGAAGAATTTGCTGTTCCTGGAGTTTCTGCATCAGCGGAGATTCGAGGACCACCGAAGATGCATCAATAGTGCCGGTGGTTTTCAGAAGGTCGCGAATCGTCGTCGCCTTGGCGTGGACTTCAAGCTTGGCTATTTCCGCCAAAGTGAGCTGGGTATTCAGTTCGGAAAGCTCTTGCGCTTCGAGCGTGACTTGAGTGCCCTTGAGCAGACCGTGTGCGGCCCTAAACTCCTCAGCGGCTGCTTCGGACGTTGCAACCTTGTCGCGGAGCTTGGCTATTTCGTCGGCCAGCCAATCGCGAGCGCGGGCAGTGTTGCTGGTAGCGAATTCGCGTGTGGCCGCAACATACACTTCGGCAAGCGAGTTGGCGATGGCCGCTGCTTGTTGGGAGTTGAGTGAACTCGACTTGATGATGATCACGCGCGAGCCGGGTGCGGCATAGATCTTCAGCGCCTTGCTTAGTTTCGCAAGAGCGCGCTGTTCGACAGTTTGTTTTCTCGGATCGTCCTTGAAGCCAAGCGCGATCATGAGTTTGTGATGAGGCTTCAGGACCGGT
The DNA here is from genome assembly GCA_036555325.1 of Aestuariivirgaceae bacterium. Classification (GTDB taxonomy): domain Bacteria; phylum Pseudomonadota; class Alphaproteobacteria; order Rhizobiales; family Aestuariivirgaceae; genus DATBLQ01. Next base: position 116,450 of record DATBLQ010000002.1, on the reverse strand, counting down.
GTGACAGTTTCCGGCAGTTCGTCGAGCTCGAGAGCCTTGACAACGCGCAGTTGAAGATCGCGCGATGACATGACTTCGATCTGGCTTGCCAACTCCAGTTCATCCACCGAACGATCTTGAAGAGTGGTCTCTGATTGCGAGCGATTGAACGGCGTTTCGAGGCTTTCGACAAGCACGTGAGCTTGCGTTCGATAAGTGGGCTCGGTGCTAGCCAAGAAGATCGCCGCCAAACCCAGTGCAATGGCGGAGGTGGTGATCGGCAGAATCTTTCTGCGCCAGACTCCTCGAAAAACCTCAACACCCGAAATGGCGGCGACGGTGTGGACGGAGTCTGCGCCGGAGAGAGTGGTCGCTCTCATACGATAACCAAAGGATGTACCAGCCCCATGCGTATATACTTCCGATTTTAGGGTAACCAAATGTTTAACCGGCAACGTTAATGCGCTGTTAACTTGCACTATTTATAGTTGCCTACGTGCTTATGTTACTATTCTCAGTTGCAGCAAGGTCTCAAATGCGGAGGAATCTGTGTGGGCTAGTCGTGGCTGTGGCCCTTGCGGGCTGTGCCCAGGGATGGGAACGCACAATGCCAACCGCTCTTCCCCGCGGTACAAGTACCGAGGGCATGGTCAAGACACTGCCCGTGCGAAATGCGGATGGTGTTCAGCCTCCCTTTGGGTCGAGCGGCCTGGCGACCGCCTATGAGTTCGGCGCGGGATACAAAATTGGTGCGGGCGATCGAATTTCGATCAAGGTCCTCGGGCAGCCCGACCTTTCAGCCGAGCATCTGGTGGATGGCAGCGGTACGATCATCATGCCGCTCGCCGGCGCAGTGTCGGTTGCGGGACTTACGCCGCAACAGGTCAGTGCGCTCATCGACACGAAATTGCAGGATGGATATCTCCGCGAGCCCAATGTTGCCGTTCAGGTCCTGAACCTGCGGCCCTTCTTCATTCTCGGCGAAGTAAATCATGCGGGCAGCTATGCCTATCAACCGGGCATGAGCGTGCAAAGTGCCATCGCGATCGGGGGCGGCTACACCGGACGGGCCAACCATGACGATGTGCTGGTTACGAGAAAATCAGCGGAAGGCACGCGGACAGTCAAGGCGCCGGTCACCGCGCAGCTTTTCCCGGGCGACATCGTTTATGTCCGCGAGCGCTGGTTCTAGCTACCGACGATGCGCCCTGGCCAACGCATTGTTCACATTTTGCGGGCCCCCATCGGCGGCGTCATGCGTCACGTGAGAGATCTTGCAGGAGCACAAGCGAAAATGGGCCATGAGATCGGAATCATCGCCGGTCAATCGGCAGCAGAAGCGGGAGGGGCAAGCCTGGAAGAGCTTGCCTGCCATTGCCGATTGGGAGTTCATCGATTGCCGATGAAACACCGGCCTCACCCCAGCGACATCGAGGCAGCTTGGAACATTCGACGATTGTGCAAAATCATGGATCCGACGATCCTGCACGGCCATGGCGCGAAGGGCGGCGCATATGCCCGAATTGTCGGGCGCTCACTCAATATCCGGTCCTGCTACACACCCCACGGCGGCAGTCTTTACTATGGGTGGAGCACGGCTGCCGGCGGGATGTACATGACCTTGGAAAAGGCACTCCGCTCGGTGACCGACAGGTTGTTGTTTGTGTGCCAGTGGGAAAGGCAAGTCTACGACGAGAACATTGGGCTTGGCGGTGCACTGCATCGCGTTGTGCTCAACGGTCTGTGGGAGCGCGACTTTGAAACAATAACGATGCGCGACGCAGCCGCAGACATCGTGTCGATCTGCGAACTGCGGAGTATCAAGGGAATTGATGTCCTTCTGAAAGCCATCGCTGCCGCTCGGCCGCGGCGACTTACGGCGGTTATTGCCGGAGATGGTGCTGAGCGATCCGCCCTCGAGGTTCTCCGCGATAAGCTGGGTCTTCGTGATGCAGTCAGGTTTCTGGGAGTGCAGCCCGCAAGAGAAGTGTTCGCAATGGGACGCGTCGCCGTTTTTCCTTCGCGACGCGAGGCCCTGCCATACGGTGTTCTGGAAGCGACTGCTGCTGTAATGCCGGTCATAGCTACCGGCGTGGGAGGGGTCCCCGAGATCCTGCCGGCGGACAAGCTCGTGCCCGCTGACAATGTCGATGCCCTCGCGGCTAAAATGCAATCGGCACTGAGTTCGATCGATCAATGGAAGACCGATGCCGCGGCTATTGCGGCCAAGGTTCGCATGCGGTTCGAGGCCAATCGCATGGCAAACGACATCACCGAGTTCTATTCGGCATCCATTAACTAAACAATCTTCAATTGCGTCTGCAGGCCATAACTGGCCTTAAGGTTGCACTCGTTATGGTACGTACTGGCAATAAGGTGCAACTTTATTAATGATTGGCCGGAACTTTAGCGAAAAGGTTGCAAACTTCGGCTGTCCCCAAGAAGACCGGCGAAAGATAGCGCTCGCGCTGCGCTGCCACCCCACGCAAACACTACTGCGGAAGCCTCACGTTTCGGCCCGCATTGTTTCCGCCCTTGCACGTTTCGGCGAGGGCTGCTTGATCGCCGGCATTGGATTTTTCATCTGGGCAATCTATGTCGGCGACATCTCAGCAACGATAACCGTCCGCTACATCGTCCTAATATTGGTGGCGAGCGGAAGCATTGTCGCGCTCCTGCATATCAGCGGCGCATATACGGTACACGCGTTGCTTTTTTCACGCGATCAGATTGCGCACCTGCTGCTGGCATGGACGCTGTCCTTTACCGCGGTCTGCATTTTCATCTTTTTCAGCAAGCTCGGAGACTACTCGCGAATTTGGCTGGGTGGCTGGTATGTGAGCGGTCTTGCCATTTCGCTTGCGGGAAGAGCGGCGTTTTCTCGTCTGTGCCGACATTGGAACAAGAATGGACAGTTCAATCGGTGCGCGGTGTTGGTGGGTGGAGGCAAGGCGGCAAGCGAGCTCATCAAGTCGCTCGGCAAAACGAAAGGAAACGATGTGACGATCGTCGGAATATTCGACGATCGCAGCGACGAGCGCTCACCGCCAGTGGTCAACGGATACCCGCGGCTCGGCACAGTCGATGAGCTCCTGCAATTTGCGCGCAAGGTGCGGATCGACTTGCTGCTTGTCACTTTTCCCATTTCTGCGGAAAACAGGCTCCTGCATGTTCTGCGCAAGCTATGGGTGCTGCCAGTCGACATAAGACTCAGCGCTCATACGCAGAGACTGCGGTATCGGCCGCGCGCCTACTCGCACATCGGCCACGTCGCTTTCCTAGACCTGTTCGACAGACCAATCGCGGGTTGGGATGCGCTCATCAAGTCGACTTCCGACAAGATGATAGCGCTCATGGCAATTGTTGTTTTGGCACCCCTTCTTGCCGCGGTTTGGCTAGCCGTGCGGCTCGACAGCAAGGGGCCAGCAATCTTCAAACAGAAGCGGTACGGCTTCAACAACGAGCTCATCGAAGTCTACAAGTTTCGCTCGATGCATTTCGATCAGACCGATCCTACGGCAAAGAAGCTGACAATTCGGAACGATCCGCGGGTGACACGGCTGGGCCGGTTCATTCGCAAAACGTCGCTCGATGAATTGCCACAACTGTTCAATGTCCTCAGAGGCGAGCTGTCGATGGTCGGCCCTCGCCCGCATGCGACGAATGCAAATGTCAACGACACCGAGTATTCGGAGATCGTCGAAGAGTACTTCGCCAGAACCAGAGTCAAACCGGGAATCACCGGCTGGGCGCAAGTCAACGGCTGGCGCGGCAACACCGATACGGTGGAGAAACTACATCGGCGTCTGGAACATGACCTATACTATATCGAGAACTGGTCGCTTATCTTCGATCTGATCATCCTGGCGCGCACCCCGTTCGCCGTTCTGCTGGCGGATGAAGCATATTGAGCGCCATCAGCAGCGAGAGGATGGATGGAACGGCACTGTCCTGGTGGCAGGCGCAACGCGCCACACTTTGGTTGTTCGTCGCCTCGGGATGGCTTGTCGCGATCGAGCCCTCTCCTTACGAATTTCTGTTCCTCGCCGCCGCAATGGTGTTTCTGCCGGTCGGTCTTCGTTTCCACCCCACCGCACTGCCTTTCGCGGCTGCCCTGGTGCTTTACAATGTCGGAGGAATAGCGAGCCTGGTCCCGGTGGCGGAGGATTCTGATGCGTTATTGTTCGTGGCAATCTCGCTTTTCATGGGAGCGACTGCCCTTTTCTTTTCGGGGCTGATAGCGGGCGACCCCACGCGGTTCGCCGTCATTCGCAATGCTTACATCTGGGCTGCCGTGATGGCCTCGATTTGCGGTCTCATCGGCTATTTCGATGTCGGTGGTCTCAGAGGATCTTGGGCGCCCATGTACCGGGCGCAGGGCTTGTTCAAGGACCCCAACGTGTTCTCGGCCTTCCTGGTGGCGGCGCTCTGCTTTCTGACGCAAGGTTTCTTGCTTGGCGAGCAGCGGCATAGACTGTGGTCGGCCATGGCGTTGTGCATCATCGGCGCAGGGTTGTTCTTTGCCTTCTCGCGTGGCGCCTGGATCAACGCTGCGGTAGCGCTGACACTTCTGGCAGCGATCAATTTTCTTCTGCATCCCTCAGGAAAAACAAGAACACGCATTGTACTTCTGGTCTGCGGCATCTGCATCGCTGCCACGACACTCATCTTATTTGCTCTTTCTTTTGAAAGCACCCGCACTCTCTTTGCCGAACGCGCCAATTTGATCAACTATTATGACGGAGGAGAAACCGGGCGGTTCGGCAATCAACTCAACAGCCTGCCACTGCTGCTGCAATTGCCGAACGGCATGGGGCCGCTGCAGTTTCGCACCGTGTTCGGCAACGATCCACACAATGTCTTCATCAACGTTTTTGCCTCGAACGGATGGCTCGGGGGGTTAAGCTTTTTGCTGCTCATTGCAATGACGATCTGGATCGGATGGAAGACGATCCTTAGGCGCTCTCTCTTCCAGCAGCAGGCGATCGCCGTGTTCTGCCCAATGGTTGCGATCATCCTGCAAAGCATCCAGATCGATACCGAACATTGGCGTCACTTGTTTCTGCTGATCGGCGTCATGTGGGGTTTGCATGGGGCAACGACCGAGGCGAGGCAATGAGCGCGGTGCTCAAGCAATACGCCATGTGGCTTCTCAGCCCCCGCAAGAAAACTGATGCACTTGCTCAATCAATTATCTCGGGCGGCTTAGCCGCGCTGCTGATCAAAGTTGGTACGGCCGGACTTAGCTATCTCATGTTTGTGGTTTTCGCGCGGCATATGTCGAGCGATGATTTCGGCAGGTTCAGTTTCGGATTCAGCCTTGCAATTGCACTGGCGGCATTCGCGGCCGGCGGTTTGAGCACGGCGGTGCTCAGATTCTGGCCGGAATATCAGGTCAGCGGGCGTAGTAGGCTTGGATCGAGCTTCGTACGCTGGGGCTGGTGGGGCACGTTTGGGGGCGCGCTTGCGACCGCAGTTGGCGTCATGGCGGTCAGTCTGTTTTTCGGGAAAAGAACCAGTGGGGATACGATCTACCATGCAGCGATCGTACTTTTGATGGCTGCGATCGCATTAAGCGAGTTTGGCGCAAGTGCGCTGCGGGCCGACGGACGCACAGTTATCGCGCTCGCGCCGCGCGATATCATCTGGCGAATTGCGTTGGTGTCGGCACTGGCATTGCTCGGCATGGCGCATGTCAAGCTCGATGCGGTAGAGGGGTTATTCCTCGCAGGAACGCTGCTCGTGGTGATCGCGGCTGTCCAATCCATCTGGTCGATTGGCATGGCCCGTACAGACACGAAAGAATCGGTGCCGCCCGAGATTCGTTCCGGATGGCTCAAGGCCCTATGGCCCATGTGGGGAGGAGGCGTGCTCTTCGCCATGGTGCAACAATTCGACGTTGTCGTGGTAGGTCTGTTTCTGACCCCTGAAGAAACAGGCTCATATTTTGCTGCTCTTCGCACCGCGGGTCTCCTCGGTTTGACACTGATTGCGGGTAGCATGGTTGGAGCACCGCTCTTCGCACGGTACTATCATGCTGGCAACACCACCGAGCTCACGAGGCTTTGTCGCGTCTTATCGGTCTGCATCGCCGTTCCCACCTTGCTAGGTTTCTTGTTCCTCCTCTTCGCCGGACGATGGCTGCTCGGTATGTTCGATGAGGGTTTCGTGCACGCGTATGATTTGCTTCTGATCCTTGCCGTGGGGTTGGGGTTCGACGCGATCTGCGGACCTACTGCCATCTTTTTGCAGATGATCGGGCGTGAGCGCGACTATCTGAAAACCACGGCGCTTTGTTACGCGGCGACTCTGGTCACGCAATGCGTGCTGACACCCGTGTTAGGACCGATCGGAGCCGCCGTGCCCAACGCGCTTGGCCTGATCGGCTGGAATATCTGGGCTTTGAGACTCTTGCGTTCCGAACTTGGATTGGATTGCTCGATCTTCGGCCTGTGTTGGAAGCGGCTTCCCACTAAGACAGCAGAAAGGCATGCATGAGCACACATACTCCCGAGATCGCTGTTGTTCTTCCCGTCTACAATCCCGGCCCAGGGATCGGCATGACGCTTGACAGCCTGCGGCAACAGACCGTGCCCTTTCGCCTCTATGTTGTCGATGACGGAAGTGTCGCCAAGCCGGATTATCATGCGCTTCTTCGGGGACTCGATTATCGGTTGATCGAACTTAAGAAGAACCTCGGTGTAGCCGGCGCGGTCAATGCGGGCATTCAGCGGGCTTTGGAAACAGGCCACGAATTCATCGCTCGGATGGACTGCGGTGACTGGTGCGCTCCCCAACGGCTGGAGCGGTCGCACCTGTATTTTCACTCGCGACCAGACGTCGATCTGCTCGGCACCTGGGTATTGATCACCTCTCCCAATACCGGTTCGAATTACCTATTCGCCCCGCCGACCGAAAATCGGGATCTTACTCGGCAGCTTCATTATACCATGCCCTTTATCCATCCATCGATCATGGTTCGCGCCCGCTTGTTTCGGAAGATCGGTTTGTTTGGTAAGGAATCTGCCGAAGACTATGAACTTTGCTGGCGAGCGGCAAAGCATGGTTGTGTCCTAGCCAATATCCCTGACGTTCTTGTCCATGTTTTCCAGGATGCCAATGGCCTCTCGGTGAAGAAACGCAAGTTGCAGTTATGGAGCCGGTTGAGGATCCAGTGGACCTATCGTGACGGAAGTATTCTTTGCTTTTTTGGCATGACTCGCACGTTGCTCCTTTTTCTCACTCCGCGGGTGCTGCTGAGGGGGGGCAAGGCACTTAGTTGCAACAAAGCGCAAAACCGCGTGGGTTTGCAAACGGCAGGTGAAATGGTCGGAGCGGCGGGATTCGAACCCGCGACCCCTACCCCCCCAGAGTAGTGCGCTACCGGGCTGCGCTACGCTCCGACGGCCGCGGATATAGCATTTGGTTTCGCCGAGAGAAAGCCATCCGTTCGTCGGATTCGAGAACGGCTAATGTGTTCTGCCGCTGCCGGAGAGGATCCGGCGCGCCCACAGCAAATCAGCAAGCGCCTCGCGCAAACCGGTAATCTGCTCCTTGCTCATGGCCAGGCGCGGTGCCTGAGAGCTTCCGAGCACCTGAGGCTTGTCTGTGTCTGCCCCGGCTACAATTCGCGGGCGCCGCGGAGCGTTGGGCATCGGCCTGCCATCGTCAGCTGCAGGGGCGGTCTCGGCGCTGTCAGCAGCGGCGCGACCGAGTTCTACCAAATGGGCTGTGCCCTGCTCCTTCAAAATCCGCTGCACGCCGCGAATGGTATAGCCTTGGGCGTAAAGCAGATGACGAATTCCCTTCAACAGGTCGACATCGACCGGGCGATAAAAGCGGCGGCCCCCACCGCGCTTCATTGGCCTGATTTGGGAGAACCGGGTTTCCCAAAAGCGCAGCACATGCTGGGGAATATTAAGGTCGCCGGCGACTTCGCTGATGGTGCGAAAGGCCTCAGGCGCCTTCGCCGGACGGGCGCCAGCTTCATCCGGTTTGCGAACGGGTTCGGATATGGAAGTCATTCTGTTTTGTCGTCCTCGCCTGCAGGCAAACCGTTGATGATGTTCTTCATCACCTGGCTCGGTCTGAACACAAGTACGCGACGCGGTGTGATCGGAACTTCCTGACCGGTTTTCGGATTCCGGCCTATGCGGCCGGTTTTGTGACGCACAAGAAAAGTGCCGAATGAAGAAAGCTTGATACCGTGGCCCTCGACGATGGTGTCAGCCATGGTATCTAGGATCAACTTTACCAATTCCGCCGATTCTGTACGCGACAGACCGACTTGGCGGTGCACTGATTCGCTCAGGTCGGCGCGAGTCAACGTCTTGCCAGCCATTCACCCCTCACGACGTTCACATTAACAAACTACCGGGGTTGGCGCGCTTAATCAACAGGTTTCCAAGCTGGGAGCCAACAATGTCAAAGGGTTAAGATCGGGATTAGAATCTTGCCAGTGTGGCACCCCAGGTAAATCCGCCGCCCATCGCTTCCATCAATATCAAATCGCCTCTTTTGATGCGGCCATCTTTAACAGCCGCGTCAAAAGCCAGTGGAATGGAGGCTGCTGAAGTGTTGCCGTGTTTGTCAAGCGTAATGACAATGCTTTCCTCTCGAAGCCCGAGTTTTCTGGCAGTCCCCTCGAGAATCCGGCGGTTGGCTTGATGGGGAACGAACCAGTCGATGTCCTTCGCGTCAATTCCCTGGTCAGTAAGTGTTTCAGCGATAATTGAAGCAATGTTGGTCACGGCGTGTCTGAACACTTCGCGGCCCTCCATCCGCACGACGCCCGTTGTTCTGGTGCTGGATGGGCCACCGTCGACGTAGAGCTTGTCGCGGTAGCGGCCATCCGAGCGCAGCCGCGAGGCCAATATACCGCGATCTTGAATTGTTCCATTGCCGTTTGCCGCTTCGAGGACGAATGCACCAGCTCCATCCCCGAACAGCACACACGTGCTGCGGTCCTTCCAGTCGAGAATGCGCGAAAACACTTCGGCTCCAATGACAAGCGCGCGCGTGGCTTGGCCTGTCTTCATCAAGCTGTCGGCCGTGGTGAGGCCATAGATGAAGCCGGAGCACACTGCCTGAATATCGAAGGCAGCACCGGACGTCATTCCCAGTTTTGCCTGAACAGTGGCGGCAGTGGCCGGAAATGTCTGATCGGGGGTGGCCGTCGCAACGATAAGCAGGTCGATGCGACCAGGGTCCATCTTCGCATCGTTCAAGGCCGCCGTGGCAGCGGCAACAGCGAGATCGGATGTCAATTCGCCCTCAGCCGCAATCCGCCGCTCCTTGATGCCGGTCCGTTCGACGATCCAAGCGTCGCTGGTATCGACCATCCGGGAAAGGTCTTCATTTGTCAGGACCTTGGCCGGCAGGTAGGACCCGACGCCCTTGATGACGGATCGGCGCATTAAGCGAACCACCCTAGGTCTGTTGTTCCAGTGGTTCTTCAGACACTGCCGGGGGAGTCGCGTCAAGTGCCGCCAGGTCGGCGGCGATCTTTTCTATAACTGCATTGCGCGCCATTTCGATCGCCAGGTCGGCGGCGGCGGCAAATCCAAAAGGATCTGTGGCTCCGTGACTCTTAACGACGATGCCGTTGAGGCCCAAAAAGACCCCGCCATTGTGCCGGCGTGGGTCCATTTTGTCGCGCAAGGCGGCAAAGGCGCGGGTTGCAAGAAACGCTCCCAGGCGCGAAAGCATTGTCCGTTTCATCGCTGCTTTCAGGTAGGCCATCAGTTGCTTGGCCGTGCCTTCGGCGGTCTTCAACGCGATATTACCGGTGAACCCCTCGGTTACCACCACATCAACCGTGCCCTTGCCCATATCATCGCCTTCGACGAACCCGTAGTACTCAATGGGCAGTTGTGCCTGACGCAGAATACGCCCGGCATCACGTACGACTTCGTTGCCCTTAACCTCCTCCACTCCGATATTCAGCAGGCCAACCGTGGGGCGCTCAATCAGAAAGACGCAGCGCGCCATGGCCTCCCCCATAATAGCGAAACTTACAAGCTGTTCGGCGTCCACGCCGATCGTAGCGCCAACATCAAGTACGACACTCTCGCCCCTGAGCGTCGGCCAGATCGCGGCGATGGCCGGCCGTTTGACACCGGGCATGGTGCGCAGGATCACAGTGGCCATGGCCATTAGGGCACCAGTGTTTCCCGCAGACAGTGCAACCTGGGCGCCGCTGTCCCTGACTGCCTCGATGGCGTGCCACATGCTGCTTTTTCCACGGCCGCGCCGTAGGGCCTGACTGGGCTTGTCGTTCATCGAGATGGAAATTTCGGAGTGCCTAACCTCGGTCGCGGAGCGTGCGAGGCGGACTCTCGACAGCAGCGGCTCGATCTTCTTCTGATCACCGAACAAGAGGAATCGCCAACCAGGATGACGGGCAGCAATGAGGTCAAGGGACGACACGACCATTTCAGGACCCATGTCGCCGCCCATCGCGTCGATGGCTATCGTTTGAGAACCGCTCATGAGCGAATGGCTGGAATTTCCCTCTGCCGCCCCGGCTGCGATTCCTCCGCACGAAGCTTGGCCTGGAGCGGCCGGACAATAAACGGCAGCACTTCCATTACAAGCAAAATCCCTCGATGACCCTGGAACTTCATTTATTCCCGCCTTTTGTGCGTCGTTTCAGAGCCTTAAGGGCGGTAAAGGGGCTCTGTGGGCCAGACCGATCGCTGGCAAACTGCGACGTAAACTCAGCGCCGGGTTTGCGCGGATAGGGATCGATGGCAAGGCCCAATGATTCGGCGACCACTTCCCCCAGATCAATAGAACCACCGCTAATCACGTCCGGCTCATCTTCCTCGAGAGACTCAACCGAGCGAATTGCGGGGGTCGGACCGGGCGCGTTTTGACCGGCGAAGTAGCGGGTAAGTTCCTCCGTCAAAGTCTCTTGGAATCGATCAAGCGTGACCACACAGGTTTGTTCGACGCGGGCATTGAGCTTGCCAGTGATCTTGATACCACCACGTCTCCACGGCTGAAGTTGCAGAAGAGCGGAAAGCTCATGAATCGCGATCAAGCCGAACCGTTTCGCCAAAGCCTGCCTTTCTTCGGGAGTGGCGGAAAGGTGCTCGGTCATCCCTTCCGGCGGCACGCGGTCAACTGCGATGAGTCGACTGAATTCGGGCATCATGGCGATCGGTTTTCAGGATTGGGGAAGGCGACGCGGCCTTCCAGCAACTCGGTTTCCGACCGCAGAGAAAGGGTCCTGGCGCAAGCCAAAACATAGGCCGTGAGGCTTGCCGCGGTCCCAGCGTCAACCCCTTCGGGGAATATGTTTCTTGCGAGGGCCGCTTGCAGCGCTCTCGTGTCATTCTCAGCCAACGCGTCGCGATATGCCTTGGCGCGGCCGTAAAAGGCCATGGCCATCTTGCGAACGCGCTTTCCAACGGAAAGATCACCCACACCCATTTCCCGTAAAGAGCGGTCCATGTCTGCGAACAACTCGTCAAAAATCTTCTGCGCGAGGTCTCGTGCGGCGGGGCTGCCCTGAGCCAACCGGTTCATGAGGAGAATGGCATGCAACAGGATCATATCGAAACGCCCGTCGATCGTATCGGGCACGCCGAGTACGGCATAGAAATAAGGTTGCCGCGCCTTGGCCACAATCGATGAATAAATGTCTCGCGCGGTTTGCGCTTCGGGTGCGGGCGAAAAGAAATGTCTGAAGAACATGCTTGCCTCGAGGCAGCGGAGCGTAGGTGTCGACCTGCGTCGGTCAGTATGCTAGCCAGTGAGAAGATTTACCAGATAGGTTTTTGATGACGGCTGAGGTAGATCGACATTTCCGCAGAGGCTTGCTTTTGGCTCTCTTTTTGACAGCGTTGGCGGGATGTCAGCCGACGATTGATTATCGTGGCTATCAGGCCCGCAGCGGCGATCTTGCGAAAGTGCAAGCCGGAATGGCCAAGACCGAGGTAGAGGCATTGCTTGGTTCACCTTCTACCAAGGCAAGCATCAATATCCAGGGCGACAGTTACTACTACATCTCGAGCCGGGTCGAACAGAAAGCGTTTTTCAATCCGGTCGAAACCGAGCGACAGGTGTTCGCCGTGAGGTTCGACGCCAACGATCAAGTTGTCTCCTTCGCCAATTATGGAATGGAAGACGGCGAAGTCATCGACTTCAGCACCCGCAAAACGCCAACCAAAGGCAAGGAACTTACCATTGTGCAACAACTGCTCGGCAATGTCGGACGCTTCAAGGGCCCGGGGCGGACGAGCAGCTCACAAGGCTCGCCGATTCCAAAACAGTAGCAAGGTTTGCGACCCTGCGTGTTGAGCCAAGGATTCGATCGCTTTGCACTTTGCGCGAGGAGCTAACCCAAGTGAGCAAGAATCGCCAACAGGAGCAGCGCGACAATGTTGGTGATCTTAATCATCGGGTTCACGGCCGGACCAGCGGTGTCCTTGTAAGGGTCTCCGACGGTATCGCCCGTGACTGCTGCCTTGTGTGATTCCGAGCCTTTTGAATGCTTCACTCCATGGCGGTCGACATAACCGTCCTCGATCAGCTTTTTGGCATTATCCCAGGCCCCACCCCCTGCAGTCATGGAAATGGCGACGAAGAGACCCGTGGCGATGACACCGAGAAGCACAGCACCGAGGGCGGCGAAGGCGGAGGCCTTGCCGGCGATTGCCCAAATGACGAGGAAGCAGACGAAGGGCGACAATACGGGAAGCAAGGAGGGTACGATCATCTCCTTGATGGCTGCGCGCGTGAGCATATCAACGGCACGGCCATAGTCCGGCCTGTCCTTTCCCTGCATGATGCCCGGCTTTTCCTTGAACTGACGACGCACTTCCACAACAACGGCCTGGGCTGCGCGACCTACCGCAGTCATGGAAATACCGCTGAACAGATAAGGCAGAAGACCGCCGAACACCAACCCTACGACGACATATGGATCGTCTAGAGAAAAGTTGACATTGCCGATCCCAGAAAAGAAGGAGCCCTCAGCTGCAGTTGCGATGAAATGCCTGAGATCCTGCGTGTAGGCTGCAAATAGGACGAGGGCGCCAAGCCCTGCCGACCCTATCGCATAGCCCTTGGTAATGGCCTTGGTCGTGTTGCCGACGGCATCGAGAGCATCCGTATGCTTGCGCACTTCCTTGGGCAAGCCCGCCATTTCGGCTATGCCGCCGGCATTGTCGGTAACCGGACCGAACGCGTCGAGCGCCACTACCATGCCGGCAAGAGCAAGCATTGTGGTGACCGCCACTGCTATTCCGAACAGACCGGCGAGATTGTAAGTGATGATGATTCCGGCAATTATGACCAGAGCCGGAAGAGCGGTCGACTCAAGCGACACGGCAAGACCCTGGATGACATTGGTGCCATGACCAGTGATGGATGCCTCGGAGATCGAACGCACCGGACGGTGCTGAGTGCCGGTGTAGTATTCGGTAATCCAGATGATTAGCCCCGTTACCAGGAGTCCGACGAGGCCGCACCAAACCAAGCTCATCGGCGTGAATCCACCAAGGTCGGTGCTCATAGAACCGAAAATCCAGATGGTCAGAGGGAAGAGTGCGAGGAAGGACAGTACCGCCGTGGCGATGAATCCTTTGTAGAGAGCGCCCATGATGGAATTGCTGGGGCCCAGCCTGACGAAAAACGTTCCAATTATCGAAGTGACGACACAGGCACCGCCGATCGCCAGGGGATAAAGCATCGACTGCAGCCTGACCTCGGGAGTGGTGAAGACGATAGCGCCGAGCACCATGGTGGCCACCACCGTTACAGCATAAGTTTCGAACAGATCGGCAGCCATACCGGCGCAATCGCCGACATTGTCACCGACATTGTCGGCAATCGTTGCAGGGTTGCGTGGATCGTCTTCCGGGATGCCGGCCTCAATCTTGCCGACCATGTCGCCGCCAACGTCGGCGCCCTTCGTAAAAATGCCGCCCCCGAGGCGAGCGAAGATTGAGATCAGAGACGCGCCGAAACCCAGGCAGACTATGGCATCGATGACCGTCCGGCTGGTGGGATCAAGGCCCAGGGTTCCGATAAGGAAACCGAAATAGAGGGTAACACCCAAGAGAGCCAGCCCCGCCACTAGCATGCCCGTGACGGCTCCCGCCTTGTATGCGGTTCTCAGTCCCTCGGCCAGCGATTTGGTGGCGGCCTGGGCGGTGCGAACGTTCGCGCGCACGGACACGTTCATACCAATGAACCCGGCAGCGCCGGAAAGAATTGCGCCAATGGCAAAGCCGATTGCAGCGAAACGGCCAAGTAACAACGCGGCCAAAATGCATATGACGATGCCGACAATTGCGATCGTTGTGTACTGGCGTTTCAGATAGGCTTGCGCGCCTTCGCGGATGGCGGCGGAAATTTCCTGCATGCGTGCAGTGCCAGGATCGGCCGCGAGGAGAGAGCGAGTGGTAAATACGGCATAGACGATTGCCAGCGCGCCGCATAAGACGACAAGCCAAAGTGTGGAAATCATAAGAGTTCCTCTGAAGTGGGAAACGTTTGGGATTTTTTCCGGAGCGGAATTCCCGGCAACCCGTGGCCAGAGCCCTGACCAGCCCTGCTTCTAGCCCGCCGCGATTCTCCATTTGCCGGAAAACCGCGCGGGAACATGCCAAAACTACCGCGGCAAGGCAAATTATTTAGGTGATTGACCGATCGGTGAATGTTCCATGGCAATCGATGCGAGGCATGAGTTTGATCTGCCGTCACGGTCAGGCCGGTACCCATCAAGACTGTGAGCCGTGTCGGAGCCCTTTCCGTGAGGCAGAGCATCGACGGATAGCCAAGGCTGTTGGTTAACGTCGTTCACCCGAGTGAAAATAGCCGTCTTGCACAATCCTTGCTGATCCGGAGGTGAGGCGCCTCGCGTGTGTCGAAAGGGCACAAGCAGCGGTGCCTCGAACACGGACGAAGGACGAGCGCACATGGCACATGTATTGGTCACGGGGGCCAACGGATATGTCGGCAGCCACCTCGTGAGTCTGCTTTTGGAAAAGGGACATATGGTTACCGCGGTGGACTGGATGGTTTACGGCCGACACCCACTTGCCGCACATGTCGAAAATCCACTTTTCAGACTCGTTAGAACGGATGTGCGAGCGCTCAAGCCCGATATCGTCGGTATGGCGGACGTCGTTTGCGATATGGCTGTTCTGTCAAACGACGCCGCGGGCGATCTCAACCCGGAACTCACCCACTCCATAAATTACAGGGCGCGCCGGCGGGTTGCGCTGCTGGCGAAGGCGCTCGGCGTGAAACGCTACGTAATAGCCAGCTCAGCCTCGATTTACGGATCTGGCGGAGGCAAGGAGTTCAGCGAGACGAGCCCGCTCAACCCGATCTCGGTTTATGCGCAATGCAACAAGCTTACCGAAGAGGCGCTTTTCGGACTGAACGATGAGGAGTTCAGCGTGACGTCGCTGCGCAGCGGCACATTGTTCGGATTGTCGCGGCGCATGCGTTTCGATGTGGTTCTGAACTCGATGACGCTCAATGCCTTCAAGTCCAAGAAGATTACCATCCATGGGGATGGCAAACAGCATCGCCCGCTCATTCATGTTCAAGATGTTGCCCGAGCCTTCGTGGATGTCGTGGAGGCGCCGGTGGAGGCTGTGAGAGGCCAGTCGTTCAATCTCGCGCTAGGGAATTTTTCGATCAAGGAAATCACCCAGCGGATTCAAAACACGCTCCCCTTCCAGGTCGAAGTCGTGCATGAGCCGAGCGAAGAAGAGAAAAAGGACTATCGTGTCACGATCAGGAAGGCAAAAAAGGCGTTCGGCTTCACACCGGAAATTACCATCGAGCAAGGCATCATGGAGGTTTTCATTGCGCTGGCGACGATGAGGACCTACCCGAGTTCGACGACGAGGACGGTCGATGTCTACAAGAATCTGATCGCCGAGGGCCGTCTTACGCCGGAACGATTTGTCGAGACGACGCCGGGCCGGAGGAGACTGGGATCGTGACTTTCGAGGAGCCTGCCATAGGCTGCCCATTCCTGATCAGGTAGGCCTACGCTTTTCGCGCAAGCGGACGGACTGGAAAAACAGCAGAAGCAATGCCAGCGCCGCCATGGGGAACAACGCGTAATTCACGGCACTCCATCCAAGGTCGCTTAAAAGGCGGCCCGATGCCAGGGATGCAGCGGCGACGGTGGCGAACACAATGAAGTCGTTCACCGCCTGGACCTTGCTGCGTTCGGAGGGTCGGTAGCACTCGGTGAGCATCGTGGTACCGCCAATAAAGGCAAAGTTCCAACCGAGACCCAGCAGAATGAGCGCTATGCCAAAATTCCCGAAGCCTGTCCCGAGCAACGCCACGATGCCGGCTGCCAATAGAATTACCAGACCTATGGCAATGATCTTCTCGACACCGATGCGGATGATCAAGGCGCCGGTAAAGAAGCTTGGCACGAACATGGCGAGAACATGCCATTGTATGACCCAACTCGAATCGTTGACGGCAAAGCCGCAGTCGATCATGGCGATGGGTGTCGCCGTCATAACCAAGTTCATGACGCCATAGGCCACCATGGCGCAGACTACCGCCACAACAAGGCGCGGTTGCCGGATGATTTCTGACAACGGGCGGGCGTAACCCAAATCTTTTTCTCTGGGTTGCGGCAAATCGAGGAAACTGAGCGCCACTATTCCAAGTGCAGATAGAACGGCGCTTGCCACATAGCATCCGGCGAAAGTGAACGGGCTCAGCAGATTTGTGGTTTGCATCACAATCAGCGTGCCGAACAGTGCGGCTGCCACACCCCCGGTGAGCACCCAGGAAACGGCCTTCGGCCGAAAGCCAGGACTGGCCGTGTCGGCAGCTGCAAATCGAAAATAACCGGTCGATGCCTGACATACTCCATAGAGCGCTGTCGAAGCACTGAACAAGACAAAGTCCGAGCCATAGATGGCGTAAGCCGACAAGAGGCTTGCGACGACACCAACACCTGCGCCAAGAAGGAAGGCGGGCTTTCGTCCTATTCGTCCCATCAGCAAAGCCAGAGGGATCGTGGCAAACATGGTGCCAAGAACGAATGTCGATACAGGAAGCGTCGCCCAGGCTCTCGATGGTGCCAGCACGACACCAACGAGTCCGGCCGTCGCAACGAGCGCCACAACGGCAGACGCGAAAAGGCCCTGCGCGACCGCCAGCACAATGGCATTGCGGCGGGCCTTCAGGTCATCGAACTCGGCAACAGCTGTCGTCACGTGATATGGCGACCTCCTGGCGGGCAGTCCCTAGAGTTTGGGACTGGCGAGAGATCGCGCCAGCTTGTCAAGCACTGCGTTCACAAATCCCGGCTGCTCTCCATCATAGAAGGCTCGGGCGACATCGACATATTCCGAAATTACGGCGCGAGCGGGAATATCGTCACGGAACATCAACTCATAGGCCCCTGCCCGCAGAATCGCGCGCATGATCGATTCTATCCTTTCCAGCTTCCAGGTGACGGCAAGGCTCTCGGCGATCTTCGGATCAATTGTGCGCTGCTCCCGAACAACACCTTCGACAATGTCTTTCAGGAATTTGAAATCTGCGCCTTCGACGTTTCCATCATCGAAATTCGCCTCTCCTGTGCGGGTCGAGAACTGATCGAGAACCTCGCCAATATCGGTCTGTGCCAGATCCATCTGGTAAAGCGCCTGCACTGCAGCCAATCTGGCAGCGGAGCGGTGCACTGGGCGGCGGCCTGTGCCTGCTGGTCTTTCCGGCGGCACTTCAAACCCTCTTTTCGAGATCGATCATGGCTCGCTCAATCTCGATCATAGAAAGGGCGGCGGCGGCTGCATGGCCGCCCTTATTCAACGATTTTACCCGCGCCCTTTCCCAGGCTTGTTCCATCGTCTCGCAGGTAAGAATTCCGTTTCCGATGGAAAGGCCCTGTAGTGTCAAATCCATCAAGGCACGCGCGCTCTCATTGGCAACGATCTCATAGTGAGAGGTTTCGCCACGCAATACCACGCCAAGGGCAACAAAGCCGTCGTATCTGCCCGTGCGCGCGGCCTTGGCAATAGCGCCCGGCACTTCCAGGGCCCCGGGAACTGCCCGGCGTTCCCAAGTCGCGCCCGCAGCTTCAACGGTGTGAATGGCGCCGCGCACCAGCTCATCGGTCAGCTCATGGTAGAACCTTGCCTCAACGATGAGCAGGTGCGCTTTGATCTTGGGCGGCGGGAGAGCATCGCGCTCTTCTTTCATGATCACCCTCGAAACTCCTGAAGTCTCGCCACATAACGCGCAAGCATATCTATTTCAATGTTAACCACGTCGCCGACGCGGGCGAAACTCCAGGCGGTTACCTTCAGGGTGTGCGGGATGAGGTTAACGCCAAAGTTTTCGCGATCGACTTCGTTCACTGTGAGAGACGTTCCATCGAGGCAAATCGACCCCTTTGAAGCAATGTAAGGGATGAGTGCCGGAATGGTGCGAAAGCCGAAGCGTTTCGACTGGCCGTCCTGTTTGATGAAGGTAATCGTGCCGACGCCGTCTACGTGGCCGCTGACCAGGTGCCCGCTTAATTCGTCTCCTACCTTCAAGGGACGCTCAAGATTTATCCTGGTGCCCTTCTTCCAGCGGTCAATGGAGGATTTGCTGGACGTCTCGGCGGAAGCTTCGACGGAAAAGGCACTGCGACCGTCGGCCAGGGATTGAACGTCCACTACGGTAAAACAAATGCCGGAACAACAGATCGAAGAGCCGATGGCAATGGAGGCGGCCGGATAGCGGGAAGCGATTTTCAAACGCGTATCGCCGTGCTTCTCCACGTCGATCACTTCTCCGATATCGCTTATTATTCCAGTAAACATTCAGGAACTTTCGCCGGCTCGTTCGTAGCTTGATAGGACATCTTGTCCAAGCGTCTCCTCGCCGGTTGGGTGGAAGCCAGCCAGATCAAGATTGGCGCGAACACCCTGGCTGCCAAGCATTTTGGCGGACCTGATTATCTTTATCTCATCAACCAACTTTTCCTCCAGGAGTTGACGGGCAAGAACTGCCCCTCCTTCCACCATCAGCCGGTTTATTCCAAGTCTTCCCAGTTGCTGAAGACCAAAAGCGAGATCGATCCGGCTTTCTTCGATCTTTCGGCAGCGAATCAGCTGAACGCCACGCGCCTCAAACTGGTCGCAACCTTCGGCGAGTTCGCCGATGAGAACGATAAGGGGACGCTGGCGAGCGCTTGCTACAAGTTTTGAGTTGATCGGCGTTCGCAGACTGCCATCGACAATGACCCTTACGGGCGATCGATGCTCGAGGCCAGGCAACCTGCAAGTGAGCGCGGGATCATCGGTGATGACCGTGCGGACGCCCACCATGATCGCATCCGATTGAGCGCGCATAAGATGGGTGCGCGCGCTTGCTTGTTCTCCGGTGATTGCAGTGCGCTGACCGGGAGCTGCGGCGATCATTCCATCGGCTGACATCGCCAGCTTGAGAGTGACATGGGGCCGGCCTTTAAGAATTCGACTGAAAAAGCCGGCAAGGTCGCGAACTGCCTGGCGCTGGAGAAGTCCGGTCTCTACCTCAATTCCTGCTTCACGCAGGGCGGAATGCCCCCTGCCGCTGACTCGCGGATCAGGATCTTGAACCGCTGTAACAACGCGGGCCACTCCTGCTGCGATGAGCGCGTGCGCACATGGCGCGGTGCGGCCATGGTGACTGCAGGGTTCGAGACTCACATAGACGGTCGACCCAACCGCCAAATCTCCCGCCATTTTGAGAGCTGCCGCCTCCGCATGGGGGGCGCCGCCTTCCTGTGTCCAACCGACACCAACGATCTGGGCGTCTTTCACGATGACGCAGCCGACGGCAGGGTTTTGGCCTGTCGCTCCCATGGTGCGGCGTCCGAGCGCCAGGGCATGGCGCATGTGGTCTTCGTCTCTCATGGACGGCAAATGGCACGATTTCCTCGAATTGGAAAGACACCGGCGTATTTCCTGCGAGCCAATTGCGGAGAGCGAATTCTCCATCATTCCCTGCGACGGCGGGCCGGCTCCTCCCCGGAGAGTTCTCCCAGAAGCTCTTCGAAATCTTTTGCTTCACGAAAATTCTTGTACACCGAGGCAAATCGCACATAGGCGACGTCGTCCAACGTGCGCAGGGCCTCCATGACAAGCTTTCCAACGGTTTCCGACCTAACTTCGTTTTCGCCAAGACCTTCAAGGCGGCGGACGATGCCAGATACCATGCGTTCAACCCTTTCCGGATCGACGGGCCGCTTGCGCAAAGCAATTTGAACCGAACGCATCAGCTTGTCGCGATCGAATGGGACGCGCCGGCCCGAACGCTTGAGAACCTGCAATTCGCGCAGCTGCACACGCTCGAAAGTGGTGAAGCGGCCGCCGCAATCGGGGCAGAATCGTCGCCGCCTAATCGCTGCGCCGTCCTCGCTCGGTCTACTGTCCTTAACCTGGGTATCGCTATTGCCGCAGTATGGACAGCGCATTACGGCTCCTTATCAGGGGGCTAGTAAATCGGAAAACGGTCCGTCAGTTTCACTACCCGGCGTTTTACGGCCGACTCGACACGAGCATTGCCCTGTTCACCGTTCCTAGCAAGGCCATCCAGCACCTCGATGATAAGTTCCCCCACGTGGCGAAATTCGTCGAGACCGAACCCGCGGGTTGTGCACGCCGGAGACCCCAGCCTGATGCCCGACGTCACCATGGGTTTCTCCGGATCGAACGGAATTCCGTTCTTGTTGCAGGTGATGCTGGCGAGGCTCAATCCCTGTTCAGCAACCTTTCCGGTGAGGCCCTTCTTGCGAAGATCGACGAGCATCAGATGTGTGTCGGTACCACCTGAGGTGACGTCGAGACCTCCGGCGATCATCGTCTCAGCCAAGACCTTGGCATTCGCAACAACATTCCTCGCATAGATTCTGAAGGCCGGTTTGAGCGCTTCGCCAAATGCGACGGCCTTGGCGGCAATTGCGTGCATGAGGGGCCCTCCCTGCAGACCAGGAAAGACTGCCGAGTTGATTCTTTTTCCGAGGTCCTCGTCCTTCGAAAGGATGAGACCGCCGCGCGGACCGCGCAAGGTCTTGTGAGTGGTTGAGGTTACCACATGCGCGTAAGGCAGCGGACTGGGATGAGCTCCTCCTGCCACAAGACCTGCAAAGTGCGCCATGTCGACCATGAAATAGGCGCCAACGGCGTCGGCGATTTCCCGGAACCGCTTGAAGTCGATGACACGTGGGTAGGCCGACCCGCCGGCAAGGATGAGTTTTGGACGTTCTGTGCGTGCCAGCTTCTCAACCTCGTCATAATCGATCAGCTGAGTGTCGTGGCGCACGCCGTAAGGAACAACCTTGAACCATTTTCCGGATTGGTTGACAGGCGAGCCATGGGTGAGATGTCCACCGGCATTGAGGTTGAGGCCCATGAACGTGTCGCCGGGCTGCAGGAGTGCGAAAAACACGGCCTGGTTCGCCTGAGCTCCCGAGTGCGGCTGCACATTGGCGAAAGAGCAGTCGAACAGCTTCTTTGCGCGATCAATGGCCAGTTCTTCGGCTTCATCTACGAATTGGCACCCTCCGTAGTAGCGCCTTCCGGGATAGCCTTCGGCATATTTGTTGGTGAGGGCGGAACCCAAGGCCTCGAGTACGGCCTTCGAGACGATGTTTTCAGACGCTATCAGCTCGATTTCATGCTGCTGGCGTCCGAGCTCCTTTCGGATCGCCGCCGCGACGGCCCCGTCGGCGGTGGCGAGATCGTCGTTAAAAAAACCTGGAAACAGCGGCCTTCCTGTCTCGGGCAGAAGTCCAGTTTTGTCCTTCGCTTTCTTAAGCATACATGTCCTCTTCAAACCTGCGAGGTATATGAGGCTGGATCCAGATCGCTGTTTGCCACGAAACGGCACATCCTTTTCGATTTGCGCCTCAAAAGCACGCTAGGCTGCGCGGGGCAGCGACAGTCGGGACCACAATTTTTCCATGGCATTGCTCAACCTGGCAATTTCCGACGGTCCATGCAGAGGGCCGGGCGTAAGCCGGATTCTCTCCAATCCCCTGGGGACGGTCGGATAGTTGATCGGTTGGACGTAAATCGAGAATTCGTCAAGCAATAGATCGGTGAGAGCTTTGCAAAGCACCGGATTGCCGATCACCACCGGCACGATATGGGTGGGACTTACGACGACAGGCAAGCCACGACCGGATAGCTCATGCTTCAGGAGGCTTGCGTATTGCTCCTGGAGATTGCGCTCCTCCCTGCTCTGCTTGAGGTAACGTACGCTGGCGATGGCGCCCGCGGCGATCACCGGAGCAAGCGAGGTTGTGAATATGAAACCAGCCGCCATCGATCGAATGGCGTCAATTATCACCCGATCGGCGGCAATATAGCCCCCCATCAAACCAAACGCCTTGGCGAGGGTGCCTTCGATAATGTCGAGCTCGTCAAGCACGCCATCGCGATCCGCGATGCCTCCGCCATTGGGACCGTACATGCCGACAGCGTGAACCTCGTCAAGATAGGTAAGGGCGCCATAGGTACGGGCGAGTGCGCAAATCTCTCTGATGGGGGCGATGTCTCCATCCATCGAATAAATCGATTCGAAAGCGATGAGTTTCGGTCTATCGGGCGCGATCGACCTGAGTTTTTGCTCGAGATCCTCCAAATCGTTGTGAGCGAAAATCAGCTTCTCGCAACGGCCCTGACGAATGCCTTCGATAATCGAGGCATGATTCAACTGATCCGACAGGACAATGAGGCCAGGCATGAGCCGCGAAAGGGTGGAGATGGTTGCTTCGTTTGCCATGTAGCCGGAATTGAAAAGAAGTGCGGCCTCCTTGCGGTGAAGATCGGCAAGCTCTCGTTCAAGCACGACATGATAGTGCGTGGTGCCGGAAATATTGCGCGTTCCACCCGACCCCGCACCAACCTCATCGAGAGCGTGATGCATCGCTTCGATCACCACCGGGTGCTGAGACATGGCCAGGTAGTCATTCGAGCACCAGACCGTGACATCGCATTCGCCACCGGTCTGGTGAAGGCGGGCCAAAGGATAGCTGCCCCGCCGCCGTAGGAGGTCGGCGAAAACCCGATAGCGGCCTTCGGACACTATTGCAGCCAGCGCATCGGTAAAAAACTTGCGGTAGTCGATCATGAAACTTTCCATTCCAGCCCGCTATCCGTGCTGGTGTTGGGGAGCACACTAGCCTCTGACAGGGGCTCTGCCATTTGGCGCAATGCCGCACTCGTCCAACAACAAAAATGCGGCATGGCGGAGGCGATGTCTAATCAGAAGTGCCAAGTCAAGGAGACGAATCCTGTCTAAGGACGGACGCGCCCGGCGTTCACGCTGGTCAGCCACTTCAGGGTGAAATCACCCGTGGAGTTGAGAGAGCCAGTCTCGATGTTCTGTTTTCCCCCATTCTGCATAGTTGTTTTCACGACATCATAAGATGAGTTGTTGCCGAGATCGTAAGGCGTCATGGCTATCTCATCTTCCGCTTCGTTTGCGTAAGAAACGTAGGGCGAAGTAAACGAAACGGTGGTGAATTTGGGCAGCGGCCGGTAATAGGTGTACCCATCATTGCTGACGTAGAGCGGCCGCTCGCCAATGAAGGCCCCGAACCTTGCAGTCATGGTGAAGTCCGAACTCTTCGATGCGCAAAGTGTGCCATCGCTCAGATTGTACAAATACATGGAGAAACCGGTGGGAGTGTAGGGGTCGACGTGAGCCCACATAAGGTCCCCCGCAGATGTTCCAGACGCCATCGTGCCGCCACAGTAAACCGGGGCAGCCGGGTAGAACTCATAGAATGGTTCGTATTCGGTCCAGCAATATGCAGTAACATACACCGCGTCGCATGCGTATTGTGAGGCGACACCGGTTTGGGCGATAGAGCCTGAATAAATGGATTCCTTCATGCCGATCCAAATGGAAAATTCGCAGTAGGTGTCGAAGCAGTTGCTGTAAGTTTGCTTTGTGAGGGAATAGGGGTTGCTGAGTTTCGGAACATTGAATGAGGCCATCACAGAGGTCATATCGTCGAAGAATGCAGTTGTATGGGCGTTGCCAGCGAAGTAGCCGGCATAGTTTGTCATATTGTAAGCATAGGAGCCGTACCTTCGCTGAGCTTTCTGTTGGGAGATCCTGTCGAGGCGCGTCCCGTCCGGGTCGAAATGGCTAATGAGATTGGTGGTCGATTCCTTTTCTCCTTCAGCGCGCAGGGAGTGAACGACATTGACATCCTTGAGGGTAAGACCATTGCAGGTCGCGGGATCGAATGACCAGGTCGAGTAGACGGAGTTGAACTCCACCTGGTGGCCTTTGATCTTGTCCTTG
Organism: Aestuariivirgaceae bacterium; assembly: GCA_036555325.1. Classification (GTDB taxonomy): domain Bacteria; phylum Pseudomonadota; class Alphaproteobacteria; order Rhizobiales; family Aestuariivirgaceae; genus DATBLQ01. The sequence goes on along the minus strand of DATBLQ010000002.1, from coordinate 92,177 downwards.
AACTCTGCGGTAGCCTCGGCCTTGCGGCGCAATTCTTTCTCATCGAACTTGGCTTCGGCTTTCTCAATCTCGGACTGAATACGATCGGGGTCGCATTTTCCCTTGTTGTCGGCAGCAATGGCGGGTTGGCAGGCAATGTTCATGAGGATCAGAATTGTGCCGGCTGCAATCCTTCGAAGGTGGACAGAGCGCCCCAGCTCCTTAGGTTTAAAAGACGTAAGCATTATTTCCTCCGGTTTATCAGAACGGAGGGGAGTGTGCCCTTAAGTTGTGTCTATGTCCATAACTTCTCGTTTTGGTTGTGAGTATGTGGCAACGAGAATTTAGGCTATCGAACCGTCAGTCGACTGCAGATGCGGTGAGCTATGGCAAGCAAGGCAATGTCCAGATCCGAGTTCGTGGCGCTGGTGGCGCTCACCATCTCGCTTGTCGCGCTGTCGATCGACAGCATGTTGCCGGCGCTTGGAGACATCGCAGCCGATCTCGGGGCCAGCGGGGAGAACGACAGGCAGTGGGTCATTACAGGCTTGTTTTTTGGGCTGGCGGGCGGCCAGATAATCTATGGACCGATATCCGACAGCATCGGCCGGAAGCCTGCGATCTATGCCGGGCTTGGCGTTTTCATCGTGGGCTCTGTCATTTCAATCCTGGCGGTCAACTTTTCAATGATGCTGTTCGGGCGGGTGCTGCAGGGATTGGGCGCAGCGGGCCCCAGAATCATCGCGGTTGCGATGGTGCGCGATCAGTATCACGGCAGAGCAATGGCGAGCATCATGTCAATGGCGATGTCGGTGTTCATTCTTGTTCCTATCATCGCGCCAAGCATTGGGCAGCTGATCCTGCTCGTCGCCCCATGGCGGACGATCTTCGTTCTGTTGCTAATTATCGCGGTTGCCGCCCTTGTCTGGCATTGGCTGCGGCAACCTGAAACGCTTGCACCGGAGCGCCGGCTAACTTTCTCGGCAAAACGAATCGGGCAGGCGATCATCGAAACGTGCCGCAACCGGGTTGCGATCGGATACACATGGGTCGCGGGCCTGATCTTCGGCGCCTTTGTCGGTTATCTCACATCGTCGCAACAAATATTTCAGGAACTCTACGGCGCAGGCAGGTTGTTTCCATTCTATTTCGGCCTGCTGGCTACAGCTATCGGTGCGGCATCGCTATCCAATGCAAGGCTGGTCCTGAAATATGGCATGCGGCAAATGTGCAAATGGGCGCTTCAAGTCGGATGCCTCTTGTCGATCGCTTTCTGGATCTACGTTGCAGAGGTTGGCGTACCGCCCTTCGGGATGCTTATGGCTTATATGCTGGTGATATTCTTCTGCTTCGGACTGATGTTTGGGAATTTCAACGCGCTGGCGATGGAGCCACTCGGACACATCGCCGGTGTGGCGGCGGCCGTCACGGGCTCGTTCACCACATTCATTTCGCTGGGGCTCGGTACGATCGTCGGTCGCGCCTATGACGGAACTGTGCTGCCGCTAATTACAGGTTTTGCCAGCTTAAGCCTATTGGCGTTTCTTATCATGAGCTGGGTTGAGCGCGGGCGATAGCGTGCCCCCAACATTGAGGGCGGCGCTATCCTTCATCTCTTCTCGAGGTAGGCGATGCGACTAGTTCGCTCCCTGCTGACCAACCGCGGGGGACTCTTTCTCGTCGGCGATCTTGCTCACCGATGGCTGCGGCTGTTTCAGATTGAAGTTGGTCTTCTTGATGATCTGGGTGGGGCCAGTCCGCTGCGGCTGCTCGATGCCGCCATCGATCGAAACCGAAAAAGCCCGATCTTCGTCATAGCCATAGGGGAGCGGTTTGGTGACCCAGCGTTGCCCATCAACTATTTCGCCGAACGGCAACGGCTGACCGATGATGAAGCCGGTTCCGTCCAAACCGTAGATGTCGGGCCGGAAGTTTACCCGGCCATCCTCGGTGACCCACGCAGTAAGGTAAACCCAGCGGATCTGGGGACCATCGTTGACTTTCACATCGAGGCGTTCGGTGCTATCGGCGACCTCCTGGATGCGATCCATATCCCAGCCTTCCTGGCCGCGCAGGATCCAGTTCACCAGTACATGCACCTGATCGACACGCACGCAGCCGGAGCTGAAGTACCTATCCCCGGCTTCGAAAAGCTGCTTTGTCGGCGTATCGTGCATATATACGCCAAAGGGCGAGGGGAAATTGATCTTGACGGAGGCCATGGCGTTGTCTTCCCCCGGCTCCTGACGGAAATGATAACGATCGCCAGGAGTTCTTCTCCAGTCTACCGTTGAGGGATCGATCTCGGGGCCGCCAACTCCATCGAAGACGCGTATGTTCAGCTTCTCAAGATGGTCGGGATCTTTGAGCAAGGCCGGGATAATGTCTCTCTCGACAATGCTCGCCGGCGCATTCCAATAAGGATTGAAATTGAGATCACTGATGTTGGTCATCACCACCGGCGAGGGACGATCGGGCTTCCCGGCAATGATATTGTGGCGAGAGTACACGCTGCCGCTCGACACGGTTTCAAGCTGAGCAGCCGGAATGTTCACGACAAGATAGCGGTCGGCAAGGTCCTTGGAGTACTCCTCAATGCGGGGGAAGTTGGCGCGAAGCGTCATCAACCTCGCCTGCACCGACACATTCAGCGCCTGAATTGTTTGCTTGCCGACCTTTCCGCTTGGAAAGAGGCCATGATTTCGCTGGAAACGCTGCACGGCGCGTTCGGTGACGCCATCGTAAACATCATCGAACTGGCCTTCATCCATCAGATAGCCTTCAATGGCGAGGCGCTTCTTCAGCAAAACAACCTCTCTCGCTTGGCCACCCTTTACAAAGGCTTTGGACGTCTCAATGGCAGGCCAACCGCCCTCGGCCGCTATCAACTGGTAGCGGTCAATCGCTCGAGCCAAGTAATAGGGGCTTTCGAGCGTCACCATGGGTGCCGCTTCACGCTCATCGTCCAGAACTTCCGTGACAGTCGCTGCCTTGGACTTCGGTTTGGTGGTGGCATTGTGCTGATCGGCTCTGTCCTTGCGTTTGAAGAACGCCGCAGCGGGCTCGCTTGCCCACGTAATGGCCATGGCGCTTGCCAGGAGTAGTGCCGCGCGCCTGTTCAGCCGATGGTCAGCAAACTTCGTGTTGTGACTGTCCTGATCGCCCATTCCCTGCCTCAGTTTTTGTCCCACTCGCCTCACGCCTTACGCCGTACCGCAAGCATCCCGAAGGCCCGCCACATCTACCAATTCAACGCGGCCCCGTCAAAAACGACCGTTTTTCGCCGGGCTGCCAGCTCGACGTCGCGTCCGATTGTGACTTTCCGGTCACAGGTGTTGGCGCAAAACCGTTAAAACTTGAACCCCAATAAGACGATACCGTTGATTCCAGCTGGGATCGAGCAATCAAGAAATATTTAGTTTACGGCAAAAAAAGGGCCCGCGAGACCAGTCGCGGGCCAGGAGGTTAGGCCAATCCGATTTTAGAGGCGGTAGAGAATTTGATCCGTCCAGAAACGCTCGAGCCGACCAAGGGCTTTGTTCAGCCGTTCCAGTTCCTCGACTGACAGTCCTGCCACGTCAATTATCGAGAGTATCTGCCGGTTGTAGAGCGCATCCACTTTCTTGCGAATGTCCTGTCCGCGCGGGGTCAACCGCACGCGCACGGAGCGCTTGTCGGAAGTCGAGCGCTCATGATTCACATACCCTGCCTCCACAAGCTTCTTAAGATTGTAAGAGACGTTCGAGCCCTGATAGTGACCGCGGGTCTTGAGTTCGCCTGCAGTCAACTCGGCATCGCCGATGTTGAACAGCAAGAGTGCCTGAACCGCATTCACCTCAGGATCTCCCTGACGCTCAAACTCATCCTTGATCACGTCGAGCAAACGGCGGTGAAGCCGCTCGATGAGCGTCAACGCCTCCACGTAGCGATGTTTGACTTCCTGCCGATTGGCAGACGGCGACTCAAGAATCGCCGATTGAACCTGATTACGCATTGCACACCTGCCCTGTATTCCCCAAGGAGGGCTTTTATTATGGTCCCCTCCCGATTGCGCAGGACGATAGGGCGCGTGCGCTTAAAAACGCCTCAAGCTGTTCGGTAAATTTCTTGCTATTTTCGGCGTAATTGCAGTGAAATCTAAGTAACGTTGATTGGCTATTACCGTTTAAGCGCCGAAGGACTTGCGGGCACAGAAATTATCAGAAAGCATTTAGGTTAATGACGGCCTTACTGCCGTGCAATCACCTGCTCGCCAACTCACGATAAGCCTCGCGAACGAATGCCTCAGAGCGTCCATCGCACCCTTGCCGGGACGAGAACGCCTCGGCCTGGCTCTTCGCCGGCGCCACGGTTTGTTCACCGTATTTGTCAACCGTAAGCTTGTGGTCCTTGATCACCAGCCTCCAAAATTTCCTGGCCTGGCGATGGGACAGATAGTGGCAACGCAACTCCGTCAAATAGGCGGCCATCCGCCGCTGATAGCCGGCCAAATCATCACCCGGGGACGGCTCAACAGCATTCGGGGAAGGCCCGTCAGCGGGCAGGAGAACGACCGGCCCTTTGGTGTCGTCATCGTCTTTAATGGAGGCCAGGGCACGGCGCCCAGCAGCGAATACGGAAATCGTTTGCCGCTCAAGAGCTGGCGAGCAGTCGACAGCTTGTCCCAGTGTTCGGCCCTTCTGCAGCGCCTTATTCGTGCTGGAAGCACCTTCTATTTCGGTTGCCGCGAGTTCCACATGGGCTACCAGCCGTCCAAGCTCGAGGTGTTCGGCGGGCTTAAGGAAGTGACAGCGCTCATCGGCGGCATAGATCTTGCTCAACAGTTCAGTTGTGGCCAGCGGGGCATATTCCGAGATCGAAGCAGGGGCGCTGCTGGTGCGAACCACGAGGAGCGGAACAGTAACGATCAAATATGCCAGGACTCGCCGCATCGTTAACCTTTTTAATCAGGTGTAGCTGGTTAATATTGGTAGCTCGAACGGTAAACGGAGTGCCTTAATGTCGATTCAATTTTAGGTACTTCTTCAATTATTGGTTAACGGTCCGGCAAGCGGGAACTCAGCCGGGTAGTCACAAGCTTTGAGGGACGTCGTGACGCGCGTTTCAACGGTATTCTCAGCAGTTTCGATTTCGGCACTTATCACCGCAACCACCGTCGGTGGGATGGCGGTATTCTCATTAAAGTATTCGACACCCAAGCAGGACAGTCTCATCGCAGAGCCGGTGCCAGCACCGCTCCCAGAGCCGGCAGTACCGCGCTTCGACCCTGTCACTCTTGCATCCATCGACGTCACGAGAGACAGCAAACTTACAATAGTGCCGGCGGCCGCCACTCTCGACATCAGCGATCGCTGGGTTCGTCAAAGCGTCGAACTTGCCGAAGAGGGTGATGTTCCCCTCCCCCGCAGGAGGCCTGAGTTTGACGTGAAGCTAGCCTCCACCACGATCGCGCTGGGGGCGCTTTCAATGAGCGATGCTGTTGTCTTCCCTTCGCTGCCGGCGACGAAGAACTTCGGAAACTGGCCGAAGGACAAAGTTTTCGCCGCGCGGGAGAAGTGTGAGAAGCTGTTGCGGGGACTCGATCTGAAATTCAAGGCAAAGGATCCAATCGGGGCACCCGGTGGGTGCGGAATCGCCTATCCATTGTCTGTCACATCAATTGCCGGTGTTGAAATCACGCCGGCGGCGACAATCAACTGCCAAATGGCCGCGGCTCTGCATGGCTGGATCACAAACGTCGTGCAACCCAGCGCCAACAAACAGTTCGAAACGCGTCTCACCGGGCTGCAGAACGCTTCTTCCTATGCGTGCCGCCGACGAAACAACGCCTCAACAGGGAAATTGAGCGAGCACGGTTTCGGCAATGCACTGGACATCGCAGATTTCAGGTTTTCCAACCGGGTGGAGGCGTCAGTGGCCGGCGGGTGGAGCGGATCGATCAAGGGGTTGTCGCTCGCCAGCCGGGGGAACTTCATGAAGGTGGCCCGAAAGGGGGCGTGCAAGTATTTCAACACGGTTCTGGGCCCCGGTTCCGACCCGTTCCATAAGGATCACTTTCACTTGGATTTGATGAAGCTGAGGACGGGCCGCGGCAAATACTGCCACTAACTTTTCTCATGGGCCGCTCTTGATTGACGGCGGCATCTCGTGCCACGGATAGGGCATGAAACGTTCCAGCGACAAGCCGATTTCGCTGCGCGCCGCTCGGGGAATCGAGCAGGCCCCGGACATGCCCGTTCCAGGCTATCCGGCAACGCGACTGCGGCGACTGCGACAGTCGGAGTGGTCGCGACGCCTCGTGCAGGAAAACAGACTCAGCAGCGCCGATCTCATTTGGCCGATCTTCTTAAGCGAGAGCTCAAAAGCTGAACCGGTTCCCTCGATGCCAGGAATTGAACGGCTCTCAATCGATATGGCGGTCAAGGCTGCTGCCGAGGCGGCGGAACTTGATATTCCGGTCATTGCGCTCTTCCCCCATACCGATGCCTCCAAGCGCACGGCTGACGGACGCGAGGCTCTCAATCCGGACAATCTGGTTTGCCGGGCAGTCAGGGCGATTAGAAGGGAAGTGCCCGAGATCGGGATCCTCTGCGATGTAGCGCTCGATCCCTATACAAGCCACGGTCATGACGGCCTTCTCGACGGTGGCCGGATCGCAAACGATGCGACGGTCGAAGTCCTTTGCCGGCAGGCCGTCCTTCAGGCGGAAGCGGGCTGCGATATCATCGCACCTTCCGACATGATGGACGGGCGGGTGGGCGCGATCAGGCGCTCGCTTGAAGCCAGCGGCCACCATGATGTGCTCATCATGGCCTACACGGCAAAATATGCCTCAGGTTTCTATGGCCCCTTCCGAGATGCAGTGGGGTCCTCGGCAGTGCTGCAGGGAGACAAGAAAACCTACCAGATGGATCCTGCAAATTCGGACGAAGCGTTGCGCGAGGCAGAGCTTGATATCATGGAGGGGGCTGACATGATCATGGTCAAGCCCGGACTTGCTTACCTCGATATCCTCTATCGGCTCAAATCCACATTCGCTGTGCCGACCTTCGCCTATCAGGTGTCGGGCGAGTACGCGATGATCATGGCCGCGATCAACAATGGTTGGCTCGACCGCAAGGTGATCGAGGAAAGTCTTATAGCGTTCAAGCGTGCTGGTGCGGACGGCATCCTCACCTACTTCGCACTGGACGTGGCGCGGCGACTAAAATAACCGGCTAGCGCTGGAGCCTGGCGATCAGGCTTGAGGTATCCCAGCGCTTGCCCCCCATCTTCTGAACCTCCGAGTAGAACTGATCGACGAGGGCGGTCACCGGCAAATGGGCGCCGGTGCGTCGTGCTTCGGCGAGACAGATGCCCAAATCTTTCCTCATCCAATCAACAGCGAAACCAAAATCGAACTTTCCAGCAATCATGGTCTTATAGCGGTTCTCCATCTGCCAAGACCCCGCCGCACCCTTTGAAATAACATCGATGGTCGATTCCATATCCAGGCCAGCCTTGAGGCCAAAATGAATTGCTTCGGCCAACCCCTCGACCAAACCGGCGATCGCGATCTGATTCACCATCTTGGCGAGCTGGCCCGAGCCTGATGGACCGAGCAGGCGGCGCATTTTGGAATAGCATTCAATAAGCGGCTCGACGGGCTTGTAGTCCGCCTCATCGCCCCCGCACATCACCGTGAGAACACCATTTTCGGCGCCAGCCTGGCCACCGGAAACGGGAGCGTCGATGAAGCCTAAACCCTTTTGTTTTGCCGCTGCGTGAAGCTCGCGGGCAACATCGGCGGAGGCCGTCGTGTGATCGACAAAAATGGCTCCTCGCTGCATGCTGTGAAAGGCACCTTGAGGTCCAATGGTCACGTCGCGCAGATCGTTATCCGCGCCGACGCAGGCGAAAACAAAGTCGGCATTGGCGGCCGCCTCGCGAGCGGTGGGTGCGGCGCGACCGCCAAATTGCTCGACCCATTTGGCAGACTTTGCCGGGGTTCGATTGTGCACGGTAACCTCGTGGCCACCCTTCTTTCTCAGATGGCCGGCCATCGGATACCCCATTACACCCAAGCCGATCCACGCGACACGTGCCATTCCAGTTCTCCCTTCAACCGGTGTGCAAAATCTCTAACGCATGTGTTGGAAATACGCCATGATACAAATGCCCATCTCATCCTGACGGGTGTTGCGATTATGACAGTTACTTTTGAGGATATAGAAAAGGCACAAAGACAACTGCAGGGAAATGCAGTGCGAACTCCAATGCTTCGCTCCGCCAAGTTGTCGGAGATCACGGGTGCCGATATCTACGTGAAATTCGAGAACATGCAGGTCACGAACTCGTTCAAAGATAGGGGAGCCTATATCAAACTCGCCAGCTTGACCGCGCGCGAGAAACAACGGGGAGTGATAGCAATGTCTGCGGGCAACCATGCGCAAGCTGTTGCTTATCACGCAAGACGGCTGAACATCCCTTCGACCATAGTGATGCCTGAAACGACGCCATCGACCAAAGTCGAGCGTACGAGGGCGCATGGCGCGGAGATTATTTTGTCGGGCGAAACCCTCGCTGATAGCCAGGTGACGGCGGAAAGGATCGCAGCCGAGAAGGGTCTGATGCTTGTGCATCCGTACGATGACGACAAGATCATCGCGGGCCAAGGGACGATTGGCATCGAGATGCTGAGAGACGAGCCGGCCCTCGATACGATCGTCGTGCCGATCGGCGGAGGGGGAGTAATTTCGGGAACGGCCATTGCCGCCAAGAACATGAAGCCCGAGATCGAGATGATCGGAGTCGAGGTGAAGCAATATCCATCGATGTATGCCGCGCTGCGCGGCCAAAGCGCCAAATGCGGGGGGACGACGCTGGCGGAAGGCATAGCGGTAAAGAACGTAACGGAAAGAACGATTGCCATCTGCCATCAGTTCGTCGATGACGTAAGACTGGTCGGCGAATCGGATATCGAGCGCGCGGTCATGGCCTATCTCACACACCAGAAAACGCTTGCCGAAGGGGCGGGAGCCGCAGGCCTTGCCGCCGTGATGGCCGATCCTGGTCATTTTCGCGGGCGAAAGATCGGCCTTGTGCTTTGTGGGGGTAATATCGATCCCAGAATCCTCTCGTCGGTGATTACGAGAGAGCTGCATCGGGAGATGCGCATCGTCAACCTGAGGATCACAATCGATGATCGCCCCGGCGTGCTCGGCAAGATTTCAAGCCTCCTTGGTCAACATGGCGCGAATATCCTCGAAGTATCGCACCGGCGCATGTTTCTCGACATTCCCGCGAAAGGAGCGGAACTTGAGATCATGCTGGAGACCCGCGACCAGCGCCATGCGGAAGAAATTGTTCGGCTGATAGAGGCGGAAGGTTTCTCGACACGCGTGCTCGATGCTCCGGGCGGACGGGAATTGCGTTGATGCAGGCTGTTCAGCCGCGTGACTCATGCTAAGATTGCCGCCAACGCAACAAGAGGACTCCACCATTTGAGCATCGAGCGGCGCAATTTTCCGCAATTTTTCATTACAGCGCCTGCCCCCTGCCCCTACCTGGCTGGCATGCTGGAACGGAAGGTTTTTACTCACCTCATCGGTCAAGATGCCGGCAGCCTTAACGACACGCTTTCGCAGGGCGGTTTTCGCAGAAGCCAGAACATCGCCTACCGACCGGCCTGTGATAGCTGCGGGGCCTGTGTCTCGGTCCGAGTACCGGTTGACCATTTCGTCTGGTCGAGAAGCTTCCGCCGGACAGCCGCAACCAACGCCGATCTTGAGGCAAGGGTAATCCCCGCGAAGGCAACGTCCGAGCAGTACTCGCTGTTTCGATCCTATATCGACGCAAGGCATTTCGAGGGCGGCATGGCCGACATGACGGTGCTCGATTTCGCGGCCATGGTCGATGAGAGCTTTGTCGACACGCGAATTGCCGAGTACCGCCTGACGAAGAGTGGTGGAATGGTTTGCGGTGATCTGGTGGCGGTAATGCTTTTCGACGTTCTCGACGATGGCCTGTCGCTCATCTATTCGTTTTTTGATCCGGAATTGGCACGTCGCGGTCTTGGAACGTACATGATTCTCGACAACATCCGCCGTGCGCAAAGGATGGGTCTGGCTTATGTCTATTTGGGCTATTGGGTCAAAGGGTCCAGCAAAATGGCCTACAAGGCACGGTTTCTGCCGCAGGAACGATTGACGCGAGATGGCTGGGCGCGTTTTGAGACGTAGCCGTTGCCCTTACCTTTCAAATGGTGCAGAGCACTCCTGTTAGCTTTTGCCTCCCAGGCGTGTATCGGATTGGCGTGGACGGGCCAGTGCGGACGCGGTTGAGTTGCTTGGTTCAATTTGCCATAGAAGCAAGATGGGAATGCTTAACGGACTGGCGAATCCGCTGGCCGCAGCGCGAGTGGTAAATGCGCTTTTCGAACAAGCGCGGGGAATGGGAATTCGGCTTGAAACTTCAACCGACTTCCATGCGTTTGCGAAACTTCGTCAAGAACTTCGAAGCGAACCGGTTTCCCCTTTTTTTGACCCCACCATCACGGACTTATCCGGCCCAAAGGCGTTTTGGACGGCGGGCTACGATGGGCAGAACAGGATCGTCTCCATCCAAGCATTTCGTCTTGATGTCATCGACACGTGTTTGGCCGACTGGGCGCTTGGATTTGTCATCGGCATTTATATGAAACGAGGAGAGGTGATCATTCCGTCGAAGACGCGGCCGCCGAAGAATTCGATTACTGAACGAGTGAAGGGCAAGGTTGTCTACCATGGCGAGTTTTGGATCAGCAAGGACGTGCGGCAGCGGCTTGCAGTCGAAACGATTCCGTTGTGGGGAATGATACTGTCGGTCATCAAGTGGAACCCCGATGCGATTTGGGGGATCGCCGAAGACCTGATGGCCACCAAAGGTTTCGTGACCCGCATAGGATATGCCCATATGGAGCGAGGGTTTTTTCAATGGGAGTGGCTGCCGACGGGTGCCGACGCCAGAGAATGGCTCGCCCTGAGCGAGCGATCCGACCTTGAATACATCATCGAGGAACGGGCGGCTAAACTAGCCTGATATCGACCCGCGCGACTTGACTCACTACTGAAACGCCCTTGCGGCCGTCAGGAAGATAGTGCGGAAGAATCACCCGCTGATACGGGAACCACACGACGGAACCATCGGGTGTGGTCATCGCCGCGATAACGTGGTCGTAGTGGGGTTGCCCTGTGGCCACCACTTTTCCGTAGGCTCGGCTCACGAGATGGTCATAGGACAGGCCGTTGATACAAGGATAGGAGACGGGATGGAACCCGTATACCTTGGCGATTGGAGTCTCGCTTCCAATTCGACCTACCCGAAAACTGCCGTGCAATTCATCGAGCACGCAGTCGATGCTGTAATCTGGAAGCACCGAGCGATCCTGCAGCGCCGCTTTCAGCAACGGAGGAATATCCCTGCGGTTGGGATCGGCTTCACGCACGAACGTGCGCTGAGTGAGGTGTATGTCGCTTTTGGCGAGGATGGTTTCAATGCGGTCGCGCGCTTCGCGAGGAGTTTCGATCTGCTCTTCAAACCACCCCACCAGAAAATATTTCAGTGTGTAGGGAGGGGGATAAGCATCCAGCCAATCCAACACATGAAACAGGGAAGCCCAGTTGGCAGCGAAAACCGACCATTTCAGTTCTGTTCCGCTTGGCGACTGAACAAGCTTCACCATCCCATCCCATTGCAGGGCATGATCATCCCTAAAACCGGAAGTGCTTTCGGTTTTGTCCGCCGGGAGAGGCTTTCCATGAGCTATCCAAGTAATCTGGCTTGCCATGTCGCTTTGTCCTGGATGCAATAGGCGCGTACTGGCTTGCTCCTCTCGCTTCCTAAAAGACTATTGGGTTGTCTGGGCCACTCGTCGAGCAGTTGAACAATTCAATGCAAAAATTACGTTAAATTTCGCCCTTTCCTACTTATAATTGTAAACTTGCATAGTACTTATTTATAGTTGTATTGTTCAAGGCGTGGCTCAAGAGCCTCGCTTATCAACCCGACGTTAAAGTCCACTCGCGATACTGATGCTGACGGTAGGGAAATCCCCGGGAAACGATCAGAGGGTGGAGATGAGGGCACTGTCCAGGGCCGCAGAGCGCAATCTGTCGGCGTCCATGGCTCAGCTGGCCAGTAGGACAGACTTAAGCAAGAACGGTCAGGTCATGGGTCTTGGAGCGACGGTCCGAGATTTTCCAGCCTGGCATTTCGCGATGCTTAACGATCAGGATCGCAACAGAGCGATAGAAACAACGATTTCGCGACTGGACCTCAAGGAAAAGATCGTTTTCGAAGTGGGTACGGGATGCGGGATCGTAGCCATGTTATTCGCAAGGTATGGCGCGAAGCATGTCTATACATGCGAAGTCAATGGGAGAATGGCGGAGGTGGCGAGCGCCATCATCGAGGCAACGGGCCTCGGCAGCCGGATTACGCTTTTCCGCGCTGGTTCCAATTCGGTGATTGAGCACGGCTGGCTGCCGGAACAGCCGGACATCATTTTCACGGAAACGCTGGATTGCGGGGTCGTGGGCGAAGGCTTCTATTCCGTAGCCAACGACATCCGAAAGATCTCCCGTGCCGACACGATCGTCATCCCGGCGGTCGTTCGGCAATACGGGATACTGGTGGAAGGTCCCGAACTGGCAAAGCTCAATCGGGTTCACAGCGTCTGCGGCTTCGATATCTCTGCGCTCAACGCTTACTCAACACGAACATATTTCCCGGTGCGCGAGCGGCTTCACAGCTACACTCCGCTTTCAGAAGCCTTTCTGATGCGCGAATATTCTTATCTCGAGGACCGCCCTAATTCATCCTTCGTTGCGACGGCCTATCGCTCGGGTATGGCGGATGGAGTCCTGAGCTGGTTCGAAGCACAGTTTTGCAATGAAACCATCACCAACAGCCCCGGGACCCACGGGCACTGGCATCAAGCCTTCCACCCCTTCGATGATTCCGTCGATGTGGCGGCCCAGCGAGGAGTGTCGTTGACCATGGACCCCCATGGTCATTTGAGCTGTGCCGTTTCCTCCAGCTCCCCGTAGTCGCTTCCACATCAGCTGAAGCGATTGTTTCGAGGGAAACCCTTCGGCGGCAGTCGCCCTGCTTGCGCACGTTCGCCGATCCATTCTCTAAGTTCAGTGACGGAAAAGCTACGAGCGGATGAATCCATCCAAGTTAACCCCTCCTTCAGGTTGAAGGGGGAGGCATCCGAGAGTCCGCCTTCCTTGTATTTCTGCAGGCGAACACCCTTGCCGCGCGCCATTTCGGGTACGTCCTTGATTGGGAAAATCAGCAGCTTTCTGTTCTCACCGATCGTTGCAATATGGGTGGCAGTTTCATCGACGACCCGACACAGCCTCGCTTCGTTCGGCGGCTTAAGGTTCAAAATCTGTTTGCCTTTGCGTGTGGTGGCCACACATTCGGATTCGGCCACGATGAAGCCATCGCCAGAGGAAGAGGCGACCAGCAGCTTGCGGTCAGGACGGTGGACAAACAACCCGATGATCTCATCGGTCGCTTCCAGATCGGCCATCAGCCGTACAGGTTCACCGTGCCCGCGGCCTCCCGGCAGTTTTGAAGCTTCCAGAGTGAAAAAGCGGCCAGATGAGTCAAAGAGCATGATCTTGTCGGTGGTCTCGGCGCGAACCATGAATTTGAGCCGGTCACCCTCCTTGAATGACAGATCGTTGGCGTTCTCGAGATGCCCCTTGATGGCGCGTATCCATCCCTTCTCGGAGCAGACAACCGTTATCGGCTCCCTCTCGACCAGCGCCTGTTCGGCATCGAAGTCAATCGCAGGAGCAGAAGCAAAATCGGTGCGCCTTTTGCCAAGCGGAGTTGTCTTGGCGTATTTCGCCTTGAGAGTCTTTATCTCGTCAGAAATCCGAGCCCACTGCGCATCGTCGGATTTCAAAAGCTTGTTCAGCGCCCCCTGCTCCTTCTTCAAGGAGTCGTGTTCAGTTCGGATCTCGAATTCTTCGAGTCTTCGAAGGGCTCGAAGGCGCATGTTAAGAATGGCTTCCGCTTGATTGTCGTTGAGCTTGAACCGCTTCATCAGCACCGGTTTCGGTTCATCCTCGCGGCGGATGATGCGGATTACTTCATCGATATTCAGATAAGCAATAAGGTAGCCGTCGAGTATTTCGAGCCGCCTGGCGATCTCGCCCAGGCGGTGACGGCTGCGGCGCATCAAAACTTCCTTGCGATGATCGAGCCATTCACGAAGTGCATCGCGCAAGGACATCACCATCGGCACCTTTCCCTTGCTCAAGACGTTCATGTTGAGCGGGAAGCGGGTTTCCAGTTCGGTGAGACGGAAAAGAGACTCCATCAACAAGGCAGGGTCGACCGAGCGACTCTTCGGCTCGAGAACGAGACGGATATCTTCGGCTGACTCGTCGCGGACCTCGGCGAGGAGCGGGAGTTTTCGTTCAGCCAGAAGTTCGGCAATTCGCTCGACCAATCGGCCCTTCTGCACCTGGTAGGGAATTTGAGTTATGACGATTTGCCAGGTGCCGCGGCCGAGATCTTCCTTGTCCCAGTGCGCACGAATGCGGAATGATCCCCGGCCGGTCTTGTAGGCCTCGAGGATAGTGGCCTGATCATCGACGATGATGCCTCCGGTAGGAAAGTCTGGACCCCGCACAAACTGCAGAAGTTTCTGCACTGTGGCGTTCGGCGCCTTGATCAAATGCAATGCTGCATCGGCAAGCTCGGCAACATTGTGAGGCGGTATCGAAGTTGCCATTCCGACCGCGATTCCTGCGGCACCATTGGCCAAGAGATTCGGAAAGGCTGCCGGAAGCACGATGGGCTCGTCCGCTTCGCCGCTGTAGTTTGGGCGAAAGTCTATGGCATCCTCGTTTATTCCCTCGAGCAACGCTTTGGCGACATCCGTCATGCGCGCTTCGGTGTATCGATAGGCGGCAGCGCTGTCGCCATCAATATTGCCGAAGTTGCCCTGCCCTTCGATCAATGGATAGCGGGAAGAAAAGTCCTGCGCCAATCTTACCAAGGCGTCGTAGATTGCCTGATCGCCGTGAGGATGGAACGAACCCATCACGTCCCCGACGATCTTGGCGCATTTCTTGAAAGCCGTTCCAGGATCGAGGCGCAGGATCTGCATGCCGTAGAGGATGCGTCGATGGACTGGCTTGAGCCCATCGCGGGCATCCGGCAGGGCGCGATTCATGATCGTTGAGAGCGCGTATGCCAGATACCTCTCTTCCAACGCTTGGCGCAAATTGATGCTTTCAATCATCCGCGGCGGCGGCAGTTCGGTTCGTTTACCCATGATCGGCATCCGGCTGGTTGCGGGGCGGAAATAGCAAAAGTGCAGAAGATTCGCGACAACTAAAGACGATGAATGACAACGTGGCAAACAGGCTTCTTGCCCCAAATCTCCTCGGCCGTCCGGCGTACGGCATTTCTCACCGGCTCGCGAATCGCATCGTCTTGCCTGCGTCGAGCGCGCGGTATGGAGTTGATCGCTGTCTCGACCGCTTCGTAGATGATTTCGTCGAACAAGACACCTTCACCATCGGTGAACGGCGTGCCGTCGGTTACGATTCCCGGCCGGGTGAGAAGATTGAACTTTTGATCAAAAATCAAGCTAATGAACACCGCGCCGACGAACGATAATTTGCGCCGCAACCTGGCCGGACCATCGATGACCTGGACGACAAGCTTGCCATCGACATGCAAGCGGCCGGCGGGTACCTCGGTGATGACCTCGCAGGGAGCGGGTGCAAGCCTTAGCATTTGGCCGTTGAAGACAAGGGCTGTCTCGGAAATGCCGGCCCGCTTGGCAAATTCGGCATGCGTGTCCAGATGCCAGGCCTCGCCGTGCATGGGGACGACCAGTGCCGGCTTGAGCCAGTTGTAGAAGTCCCTGAGTTCCCCCTGGCGCGGGTGGCCGGAGGTGTGAACCAGCGCCTGGTCGGCGGTGACAATCTTGATCCCCTGGCGAGCGAGTTTGTTGATAACCGCGCTCACCGCCTTCTCGTTTCCTGGGATTGTTCTGGCGGAGAAGACAACGATATCCCCCGGATCGAGGGCGATCATTTGATGAGCATCGTCGGCGATCCTGGTTAGCACGGAACGCGGCTCTCCCTGGCTGCCGGTGCAGACCAATATGGTCTTGTCCCTGGGGATATAGCCAAACGACTGCTCCTCGAGGAACTCGCCCGCATCCTTGAGAAGGCCCACCGTGCGGGCGGCTTCGATCATGCTTCGCATGGCGCGTCCCGCAACGATGATTTCACGGCCGGTGCGTCGCGCAATGTGTGCCATCGACGCCACCCGACCGACATGCGAACCAAATGTAGTCACCACCACGCGCCCAGGCGCCTTCGCAACGATATCCTCAAGCGCCACCGCAACATCACGCTCGCTCGGCGAATACCCTTCACGCAAGACGTTGGTTGAATCGCAAACGAGCGCGCGTATGCCTTCCACCCCGAGTTCTTTCAAGCGGGCCTCGTTGAGCTCCGGCGGGATGGACGGGGCGCGGTCGATTTTCCAGTCTCCTGAATGGAACACGGTGCCCGAAGGAGTACGGATGACCAATGCGTTCGACTCAGGGATAGAATGCGTCACTGAAACAAATTCGAGGTCGAACTCTCCAAGCTTGAAACGAGAGGACAGCGGCAAGATCTTAACCGGCACTTGATCCAGCAAATCGGCTTCCAGCAATTTGAGTTTCAAAATCTCGGATGCGAACTGAGTACAGTAGACTGGCATCTTCAGGCGTTCCCAAAGCCAGGGGATGGCGCCAAAATGATCCTCGTGGGCGTGAGTTAGGACGATACCGATGAAACGCGATCGATTGGCCTCCACGAACGAGAGATCGGGGAGAACGATATCGATTCCGGGTTCGGTTTCCTCTCCGAACTTGATGCCGAGGTCAACGAGGATCCATGAACGATTGGCCGGCGGGCCATATCCATAGGCGTAGCAGTTCATGCCGATTTCCCCCATGCCGCCTAAGGAAACCAACACGAGTTCGGGGCGAGGGTTGACGTGTGTCTGGGAATTCATGCGGGCCCTTCACTGATATCGGCAAAATCGATCTCGCCGGCATGGAATTCGCGAACACCACCGTGATAGCGGAGAAGCAGGCTGCCGTTCGCTCCCAAC
Organism: Aestuariivirgaceae bacterium; assembly: GCA_036555325.1. Lineage (GTDB taxonomy): Bacteria > Pseudomonadota > Alphaproteobacteria > Rhizobiales > Aestuariivirgaceae > DATBLQ01. The sequence continues at coordinate 75,035 of DATBLQ010000002.1, read as the reverse complement.
CCCTCGAAATAGCCATCCACGTTTACGCCTCCAGTGTGAACAGAGATACGCTGACCCAAACCTTTGGCATGTTGCAACCACTGCGCTTTCAGCAACGCAAAGCCAGCTCCGGCATTCCATATCTTCAAGAGGCGGTCCATTTCGCCAGCGAGAGTTTCAAGCGCGGCGGGCGGGCTTACCAATGAGCCATGTGCAGCTAATGTGGTTGCCCCATATCGGGTGGCAGGCGGAGCATGCCGCAGGTTGAGTCCGCAACCGATGGCGAAAATCATCTGCTTTGCCTGCAACGATGATTCAACGAGTATGCCTGCGACTTTATGACCACCCAGCAGAACATCGTTGGGCCATTTCAATTCAAGACGGGCGGTAGAAGGAAGGTGAACAGCGAAGGTTCTCAAAATGGCCAGAGGAACGAGTATGCTCAGTCCGGCGGCGGGCGAAGGCTCGATGCGGATGGCGGTGAGAAGAGTTGCGTAAAGATTGCCGGGTTCCGATACCCATCGGCGCCCCTGACGCCCGCGTCCTTCGCTTTGCGTATCGGCCCAAAACCACACAGGTCCCCGTTCGCCCATTGCTGCATGGCGCAACGCCTCAGCATTTGTTGAGTCAAGCTCAGAGCAGTGAATGAGCCGGTGGCCGGCAGGGAGCCGGACTTGGGTGTCCATGCGCGGCCTAAAAAAGCGAATCCGCAGCAGTCTGGGCAAGCGCCACCAGTGGCCGGGCAAAGAGGACAAAGCCCATAACGAACAGTCCTGACAAAACATAAACGAGCCGCAATTCTGCAGGTTCGCGCTGGAACGGCGCAACCGGTTCATCGAAATACATAACCTTGACGATACGCAGGTAATAGTAGGAGCCGATGACGCTGGAGATCACACCGATGATCGCCAAAGTCACGAGATTGGCCTTTATGGCAGCCATGAAGACAAAGTATTTGCCGAAGAAACCCGCCAAGGGAGGAATGCCAGCGAGGGAAAACATCAGCATGGCCAGGATGAACGCCATCAGCCTGTTGGTCCGAGCAAGCCCTGCAAGATCGCCAATTTCCTCGACTGCCCCTGCCGGACGGCGCATGCTGAGAACACAAGCAAAAGTTCCCAGTGTCATGATCATGTAGATCGCCATATAGATGACGACACCGCGAACACCTTCGGGACTTGCGGCGGCAAGACCAACGAGTGCAAAGCCCATGTGGCTGATCGAGGAATAAGCAAGAAGACGCTTGATATTGTGCTGTCCGATGGCGGCAAAGGCGCCCAGCACCATTGAAGCGATGGAAATGAAAACGATGATCTGCTGCCAGTCTGCGGCAATCGATGGAAATGGCGCAAGCATGGCTCGGGTGAACAACGCCATGGCAGCCACCTTGGGAGCGGCCGCGAAGAATGCTGTGACAGGCGTGGGCGAGCCCTGGTAGACATCGGGAGTCCACATATGAAATGGCACTGCCGACACCTTGAATGCGAGGCCGGCTATCAAGAAAACGATGCCAATAAGCAACCCCAGGCCAGCTTCGCCGCCGGCAAAGGAAGCTGCAATCGCATCGAATCCGGTTGATCCAGTGGCGCCGTAAATTAGCGATGCTCCATAGAGCAGCATGCCGGAAGACAATGCCCCGAGAACGAAGTATTTGAGGCCGGCCTCGGCAGAACGGGCGTTGTCGCGATCGAAGGCAGCGATAACATAGAGAGCCAGGGATTGAAGTTCCAGACCTACGTAGAGAGCAATGAGATCGTAGGCTGAAATCATCATCATCATGCCGGCGGTGGCCAGCAGAATTAGCACAGCGTATTCGAAGCGGGCGATTTTCTCCACTCGCATATAATGACTGGACAAAACGAGCGTTACCGCCGACCCGAATAGGGCAAGCATTTTCATAACACGGGCGAAGTGATCGACAATGAACGCTCCGCCAAAAGCCTTGACTTCCAGCCCCGGCATCCAGAGTACAATGGCACCGACCACGGCCAGTACTGCAAGTGCCAGCGTGTTCACGACCTCCACATTCGCCCGGGAAGCAAAGACGCCAATCATCAGGAGCAGCATGGCGGCGACCACCAGAAGCAATTCCGGGAGAACTGCGTTGGCCTCAATTGCGTTGAGCATGTCGAAAATCATTCGTTTCCCCTCACCAGGCGCCTAGAAGGCTTGCCGTTTTCATTGGAGACAAGCCGGTGAGCAGAGATTCAACCGATGCCGAAAAAATCTCCAGGACCGCCGCCGGGTAGACGCCAAAATGAACGGTGAAATAGACGATCGGTATAAGCGCTGCCACTTCGCGAAAGCTCAGATCGGGCATGTGCGCCAACTCCGGTTTGACCAGTTGCCCAAAAACGACCTTGCGGTAGAGCCATAATGCATAGGCTGCCGACAAGATGACACCAGTGGTCGCGAGAAAGGCAACCGTCATATTGGTCTTGAACGCGCCCGCGAGCGATAGAAACTCTCCGACAAATCCACTGGTTCCCGGCAAACCGACATTGGCCAGTGTGAACACCATGAAAGCTGCGGCGTACAGCGGCATCCGATCGGCCAGGCCTCCATAGGCGGAGATCTCGCGGGTATGCAGACGATCATAGACGACGCCAACGCAAAGAAAGAGCGCGGCCGAAACGAGGCCATGGGAAATCATCTGGAAAAGCGCGCCGTCGATCCCCTGCCTCGTCATCGTGAAGATTCCGATGGTCACAAACCCCATGTGGGCGACCGAGGAATAGGCAATGAGCTTCTTCATGTCCTCCTGCGCGAGCGCGACAAGAGAGGTATAGACGATTGCCACGACCGACAGGACGAATACCAGGGGTGCGAAATACTCCGAGGCAGCCGGAAACATGGGCAGCGAAAAGCGGATGAATCCGTATCCGCCCATTTTCAGCAGAATCGCCGCGAGTAAGACGGAACCCGCCGTTGGCGCCTCGACGTGAGCGTCCGGCAACCAGGTATGAACGGGCCACATCGGCAGTTTCACCGCAAAGGATGCGAAGAAGGCAAGCCACAGCCAAACCTGCAGATGGGGAGGAAAACTGAACTGCAGCAAGGCAGAAATGTCGGAGGTGCCCGCCTGCCAGTACATGGCGAACATGGCAAGGAGCATCAGAACCGAACCCAAAAACGTATAGAGGAAGAATTTGAAGCTGGCATAGACACGCCGAGGACCACCCCAGATTCCGATGATAAGAAACATGGGAATGAGCCCGCCTTCGAAGAACAGATAGAAGAGGAAAAGATCGAGCGAGACGAAAACGCCAACCATCATCATTTCGAGGATGAGGAAGGCTATCATGTACTCCTTGACACGGTAGCTGATGCCCCAGCTCGCAATTATGCATATCGGCATCAAGAATGTGGTGAGGATCACGAACGGCATCGATATGCCATCGACGCCCATCCGATACGAAGCGAAATTGCCGAGCCAGGCGCGCTGCTCGAGAAACTGAAAGCCGGACTGGCTGCGATCGAAATCGATCCACAGGGTAAGCGATATGACAAACGTGATGAGCGTGGTGAACAACGCCGTCCAACGCATGTTGCGAACAGCAATCTCGTCTTCGCCACGAACGACAAGCACGAAGAGTGCACCAATCAGGGGCAGGAACGTTGTGAGTGATAGTATCGGCCAGCCAGACATCAGCGCCCTCCCGCGAACATGTACCAGGTAACCAGCGCGGCGACGCCGATGAGCATGGCGAAGGCATAGTGGTAGAGATATCCCGACTGCAAACGCACCACGTTGCGTGTCACATCCAGAACGCGGGCGGAAATGCCGTCCGGCCCGAAGCCGTCGATGAGCCAGCCATCTCCCTTTTGCCAGAGGAAGTGTGCCAGGCGGAGGCCGGGACGCACAAAAATGAGTTCGTAAAGTTCGTCAAAGTACCACTTGTTGAGAAGGAACTTGTAGATCGGCGCGTTCGCTTCAGCGAAACGTTTGGGAAGACCCGGGCGGAGAATGTAGAAAAGATAGGCGATGGCGAACCCCGCCACCAACATAAAGAAGGGCGCGATCCTGACGGAGAAAGGGGTTTCATGCAGATGATGGATGATCTCGTTTTCAGGAGCACGATAGATGGCGGTGCTCCAGAACAAACTTTCCTCATCGCCGATAAAATAGCGATAGAAGAGCATGCCAGCGAAAAGCGAGCCGGCGGCAAGAGGATAAAGAGGGACGAGCATGACAGGCGGGGATTCATGCGCATGCTCCATCACTTGAGGGGCTGCTCTGGGCGAGCCGTGAAATGTCAGAAACATCAGGCGCCAAGAGTAAAAAGCGGTGAACAGTGCGGAGATGAGCAGTAGCCAGAAGCATATGGCGCTCACCTGCCCTTGATGGACGAAAGCCGCCTCGATGACTGCATCCTTGGAGAAATAGCCTGCTGTCAGGGGGAAACCGGTCAAAGCCAGCGTACCGATCAACATCAGCGTCCAGGTGATCCGCAGATGTCCGTGTAGCCCACCCATGCGGCGCATATCCTGATCACCCGCCAGTGCATGGATCACCGAACCGGCCGCAAGGAACAACAGAGCCTTGAAAAATGCGTGCGTGAAGAGATGAAACATACCGACACCATAAGCACCAAAGCCCATGGCGACGAACATGTAACCGAGTTGCGAGCAGGTCGAATAGGCGATGACGCGCTTGATATCGTTCTGCACCAGGGCGACCGTTCCAGCAAAGAAGGCCGTCACTGCACCTGTGAGCGCTATGAAAGCTTGTGCATTGGGGGCAAGTTCATAAAGCGGAGATAACCTGGCAACCAGGAATACGCCTGCCGTGACCATGGTTGCGGCATGGATGAGAGCAGACACCGGAGTGGGCCCTTCCATCGCATCCGGCAGCCAGGTGTGCAGGAGAAACTGCGCCGACTTACCCATGGCGCCCATGAACAAAAGGAGGCAAAGGGCGGTCAAAACATCGACCTCAAATCCCAAAAACATCATGGTCTTGCCGAGCTGTTCGGGAGCTGCGTTGAAGATCGTATCGAGGTCAATGGAACCGAATATCGCGAAGCAGCCGAAAATTCCCAAAGCAAATCCAAAATCACCAACCCGATTGACGATGAAGGCCTTGATAGCCGCCGCATTCGCCGCGGGCCGATGATACCAGAAACCAATGAGCAGATAGGAGGCCAGGCCCACGCCTTCCCATCCGAAAAACAGTTGGACAAGATTATCGGCGGTGACCAACGCAAGCATGGCGAAGGTGAACAGGGAAAGGTATGCGAAGAATCGCCCTTGCGAGGGATCGTGACCCATGTAGCCGATCGAATAGACATGTACGAGCGATGAAACGGTGGTGACGACCACCAGCATGACCCTGGTCAAGGCGTCGATACGCAATGACCAATCGGCTATGAGCTCACCCGAGTGAATAAAAGGGAAGAAGTTGATTTTTTCCGTATCACCGCCATGCAGCGACGAAAGAAAAATAATCCAGGAAAGTACCGCAGTGACCAAAAGAAGGGCTGAGGTCAACACTCCCGGCCAGGTCGGTGAGGGTTGATGGGCAAGTTCCTCTGGAGCAGCTGCAGCGGAAGAGCTCGGAGATATCGTATCAATATCGACATTGACGCTTTCGCGAACTGCGCGAGGCAGTGCCGTACCGAAAAGGCCAGCAATCAGGGCCCCCAAGAGAGGAAGAAGGACAATAAGCTGGTACACGATGCGTCAACCCCTCATGAGATTGATGTCTTCAACCGCAATAGACCCGCGATTGCGGAAGTAGACAACGAGAATGGCAAGACCAATGGCTGCTTCGGCTGCCGCCACCGTCAGTACCAGAAGAGCAAAGAGCTGACCGACGAGATCGCCCAAAAAGGCAGAGAAGCTCACAAGATTGATGTTAACGGCGAGCAAAATCAGCTCAATCGACATCAAGATGATTATGACGTTCTTGCGATTGAGAAAAATCCCGAAGATGCCGATCGTGAACAAAATTGCGGCAAGGGTGAGATAGTGGGCAATACCAATTGTCATTAGCTCTTTCCCCTAGATGCCCTGGCCCGGTTCAACCTTGCGAATTTCCATGGCGGTCGCCGGACGGCGCGCGACCTGAGCAGCTATATCCTGGCGTTTCACGCCCGGCTTGTGGCGAAGCGTCAAAACTATGGCACCCACCATTGCGACCAGCAAAATGACACCTGCCGCCTGGAAGAAATACACGTACTTAGTGTAGATAATCTGGCCCAACGCTTCGGTATTGGTGACTTTGACGACAGGCGGAACCGGAGCCGCCACCACGCTCCCGGCATTGGGCAATATGGCCCAAGCGCCGAGCGCCAAGATCAGCTCAACCAGGAGAATGAACCCGATGGTTGCGCCGACCGGGAGGTAATTCAGCATGCCCTGGCGCAGTTCGGCATAGTCTATATCCAGCATCATCACGACGAAGAGGAACAAAACCATCACTGCGCCGACATAGACCACGACGAGGATCATTGCCAGAAATTCGGCGCCCAGCAGAATGAACAATCCGGCACCGTTGAAAAAGCACAGAATGAGATAGAGTACCGAGTGTACGGGATTTCGCGAGGTAATGACCATTATCGCTGATGCGACGGCAACGGCGGCGAACAAGTAGAAGAAGAAAGCTGTGGCGATCATTTGCTCGTCCTCCGCCCGCTAACGATATGGCGCGTCGAGCGCAAGGTTGCGGGCGATTTCCCGTTCCCAGCGATCACCGTTGGCGAGAAGTTTTTCTTTGTTGTAGAGCAGCTCCTCGCGAGTTTCGGTGGCAAATTCGAAATTCGGTCCTTCGACGATGGCATCAACCGGGCAGGCTTCCTGGCACAAGCCGCAATAGATGCATTTGACCATGTCGATGTCGTAGCGCGTGGTGCGGCGCGTACCATCACTGCGCCGGGGGCCGGCCTCGATGGTGATTGCCTGCGCCGGGCAGATCGCTTCGCAAAGTTTGCAAGCAATGCAACGTTCTTCTCCATTCGGATAACGGCGCAGCGCGTGCTCGCCGCGGAATCTCGGCGACAGCGGCCCTTTTTCAAACGGATAGTCCAGGGTTGCCTTGGAAGAGAAGAAATAGCGCAGTGCGAGCACGAGTGCGGAAACGAATTCCCACAGAAATAGCGAACGCGCTGCTTGTGCAAGTCTCATTCGTTCTTTCCCTACCTCCCGTTATTCCATGAGGCCGCGCACATAGTTTCCAAAGAAATGCTCGCCAAACAAAAACCCGAGCACCGGCAGCACGACCAACCCCTGGAACTTGATGAACTGCATCACCACTGCCGGGTTGGCGCCGTGAGTGCCGGTGACCTTGTGGCGTTCATGGCGCCGTCGCAACGGGGGATAGATCAAACGGTCAATGAACACCACTTCTAAAAATCCAATGACAATGGCAGCCATGCTCACGAGGAAGCTAACAGGAGTGATTGAGATGAAGCGAGCCAATGTCATGGCGCCCATCCGAACGCTACAAGCACGCCGGCGGTGACAGCTACCCATAAGAGTGAAAAGGGCAGAAACACCTTCCATCCCAGTCGCATGAGCTGGTCGTAGCGATAGCGCGGCACAATGGCCTTGACCATCGCAAACATGAAAAACACAAAGAACAGCTTCAAGAGAAACCAAATAATCCCCGGCACCCAGGTAAACGGGGGAACGTTAAGGGGAGCGAGCCAGCCGCCGAGAAAGAGAATGGATGTCAAGGCGCACATGGTGGTGATCGCGATATACTCCCCCAGCATGAACAGCAAAAAGGGCGTAGAGGAGTATTCCACCATGAAGCCGGCAACCAACTCCGACTCGGCCTCAACCAAATCGAAGGGCGGTCGATTCGTTTCCGCCAAAGCCGAGACGAAGAAGATGACGAACATGGGAAGCAGCGGCAGCCAATACCAGTTGAGGAGCGTCAGCCACGGCACTCCCAGCCAATCGGCGAGGCCAGTGGTCTGCGCTCTGACAATCTCAGCCAGGTTGAGGGAGCCCGCGCACAGCAGAACGGTGATCAACACGAAACCGATGGAAACCTCATAGGACACCATTTGAGCAGCCGAACGCAGCGCGGAAAGAAACGGATACTTTGAATTGGACGCCCAGCCGCCCATCATGACGCCATAAACGGCAAGCGATGAAATGGCGAACAGATAAAGCACACCGACATTGATATCGGCGATTACCACTCCGTCACTCAACGGTATCACCGCCCATGCCGAGAGAGCCAGAACGCAAGTGACAAGCGGGGCGATGACAAACACCCCCTTGTTGGCGCCATCGGGTATCACCACCTCCTTGAAGACAAACTTCAGCAGATCGGCGAAGGATTGCAGCAGCCCCCAGGGTCCAACCACATTGGGGCCGCGGCGCATTTGCACCGCTGCCCAGACCTTTCGGTCAGCGAGCAGGAGGTAGGCAATGACGATCAGAAGCGATATGAGCAACGCCACGCTCTGGATCAGGATCAGGCCAATCGTGGTGACGATCTCGAGCATGGAATGCCCTACTCCGCCGCCTGAGGGGCGGTCATCTGGGCACGGAGTTTGCTCATTTCCGCCATCGTTCTCGAGGCCCGGGCAATCGGGTTGGTAAGGTAAAAATCGCCGATGGGGTTCGAAAAGGAGGTCGTGTTCCACTTTCCCGGCCGGTGTGCAAGTTCGTCAAGCCCCGATGTATCGGCTGGTGCAAGGCGATCCTTGTTCCTTAAGTGCGGAGCCGAGTTATAGAGCTCGCTGTGAAGTTCGCTCAAATTGTTGAACGGCAGCGTTGCGCCAAGCGTTTCGGAGAGCGCCCGGATGATCGCCCAATCCTCGCGCGCATCACCTGGAGGAAACAGTGACCGTCTGGCGATTTGCGGGCGGCCTTCCGTGTTGACATAGGTGCCGAACTTTTCCGTGTAGGTTGCGCCGGGGAGGATAACATCAGCACGGTGGGCACCAGCATCGCCGTGGCTTCCCTGATAGACAACGAAGGCCTTTCCGAGGCTTTGCATGTTTATTTCATCAGCCCCGAGAAGATACACGAATTTGATCCCGCCCTTTGCTGCCGCGGCGAGAATCTGCCGCGTCGCCTTGCCGCCGGGTGCGGGAATGGCCTTGACATCGAGACCGCCGACGCGACTCGCAGCCGTGTGAAGAACATTGAATCCGTTCCAATCGTCCTTGACCGCGCCGGCGCTCAGAGCAGTCTGAGCGGCAAGGCTCAAGATTGCGGCCCCATCTGGCCGCGCAATGGCGCCCTGGCCCAGGATGATGAGGGGGCGAGCGGCATTCTTCAGCACTTCGGCGAATGCGCCCTTTCCCGAAGCCAATTCGGACAGCGTTTCAGGGCCCGCCCCGAGATAGGCGTATTCGTAGGTCAGGTCGGCCTTTTGGCCGATGAGTCCAAAGGGAACTAGGCGGGTGCGCCAAATCTTTCGGAGCCTTGTGTTCAATACGGGCGCCTCAAGGCGCGGATTGGTGCCTACGAGCAGGACTGCGTCCGCCTGTTCGATTCCCGAGATCGACGTGTTGAAAATATAGGCGGCGCGACCACCAACTTCCCCCAGGGGGGAACCCTCCTGCCGACAATCGATATTGGTGACGCCCAGCTTCTTCATCAATTGCGCCAAGGCATAGATTTCCTCAACGGAATTTAGATCGCCGATCAGGGCGGCGGCGTTTGCCGCACCGGCGGAGGTGAATCGAGCCGTGATCAGCGCAAAGGCTTCCTGCCAGCTGGCTGGCCTGAGCCTGCCGGCTTCCCGAACATAGGGCCGATCGAGCCGCTGGGACTTCAAACCATCCCAAACGAAGCGAGTCTTGTCGGAAATCCACTCCTCGTTCACATCACCGTTTTCGCGCGGCAGGATGCGCATGACTTCGCGGTCACGAACATCAACCCGGATATTTGCGCCGCATGCATCCATCACGTCGATCGATTCGGTCTTGCGCAGCTCCCATGGACGGGCTTTAAACTCGTAGGGCTTGGAAGTGAGCGCACCCACCGGGCACAGATCGATGACATTGCCTTGCAGCTCAGAGGTCATGGCCCGCTCGAGATAGGTGGTAATTTCCATATCCTCGCCCCGACCGATGGCGCCCAGTTCTTCGACGCCCGCCACCTCTGCCGCAAAGCGAACACATCGGGTGCAATGGATGCATCGGTTCATCTGAGTCTTGACGAGGGGTCCGATGTATTTGTCCTCGACCGCGCGCTTGTTTTCCACGAAGCGGTTCTTGTCGATACCATAGGCCATCGCCTGGTCCTGCAGGTCGCATTCGCCACCCTGATCACAGATGGGACAATCGAGCGGATGGTTGATGAGCAGGAACTCCATCACACCTTCGCGCGCCTTCTTCACCGTCCGGGTTCGGGTGAACACCTCCGGGAGCTGCCCATTTGGGCCCGGGCGAAGATCGTTGACCGACATGGCGCACGATGCCTGCGGTTTTGGCAGGTCTTTGACTTCGACGAGGCACATGCGGCAATTGCCGGCGATCGACAAGCGCTCATGAAAACAGAAGCGAGGAATCTCCGCCCCGGCAAGCTCGCAGGCCTGCAGCAACGTCAGCCCGTTTGCTACTTCGATCTCTTTTCCATCAACTTTGAGCTTGGGCATCGCTAGTCCATAGAAGGGGAGTCATTCGGCGGCCATGCGCCTCACGGCGCCCTGCGGGTCGGGATTGGCAGAATATTGGTCAATGCGACGTTCGATCTCGCTGCGGAAATGACGTATCAGACCTTGCACGGGCCAGGCTGCGGCATCGCCGAGAGCACAGATTGTGTGGCCCTCGATCTGGTATGAGACATCAAGCAGCATATCGATTTCGCGTTTCTGCGCCCTGCCCGCGGCCATGCGTTCGAGCACGCGCCACATCCACCCGGTGCCTTCGCGACAGGGCGTACACTGGCCGCATGATTCATGCTTGTAAAAATAGGCAATGCGGGAGATGGCCCGGACGATGTCGGTGGATTTGTCCATCACGATAACGGCTGCGGTACCAAGACCCGATTTCAGATCGCGCAGGCTATCGAAATCCAGCGGGCAGTCCATGATCTGGTGCGCAGGCACGAGGGGCACCGAGGAACCGCCCGGAATAACGGCAAGAAGGTTGTCTGGCCCGCCGCGAATGCCACCGCAATGCTTGTCGATGAGTTCGCGGAATGGAATTCCCATCTCTTCCTCGACGTTACACGGGTTGTTCACGTGGCCAGAGATGCAGAAGAGCTTCGTGCCCGTGTTGTTGGGTCGTCCGATGCCCGCAAACCAACCAGCCCCCCTGCGGAGGATCGTGCCGACAACGGCAATGGATTCGACATTGTTGACCGTCGTGGGGGCTCCATAGAGACCAACGTTGGCCGGGAATGGGGGCTTCATTCGCGGCAAACCCTTCTTGCCCTCCAAGCTCTCCAGCAAGGCCGTCTCCTCGCCACAGATGTAAGCGCCGGCGCCGTGATGGAGAAAAATATCGAAATCCCAACCGTGAACATTGTCCTTGCCGATCAAGCGCGCCTCAAGAGCCTCATCGACGGCCGCCTGCAGTATCTCTTGTTCGCGGAAGAATTCGCCGCGAACATAGATGTAGCAAACATGTGCTGCCATCGCGGCACCAGCCAATAGACATCCTTCAATGAGCAGATGCGGCTCATTGCGCATGATGTCACGATCCTTGCAGGTTCCGGGTTCGGATTCGTCGGCATTGACGACGAGATAGTGAGGCCGGTCACCAACCTGCTTCGGCATGAAGGACCACTTGAGAGCCGTAGGAAATCCTGCGCCGCCGCGACCGCGCAGGCCCGAGGCCTTTATCTCACCGGTAAGCCAGTCGCGGCCGCGGTCGATGAAGCTCTTCGTGTCCACCCAGCATCCGCGTTGACGGGCGCCCGGCAGCCCGCGATCGTGGATGCCATAGATATTGGTGAAGATGCGGTCCTTGTCGGAAAGCATCAGACGGGATCCTTCTTCGGCGGCGGGTTCCTTCGAGACGAGCGGTCCGAGCGGCTTGCGGCTTCGTCCTTTTCCTGGCGTTCAGCGGCTTTTTTTGCCCTCGACCTGACCGAGGGTTTGGTGGCGCTTTCTGCCTCCTTGGCCTTTTCAGGTTCCGGCCTGGCCGCCGGAGGCCGGGGTGGAGGAACTTCAATTCGATTGAACGTAATCTCGCGGGAATAAAGTGCGGTATCGGTCAGGGAGGTGAGTTTGCCAAGAGGTGCCGAGAGTTGGCGGCCGTTCTGCGGTCCCGGCTTGATCTCCTCGCCCTTCGCCAAGCGATCAAGAATGCGTTCGAAAATCTCCGGCGTCAGATCTTCGTAGGTGTCTTTCCCGATCTGCACCATTGGAGCGTTCACACAGGCGCCGAGGCACTCCACTTCCTCCCACGAGAAATTTCCATCGGTTGAAGGCTTGTGGGATTCACTATGGATACGACGCCGGCAGACGTTGATCAGATCGTCGGCCCCCCGCAGCATGCAGGGAGTGGTGCCGCAAACCTGGACGTGGGCTTTCCTGCCGACGGGGGCCAGATGAAACATCGTATAAAAGGTGGCGATCTCATAGACACGGATGAAGCTCATGTCGAGAAGCTTCGCGACATATTCCATTGCGGGGCGTGTGATCCAGCCGCCATTCTGTTCCTGCGCTCGCCACAATACCGGAATGACTGCGGAGGCTTGTTTGCGCGGAGGAAAATTTTTCATCAACGACTTCGCCCAGCGCAAATTCTCCGCGGTGAAGTTGAAACTATCGGGCTGAACCGAGTGAAGGCGACGCATGCTCATCGGTCAATCTCGCCGAAAACGATGTCAAGGGAGCCTAGGACGGCCGAGACGTCGGCCAACATATGTCCGCGACACATGAAGTCCATAGCTTGCAGATGAGCAAAGCTTGGCGCCCGCAACTTGCAACGATAGGGCTTGTTGGTCCCGTCGGACACAAGATAAACACCGAACTCGCCTTTCGGCGCTTCGACTGCAGCATAAACTTCACCAGGCGGGACGCGGTAGCCCTCGGTGTATAGCTTGAAGTGGTGGATGAGCGCTTCCATGGAGCGTTTCATCTCGGCTCGCTTGGGGGGCACAATCTTACCATCATCACTCGATACGGGACCCGCGCCGGCTGGTGAATTCAGCTGCTCAAGGCACTGTTTCATGATGCGAACCGACTGGCGCATCTCTTCCATGCGGAGCAGATAGCGGTCGTAGCAGTCGCCGTTCTTGCCCACGGGAATATCGAAGTCCATCTCGGAATAGCACTCGTAGGGCTGCGCCTTGCGAAGATCCCAAGCAGCACCGCTGCCGCGCACCATGACGCCGGAGAACCCCCAGGCGAAACAGTCGGCAAGCTTGACCACGCCGATATCGACATTGCGCTGCTTGAAAATGCGGTTGTGAGTGAGAAGCCCTTCGATATCGTCGAGAGCCTGTGGATGCTTCTCGCAGAAATCCCAGATGTCGTCGATCAGTTTCTGCGGCAAGTCTTGATGAACTCCACCGGGTCGAAAATAATTGGCGTGCATGCGCGAGCCGGAGGCACGCTCGTAGAAGATCATCAGCTTCTCGCGCTCCTCGAACCCCCACAGCGGTGGAGTGAGAGCACCCACGTCCAGCGCTTGAGTGGTAACGTTCAAGAGATGCGACAGCAGTCGTCCAATTTCGGAATAGAGAACACGGATCAACTGGCCGCGTTTGGGAACCTCCATGCCCAACAGCCGCTCAATCGCCAGCGCGAAGGCATGCTCCTGATTCATCGGCGCCACGTAGTCGAGGCGATCGAAATAGGGAATCGCCTGCATATAGGTCTTGTATTCGATAAGCTTCTCGGTGCCGCGATGCAAAAGTCCGATGTGCGGATCGACCCGCGCGACGACTTCACCGTCGAGCTCCAACACCAGGCGCAGCACCCCATGCGCAGCTGGATGCTGGGGACCAAAGTTGATGGTGAAATTGCGAAGCTGTGCCTCGGGCATCGCTAGTCTCTCTTCAGTCCTGGCTTTTCATCTCCAGGCAAGAGATACTCGGTGCCTTCCCATGGGGAGAGATAATCGAAGCTGCGAAACTCCTGGGTGAGTTTTACTTTCTCATAAACGACGCGCTTCTGCTCGTCGTCGTAACGAACCTCCACATAACCGGTAAGTGGGAAATCCTTTCGCAGCGGGTAACCGTGAAAACCATAGTCGGTAAGTATGCGGCGCAAGTCGGGATGACCGGAAAAAAGTATGCCGTAGAGATCGAAAGCTTCACGCTCGTACCAATCGGCGCCAGGAAAAACTTCGATAACGCTGGGAACCGGAGTTCGCTCGTCAGTTTCGACCTTCAACCGCACCCGCCAATTTCGATACGGACTGAGCAGGTGATATACGACATCGAAGCGGTTTTCCCGTTCGGGGTAGTCGACGCCGCTGATATCGATGAAGCAAACGAATCGGCAATGAGGGTCATCGCGAAGGTAGCGGAGGACTTCGACAATAGCGTCAGGGCGCGCCTTTACTGTCAATTCACCAAAGGCAACCTGAAATCCAATTATCGAGGCACCGAGGTCGTTCGCTATTTTGGCGCCCAAGGTGTTCAGCTTGTCGGAACTTGTCACTGCAGACTCTATCGTTCGATTGTACCAGTGCGGCGAATCTTCTTTTGCAGCTGCATAATGCCGTAGACCAGCGCTTCGGCAGTTGGCGGGCAGCCTGGAACGTAGACATCGACCGGCACTATGCGGTCGCAACCGCGAACCACCGAGTAGGAATAGTGGTAATAGCCGCCTCCGTTGGCGCAAGAGCCCATAGAAATCACGTAGCGCGGCTCAGGCATTTGATCGTAAACCTTGCGCAATGCCGGGGCCATTTTGTTGGTAAGGGTGCCCGCCACTATCATGACGTCCGATTGTCGCGGAGAGGCGCGGGGAGCAAATCCAAATCGCTCCAAATCATAGCGCGGCATCGAGGCCTGCATCATCTCTACCGCGCAGCATGCCAAGCCGAAGGTCATCCACATCAAGGAGCCGGTGCGGGCCCAGTTGATCAGATCATCCGTGCTGGTGACCAAAAAACCCTTGTCGGCCAATTCAGCGTTGATTGAGCTAAAGTATTCCCTGGTGGCGGGCTCGACAGGCGTAGGGTTCTGTTCAATCAATCCCATTCTAGAGCTCCCTTCCGCCACTCGTAGATGAATCCCACGGTCAAGACAGCGAGGAATGCCATCATCGACCAGAATCCATACAATCCAACCTCCTTCAATGTAATGGCCCAGGGAAAGAGAAAGGCCACCTCAAGATCGAAAATGATGAAAAGCAGGGAAACGAGGTAAAACCGCACGTCGAACTTCATGCGAGCATCATCGAACGCGTTAAAACCACATTCGTAGGCAGACAGCTTCTCGGGATCAGGCTTGCGTACGGCTATGATGAGGGCAGAGGCCATGAGCGCCAAGCCCAGACCTGCGCAGACCGCCATGAATATGACCACCGGCAAGTAATCCCTAAGCAGTTCCGGCATCAAATGTTCCCAGCCGCAAGAGGGTCAAAATCCGGCTGAGGTGGTAGCGCATGGCCCCCACTGTCTGCAAGCGCAATTGGGGCCCTGACAAAATAGCGCGGCCGACGATCCACAAAGCCGCCATTGTCTGGCACAATGGTGACTCCAGGGGGCGCATTTTTCGGAGAAGTCAGCATGTTTATCAGCCGTTCCGTTCGGCGAGGCCTATTGTCGGTTGTTCCGTTGATGATGATCCTCCCCAGCAACTCATTTGCTGCGGATATCGTCGGGAGAGCCGAACGCCTCATGGACGGTGATACGCTTGAAATATGTGACGAGGCGGGATGCGTTTCTGTAAGGCTCTGCGGAATAGATGCCCCTGAGCCCAATGAGCCGGGATTCAAGGATTCTTTGGCAGAACTTGAGAAGATCGCCGGCGGCAAGTCGGTTAGGTGCCGGCCGGTTGAGGAAGGCACCATCTGTGATGGGCGAGCGGCGCGAGTGAGCGGCAACAGAATCATCGCTCAGTGTTTCCTGAACGGCACGAATGTGGATATCGCCACCGAAATGGTCGCTTCTGGTTTCGCCTGCGATTGGGTTCGCTATTCCGGGGGCTACTATTCGGAAAACAACACCGGGGTGCAATGCGCCAAATGAGCGAAATGGCGCGAGTGACGGGGCTCGAACCCGCGACCTCCGGCGTGACAGGCCGGCGCTCTAACCAACTGAGCTACACCCGCAAGCTGAGTGTGGGGCTGGGATAGAGGACCCATCCCGCCATGTCAACCATCGCTCTGGTGCGGCTTCCAGATGGTGGGCGGTGAGAGTTTCGAACTCCCGACCCTCTCGGTGTAAACGAGATGCTCTACCGCTGAGCTAACCGCCCAAATGCCCTGTCATAGGCTGAAGCCGAAGGCAGAGGCAAGCGCTCGATGCCGGCCTCCGGCCTTTTGAGTTTGCCCGTCATGGCCTTGGCGGCAATCACGCGAGACGAGCAATCTCATCGGCACAGAAATCGGTCAAGCCTCGAATAACAAGGGCTGGCAGGCGTTCGTCGCCCCGTCCGTTCCCTTCAACCGTTCACGGCCTGCTTGAGAATCTTGCCCGGGCGGAATTTGGGATTCTTCGATGCCGGGATCTTGATTGTTTCACCCGTGCGCGGATTGCGTCCTTCCGAAGCCTTGCGACGAGAAACGCTGAAGATCCCGAAGCCGACCAGCCGCACTTCATCGCCGCTCTGCAGAGCCTTGATGATGTTGTCGATCGTCGCCTCAATGGCCTCTGTTGCGTCGCGACTGGTGAGCTTGGTTTCCTTCGCCACCTTGCTGATTAGTTCCACCTTGTTCATGATCGGTCCTTCTCTTGAGCGGAGTTTGGTTGGACGCTACTCGACGCCCGCCAGCCGCAAGGGGCCGCGGAATGGCCGAAATCCAAGGATTTTTCGGTTAACAACCGGTTAATGATGGCTAGCGGGCTGTTTTTCAACGCGAAAGCAAAGCGCTCGCTAAGCCTTCCTACCTGCGCATCGAACACGCGCTTTCATCAAGTGATTCGATTTCAGCTTGAAGCGGGGAAGATTTACCGCTGCCCTCGACCTTGGGCCGAGGACAGCGTCTCTGCTCATCCCTTGGACTAATGCGCGGTGAGGCCTTCCTCGCGGGATGCCTTCGCTCTCGCCGCGGCAGCAGCTTCTTCGGCTTCTTCATCCCACTTGATGGGCTGGAGCTTGCGCGTCAGAGCAATTTTCAGGGCATCATCCATGCGGGCGACCGGGAGAATGTCCAGGCCCGATTTGACATTGTCCGGAATCTCCGCGAGATCCTGAGCATTCTCCTCGGGTATGAGAACCTTTTTCATACCGCCTCTGAGAGCAGCCAGGAGCTTTTCCTTCAATCCGCCGATGGGCAGCACCCTGCCCCGCAACGTGATCTCACCGGTCATTGCCACGTCCCGCCTAACCGGCGTCCCGGTCATAACGGAAACTATGGCGGCGACCATCGCAATTCCGGCCGAGGGACCGTCCTTTGGTGTCGCCCCTTCCGGCACGTGCACGTGGATATCGCGCTTGTCGAACAGCGGCGGCTTGATGCCGAAGTCGATGGAGCGGGAACGTACGTAGGACGATGCGGCAGAGATCGATTCCTTCATGACATCCCGCAGGTTGCCGGTGACCGTCATCTTGCCCTTACCCGGCATCATGACAGCTTCGACTGTCAGCAGCTCGCCACCGACCTCCGTCCAGGCAAGACCAGTGACCACGCCTACCTGGTCTTCCCGCTCGGCTTCGCCATAGCGGAATTTCGGCACGGAGAGGTAGGTTTCAAGATTCTTCTTGGTGAACTTGATCTTCTTGGCCGACTTCGACTTGAGCAGCGCTTTCACCGATTTGCGCGCAAGCGTGTTGATCTCCCGCTCAAGATTGCGCACGCCCGCTTCCCGAGTGTAGCGGCGAATGAGCTCAAGCAGGGCGTCCCTGCCAATCTCAAACTCCTTGGAGTTGAGGCCGTGATGTTCCATGGTCTTTGGAATCAAGTGCCGCTGGGCAATTTCAACCTTCTCATCCTCCGTATAACCGGCGATGCGAATGATCTCCATGCGGTCCATCAAGGCAGGGGGAATGTTGAGCGTATTCGCGGTCGTCACGAACATCACGCTCGACAAGTCGTATTCCACCTCGAGGTAGTGATCCATGAATGTCGAGTTCTGTTCGGGATCGAGCACCTCCAACAGTGCGGATGAGGGATCGCCGCGAAAATCCATGCCCATCTTATCGATCTCATCGAGAAGAAAAAGCGGATTGGCCTTCTTGGCCTTGCGCATGGACTGGATCACCTTGCCCGGCATCGAGCCGATATACGTCCGGCGGTGGCCGCGGATCTCCGCCTCGTCGCGAACGCCGCCGAGCGACATGCGAACGAATTCGCGTCCGGTTGCCCTGGCAATGGACTTTCCAAGCGAGGTCTTGCCGACGCCGGGCGGCCCGACGAGGCAAAGGATAGGACCGCGCAACTTGTTGGTGCGCGTCTGCACGGCAAGATATTCGACGATGCGCTCCTTCACCTTTTCCAAGCCGTAGTGATCCTTGTCGAGAACGTCCTCGGCAAATTCCAGGCTCCGCTTGATCTTGCTCTTCTCACCCCACGGAATGCCGAGCAGCCAGTCGAGATAGTTTCGCACCACCGTGGCTTCCGCCGACATAGGACTCATTTGGCGAAGTTTTTTCAGCTCCGCGTCGGCGCGCTCTCGCGCCTCCTTGGAAAATTTGGTGTTCTTGATACGGTTCTCGAGCTCGTTGAGCTCATCGCGCTCCTCGCCATCGCCGAGCTCTTTCTGGATTGCCTTCATCTGTTCGTTGAGATAGTACTCGCGCTGGGTCTTCTCCATCTGCCGCTTGACCCGCGAGCGGATGCGCTTCTCGACCTGGAGCACGGAAATTTCGCTCTCCATCAGCGCATACACCTTCTCCAGCCTGCCGTTCACAGACGGGATCTCGAGAAGCTCCTGTTTCTCGGCCAGCTTTATTGCAAGGTGTGCCGCAACGGTATCAGCGAGCTTGGCGTAGTCGGTGATTTGACCAATGGTGGCCAAGACTTCCTGCGGCACCTTCTTGTTCAGCTTTACGTAGCTGTCAAACTGGGAAACAACGGTGCGGGCCAGCGCTTCCGTTTCGCGGTCGGTGCCGACGTCAGCCAATATCGTCTCGCAAATTGCCTCATAGAATTCTTCACGGGGGGTAAAACCGGTGATCTTTGCCCGGTTTGCGCCCTCCACCAAAACCTTTACGGTTCCGTCAGGTAACTTGAGCAGCTGCAGGACTGAAGCCACGGTGCCGACCCCATACAGAGCTGCGGGAGCGGGATCGTCATCGGCGGCATTTTTCTGGGCGACAAGAAGAACCTTCTTGTCTTCCCGCATCACCTCTTCGAGCGCCTTGATCGACTTTTCGCGCCCCACGAAAAGCGGCACAATCATGTGTGGAAAAACAACGATGTCGCGCAAAGGCAACACGGGGTAGATGACCTCGGCCAATCCGCTCTTCGGCAGTTTCGCTAACGGATCAGTCATGTTGAAATCCTTTCATTGTTGGGCCGCCGACACCATTATTCCGCCACCACGATCTCCCCTGAAGAAGGCGAAAATTGCGGTGAAAATTGGAGAAAGCTTGGACAAGCCTAGTGACGCGCCTATGAGCCAACCTTCCTCTACCGAACCCTTGGAACCAGGACTGATTCGGGCAGGTCGGTTGGTAATTCCTACAACAAAATGGCGGCACTACCACGCAAATTCAACCCCGGCCTAAGAGAGTGGCAAAGAAGCACCCAGCCCCGCGCGGTAATGCTTCGACAAGCCCTTCGCGCAGATGGACGCCACCAGGCGGGAGGCTCGCCCGCACAAGCTTTCCGCAGGCCCCAGGGGATGAATTGTTAGGTTAGAACGACGGGGATTCTTGCCACGAAGCGCCAGAAAGGTGGCTACTACGCCGAAGCTGGCGCGATTTTGGCTGGTTTTTCGCGGTCGGAATAGATGAGCAACGGCTTCGCTTCGCCGTCGACAACATCGCGTGAAATGACCACTTCCTGAACCCCGTTCATGCTCGGGAGATCGAACATGGTGTCGAGCAGGATCGCCTCCATGATGGAGCGGAGGCCGCGAGCGCCTGTCTTGCGCTCTATGGCGCGCTTGGCAATTGATTTAAAGGCATCTTCGGTGATGTTCAGCTTGATGTCTTCCATTTCGAAGAGCCGCTGATACTGCTTTGCAAGCGCGTTCTTCGGCTCAACCAGGATCTGGATCAATGCCTGTTCATCGAGATCCTCGAGAGTGGCAATGACCGGCAAGCGCCCGACAAATTCGGGGATAAGGCCGAACTTCAAAAGATCTTCGGGCTCAAGATCGCGAAGGATATCGCCGGTGCGCCGATCATCGAGGGATTTGACTTCGGCGTTGAAGCCGATACCGGATCCTCGGCCACGGGCAGCGATGATACGCTCGAGGCCGGCAAAGGCGCCGCCGCAGACGAACAGAATGTTGGTGGTATCAACCTGCAGGAATTCCTGCTGGGGATGCTTGCGCCCGCCCTGAGGAGGAACCGAGGCAATGGTTCCCTCCATGATCTTGAGAAGCGCCTGCTGCACGCCCTCGCCCGACACATCGCGGGTGATGGAAGGATTGTCGGACTTGCGGGAAATCTTGTCGACCTCGTCGATGTATACAATGCCGCGCTGAGCGCGTTCGACATTGTAGTCGGCGGCCTGGAGCAATTTCAGAATGATATTCTCAACGTCCTCGCCGACATAACCTGCCTCGGTGAGTGTCGTCGCGTCGGCCATGGTGAAGGGCACATCAAGAATGCGCGCCAGCGTTTGGGCGAGCAGCGTCTTGCCGCAGCCCGTCGGGCCGACAAGCAAGATGTTCGATTTGGCCAACTCAACGTCGTTGTTCTTGGCAGCGTGATTGAGACGCTTGTAATGATTGTGCACAGCGACCGAGAGAACGCGCTTTGCATAATCCTGACCGATGACATAGTCGTCCAACACCTTGCAGATTTCCGACGGTGTGGGCACGCCGTCCCGCGACTTCACCAGTGAGGTCTTGTTCTCCTCACGGATAATGTCCATGCAAAGCTCGACGCATTCATCGCAAATAAAAACAGTCGGACCGGCGATGAGTTTGCGGACCTCGTGCTGCGACTTTCCGCAGAAGGAGCAGTAGAGAGTATTTTTGCTGTCGCTTCCGCTAGACTTGCTCATACCTTTTCCTCATCCGCTCCCGCCGGGCGTTCGCACCTTTAGCGGGTTTGTTCCGCCGTCCAAAAGTACACAAGGAACGGCTACGGTCAAATCGGCTGACACAACGACATATCTCAGCATGCGCTGCGTTGGTTAATCAAGGATTGATTGTGGCTAATTACGCGGCTGTGTCAAAGAGGATTAACCCCGAAACCAGCATCAAGCTTAAGCCTTCCCTTCCACCGGCAACGGCCGTTTGTCGATAACCTTGTCCAGGAGACCGAAATCCCGAGCGCCTTCTGCCGTCAAGAATGTATCGCGCTCGAGCGCATCTTCTATAACGTCTAGTTTCTGGCCGGTATGTTTAGAGTAAAGATGGTTGAGCCGGGTTCGCATCTCAAGGATTTCCTTGGCATGGCGCTCAATGTCGGAGGCCTGGCCCTGAAAGCCGCCGGACGGCTGATGCACCATGACCCGGGCGTTCTTCAGGGCGAATCGCATGTCTTTTGCGCCTGCACAAAGCAGGAGCGAGCCCATAGACGCCGCCTGGCCAATGACGGTGGTGGAAACGGCCGGACGGATAAACTGCATGGTATCGTAAATCGCCATGCCGGAGGTCACAACGCCACCGGGTGAATTGATGTACATTGAAACCTCTTTTTTGGGATTCTCCGCCTCGAGGAAGAGCAGCTGGGCGACGACGAGGGATGCCACGTTGTCCTCGATCGGGCCGGATACGAATATGATGCGCTCCTTCAGAAGCCGGGAATAGATGTCGTATGCTCGCTCGCCACGGCTGGTCTGCTCCACCACCATGGGGACAAGCAAATTCATATACTGGTCAATGGGATCTTTCATGTGGTCCTTCGGTCACCCGAATCAGGTGCAATTCACAGCATAGATAGGCAATCATCCATCGGATCGGAAGGGCCTAATGCCTTCCATGTATCCTAACGTCCCTCGCGCTCCCGAACCTTGCCGTGCTCCTGCTCGTGGGCATGGTCGTGGTCGTGCTCGTGGGCATGGTCGTGCTCGTGGGCATGGTCGTGCTCGTGAGTGTGGTCATGCTCGTGAGGCGTTTGATCTCGATCGTCGAACTCGTGCGTTGGAAAGTCCTGGTCTTCTTCCACAGCGCGGGCGAGTTCTTCGCGAGTGACTTTTTTCTCGGCAACTTTCGCCTGGGCTACGATATAGTCCACGACCTTTTGTTCGAAGACGGGACCGCGCAGTTCAAGCAGCGCGTTGGAATTCTTGCGATAGTAGTCGATGACCCTTCGCTCTTGTCCCGGAAACTGGCGCGCCCTATCGATAAGAGCCCGCTGCATTTCCTCATCAGTGATGGTGATGCCCGCCTGCTCTCCTACCGTTCCAAGCAGCAGACCAAGCCGCACACGGCGGTTGGCAATCGCCTGGTATTCCTTGCGAGCCTCGTCCTCGGTCGTTCCCTCATCGACAAAAGTCTTGCCCGAGCGTTGCATTTCTCGCTGGAGCGCCAACCAGATTTGATTGAACTCGGCATCGACCAGACGCTGAGGCAGGTCAAAGTTGTACTGCGCATCGAGCCGGTCCAACATATCGCGCTTGAGCTTCATCGCCGACATTTGCGCGAACTCGACGCTAATGCGATTCTTCACATTGTCCTTCAGCGCGGCGAGATTCTCCAAGCCTAGCTTTTGTGCCAGAGCGTCGTCGATTTCCGTCGAGCTTGACGCCTCGACGGCCTTTACCTGGACATCGAAAACAGCCGGCTTGCCGGCTAATTTCGCTACGCTGTAATCGGCGGGAAAATTCACGTTCACAGAAAGAGCTTCACCAATCTCAGCGCCGATCAACTGGTCTTCAAATCCGGGGATGAACTGGCCGGAGCCCAGTTCCAGCGGCACATCATCAGCACTCCCTCCCTCGAAGGGCTCGCCGTCGATCTTGCCAAGGAACGATATGACGACACGGTCGCCGCTTTCAGCCTTGGCGCCCTGCTCCTTCGGTTTGAAGTTCTTGTGCTGGCCGGCGATCTTCTTCAGCGCTTCGTCGATATGCTCGTCGGCCACATCGACGGTCATCCTATCAATTTCGATCGTGCCGAAGTCCTTCACTTCAATCTGGGGAACGATCTCGAATGTCATTGTGAAGGCCAGATCCCCCTTGCCTTCCATCACTTTCTGCATTTCCTCCTGATCTTGCGGCAATTCAATCTGCGGGGAATAGGCAGGCTTCAGCTGGCGCTCGGCCAAAGCGCGCTTGGTCGAATCGTCGACCTTCTTCTGAACGACTTCCGCCATCACAGATTTGCCGAACACCCGGCGCAGGTGGCTCACCGGAACCTTGCCCGGACGGAAGCCCTTCAAGCGGACCTGGCCGCTCAGCTCACCGAGGCGGGAAGAAAAATCCTGCTCCAGCTCCGAAGCATCGACTACCACCTTGAGTGAGCGCTTCAGGCCCTCATTGACGGTTTCGGTGACTTGCATGTTCCTAACGATCCCTGTCGCGCGCCCGCGCCGACGTGCGGGCATTTGCCGTGGAGCACTGCGAAGACCCGTGGCCCTTTCCACAGGCGAAATTGGTGCGGGCGGAGGGACTTGAACCCCCACGGGCTATGCCCACAGGAACCTAAATCCTGCGTGTCTGCCAATTTCACCACGCCCGCGTTCGAGCGACCGGGGGCTTCGCAATCGGGCGCTTCTATAGCAAAGGCGTCTGGCTCATGCCAATGAAGTTTTGTTCCGGTGCAGTCGCCTTAGAACAAACGGGATTTGCCCAATCAAATCTTCGGCGATGAGCCCGGCGCCCAGCCGATTGGCGGCCTCGCCATGAATATAGGTCGCTGCGGCCGCCGCTTGAAGTGGCGGCATTGCCTGGGCGAGCAAACCGGCGATGATTCCTGCAAGCACATCACCAGAGCCGGCGGTGGCAAGCCAAGCGGGCGCGTTGGCGTTTATGATGGCGGCCCCAGCGGGGGACGCGATGACGGTGTCTGCGCCCTTGTAGATTACGATGGCGCCAGAGGCAGCGGCGGCAAAACGTGCCTTATCCACTTTCGAGCCTTCGGGAGCGTTCTTGAAAAGGCGGGCAAACTCGCCTGTGTGCGGTGTCATTAGAACGGGTCGTCCAGGAAGCTCTGCAATGGCTTCGAACAGCTCGTGCGGGCTGTCTTCGAAAGACGTCAGCGCATCGGCATCGAGAACCGTCGCCCGGCCCGATGCCAGTGCGGCACGCACCTTGGCGCGAGACTCACTGCTTATGCCCAGAGCCGGGCCCAGCAGGATGACGTTGCGTCGCGGATCTTTGAGAAAGCCGGCAAGCGCCAAGGCGCTATCAACTTCGGCCAACATGATCGACGTGAGGTGCGCAGCATTCACCATCAATGCAGCGGTCGGAGACGCAATGGTGACCAATCCCGCACCACTCCGCTGGGCCGCATGGGCTGCCAATCGCGCTGCGCCAGTGCTCCAGGGACCTCCGCTTGCCACTATGGCGTGGCCAGCGTCGAATTTGTGAGCGCTCAGTGTCCGCCTGGGAAGAGTCCACAGCCGGGGCGAGTTTTCGTGGAGCATCGGATTGAGCGCTTTGATCACCGAATCGGGGATGCCGATGTTCGCGACAACGATTTCGCCGCAATAGGCGCGTCCGGGAAGAAGAAGGTGAGCTGGCTTCTTGCGACAAAATGCTACCGTCGCGGTTGCTCGCACCGCAGGGCCGCGGACATCCCCTGTCGATCCTTCCACGCCGCTCGGAAGGTCCACTGCGATTGTCGGAATTCGCAGGGCGTTCAGCTTCTCAATGAGTTGGGCTAATTCCCCCTCCAAGGGACGTGAGAGCCCGGTGCCGAAAAGTCCGTCAACGACCAAGCCGACATTCTCAAGGGACGAGATATCGGGAGGCGTGACAATATCGCCCTCCCAAAGCCCAGCCATGAAAGCAGCATCGCCGCGAAGGGAGGCCAGACCCACCGTCGAAGCAATCTGGACCGGCCAGCCCGCCTTTCTGAGACGGCGAGCGACCACAAATCCATCGCCTCCATTGTTGCCGGGGCCACACAGCACAAGAACGGAACGCCTCGTCCACTGTTTGAGAATTTCAGCGGCGACGGCGCTTCCAGCGCATTCCATGAGCTCTCGAGCGGAGGAGCTGGCCGCGATGGCCGTTTGCTCTGCCGCCCGCATTTCGACCGGTGTCAAAACCTCAGACTGCATAGACCTAAAATAACACGAAAAAAGAGCCAGAAATTGTAGGGCTCAACCCCGGGTCTGTTTTACCACCTCCAACAATGCACCCCTGCCGTTAAGGATTTTGCAAACGCTTACAGTTGTATCTAGCTCTATTTTCAATAGAAGGTTGTATTCCAATGAACAAGATTCATAATCGATTTAAATTCGCAGCATTCGCAAGAAAAACTCACGGCACGGTGGCTGTGTTGTTCGCCATATTATCGGTCGCCGTCCTGGGCGCTGCCGGAATAGCAGTGGACTTCGTCAAGGCCTCTGCCGCTCGATCGTCGCTCCAAGGCGCCCTCGACAGTGCCGTGTTGGCGGCTGCGGCAGCACGGGTAGAAACCGACCAGGAAGCGGAGACGATCATCGCCAAGTACATGGCCGCGAATTGGGCGGCCAAGCATCCGGAACTCGATGCGCAAGTCAGCCAGGTCGTCGAGGATGAGGAGGTCACGGGCGCGGCCTCGGTGACCATGCCGACGCTGATATCGGGAGTGTTAGGGATCAACACCGTGGAAGTCAGCGTCACCTCCACCGCGACAATGGCCGACAACATTATCGAAGTCGCGATGGTGATCGACAATTCAAGCTCGATGAGTTCGTCGCTGTCGCTTCTGAAGGAAGCCGTGGAAGGCGTTGTCGATACGCTCGTTCCCAATGGCACGAATCCGGACATCAGGTTCGCGGTCATCCCCTACGCTGCCTATGTGAATGTCGGGCTCGACAACAAGGATCAGTCCTGGCTGGACCTCTCGGCCGAGGATGAAGCGAGTTGGGACGGTTGTGTGGGCTCGCGCAACTATCCTCTGGAGCTCGACGATTCCGACTCGACCCCGATTCCGGCCGTGGTCGATGCTCTCTGCAATCCCACTCCCCTGCTTCCGCTGACCTCCGATGTTGACGCGGTCAAATCGTGGATCGATGGGCTGGAGGCGAGAGTGTCGGACACCTATACGGGCGCCGGCCTAATCTGGGGATGGCGAGCGCTTTCGGAAGCGGAGCCCCTCACCGAGGCGGAACCCTACGGCTCGGCGCAGAAGGTGCTGATCTTTCTATCCGACGCCGCTTCGACCGTGGGGCCGAGTTACCCCAGGCACAACAATGAGGACGACATTGCTGACAACGTCTGGATGGCGCAGTGCACCAACGTGAAGAACCAGGGAATTGCGCTCTATACAATAGCGTTCGACACCAGCAGTCACCGGAGACAGCTGCTGGCCGACTGCGCCACGAGTTCGGCCCATGCCTATACGGCGGATGATGCGACCGATCTCAAAGACGCATTCGAAGCGATCGCAGACCAAATTCGTACACCTTATCTGTCGCATTAGACGGGTGGGGAGGACCGTCTTGGACCGTGGGCCTCGAGGTTCCGCGGTCCGAGACGGACCTCGTTAACGATTTCAAAACTTTCATTAATTATCTTTGGTTGCGCTTCCACGATGACACGAGTCAAGGTTGATGAAACACACAAGCAAAGGGCTCGAGCACGATGCCTGGACGGTAGCCACCGTCATCACGCTTCTTGCAGCATTGGCGGCCTTCTCGGTCCTCATTGGTCTGCAAACCGATTTCACACCGTCTGGCGTCGATTTTATCCACCGCCCGTCTCGTGATCCTGTCGGATGAGGCTGCCACTTCTGCCCATAAATTGTTCATCTGCCTGATGGATGGGCACTGTAGACGTACATCCAGAGCGCCCCAATCAAGCAAAGCAGCGGAATTCCTGAAGATTTTCCGCCGGTGGCATCTGGCACGGGCCTTGCCATGGACCTCCACACCTACAAGAGGGGTGGTCCATGAAAAAGATCGAAGCCGTCATCAAGCCCTTCAAACTCGATGAGGTGAAGGAGGCCCTCCAAGAGGTGGGTCTGCAAGGCATCACGGTCACGGAGGCCAAAGGCTTTGGACGGCAGAAGGGCCACACAGAGCTCTATCGCGGTGCCGAATATGTCGTCGATTTCTTGCCGAAGGTGAAAATTGAAATCGTGCTCGGCGACGACATGGTGGACAAAGCGGTTGAGGCCATCATGAACGCCGCACGTACCGGCCGCATCGGCGATGGAAAAATCTTCATCATCAATATAGAGCAGGCCATTCGCATCAGAACCGGTGAATCCGGAACCGATGCCCTCTAGGCAGCTACGGACGAAAACAGGGAAACTTTAGATGGCAAAAACAAAGAACGTTGATGAGGCGCTCAAGCTGTTCACGGAAAAGGACGTCAAATTCGTGGACCTGCGATTTACCGATCCACGCGGCAAGCTGCAGCATGTGACGGTGGATATAGCGCTCATGACTGAAGACGCGTTTACCGAAGGCATCATGTTCGATGCTTCATCGATCGCCGGATGGAAGGCGATCAATGAATCGGACATGACGCTCTTGCCGGATGCCGAGAGTATCCACGTCGATCCGTTCTACGCACAATCCACCGCGGCGATCTTCTGCGACATACTCGAGCCGACCACGGGGGAAGCCTACCTACGCGATCCGCGCATGGTCGCCAAACATGCGGAAGCGTATCTGAAGCAGACGAAAGTCGGAGACACGGTGTTTGTTGGGCCGGAGGCGGAGTTCTTCATCTTCGACGACGTCAAATTCGCCAACGATCCTTACAACACCGGTTTCAAAGTCGACTCGTATGAATTTCCTACCAATGCGGATCGCGACTACGAGTCCGGCAATACCGGTCACCGAATGCGCACCAAAGGCGGCTATTTTCCGGTCAACCCGCAGGATTCAGCGCAGGATGTGCGTTCCGAAATGCTGGCGACGATGGCGCAGATGGGGGTAACGGTTGAAAAGCATCACCATGAAGTGGCCTCCGCGCAACATGAGCTGGGCATCAAATTCGCTCCTCTGGTGCGCATGGGCGATCATATGCAGATCTACAAATATGTAATTCAAAACGTGGCGCATGCTTATGGCAAATCGGCAACCTTCATGCCGAAGCCAGTGAAGGGCGACAACGGCTCGGGGATGCATTGCCATTTCTCGATCTGGAAGGATGGCAAACCTCTCTTTGCCGGGAATCAGTATGCCGATCTTTCGGAGCTATGCCTGTATTTCATCGGCGGAGTGATCAAGCATGCAAAAGCGTGCAACGCCTTTACCAATCCGTCGACCAACTCCTACAAGCGGCTGGTGCCCGGATTTGAGGCGCCGGTGCTCCTGGCCTATTCGTCGCGTAACCGTTCGGCCGCCTGTCGCATTCCCTTCGGTTCGGGCCCGAAGTCGAAACGGGTCGAGGTGCGCTTCCCCGACCCGTCGGCCAACCCCTATCTTGCCTATTCATCGATCCTTATGGCCGGACTCGATGGGATTCAAAACAAGATCCACCCAGGCGATCCGGTTGACAAGAATCTCTATGATCTTCCGCCGGTGGAATTGAAAAATATTCCCACCGTCTGCGGCAGCCTGCGCGAGGCATTGAAGACTCTCAGCAAAGACCGCGAATTTCTCAAGCGGGGCGGCGTATTTTCAGATGACCTGATCGACAGCTATATCGAACTCAAGATGGAAGAGGTGATTCGCTTCGAGCACACACCACATCCCATAGAATACGACATGTACTACTCCTGCTGAGCCACTCCCTGGGCGCAGCAAAAGGCCGGAGAATGAAAGTTCTCCGGCCCATCTATTTCACCGATCGAGGAAAGGCGGACTAACGGCAAGGCTTCCATTCACCGGAATTGGAAAGAAACATTCCGGTGTCGGGGTCAAAGGAACGATACTTGGCTTCGCAGTAATCGTACCATTCGGGGGATCCAGGAGCGAGACGACCGGCTGTGGCGCCCGAAGACATGCAGCGATGAAAGGCATAGTCATAGTTGTCGCGCCATCGGGCGGAACTGCCTACCGCGCCCGCCGCAGTGCCTACTCCGGCACCGATCAAGGCCCCCTTGCCCGGCTTGTCGGAAATGATGCCACCGAGCAATGCGCCGCCGATTGCGCCGGCAACCGCGCTGCCGACGACATTCTCGCCGGCGTGGGTATTGCGATCGGCAAAATCCCGCGCATAGGCGTCGCAATAGGCCGAGGACCGCGCGGCAAGTCCAGTAGAAGCCGTGGCAAAAAAGAGCACCGCCGCCAGAGCAAGCACGGTACCCGTCCCGTGTCTCGATATACTGCTAATCATTGAAAACCCTCCATTCGATTGCCAATGAGACTGCCCTCTCGAAGGGCCAATCTAGTCCAGGTGGCGGGCTTTCCACCAACATTTTTCCGGTCAGGCCGCAAGAGCTTGTTTGACGGCAGAAATTAGAGCCTCAGGCGGCACCGGCTTGCGCAGGTAGCCGAAAAGCCGCAGATGTGCGGCTCGCATCTGAGTCGCTTTTTCGACATCGGCGGTAATCATCAGGAATTTGGCGTTTGGGTGATAGACCTGCAGTTCCTCTATGAGATCGAGTCCGTTCTTCTGGCTGCCCAGCCGATAGTCAATCAGGCCGATGGCAAAGTCCGTGCTCAAGGCCGCCTTGAGTGCAGATTCAACGCTGGGGCACGCCTTCACACGATAACTCATGCCGGTAAGGATCTCTTCGACACTGGCGAGAAGCTCCACATCGTCGTCCACCAGCAAAATGTCGAGTTTCGTCTCTGCCATCATGCCGTCCCCTCATAAGCGACGCGAAGGCCAGGTGCTACCTTGTCGATCAAAGACAACACCTGTACGGGATCGACAGGCTTGAACAAGTGGCACACGTTGCCCGGCGCAACTGGCTTCACCTCTTCTGCCTCGGGAGTGACAATCACCGTGGGCAGCCGGCGGCCCATTCTCCAGAGTTCAGCACAGACTTCCATGCTGCCCAGCAGCGGCGCATCGATGTCGACAATCATGGCATCGAGCATCGCATCGGCCGCTCTCATCTTGGCATCCTCAGAACAGCTCACGGCCAGCGTTGGCCAGCCTGCCTCGTTCAGGGCCGGCGCAAGAGAGTCCGATAGATCGCCGTCTTCATCGGCAATCAACAGCGAACCACCGCTCCGAGGCGGAAGAAGTGACAGCACCTCCTCCGGCGCGACCGGTTTGCGCAAGATGCCAAGAGCGCCGCCCGCCAGTGCCCGCGCAATGAGATCGGCAACACTGAAGCCGGTCATCATATAGATCGCCATTCCCGGCTGGAGCCGCTTCAGATCAAACAAGCTTTCAACGCCGTTCTTGCCTGGGAGCACGACGTCGAGGAAACCGACATCGAACCGCAGCTCCAGGGCAAGACGCATGGCCTCCTCGCCATCATAGGCGACCCAGACGGAGTGGCCGCGTGCTTCGATAATACCGGCAAGAGAATCTGCAACATCGCGATCGTCATCGACGACGAGAACCTTGGCTTTGCCACTCATGCCGCCCTCACCTGATTGTTCTTGCTTAGGGGGAGCAGCACGCGAAAGCTCGAACCCATCCCAGGTTTGGAATTTACCGTCAAAGTTCCGAAATGCTGTTCCACAAGCCGTTTAGCGGTCGGCAGACCCAGCCCGGCGCCGAAGCTCTTGGTGGTGAACAGCGGTTCAAAGATCTTTTCCAGCACGTCTTCCGAAATTCCCGGCCCGTCGTCGGCAATCTCGAGAAAAACCATGTCGCCCACCAAACCCGTTTGGGCCCTTATTTCGCCAAAACCTTTCGAGGTTCTGATCGCTTCAGCGGCATTCTGCACGAGATTGATCACGACTCGCCGGAAGCGGTCTGAATCGATCATGGCGTGAGTGCTGCCGCCGCGCAGATCGGTCGTCAGCTTGATTTCGGCCGGCAGTTTTTGCTCATCGAGGATTTCGCGCGTCAATTCCGCTAGGCTGACGGGCTGAAGGTCAAGATTTCTCTGCCGGGTATATTCAAGAAGATCGCCGATAATGTTGTCGCAACGCACGATGCTACGTTCGGCGCGCTCCACATTGGCGTTCACCTTGTCAGGGTTCCCGGCGAACTCGCGGATAAGAAACAGCGAATTTCTTAGGGCAGCCATAGGATTGCGCAGCTCGTGGCTGACGGTGGCCGTCAGCTTGCCGAGCGTTGAGAGCCGCTCGGTCTGCACCATCGTCTCCTGCACGCGACGGAGCTCGGACAGAGCCGCTTCAAGTTTGCGGTTGGATCCGGTGATGCTTTCCCTTTGAGCTGAGATCTCACCAAACATGCGGATGATGCCGCGTCGAACCAGATAGCCAGTGACCAATGCGGGAACAATCGCCCCAAGCAGCAAGACCACCAGCTTGTCGCGCGCATCGTTGATGGTTGCTTCGAACAAGGGATGATGGTGGCCGAGCTGCTGCTTGACCTCCTCGATTCTTGTGCCGATCGCGCGTACCAGTGCCTTTTCAAGCGATTTCGCCTCACCTGCAATTTTTGGATTGAACCTGGCATTGCCTAGATAGAGGCGCTCCGAGGCCACGATATAGGAGTAGTACCTGCGACGAACGTTGTCGACGAAATGCTGGCTAAGGTTTGCTGTTTCCGTTTCAGCCGAAGCGTTGAAAACAGGGTTGACATTGACGAGTCGCTGATAGCGGCCAAACGCATTGGCAAAGTTGTTCTTGCTTGATGCAAGCTCCGCGGCGTGGTCGCGGGCCAGCTGAGCGCGGACTCTTGCCTCGTCGTGACCATTGAAGGCGGACAACATCACGAACTCGTCGTCCGCCGCGGCGAGCTGAATAACGGATGCGCGCATCTGCTCAAGACCGAGCAGCTGCTGGGTCAACTCATCATACTGGGCACGTTGTTGACGCAAGTCGGCGGCGCTCGTGTAAACAAGACCAATGGTGGCGAGCCAGCTCGCCACGACGGCGACCGCAGCAACTGCCAAATATCGATTGGGCCTCATTCCGGTGACTTTCCAGGTACCCGGAACATGCCACAGGGTGCTTAAGAAGACCTTCAGTTGAAGCTAATATTTCTATCAACTTAAACGATATAGAACGTGTTTCAGCGTGGAGCATCCGTTAGCGGGAAATTTACCATTGCCGAGCGCTCAGGCCGCCTCGCGGCGCAAAGGCTGGCACATGCAGTGCACTCCACCACCCGCCCAGGTGAACATCGTCATGTCGGGGTCGTAAACCTTGAAACCCGCGGCGCGCATCTTCGCGTTCAAATCCGTGGCGCCGAGGGTGGAGAGCACGCGATCATGGCCCAGGGCAACAACATTGCAACCAAGCGCCATGGTTTCACTGAAGGTGGCGGGGACGATTTCAATCTTCTTGGACTTAAGCCAATCGACGACGTCCTTTTCGGTTGTTTCCAGGCAAACCGCGGCACATTCATCATTCAGCATGCAGACCATGAGATCAATGTGCACGTAAAACTGGTCGATCGGCGCGAATTTGATCTCCCAGCCTTCCTTGACAAACCAATCCGCTACCTGCCGAGCGGCGACTTCCTCGCTGCGATGGTCGGTATAACCGATGAGGGCGACACCTGGGCGAATGATGTTGAAATCCCCACCCTCGAAACTGCCCGCACTCACCATATCGTAAATCGAGATGTCATGATCGAGATAGAAGCGCAGGACGGAGGCATATTCACCGCGCCGTCTGGGATTGACGAGCTGGCAGATCACCGCTCCATAGGGGGTCATGAAAGAGGAATCGCGGGCATAGACCTGGTAGGGAACCTCTTCGTCAACGGGGAGGAAGTGACAGGCAACGCCTGCTTCCCGGTAGGCATCGACCATCTCGCGATGCTGACGCATGGCGAGCTGTTTGTCGAATTTTCGTCCCTTTCGAATTGTTTCGCGCACCAGCGATGAATAGGCGGCATTCTCAAGTCCGAGCCAGCGGAAGCTCTCAGCAGGACCAAGCAACACGTCTTTGAGCGGCCCGGTCTCAGACTTAAGGTACCACTTCTGCATCTGGGGGGTTCCGCCGCCCTCACGCCGGGCCCGCAATGGGATGGACTGAAGCTCACCGCTGTTCATGATCGTTTTTCCTGTCAGGTGCGCGCAAGCTCAATAGCCTGCTTCGAAATATTCCCGCGTGGTGATTGCAAAAAACTCCACAGATTCGAATCGCCCTCCTCCGACCGGAAAATCCCGGTACGATCTGATCAAGCGCATGCCGATGCGCGATGCCAAGCGCATCGAGGCGGCATTGCCGCCCATGACCTTGCACCAAAGACGCTCGCATCCGATCCGCTCAAAAGCCTGCGCGATGAGAGCGCGGCCAAGTTCGACGCCAAGTCCAAGACCCCAAAGATCGGGATTGACACCCCATCCCAACTCACCGAGCCGCCCATGGCAGAGGATAAAACCATCGGCGACCACGACTCGATTCTGCTTCAATTCACCGGCAAAAGAATAGGAGTTGCGCACCTTCTGACTTTGGCGAACCACCGCGCGCATGACATGGCTTCGAATCGACTGCGCGGTCGTGAGACGCAAAGCTATGTGACGCTGGTAGTCGTTGCGCGTCATGTAGGTGGAGAAGTCATCTGCATCGCGCATTTCCAGTTCGCGAATGATCAGTCGGGGGGATTCGAGCGGTGGCAGCTTGAGAAGCGTCGTCATGGCGTTCTAGCCTAGCATTATCCAAAAAGAGCCGCTTTTTGCAATGCGGATGCAATCCATTTTTCAAGAAAGCCATTGAACCAGTTTCCCAGCGCAGCATCATGGCGCGAATGGTCAGCGAGCTGACGTTCGGGCGGGTGAGCGCCCTTGGCGAAATTGCGCTCGCCACGCCGGGCGATCCAACGTTCGAGAGATGCCCGGGATGCTTCCGGGTGAAACTGAAGGCCAAACGCCTTTCCATAGCTGAAGGCCTGATGGGGAAAGTGGTCGGTGCCTGCCAAATTTGCAGCACCCGGTGGAATGTCGAATTGATGATAATGCGATTGCAGGACCATGAGACCCGATGGAATGAGTGCCCTGCCCGCCTGAGTGGGAGCGAGCGGATAGTAGCCGTATTCGTGATGGCCCTGCGGGTGCGCTCCAACTTCCGCCCCCAGTTCATGCGCCAAGAGCTGCGCGCCGAGACAGATTCCGAGTAACGGGATATCGCGATTTAGTGCCTGGCGAATCACGCGCATCTCATCCTTGAGAAACGCATACGTTTGTTTTTCGGGGACGTCATATTTACCGCCGTAAACAACAAGTGCTGCGCACTCCTCATTCATTCTGGGAATCAAATCGCCTTCCGCCGGGCACGACCACAAAAGATTGAAATTCTTCGACTTAAGAAAGTACGAGGCGCGATCGCCGCCCTGGTCGGCGCGATCGTGGGAGATGAGAATAACGTTCGCTTTCATGGCCAAGGAGGATGGGGAGGGTCAGGACCTTTCGTCAAGTGCGGGGCCTGCGCCCAATCTAAACGGGACATGAACGAGGCGTTCAGGGGCGGTTCCCTGGGGATGTGTCAACAACTCGGCCTTAAGACACTCAACCGGAAAGAACCAACGGAGCACCGTCATGTCCAACCACTTCACCGCCGGGGGTATGGCCTATACGGAAGCGCGTCAGGCGGCCTTTGGAGCCATCCTCAGTCTGATTTCCAGCGCCATCGAGGGGATCGTCACGCGGATGAAAGAGACCCGCACTCGCAGAATGCTGCTCGAGCTCGACGATCACATGCTGAATGACATCGGGATTTCCCGCATTGATTTGCGGGCGGGACGACTCGCGGAGATGCGGCGGGCCAACTGGTCTGCAAAGGGACATCCATTCGGCATGTAGTTATACCGAATTGTCTGGGACGGAAGACAGGGAACGGGCGGCCTTTTAGTTGGGGCCGCCCGTCGACTTTACTGCTGACACATGCTGACTTCGCAATGGTCTATGTTTGGCGAAAATGGAGTTGAAAAGATGCCGAACACATACTCCCACAGAGCCTCACCTCTCCAGCGTAGCATGAGTTTCGCCGGCGGGGCCTTAGCAGGTTATTTCAAAAGGCTGATGCTGTGGCGGACGCGCAGGGCGCTCTTGCAGCTGAACGATCACATGCTGCGCGATATCGGTTTATCGCGTGAAGACATCGAATTCGGAAGATTTCCTTCGACTGGAGATCCCCTTGCCAACCGGGGGTGCCGCTGAAAGCCTTTCGCATTTCGATGCAGCTACATCATCGGCAAGGACGCGAGTTGGAGAGGGCTGAGTTGGATCGCCCCTCTCCTACTCTCGCATCTGGATGAGAACCTTGCCGTCGAAGGAAATGACCAGATCGCCCGCCTGGTTGATGCCGGTGTTGAGGCTGAGGAGAAGACCCCAGCCCGGCCGCGACTTGAGCGTCCGCTTGCCGGTCATGCGGCTGCTGTAGGTGATCGTATCGCCAGGGTAGACGGGCTTCAGCCACTTCAGATTTTCGAACCCGGGCGATGGGCCGGTAGCCGGCAGGCGCTCGCCGCGTGCTGCGCGCTCGCTCCGATGACGCTCGTTGAACTCGACGTAACATTTCATCCAGGCTGCCGCCGTATGCCAGCCGCTGGCACATAGCGCGCCGAAATGCGACTGACGGGCTGCCTCATCGTCGAGGTGGAAGGGTTGCGGATCGAAGGCGCGGGCAAACCTTAGAACAGCATCGCGGGTAAAATGATAGCTTCCGAGAGTGTCTTCGGATCCGAGCTCAACCTCCTCGTAGAATAGCCCCTTCACGGAGACCCTCTGACTTTCATCAGATTGATGCCGGTCATCACGGCTTTGCACTGACGTTCTGCTGCAAGCAATTCCCAGCGGAGTCTGACAATTCCCATGTCAGGCCTTTTCGACGACACCCGCGCTTCGAGCGTGGTGCACCGGCATGACAGTCGGTCACCGGGATAGACGGGTATGAGCCATTTCACCTCGTCGACGCCGGTCGAGCCCATGGAGGCCGTGCGGCCAAAATACCCATCGACCATCAACCGCATGATGATCGCGCACACATGCCAACCGCTTGCGGCCAGACCACCCAACATCGAGGCTTTGGCGGCGTTCTCGTCCAAATGAAACGGCTGGGGATCGAACTCGCGCGCGAAACTTATGATTTCGTCCGCCGTGACCTCATAGGCGCCATATTCGAAAACTTCGCCTGGCGGAAAATCCTCGAAGAATAGCTCGGGCTTGGACGAGGCGATGTTCATCAGCCTTTTGGGAGGAGGATGACATAGTGCTTGCGCAAGGGCCGCACCGTCTCCCAGGTGCCTTTGAAACCCTCCGGAATGATAAATCCATCACCTTTTTTCAGCCGCCAGCTTTGGCCCTGTTCATTCGTCAACACGGCCTCGCCTTCTATAAGGTGGCAAAATTCCCACTCCGTGTAGTCGACTTTCACCTTTCCAGGCGTGCATTCCCAAATTCCGCAATGGAGACGGCCATCTTCGCCCGTCCAATGGTTAAAGGTCCTGGTCTTGTATTCGCCAGCAAGCAGTGATTCGGCAGATGCTTCGCCCGGTTCCGCAGCAGGAGCTCCCTCGCCTTCGCTTCGTACCACGATAATGCTGCTCATCAGTCCTCGGCACCCTGTTCGGTTTTGAGGGGTTGCTTATGGCCGAAAGACGCCGAGCTTGGCAAGCGTCGCAGGGCTTCGAGCCGTTTGAGGATCACATGCTTGTCGTCCGGAAATCCGGACGCCATCCACCAATCTTCCAGCGCCTTGAGCATGGCGCCCATCGTCGGTCCGGCCTCAATGCCCAGCGCCTTGAGATCGGCACCCGTAACCGGGAACTTCGGCAGCGATGCGCGGCGTTCGAACCGCAGAAGCCTTCGCCACCGCGGATCTTTGGGGACAGCCGACAGCGCCCATGCGCATCTCACACCGTCAAGATAGGTCTGGCGGCCAAACTGGTAGAGCACGATCTTGCGCTCGTGAGGCCTAAGCTGGGGCGAGACGCTCCCTGCCGGGCCAAGCGCCCGCAATCGATCCATTTCCGCATTGGTGAGCTTGAGAATGTCCCGATATTCGGTCGCACTCCCGGTGAGAATATGAAGTCTGAGCAAGGGGTCGGGCGCAAGCTTCAGCGCGCGATCAGCTGCGACCATGTATTCGAATGCCTTCAAATTAAGCGGGCGGCCCAGCAGTATTCGGTTGATGCCTTTCTTCTCCATGACCCTCAGCATCCTGAGGGCGCCCGGCGCGGAGAGGAGTTTCCAAAGCTCCTGGCGAACACGTTCGGCTGAAAGAGACTTCAAATTCCTGCGCAGCCTAACGCAGTGCTCAAGACCGCGTGAATCGGGGGCACCGGAGCCATATTGGGCGGTGAAGCGGAAGAACCGCAGAATTCGCAGGTGGTCTTCCTCGATGCGCGCTTCCGGGTTGCCGACGAATTTGACGACATGTCGCCTAAGGTCGTGATATCCGCCGAGCGGGTCGTGGACTTGACCGTTTAAGTCGCAATAGAGCGCATTCATGGTGAAGTCCCGCCTGCTGGCGTCAGCCTCCCAGTTGTCGGTGAAGCTGACCCGCGCCCGTCGCCCGAAGGTTTCGACGTCGACCCTCAGGGTCGTTACCTCGAACGGCGTTCCCTCCGCCACCACCATGACGGTGCCATGTTCAAGTCCCGTCGGGTGGACGGTCAGGCCGGCGGATTGAGCAGTGCGCGTCACCTCCTGCGGCGTGAGCGTGCTCGCCAGATCGATTTCGGTGACCGCGCCGCCCAGGAGCGCGTTACGCACGGCCCCGCCAGCGATGCGTGTCGTGCCCTCACGGTTCAACACCTCGAGCACCTTGCGGAGCGCGGGCTGCCTAAGCCAAGCCTGCCTGATGCGCGGCAGGCGAGGAACTGCGACATGCTTCTTCATGCGTAAAGCCTATCATAAAGGCTCTTGAGCATCCCGGCGGTGGCCCCCCAAATGTAATGCTCCCCATAGGGCATCGCGTAGAAATGCCGCGGCCTGCCCTCCCATTGCCGCGAATGCACCAAGTGGTTTTCCGGCGTCATGAGAAATCTGAGTGGCACCTCGAACACGGCTGCCACTTCCTCAACGGCCGGCTTAATCGAAAATCCAGGCTTCACCAACGCCACGACTGGCACAACGCGATAGTTGGTGCGAGTCAAATAGCCGTCCAGGAACCCCACGGGATCGACATGTGCCGGCGGCAAGCCTGTCTCCTCCTCCGCCTCCCGGAGGGCGGCAGCAATCTCGCTCGTGTCGGCGCTGTCGATCTTGCCACCGGGGAAAGCGACCTGGCCTGCATGGCTGTGCATCTGATCGGTGCGCAGGGTCAGCATGACTGTCACCTCCGGCGCATGCGCAATGATTGGAATGAGAACCGCCGCGTGGCGAAAGACGGTTCCGTTCCGCTTCCAAGACTCGTCCGTGTTGAGGTCGTCGTCGCTGCGCCGGTAACTCGTCGGCGGCTGGTCGAGGAGCAGTCTGGATGCGCGCTCGCGCACTTCGGTCTCGTCAAATCGAAAGGCGGTCATCGTATGAGCCCGATTTCGCTCGCCCGCTGCATGGCCCAGAACCGGCCAGAAGACCAGACACCAAACCAGTCCACCTCATCGATTCTCTCGACGACGCCCTGCGCCACCAGGTCATAGAAAATAGGCCTGTTGACGAGCGCCTCAAGCCTGCCTCTGACGAGCACATAGGGCTTCAGGCCATCGGTGCCCCGTTCCCGATCGAAACGCAAAGGATGGCTTTCATCCACCGTGACTTCATCATCAACCTGCGTGATGAAGCGGATTGTCTTCTCCCGGCCTTTGCCGCTCACCACCATGGCGACGGCAAGGAGTGGTGCGTCATCAACCTCAACACCGCACTTCTCAACCGGAGTGACAAGGTAGTACTTGCCATCCTCATCATGGCGAAGAATCGAAGAAAACAGCTTGACCAGTGGTTTACGGCCGATGGGGGAGCCCATGTAGTACCATGTGCCATCGGCAGCAATCCGCATTGGTATGTCCCCGCAAAAGGGCGGATTCCAGAGATGAACGGGCGGCAGAGCTTTCCCCTGCTGTTGAACTTCCTTCAATCCGCGCAGCGGGTTGCTGGGATCTCCCGGCAACTGTGCTTTGAAAGACTCATTCGTCATTTTTTTAATCGTTGATGGCTTGACGGGCCCGGTTTTCCTATATTGTAGCAGATGAGTCTGCCTCACTGCGGCCACGCTTTGAAGTCAAGCGAAAGTAGCGCAAGGCAAGCCTCATGCACATGCTTGCTCTCGATGATGAAAGGATGCAAACGCTCGTGCCACGCATGTCAACGCTCAATGAAACGGACAAGAAGACACTCGACAACCTAGAACGGACAGGCGAACGCCTGACCCAGGCAAAGGAGGCCATCGGGCAGATCATCTTCGGCCAAGAGAAGGTCGTCGAACTTGCTCTCACAGCCATCCTCTCGGGGGGCCATGCGCTGCTCGTCGGCGCGCCGGGTCTTGCCAAGACAAAACTTGCGACCTCGCTTGGACGTGTGCTGGGCCTGGCGGAGCGCCGCGTTCAGTTCACTCCCGACCTCATGCCGGCAGACATTCTCGGCGCCGAGATCCTGGATGAGAGCGACAAGGGCCGCCGCCAGTTCCGTTTCGTGCAGGGACCGGTGTTCTGTCAGCTCCTCATGGCCGACGAGATCAACCGGGCAAGTCCGCGCACGCAGTCGGCGCTCCTCCAGGCGATGCAGGAAAAGCACGTCACGGTCGCTGGCGTTCGGCACGACCTGCCCAGCCCCTTCCATGTGCTGGCGACGCAAAATCCAATCGAGCAAGAAGGAACATATCCACTTCCCGAAGCCCAGCTCGACAGGTTTCTGCTCGAGATCGATGTGCCATACCCGAGCCTTGATGCAGAGCGGCGAATGCTGTTCGCGACAACCGGCACATCGGAGGATCAGGCCGAGCCTGTCCTCACGGCCAAGGAGCTCCTTGCCGCGCAGCATCTGGTGCGTATGATCCCAGTGGGCGAGAGCGTCTCCGAGGCGATCTTGTCTCTGGTTCGAAGCGGCAGACCTGGTGAAACCGGCGAGCAATTCATAAACCAGAACGTCGCCTGGGGCCCAAGCCCCCGCGCCAGTCAGGCGCTGATGCTTGGCGTCAAGGCGCGGGCCTTGCTGGACGGCAGGCTTTCGCCTTCGATTGACGATGTTTTGGAACTGGCCACACCCGTCATGCGCCACCGTATGGCAATTACATTCGCCGCGCGCGCCGACGGTGTGAGCTTGGATGATGTCATCGCACGGCTGGTGAAGCCGCTAACGTAAAAAGGTACCCATGGCCGCTCGCCGGTCCAGAACCGCGACGTCGCAGCCAGCGTCTCTGACGCTGCGCGATGAGGCCGAGCATCTTTCGGCCATTGCCCCTGCATTGTTAATAGAGGCGCAGCGTATCGCCCAGACCATCATCCAGGGAACGCATGGGCGGCGCACGGCCGGACCGGGGGAAGATTTCTGGCAATACCGCCCATACACCAGCGGGGACCCGGCCAATCGAATAGACTGGCGCAAGTCTGCCAGGACTCACAAGCTTTTGATTCGCGAAAACGAATGGGCGGCTGCCAATACCATGTGGCTGTGGGTAGATGGAGCGCCTGGGATGCGGTTTCGGTCGAATCTGGCGGCGGCGTCAAAGATCGACAGGGCCGCGCTCGTCGGCATGGCAATAGCCATCCTGGCCGTTCACGCTGGCGAACGGGTCGCCCTGCTCGGAGGGGCATACACTCCAGGTCACACGCAAGCCACACTGGCGCGTTTATCGGAAAGCCTTGCCTCACCGGCAAAAGAGTTTCCAGAGCATCCCAAGCTTTCCAGGTTCTCCACGTGCGTGATGTTCAGCGATTTCCTCGATCCCATTACAGATATTGCCGGCAGACTGACGCCGATCGCCGCACAGGTTCAAAAGGGCCATCTCATCCAAATCGCCGACCCCGCCGAAGAGGTCTTCCCCTATCGCGGGAGGACGGAGTTCGCCGAGATGGCGGGCACGCGCAATCTTACATTCGGGCGTGCTGAGTCAATGAAAGGCGACTACCAAACGCTTTACCGCCGTCAAAGGGCCGAGGTCAAAGATCTCTCCCGCCGCCTGGGCTGGACGTTCAGCGTTCACCATACCGATCAGCCGCCACATCGCCTGCTGCTCTCTCTCTATATGCTGATTTCCAACGAGCGGCGGCGCAGTGCCTATCGTGCAGGTGCCGCATGATGGCCGGTCTTGCCAGCATCACTTTTGCGTTTCCCGCGGCCTTGTGGGCATTGCTCGCGCTGCCGGTGATCTGGTGGCTTCTGCGCTTCACACCTCCGAAACCCCGGCGCGTGGCCTTTCCTCCTTTTCGGTTGCTTCTGAATCTTGTGTCCAAGGAGGAACAGCCGGATCACACTCCTTGGTGGCTCATCCTGTTACGCCTGACGCTGGCTGCTTTGATCATCCTCGCGGTGGCTCGGCCGCTGCTGGGCGGCAACGAGTTGTGGGACGATGACAAGGGGCCGCTCCTCATTGTTGTGGACGACGGATGGGCGGCAGCCAGGGACTGGCAAAAACGAATCGATTACCTCGACGCGTTGCTGGGCAGCGGAGAGCAAAACGGCCGTCAGATGGCCATCGCCACCACGACGCTGAGATCACGCTATCCGGATCTGGGACTCGAGGCTGCGCGTTCCCTGCGATCGACCGTCAGCGCTTTGGCACCCCAGGCGCTGGAGCCCGACCGGCCAGCCGCCTTGGAACGACTAAAACGGGCCTTCGGCGGCATCGAAAAGCTCGAGGTTATTTGGCTGGCGGATGGAATCGACTACCGCACAGGCTTGGATTTTTCGGAGGGTTTATCGAAACTTGCGAACGGGAGCGCAACACTCGCAGTCGTTACGCCGCCGCCGCAAACAACAGCTGCCGCATTGTCGTCGGCAACTATCGACAAAGGTGGCGTCAAGGTCGTTGCGCTCAGAGCTCACGCCCTAGCATCGCGGACCTTGATGCTCAGGGCACTGGCGGGCAATGGCCGCAGCCTGGTAGAGCAACGCGTCGATTTCGGCCCCGATTCGCTCCGGCGGGAGACCGTCTTGAACCTGCCGCTTGAACTGCGCAATGAACTCGCACGCATCGAGATTGCCGGCGAGCGGAATGCCGGCGCAGTCAAGCTTGTCGATGATCGCTGGAAGCGCAAGGCCGTGGGCATCGCTACCGGCGCCTCGCTTGAACTCGAACAGCCGCTCCTGTCGCCTCTCTATTATGTGACACGCGCGCTCGAACCCTATGCGGAACTGCGGGAACCCGCAGAAGAAGTGGGCGGTATCAGCGATCTTCTCGCGGGCGGACTGTCGATGCTGGTCCTGGCGGACATTGGCATCATCCCCGCTTCCAGTCGCGAGGCCATCGTCGATTGGGTTGAGAACGGAGGCGTATTGGTGCGCTTCGCCGGGCCGCGGCTGGCCGGCGGCCACGATGATCTCGTGCCGGTGGAGTTGCGGTCGGGGGGCCGCGAATTGGGGAGCGCCTTGAGCTGGGAGGAGCCGCAAGCGATCGCCGCTTTCGATGCGAACTCACCGTTCGCCGGGCTTTCGATCGACCCAGACGTTCGCGTGCGCCGCCAGGTATTGGCCGAGCCATCGGCAGAACTGCCAGAACGGATCTGGGCCGGTCTTCAGGACGGCACGCCGCTGATCACAGCCGCGCCGCGCGGCAAGGGTCTCCTAGTTCTGTTCCACGTCACTGCAAATTCCGACTGGTCCAGCTTGCCCTTGTCCGGCCTGTTCGTCGATATGCTCCGGCGGGTGCTCGACATTGCTCCCGGTGTTGGATCGAAGGACTCAAGCAACGCAGTTGCCGGTGCCGCCTCGGCATTTGCTCCATCGCGAGCGCTCAATGGTTATGGCGAGCTCACCGATATGCCCCCCGATGTGCAGCCAATCCCGGCATCGGAAATCGACAAGGTGAAACCCTCACCGCTTCACCCGGCCGGCTTTTACCTCCGGGCCGGGACAACGCGCGCATTGAACATCTATCCCAGCGAAGCCGGTTTCCGCAGCTTGCCTTCGCTTGGTCCGCAAGTCCGGCAGCTGAACTATGGACTATCGGCGGCGAAATCGTTCTCCGGTGAGCTTCTGGTGGCGGCGCTCATTCTG
Source organism: Aestuariivirgaceae bacterium (assembly GCA_036555325.1). GTDB lineage: Bacteria > Pseudomonadota > Alphaproteobacteria > Rhizobiales > Aestuariivirgaceae > DATBLQ01. Next base: position 31,770 of record DATBLQ010000002.1, on the reverse strand, counting down.
TTTCTGATCGACACCCTGGCGGCAATGACACTTGCCGGCGTCTGGCAACGGTTGCGGCTCACGGCCGGGACTGCGGCGGTGGTGCTCGCTGTGCTTCTGTTTGCCGGAGGAATACCCAGCTCACTCGCGCAAGAGCACTCGACATCATCCTCAGATGATGCTTTTGCAATCGAGGCCACGACAACCACGCGACTTGCCTATGTGATCACGGGCGACAGGGCAGTCGATGATCTCTCACTCAGCGGCCTGCAGGGACTTACAACAATCTTGAAACAACGGACTGCGGTTGAGCCCGGAGATCCGATGGGCGTTAACATTGAGAGAGACGAAATCGTTTTCTTTCCACTCATCTACTGGCCCGTAACCGGCGAAGCCCCACAGGTGTCGCCCGAGGCGCTGGCAAAGATAGACAAATACATGAAGAACGGCGGCACGATTCTGTTCGACACGCGCGATGCGGCCATTGCCATATTCAGCCCGTCCGGCATTTCGCCTGAGACCCAATCCTTGCGCGGCCTGCTTGCCAACCTCGACATACCTCCAATCGAGCCAGTGCCGGAAGATCACGTGCTGACCAAATCGTTCTATCTGATGCAGACTTTTCCTGGCCGCTCCAATCAGGGCCAGCTGTGGGTCGAAGCACAAGGCGAAGGCAACACCACGACCGACGGTGTCACATCGATCATCATCGGTTCCAACGACTATGCCGCGGCGTGGGCGGTTGATGCCAACGGCGCTCCCCTGCTGCCGGTTTCACCCGGAGGCGAGGATCAGCGCGAATTCGCCTACCGGACCGGCGTAAACATCGTCATGTATGCGCTGACGGGCAACTACAAATCTGATCAGGTGCATGTGCCTGCCCTGCTCGAGCGGCTTGGGCAGTAGGACATCAGAGGCATGGACCTTACCGTCGCACTCAACCCGCTGATCCCCGAAAGGGTGGCGTACGTCCTTGTCGGGCTTGCTATGCTCCCGCTGCTCATGGCGCTGTTTGCGCGAGCGCGCGGGGCCATTCTCAGGAGTCTTGCACTCGCAGCGCTGGCGCTGGCTCTCCTCAACCCGGTTATCCGAAAAGAGGACCGAGAGCCCCTGCCGGATATTGCGGTGCTAGTGATCGACAAGAGCCTCAGCCAGACAATCGGCAACCGCACAAAGCGAACGAGCGATGTGGCGGAAAAGGTAGCCGAGGGCATATCCAAATTGCCGGAAACGGAAATCCGCACTGTCGTCGTGCAATCCGCCGATGCGAAGGAGCAGGAAGGCACGCGGGCCTTCGAGGCGCTCAATTCGGCTTTGGCCGACATTCCGCCGGAACGATACGGCGGCGCGATCATGGTGACCGACGGCCAGGTCCACGATGTGCCAAAGAGCTTCGTGGCACAAGGTTATGACGGGCCCCTGCACGCCCTGATAACGGGATCGCGCAATGAGACCGACCGCCGGCTCGTGGTAGAGCGCTCTCCGCGGTTCGGCCTCGTTGGTCAGCCACAAACCTTCGCGTTTCGAATCGAGGAGGAAGGATCAAGTCCCAGCGGTGAACCGGTCGAGGTCACGATAACCTACGACGACGGGACCTCCAGCAGTCTGAATGCGCGACCAGGGCAGACGGTGGAAGTGGAGATCGACATAAAACACGGCGGACGGAACTATACCGAAGTGGCGGTCGCTGCACGCGAGGGGGAAATCGCCCTGCAGAACAACCGAACGGTCATCACCACGGAGGGAATCCGAGACAGACTGCAGGTGTTGCTGGTATCGGGAGAGCCTCATCCCGGGGAGCGCACCTGGCGCAATCTGCTGAAGGCCGATGCCTCGGTGGATCTCGTTCACTTTACCATCTTGCGACCGCCGGAGAAGCAGGATGGAACGCCCGTCAAGGAACTTTCGCTGATCGCTTTCCCCACGCGCGAGCTCTTCGTGGAGAAGCTCAACGAGTTCGACCTCGTCATCTTCGACCGATATGAACGACGCGGCATTCTGCCCACGGTTTACCTCAACAACGTCGTCGACTACGTGCAGGCCGGAGGCGCTGTGCTTGTTGCCTCGGGTCCCGACTATGCGTCCCCTTTGAGCCTCTACGAGACGCCTCTCAATGTCGTTCTACCCGCCGCGCCAACTGGAGCGGTGACGGTCCAGCCATTCAAGCCTGAAGTCACGGAGGCCGGCAAACGTCACCCCGTGACGCGCGGTTTGCCTGGCAGTGAAACCGACCCCCCCACATGGGGCCGATGGTTTCGCCTTGCCGATACCGCACCGGGTGCTACGGGCGATATCGTGATGTCGGGACCGGAAAACAAACCCTTGATGGTCCTTTCCCGCTATGGGGAGGGACGGGTGGCGCTGATGCTTTCCGATCAGGCCTGGCTTTGGGCGCGCGGCTTCGGCGGCGGAGGTCCGCAGACCGAACTCCTGCGCCGTTTAGCACACTGGCTCATGAAAGAGCCTGAACTCGAGGAGGAAGCTCTTTCAGGCACTCAACAGGGGCGAAACCTGCTTATCGAACGCCGAACAATGGCCGACAAGACCGGGCCTGTCACGGTGACCATGCCATCGGGCAAAAAAACCTCAGTTCCGCTGAGCGAAGCGGCTCCGGGGATTTGGCGCGGTGCGCTGACAAGCACGGAAAACGGTATCCATCGCTTGAACGATGACAAATTGAGCGTGGTTGCGGCCCTCGGCGAGGCTGGAACCAAGGAGCTTGAAGAACTGACGGCGACAGACAAGAAGCTCGATCCGATACTGGAGGAAACGCACGGCGCCGCCTATTGGGTAGGAAATGACGACAGCCAAGGCGCTGCGGTGCCCCGGCTCGCGAAGACCCGCAAAGGCCGCGCCTTCGCCGGCTCGAACTGGCTGGGCCTGAAATCGAACGGCGCATACCGGGTCCGTGCGGTCAATGAGCTGCCGCTTTTTGGCACCTTCATTGGCTTGGCACTTCTGCTGGTACTCACCAGCCTCACGTGGTTTCGCGAGGGCCGCTAGCTCGCAACTGCCGGTCCCTTGCACCTGCGCGGCGGCAAGACAAGTCCTCGAGCCTCGCTCAGGGCATCTGGCGCCAGTTCAAGGAAAAGGAGGCGCGCCGCATCCACCGGACCAGGCATGAGAAGCCGGCCTTCCGGCACCTGGCGAAAACCAATTTGCCCATAGTACGGTTCATCGCCCACCAGAATAACGAGGCGGGCTCCGAGCGCAGCGGCCCGATCCAATCCAAGCCTCATCAGGGCACGGCCAATCCCTGCTCCCTGACGCTCAGGGGCGACGGCCAGCGGTCCGAGCAGCAATGCCGGCAGCCTGCTTTCCCCGATGAAGACACGCCAGAAGCTGATGGCGCCCACCACGCCTTTCTCAGGTTCGATCGCAACGAGGGAAAGACCCTCGACCGGTGTTTCGCCTTCCCGCAACCGGTATGACGTTTTGGTCTGACGTGACAATCCAAAGACCTTATCGAGCAGCCTTTCGATCTCAAGTTTATGTTCGGGTTTTTCCGGAATTATAGAATACTTACACAGGGTCATCGTTCCACTCGCATGCTCAGCGACGGGGTGCCCTGATCGTCTCGCTGCAAGATTGGGAAGAGACAGCCAGGAGCGGTTCAGAGGAGCGCAAGATTGCTTGCGCTAACACCACTTCGTCGCAGCCCGTTGGGCATGGATGGCAAGGAGTTCATTGTGGGGTGTATCCCTTTCGGTCCCTTAGCATGGCGAGGTAGTCGTGTCGAGGATCACCAATATTCGGCGGGAGTCATTCCCTTGGTGACTTCTTCAATTCTTCGCCAGGTGCCCTCGCTCACCTGCGGCAGGCTGCGCACATCATAAAAACGCGCATCGCCTATCTCGATTGTCGGGTGAAATGTTCCAATCTCGAAATCTCGCACTACGTAGAGCGCCACATGATCACCGCGAAAACGCTTCTCGTTCGAATACACGCCGAAAAGTGCCGGTGGTCCCGTCAGTGTCACTGCCGCCTCTTCGTTCAACTCGCGCTTGAGCGCAGCAATCGCGGTCTCTCGCCGTTCAATGCCGCCTCCGGGCAGGTTCCAGTTCGGAACATAATTCGGCCGGATGAGAAGAACCCGTCCGGTGCGGTCAAGCACCATGCCGCGAACACCGATTGTCATGCTTCTGGTCAAGCGAAACCAGTTGTGGACAAAGTAACGAGCGGAAGCCGAGGATAGGATTCGTCTGATCATCTGCCAATCTGGTTGCTACCAGCTATATTGCTAAAATCGCTCAAGTTCGCCATGGTTGTTTTTCGTGCCGATCATGGTTATTCCGTTTGTTTGATGAAACCCAGGAAACAACCGCAGCGTCGAACACGGGGATGCCTTCTCTAGGGGAAAACGGGGCGCGGTCGAACTCGGCACTGCTGAGGACCTTCAAGCTTTTCTTCAAGGCCCCCGGGTCGCACCCCGCTATTGTGCTGATCTGCCTGGTCATTGCCGGGTTTGCCGAAGCCTTCAGTTTCGGCGCGATCGTGCCGACAATAGCGTTGATTGATTCGAAGTCCAATTCCACAGGCACTCCGATAGTCGGCCTGACGGAGCAAGCTTTCTCCCAGCTCGGCATCCCGATGAGCATTGGCGCACTTGCCGCTTTCATCGCCCTCGGCATGATCCTCAAGGGCGTTTTATCTTTCAGCGCGCTAAGCATTGCGGCGCTGTCGCGCGCCAAATTGCTCACCAATTTGCGCCGCGATCTCATCGACTCGCTCCTGTCGGCGCGCTGGAGCTACTTCATCGATCAGGGGCGAGGCACGATCGCCAACACCATCGGCACGGATATCATGAATGCGGGCAATGCCTATATCTTCTCCGCTCGCTACATTGCCAGCTTGTTTCAAACCATTGCCCTCGTCATCGTTTCCTTTCTGGTGTCGTGGAAAATCGTTGCAATAGGAATCGGGATCGCCCTGGTCCTCATGACGACCTTGCGGTTCTTTCTTGGAAGCTCATTTCGCTCGGGGATGAAGCATTTTCGACGTACTGCCGATCTCGTGACGTTGCTGGTCGACATGCTCGGCAATCTAAAAGCCCTGAAAACCATGAATCGGAACGAGCCGATTGCCGCGCTGATGACCAAAAAAAGTCATGGTGCCCAGAAGGCTCGACTGAAGCAGGAATTGCTCAGGTCAGGCCTGCAAAACTCGCAGGACGCGCTGACGGCGGCGATCTTCTGCACTGGGCTCTATGTGGCGGTAACAACAATGGATATGCCGCTTGCGGCGCTGGTCGGCGCGGGCGTGTTCGTTTTCAGGATCGTTTTCACTTTCGCCAAAGGGCAGTCGGATTTGCAAGCCGCAGCGGAGAACGAGGGAGCCTATTGGCGCGCCGTCGACTTCATCGCTCATACCAAGGCGGCCGTTGAAGAAGACAGAGGCACGCTGAAACCGAATTTCGACAAGGCCTGCAGATTTGAAAACGTGAGCTTTTCGCACGGGACAAAGCCCGTATTGGAAGAAGTCGATTTTACCATCGCAAAAGGGAGCATCACAGTTCTGCAAGGCGCCTCGGGTACCGGCAAGACCACGATCATTGACCTGTTAACAGGACTTTATCGGCCCGAAAGCGGGCGCATTCTTATCGACGGAGTGGATTTGAGAGACATTTCGCTTCGCCACTGGCGGAGCATGATCGGCTATGTTCCCCAAGAATTGGGTCTTCTGCACACCACAGTTGCAGAAAACGTCACCTTGGGCGACACCAGCATCGGCGAAGAGGAGACCTGGGAAGCGCTGCAGCTGGCGGGGGCAGCCGAGTTCGTGCGTCAACTGCCGCTCGGGCTTGCGGCCGATGTCGGGGAAACCGGCATCAGGCTCTCAGGCGGACAACGCCAGCGCATCGCCCTGGCACGGGCCATTGTAACGCGCCCCAAACTCCTCATCCTCGACGAGGTGACCAGCGCGCTTGATCCTGCTACGGAGCGTGAAATATGCAGTCGTGTAAAGGCGCTCTGTCCGGAATTCACCATCGTTGCCATTACCCACCGCCGCGCATGGAGCGAGATAGCGACGAAGCTCTACAGCGTCGCCAATGGCAAAGTCAGCGTGGCTGAACATGGAAGACAGCGCCGCACACGGCAGGTAGCGGCAGCATCAACAACGGCAAAGGCTGAGTGACCGTGATGTCGGACGTCCAGGTGATCCCGGTCAAGTCCACAAGCCATTTCGCCGCATTTGTGAAGTTCCCCAGATGCATCTATGCCGATGATCGCCACTGGATTCCTCCTTTGGATCTGGAACGACGACTGCATCTCGATCAAAAAAAGAATCCGTTCTTCGAGCATGCAGAAGGCCAGCTCTATCTGGCCATGCAGTCGGGCCGGCCGGTCGGCCGAATCTCGGCGCATATCGATCGTTTGCATCTAGAACGATACGGCGATGCAACCGGCCACTTTGGGTTCATCGAGGCAATCGACCAGCAAAGCGTTTTCAATTCTCTCCTTTTGCAGGCGGAGCAGTGGCTCAGGAGCCGGGGGCTGAAGCGCGTGCAGGGTCCGTTTAATTTTTCGATCAATGATGAATCAGGCCTGTTGATCAGCGGATTCGACAGTCCGCCAGCCGTGCTGATGGGGCATGCGCGTCCCTACTATGCCGACCGTCTCAGCGCGGCCGGTTACGCCAAGGCAAAGGATCTCATCGCCTATCACTATGATCTGCATACTCCCGTGCCGCGGTCCATGGTGTCGATGCTGGCGAAGATAAAGGGGTCCGGCAAACTGACAATACGTCCGCTTTCCAAGCGGAATCTTGATCGCGACCTGGCCATTATCGTCGACATTTTCAACGATGCTTGGTCGGCAAACTGGAACTTCGTACCAATGACTCCAGCGGAGATCAGCAATCTCGGCCATATCCTGAGATTTCTGTTGCACGAAAGGCATGTTGCGATCGCCTTCTACGAAAACGAACCTGCGGCGATGATCGTGACGCTTCCCGATTTCAACCTGATGTGCCGTGACCTGGACGGCCGGCTGCTTCCCTTTGGCTGGGCAAAGCTTTTTTGGCGGCTGAAGGTAAAGTCACACGAGGCGTTCAGGGTCCCGCTCCTGGGTGTGCGGAAAAAGTTTCGCACCTCGTCGGTCGGTTCCATTCTAGCATTGGCGGTCATCGACGCGGTCCATATATTTCACCGTTCGCGTGGCACTCTGCGCTGCGAGCTGTCTTGGATCCTTGAAGACAATCGGCCGATGCGCCGACTCATCGAAGCGCTGGGAGCGGAGCCATACAAGACCTATCGCGTCTATGAGAAGTACCTTGTCTAGCGATATGATCGAGATAAGCAGTGGGTGGGATGGACTTATTCTAGCCGCGGGCCGCGGTCCCGACGATCCGCTCGCGAAAGCCTTCGGTGTTGACAACAAGTGCTCGCTGCCGGTTGCCGGCGTTCCTATGCTGCGGCGAGTCGTGAGCGCGCTTGTCGACAGCAAGCGGTTCAACAGCATTGCCATTTCCATAGAAGATGATGCAATTGTTCGCGGCTCGCTCGGGGAACTCTACGCAAGGGTGAAACCGGTAGCGTGCGGAAGTTCGGCTTCCCAATCGGTCGGCCTTGCATTCGAAGCGGTGCCTTTGAGGCAGCCTACCCTGGTTACGACCGCCGACCATGCGCTGCTGCGAAAGGACATCGTCGAGCGCTTTCTCGATTTGTCGTCAGCTTCGGGAGCCGATCTTACCGTCGGTTTTGCAACGCAGGAGGTAATCCTGAATTCCTATCCCGAGACGCATCGGACGTTTCTGCATTTTGGCCACGATCGGGTTTCGGGCTGCAACCTCTACGGCTTCAACACGGGCGCTGCACTGAAGGTCATCGAGCACTGGCATAACGTGGAAAACGACCGCAAGCGCCCGTGGCTTTTGGTGCGATCGTTCGGATTGTGGCCGCTCATTCGCTATGCCATGGGCACGCTTTCACTGATGGGGGCATGCGCAGTTGTTTCCCGTGCGCTCGGATTGTCGGTGAAGCCCGTTTTGTTGCCGTTTGCCGAAAGTGCAATCGACGTGGACAAAACCGCCGACCTCGAATTGGCGGAAAAAATCCTCCGGCGGGGTTGAGGATTACCAACCGGCTATCATGTGCCGCGCCTGCTGCAGGTCGGCAGGGATATCAACTTCGCACCACTGATGATGGCCGACATCGCAAACCGCCACGTCGATGAGCTTGGCAAGGACGCCGACCGCTGAGGGAAACCATTGCCGAAGACCTTGCGGCTCGCGTATCAGTTGCTCGAGCGCGTCGCAGTACTTGGCAGCGCCTTCATTGCGGAAGACATAGAAGCCAATTGCCTCCGCATCGACTGTTTCGACAGGAAGCGTCTTGCCTATTTCGGTCAACCGATCGCCATCAAGCATGACCTTCATATCATCGGCGTCGTACTTGGCTTTGCGATTTATGGCTACCGTCGCGATGCCATTGGAATTGCTAAGCAGAGAGTCGATCAGATCGTGGCGGAATATGTTGTCGCCGTTGACCTGAATAAACTCCCCGTGCATTTCTTCGCGCGCCATCCAGCAGCTCGCCAAATTGTCTGCCACTCGAAAGAAGGGATTGTACAAGGTGCGAATTGCCACAAGACGTTCGCGCGCAATCACTTCAAGAGCCTGCTCCATCTTGTCTGCGGCAAACCCGGTAACTACAACGAACTCGTCTATTCCAGCGCTCGACAGTGCATCAATCTGGCGACGGATCAGCGTTTTACCACCGACGTCGAGGAGCGCTTTGGGAACATCTGCAGTTAGCGGCAGCAGCCGCCGGCCCTGACCGGCACCCAGAATAATTGCTTTCACGAGACTTGAACCCTCAGGACCGTTACGCGTAAGAACGGTTTCCATCGCACTCGAATCTAGTAGTGTCAACCTCTGGCGCCAATGCATGCTTAAGCTTGCGCATTTGTCGGACCCGCACCTTGGGCCCCTGCCCCGGCCCCGCGTTGCCGAGCTACTGAACAAGCGGATTTCGGGGTTCTTATCGTGGCATCTCAATCGGCGCAGAATTCACAGTGACCTTGCGCTGCAAATGGTATTGAAAGACATACGAGCGCATCAACCCGATCACGTGGCATTGACGGGAGATCTGATCAACATCTCGCTTCCCGCCGAATATGATACCGCCGGCCGCTGGTTGGAGGACCTCGGGGGACCTGAGTGGATTACAGTGGTGCCCGGCAACCACGATGCCTATATCGACAAGGCTTGGCGCAGCGGCATCAAAGCCTGGGGGAAATACCTCACCGGCGATATGCGGTTTTCCGGCAGCGGCCAGAAAATCGAGATTGAGTTTCCGTTCGTCAGGCTTAGGCGCTACGCCGCGATTATCGGAGTGTCTTCCGCCAGATCAACGGGGATCGGCAATGCTTCGGGCTGGCTCGGAGTTGAGCAGATCGAAGCGCTGAAACTGGTGCTCAGCGAAACCAGGCAGCGCGGTTTTTATCGCATTCTGCTCATTCACCACCCCCCGGTGCCGGGACTTTGCTCAAGACGCAAGTCGCTGCTTGATTCGACAAAGCTGCTCAAAGTCCTGGAAGCTGAGGGAGCCGAACTCGTTCTCTTTGGTCATAACCATCTTGCGCACCACATAGAGTTAAGCTCGCGATACGGGCCAATGCACATGTTTGCGGTTCCTTCCGCCTCGCTGTGGGCCGAGAAGGGCATCATGGCAGGATGGAATCTCTACAATATTCGACGCCGGGACGGCTCGTGGCAGACGGACGTGACCATTCGCACTCTCGACAGGGCCACTCAATCGATGACAACTGCCTCCCAAGTTCAGTTCCACAATCGACGTGCCGAGGATGCAAACAATGGCCAATGAAACACTGCGGAATTTCGGGTATCCCGGGACATTGGTGCGCGATTATGCGCATTGGTGTATATTGCTGCGTCCGGCGCAGGTAACACTGGGAGCATTGGTTCTGGCAGCCAAATCCGAAGCCCGCACCTTTGGCGGCCTGGAGGTTGCGGCGTTTACGGAACTGGCGACAATCGCTCGCGATATCGGGAATGTTTTCGAAAGCTTTCCGCGGGCCGAGAAGACCAACTACCTAATGCTGATGATGGTCGATCCCAATGTTCACTTTCACGTCCTGCCACGCTATTCGGGGAGCCGAGCCTTTGAGGGCATCACATTCGAAGATCGCGGGTGGCCAGGCCAACCCGATCTCAAGGGCGCCCCGGCCATAACACCGCAAATCTTTTCTCGCATCCTGCAAACCGTGAAATCGAATTGGCCCCCCTAGTTCATCCAACACGCCGCCCATGGCTGTCGTCGATCGCTATATTCTGAAACAGATAGCCAAACCGCTGCTTACAGCGATCGCAATCGGTATGTTGGTTTTGCTGGCCGAACGCATGGTGAGGCTGCTGGATGTAACGCTGGGCAAGAGAAACTCGTTTGGCCTCGTGTTCGAGCTGCTGGGCTATTTGCTGCCTCACTATCTTGGCTTCGCCATCCCGGTTGCGTTGTTCCTCGGTCTCATGTTCGGAGTAAACAAGCTATCGCGCGACAGCGAGATCGATGCCTTTCTGGCCGCCGGAATAGGCATCCAGAGGCTCATCGCACCAATCGTTGTTCTGTCGTTGTTGGTGGCCTGCCTGTCGTTTGCGATTTTTGGATGGCTGCAGCCGCACGCACGTTATGCCTACAGGGCTGTGCTGTTCACTGCAAGAAACGTCGAGGTGTTCTATCTTGCCGAGGAAGGGGTCTTCATGCAGGCTGGCAACCGCACTTTCATCCTCGACAAGCTCTCGCGCAGCGATGGAAGCTTTCAAAAGATATTTCTATTCGAAGATCGCGGCGAAAAAGGCGCGGAAACGATCACCGCTACGCGCGGCCGGCTGATTTCCGATCCTGGCGAACAACGGCCGGTTCTGCACCTTGAGCAGGGCCATCGACTCGGTCTACCGGCGCAGCCCGAGTTTGCTGCAACGGCAGAGGCTCCCAGCGCCCTCGTTGGAGATTTTGCCTTTGCCGACACACCGCTCGGCCGCATCAAAGAAAAATTTACCCGCCTGCGGGGCATCGACGAACGAGAGCTGACGCTGCCTGAGTTGTACACCCTCCGAGACTCGCCGCCAAAAAACGCAACACCAGAGGCGATGAGAGCGGAACTTCACCACCGCATGATCAACATTCTGGTGCCGGTGATCTTACCCTTTCTTGCTCTGCCTTTCGCGCTTGGCCGAAGGCGGCGGCTGCGCGCCTATCGTTTTGGCGTAGCAGTGGCCCTGCTGATCGCTTTTCACGAAATTGTCCAGCAGGGTTTTCTCATGACGCAGAAGTATGGGTATTCTCCCTATCTGACGATGTGGACCCCATTTGCGCTAATGTCGGCCTTCGCTGCGTGGCGATTCAAGAATGTCTGCTTCAGCGTTCGCTCAGACCGGTTCGAGCCGTTTTTCGATTGGCTGGCGGCACTGATGCGGTCGGTACGCGACCGGATTTTGCCACAACCCGTCGGTAGAGCATGAAAATCATCGCCTGGATGATAATGCGCATGATTTTGGCGCGGTTCTTTCTCATCCTCGCCGGAATCTCGATTTTTGTCGTTACGCTCGAAGTCGTAACCTTTGCGCGAGACATTCTGGAGCTCCAGGGTGATGAACTTTCGGCGGTGTTGAAATATTTCGCATTCAGGCTGCCGATCGCGGTGTCGACGTTTTTGCCGATCAGTTCGTTGCTCGCCATTCTCCTGACGTTCAGCGAATTGAGTTACCGCAACGAGCTACCGGCGATTTGGAATGCCGGGGTATCTCACTTGCGATTGATACTCGCCCTGTTTCCGCTCGGCCTGCTTCTCGGCGGGCTCAATTTCCTGATCAGCGATCAGGTCATTCCAAAAGTGGCGCCGACATTGCACGAATGGGGAATCGGAGATTACGGCAAGAAAAAACTCAACCTCGGCGGCAACGACCCGCTGTGGATGCGGGCGGGCAACGATATCGTGCGAGCCGGCGCCTTCAGCGCACAAGCCACCTCTCTCAGCGACCTCATTATTTTCCGCCGCGATCCGGCTGGCCTGTTACGTGAGCAGATTCATTCGTCGCGGGCGTATCTCAACAAGGGCCGCTGGGAATTGTCGGACGCCATAGTCTATTACCGTTCCAACTTGCCGCCCAGCCGTGTGAACCGCTTGATCTACAGCGGCGACATGCGGCCGGCAGCGGCGGGCGCGCGAACCGGAGATCCGGAAGAAATGTCCTCTGCCGACCTCAGCTACTTCATAGAGAATGCTGGCTTCGGAATCAGACCTGCTTATGTGTACCAAACATGGTGGAACAAGCGCCTTACACTGTTCCTTTCGACCTTCATACTCATCGCCATCACGGTGCCCCTGGTGAGCACTTTCCGCCGGGGCGGCGGCATCGGGATCTTTTTCGCAATCGGCGTAGGCATTGGGTTTGTTTTCTTCATATTGGACGGCATCACCTTGACACTGGGGGAGATTGGAATTGTGCCTGCGTGGATGGCGGCGTGGATGCCGATCCTTACTTTTTCCGCCTTGGCTGCAACACTCGTCCTGCGGGCTGAAGAACTATGATTTTCCCGGCATGTACGCGGGGATAGGCGATTCCACTTTAGCGCGGAATACGCTAGAAGGCGTAAGGGAGAATCGACAAGCGAATCGTTTTGATATCTATGGCTCCGTCTACGAGTTATGCCCCTCGATTGCCGGTGTTGTGCATCATCGGCACCTCTGCGATCGGGCTATGGTCGCATGGCACGGCGGAACGGCTGGCGATCCAGTTTGCCCGGGCCGGACTGTCGCGAAGGATCGATCGGGCACAGATTGCCGAGCATCAGGGTCCATTGATCCTGGTCAGGGCGGATGCCGTGTTGGACCAGCCACTCATACCCATCCTGCTTGCGAGGCCCAATCTCGTAATTCTAGGCGATGGTCCGGATGGCAAACGGCCGGTGGCTTGCCACGTGCTGCAGGAGTCACGTGACGATGGCGTCCAGCTCTTGGAGGGCTTGGGCAGAGAAGCGCCCACACGGCTTGAAATCTGTTCGCCCGGCGACCTCGATGCAGCTTTCTGGCCGCAACTGCGCAAACGCGAGGTGCCTTACGCGCTCATCGTCGACAACCGAAATAAGCAAGAGGTCGAGTGGCGCACGTTCATGGGCACTTACAAGGGCGCAACGGACGTCATCACAAAGCGCCTGTGGCCCATCCCCGCATTCCATGTCACTCGAGCGCTTGCTTCCACACCGATAACCCCGAACCTTGTCACAACACTGGCAGCGCTGCTTGTCTTCATTGCGTGCTATTTCTTCCTGCGCGGAGACTATGCGGTCGGGCTGGCGGCCGCCTGGCTGATGACGTTTCTGGACACGGTCGACGGAAAACTGGCGCGCACGACGCTTACGTCGTCAAAGTGGGGTGATATCTTCGATCACGGTCTCGATCTCGTTCACCCTCCCTTCTGGTATATCGCCTGGGCTATTGGTCTTGAGCATGCCGGGTTTTTATTGGGGGGCGATGTTTTCCGTTGGCTCGTCGGAGTCATTCTCGCAGGCTATGTGCTGCAGCGCCTGATGGAAGGCATCGCCATCAAATGGCTCGGCATGGAGATTCATATCTGGCGTCCTATCGACACTCAATTTCGGGAAATAACGGCCCGCCGCAATCCCAATCTTGTTCTTCTGACTCTGTCGGTGATCATGGGCAGACCAGATCTCGGCCTTATGGCGGTGGCCGCGTGGACAGCAATATGTTTCGTGTTGCATGCGGTTCAGCTGCTCCAGGCTTTTGTGGCCAAAGAGCGGGACGGCCGAATCGGCTCCTGGATGCACGATCCGGCAAACACCAAATGAAAATAGGACTGATCATCAACCCACTTTCCGGGAAGAGAAGCGGAAAAGGGGAGCGCCTTCGCCAACTCCTGGGAAAGAGCTGCGCGGTGGAAATTTGCGTTCTTGAAGACTTTTCCGATCTCGCGGGAATTTTGCGCCACATGGCGCAAAAGGAGATCGCCATCCTGGCAATCAGTTCCGGCGACGGCACAATTCATGCCATCCAGACCGAACTCGCGGAGCAGCAACCCTTCCCGCGGCTTCCCAAACTCATGCTTCTCCCGCACGGCACTGCGAACATGTCGGCTGCAGATGTTGGTTTCAAATACCCGCTGGAGGAGACGGCGCGGCTCCTCCACGACCGTAAAGCATTGGAGGCCCTGCCTGTCGTTAATAAACCGACCTTGAAGGCGGTGAACCCTTTGGACGGCAAACCACGCCATGGCATGTTCGTCGGTACTGGCGCTGTCTATACGGCAACGTCCTATTGCCAGGACCTTGCCGAAAAAATCGGGGTAACGGGCAATGCGGCAATTGTCGTCACGTTGTTGCGCTCTTTGCTCGATGGAATGGTTGGATCGTCCAGGGGCTCGCTCAACGCCGGCATTGCCCGCAGGTATGAGTTACGGGTAATTGCCGATGGGCACGAAAAATTCTCCCCCGACGGACTTTTGTTTCTTGCCACGACCCTTGACCGGCTCGTGCTGCGATCGAGGCCCTTCTGGGGAGGCAAGGCTGGCCCGATCAGGGCGACAGGGTTTCCCTACCCTCCCTCGCAAATCCTGCGATGGGTGCTGCCTGCGCTTTACGGCAGTGAAGAGCGCCGGATGCCGCGAGGCGCTGCCAGCTTCTGCGCCACGACGCTCGATATCTGGGGCTCAACCCCCTACGTCATGGATGGAGAATTCTTCGACCCGCCAAAAAACGCGGCTTTACGTATCGAAACCGGCCCTGATTTCGCGTATATCCGAGGGTAGGATTTCATCCAATGGAACATGTTCTGCCCAACACCCGCGCGATCATTGCTGAGGAATTGGGAAAACCTACTCCTGCAGGAATACGCGAAATGGCGGCGGTCATTATTCGCCAGCACGTTGCAGGCGTCGCGGCAATTCTTGCCTATGGCTCTTGCATTCGGGATGCAAAGCTCGATGAAAGCCTGATCGATCTCTATGTCCTCACTCACAAGCTTGAGGATGTAAGCCGGGGGTTCCTGACGCGGATCGCATGCCGTTTCCTGCCCCCCAATGTCTATTACACAGAATGCCCCTATGCGGGTTACACCCTGAGATCAAAATATGCGGTGATGACGCTGGATGAATTCGCGGGGCGGATGTCGAGGTTTCACAATCCCTATTTCTGGGCACGTTTCGCTCAACCTTCACGGCTGATCTATGCGGTCGATTCCGCCTCCAGAGGCATCGTCTTGAAAGCGGTGGCACAGGCGGTAGAAACGATGCTGGTTGAGAGCCGAAAAATGGCGAAGCCGGAAGATGACACACTCGCTGCGCTGATCCGGGGACTGAAAGCAAGCTACGGTACCGAACTGCGCGCCGAGAAATCGGCAGCTCGCGCCGAAATGATCGTCAACGCCAACCGACACTACTATACGCGGCTGGAGGCGCTCATACCTTCCGCCAATTACCGTTCGACCAAGTCATCGACGAAACAGGATTGGCGGCGGCGCAAGATCATAGGCAAGGCGCTTTCAGCCGCGCGCCTCGTCAAGGCCGGCTTCACGTTCGAAGGGGGCGCTGACTATCTGGCATGGAAAATCGGTCGGCATTCGGGAGAGCCCCTGGTGATGAGCGATTGGCACCGCCGCCACCCGGTACTCACCGGCCTTATGCTTTTGCCAAAGCTGTTGCGCAAGGGTGCGGTGCGCTAGCCGACTGCCACCAGCGGGGTCTGCTGCTTTGCGACGACGGAACCGAACAGCTCTACTATGCGATCGATGTCACTGTCGCTATGAGCGGCGGAGACTGAGCAGCGCAACAAGCATTGTTTTCCCGGTGTGCCGGGGGGGAGTGCGATATTTACGTATACGCCGGCATTGAGCAGATCGTTCCACATGGCAATGGTCGACGGTTCATCGGGGCATTTTACCGCTATCACCGGGCTCACGGCTTCACAGCCGATTTCAAGGCCCAATTGCTTGAAGCCATCGAACAGTCGTTGTGAATTCTGCATGATGCGAACGCGACGCTGAGGTTCGGCCGCCAATCGGCGCAGCGCCTCGTCGGCGGTTGCCACTGTCGAGGGCGATGGCGAGGCGGTGAACATGTAGGGGCGTGAAGCATAGCGAAGCGTTTCGAACATGGGATGATTGCCGGCACCGAAACCGCCGATCGCTCCGATGCTCTTGGAGAATGTTCCGACTATGAAGTCGACCTCGTCCTCAAGACCCGCTTCATCGGCGAGTCCTCTTCCATTCGGCCCAAGAATTCCGAATGAATGGGCTTCATCGACCAACAGTTGGAAACCGTATTGCCGCTTCACTTGAATGAAATCTGCAAGCGGAGCACGGTCGCCGAGCATTGAATAGATGCCTTCCAGCACCACGAGCCTGCCACCCTCCTCGCCGTCGAGGCGCTCGAGCCGTTTGGCGAGGTCGCCTGCATCGTTGTGCCGAAAACGCACGAGCTTGGCTCCCGACAAGGTGCATCCGTCATAAATCGAGGAGTGGGAGTCAGCATCGAGGAAGATCGTGTCCTTTGGCCCCGCAAGCCCGGCAAGCATGCCGAGATTTGCCTGATATCCGGTGGTGAACACGATGCAATGGGCTCGATTCAGAAATCGCGCCAGATTGTCTTCCAACTGTTTGTGAAGCGAGTAGGTGCCGTTGGCAATCCGTGAACCAGTGGTTCCGGTTCCGAACTCGTCCAAAGCCTTCTTTCCGGCTGCAATGCACTGCTGATCAAACGTTATGCCCATATAGTTGTTGGTGCCGGCAAGTATCGTCTCGCGTCCGTTGATGATTGCACGCGTGGGGGAGAGAACCCGATCATTGGTTACGCCAATGGCGTTGGTGCCCATGGCCATCATCTTTTGAAAGCGGGCGAGAATCGGCTGATGCTTGTCCAACAAGTCCTTCATACGAGTTCCCTCCGCTTGACGGCCGCTTCTACAACACTGACCAACTCATTCATGGTGCGAGTTTCGGAAAGTACGTTCAATGGAATCTCGATGTCGAAGTGATCCTCTACTTCCATCACAAAGTCCATGACCGTAACCGAATCGATATTCAAGTCCGCCGATATGTCGGTATCGAGCCGCAACTCCTTTCCTGCGGAGTTGAACGGCATCAGCAACCTGCAGAGGCTTGAGAAAATCTCGCTCCTGGTCACCTTTGAAGCCTCACTGGCGGCGCTCATAACCCCACAGTCCCCTGTTACCGGCTTGTCCCGCGCCGAGTTTCGCTTGCCCTTCCGGTACCCAGCCGTGCTTGCGATACCATTCTAAAGTATCGGCAAATCCCGTCGAGAAATCGATCCGAGGTTTCCACCCGGAAAATGTGCTGAGAGCCGAATCGGCAACCCAATTCGGATGATACAGCTCGCTTAGCTTGCCGGGCGAAAAGACAGTGGGCGAGCCTTTGACATGTGCAAGAAAGAGCGACAGGGAGGCCGGGAGAAATAGCATTGACCGCGGCAGAAATATCACTCGAACCTGGGTGCCGGTAACTGCCGAAGCCAGGGAGGCAAGTTCTGCGAAGGAATAGCCCCCTTTCTTGCCATCGTCGATTTCGAAGGGTCCGGAAGCGAGGGTGCCATCCAGTGCCAAGCTCGCGAGAGCGCGTGCCAGATCTTCGACATGGAGCAGCGACACTCGGGAAGACGGCCCACCGGGGAGCAAGGCATAGGACTGGGTCAAAGACCGGATCAGAGGAATGGTTGCTTCATCGCCAGGGCCGTAAACGGCGGGTGGGCGCACTATGGCGCAAGCCATGTCGGTGGTTCCCCGGCTTTGACAGACGACATGCTCACTTTCGCGCTTGCTGGCCGCATAGTCGGAAAGCTGCGGCTCACGTGCGACGATGGAGGAGACGTGAATGAAACGAGAGACGCCGTTCGTCCGGCACGCGTCCAGAAGGCGAGCTGTGCCTTCTACATTGACGCGCGAAAAATCCTGCCGAGAAAAAGCGGCAATGGTTCCACCACAGTGAATGACCGCGCTCACGTCACTGCAAAGTCGTGCCAGAGACGGGCGGTCCGCAAGCTCTCCGTCGATGATTTCCCCTCCCCCGAGCCCGAGGAGAGCAAGTTTCCGCCGGTCGCGAACGAGCCCGCGCCAAGGTTGACCCCCGGCGGCCAGGATTCTCGCCACGTTCCGTCCGATAAAGCCGGTGACACCGGTAATAGCAATGGGCTGCTCAGTTCGCTCGGTCAAATCAACAGACCCAGGGTCTAATTTGCAGATGCCAATCTCGGCTGGGCGATGGCTTGCATTTCACCTCGTCCGATTTCGCCAATTTCGCCGCGCAGATATCGTTCCTTGGCCTGCGCCCGCGAAAGCTTACCTGACGATGTGAAAGGCAGGCTTCGCGGCGGAACCAACACGATGTCGCAATTGATGCCGGCGGCGCGGACGACGCTGGCCTGCACCGCGCGGCGCAACACTTCCATTTCATCCTCATCCGACAGCCGGCATTGAACGAGAACGATAACGCGGTCTTCTCCGTTGGCCTGCTCTATAGCGAAAGCGGCCACATCGCCGCTGCGCAGCGGTTCAATGCCTTCCGCGGTCCATTCGATATCCTGCGGCCATATGTTACGACCGTTGTGGAGAATGAGATCCTTTGCCCGGCCAGTTATAACAATCTCGCCATCGATCAAGTATCCCATGTCACCGGTGTCCATAAACCCACCGGCCTCCATCACGGCTTTTGTCGCCTCTTCATTTCCGTAGTAGCACGCCATCAGGCTGGGGCCCCTAACCCTGATGTGGCCAATTCGCCGATCGGGTAGCGGTCGTCCCAATGCATCGACCACGACAACCTCATGATCAGGGAGCGGCTTACCGCACACGACAAAAGACCGCACGGATTCACCCGCGCGGTGCGTCTTCCTTCTCGCCGGAACCGCACGGCCAAAGTGCTTGAACGGCAGCTGTTCGATCATGTCAACTCTTACCGGCCGGCCAAGTGGAGCAAAGGTAATTGCCAGAGTCGATTCCGCCATCCCATAGCTGGGCAGAAAGGCGCTGGACTTGAATCCAGCCACTTTCATGCGGGTTGCAAATTCTTCAAGCAGCTCGTGACGGACCATGTCGCCGCCAATTCCGGCAACCCGCAAAGAGGAGAGATTCAGGGTTCCGGCATCGCCATTGATCCGATGGCTGGCGAGCTGGTAGCCGAAGCTCGGTGAAAACGTAACCGTCGACTGGTTGTCGGACATGAGCCGCAGCCACAAAGCAGGCCGGCGGGCAAAGGCGGTTGTCGGCAGATAGTCGCAGCTCAGCTGGGCCATCATGGGCGCAATGCAGAAACCCACCAACCCCATATCGTGGTACAGCGGCAGCCAGGAAAATCCACGGTCGTGGGCGTTGACATCAAGGCCATGCTGTAGAATGGCACGGGCATTCGAGGTGATGGACCTTTGCGTGATGAGCACGCCTTTGGGCTCGGAGGTGGAGCCTGAAGAATACTGGATATAGGCGGCTTCCTCGGCAGTGAACGGGGAAAGATCGCCGTCATCCTCATCGGTCTTAGAAAATTCGGGTTGGGTGAGAACCTGTTTCACGCCTGCGCGTTCAGCGGCATCCGCCACTGCGCTAAAAAGTTCCTCTGGGGTCAACGCGATGGCAGGGCGGGCAGACGCCATCATCCGCGCAATGCGTTCCACATAGGCATCCTTGCCGCCAAGATAAACGCTGAAAGGCATAGGACAGGGGACGAGGCCTGCATACTGGCAGCCAAAAAACACGCTCAGAAAGTCTTCATTCGTTTCGGCGATGATCGCAACGCGATCGCCACGCTTGAGACCAAAGGCTGCAAGCTGCCGGGCAGCCCTAACGGAAAGTCTCCTTAGGCGATGATACGGCAGGGTCGAATCCAAATAGCCGCGGGAGGAATAGAAATTGAAACCCGTCTCGCCTGTGGCGGCATAGTCGAGCGCTCCGGCGAGGGTGGAAAAATCGCCGCGGCGTTGGGGCAATGTCCTGTTGGTTCGAAGAGTAGGCTCGATTCTTGCAGACGTCACTTGCGTCTTCAGCCGACCACCTTCGCTTGTTACCTCCGCCCGCACGCCCCAGACCCTCCTTGACAGTTGTACTGTTCGCATTGCCTCCGGCAGGCGCAATATTGCTGGCATTGTTCTCAAACCCGGCGAATCACCGAGTTATTGTCACCCTCCACTGACAAGGCGTAGCAGCGCGATTTTGGCGTTCAAAATCAAAACGTGTTGCAGAATGTAACAAGCCGAAAGAGCGGAAGAGAGCTGCATGCAATCGGTTGCGCGGACAGCCGGCGAGGTTTGCGCAGACGCGCTTTCAATCAGGTCCGCGGCCGGAAGGGGCGAAGCACCAATGACCAGAAGGGCCGGTCATATTCATGTTCCACACCGATTTTAAGGGTTGGCGTGCGTTGCGTTGCGCTGCGGCTGACAAAAACCAGATCCCAAATCGACAGGATTGAAGAGTAATTGGAATCGGTATCACGGCGCACGGCATGATGATGCACCCAGTGGATGGACGGTGTCACGATCAGGAGCGAGAGCGCGTGCTCAAGTTGCGCCGGCAACCTCAAGTTTGAATGATGAAACAAGGTGGCCGTCAGCAACAGCATTTCGAAAATCACTACCGTCGATAGCGGAATAGCAAGCAAGAGAATAACGGCGGCGCGCACGACGGCCGAGAGCAATACTTCGCCCAAGTGAAACCTCACTCCCGACGTGACGTCGAGAAATTGGTCGAGGTGATGCACCTCATGAAATCGCCACAGCAACGGTATCTGGTGATTGGCGCGATGCCACCAGTAAATCCAGAGATCGAGCAACAGCAAATCGACTATCGGGCCGGCCGTCGAGTTGAGCCAGGGAGGCCGCCAATCGAGCGACCACTGCGCAGCCACCGCAGAGATCGGTATTACCACTAGAGGCGAGGCAAGCGCGTTGATGCCTCCAAACCCAAGATTCTTCACAACTCGGAGGAGAGGCTCAACGGCGCGGCCGAGTGCAGTCTTTACCGGACTGGCAGCCGGAAACAGACGTTCCAGTATGAAGATCGCAGCAAAGACCGCAAGAACGACAACGGTTTTGCTTGGAAGGAATTCTACGATCTGGTTCATCGACTTTTCAGCTCACACGATCACTGATCCGCTTGCGAGTGCAGGGCAAGGGATGTGCTGATGTAGTGCGATCTACGCCATTCACACATACGCCCGACAAAACCTGGGGGCAATCCTTCAGACGCCTAGCCAGTAGAACGGCAAGCCGTCATGACCGATTCTTCGCGCGCAATTTGCGCTTTGCTCGCCGCGATATGAGGTTGAGACTCTCGATAAAGGTGGAAAAAGCCATGGCCGCGTAGATGTAACCCTTTGGAATATGGACGCCAAACCCATCGGCGATGAGCGCCATTCCGATCATCAGAAGAAACCCGAGAGCCAGCATGACAATCGTAGGATTGGCATGAATGAACCGAGATAGCGGCCCCGATGCCAGCAGCATGACGATCACTGCAACAATGACCGCAATCATCATGATCGGCACATGGTCGGTCATTCCAACCGCGGTGACTATGCTGTCGATCGAGAATACCAGATCGAGGATCAGAATTTGCACAATGGCCGAACCAAAAGTCACTGCCGCGGTTTTGCGATCGAATATGTCGGGACCCGGATCGGGGTCGACATTATGATGGATCTCCTTGGTCGCCTTCCATACCAGGAACAAACCGCCGGCGATCAAAATCATGTCACGCCACGAGAACTCCATGCCCCAGACCGCCAAGACCGGTTCGGTCAGCTGCACGACGAAAGCGACGGCGGCCAAAAGGGCCAACCGAAGCACGAGAGCAAGCGCCAAACCAAGCCGGCGGGCATGATCGCGCCGGTCCGGACCCAGCTTGTTCGATATGATCGAAACGAAGATGAGATTGTCTATCCCCAGGACAATCTCCATCGCAATGAGGGCGGCAAGAGCGCTCCAGGCCGCGGGATCGTATACTAGGGCAAGAAGAGTCTCGGACATTCGGGGAATCGTCTAAGGATTGCGGGGGCGCAACAAAGCATTGATTCGGGATGCCCTCAAGTACGGATGCAGAGCCCGATGGATTCCGACCAATTCGCAGCGCCAAAGCCCTTCGAATGTGCCCGTCCCTATCTCGTTCTTGCAGGCTCAGAGCACGCGGACGCGTTGGTGTACATCCCTCACGCGAGATACTCTCATATTGTCCACTGAGTTTTCGATCCCAGGTGCCCCGATCAGCGCTGTTCCGGATGCGATAAAAAGCGGGGCCGCCACTTGGTTTGCGACGACCCCGCTGTCGGGACCTTAGTCCCTCACTACTGGTTGGTCGTGCCGGTGCCCGTCGCTGGTTGTTCGGGCTGTTCAGGCTGCGCCTGGGGTGCAGCTTCAGGTGCGGGCTGTGTCGTCGTTGTCGTGCTGGTCGTGCTGTTGTCAGGAACCGTCACAGATACGTTGTCAGCTCCGTTCGGACCCCAGCCAAGGCCCCAAACGCCGACGCCCAGCAGCACCACAACCACAAGGATAATGCCCAGAACCATGCCGATCGTGGTGTTGCCACCATCACCCGGCGTGTTGATATTGGTAGCCATTGTTCATCACTCCAGCTGTTCACTTCGCCCGACCTAAACGTTTCGCCGGCTTGGTGGTTCCGGGAGGACCTATCAAATTGCGGGTATTCGATGAATATTTCGATTTTAGGTAGCCGGGGTGGTCTCAGCGCTTGGCGATCCGCAAGCGCAGGGCGTTCGCGATTACGCTCAGCGAACTTAATGCCATTGCTGCAGCGGCAATCTCGGGTGAAAGGAGGATACCGAAAGCCGGATAGAGAACACCGGCAGCGATGGGTATACCTGCTCCGTTGTAAACGAAGGCAAGAAACAAATTCTGCCTTATGTTGTTCATGGTCGCGCGCGAAAGCCTGCGGGCGCGTACTATCCCGTTGAGATCGCCTTTCAACAAGGTGATATCGGCGCTCTCAATCGCTACGTCGGCGCCGGTACCCATGGCGATGCCGACATCGGCCGCCGCAAGTGCTGGAGCATCGTTTATACCGTCACCCGACATTGCCGTCACCGCGCCACCCGCTCGGTATTTGGCCACTATCTCGGCCTTTCGGTCGGGAAGTATTTCCGATTCGAACGTTGCGATGCCAAGCCGGCGGGCAATCGCAGAGGCGGTTGTTTGGTTATCGCCCGTCAGCATGACGACCTTGACGCCTTCCGCTTTCAAATCCTCCAGCGCAGCTGACGTGGTGGGTTTGATGGGGTCGGAAATCGCAATGAGCCCTGCAAGTTTGCCATCGATCGCGACAAAAATCACGGTTGCGCCCTGGCGCCTTAGTCCCTCGGCTTGCTTCGACAGCTCAGATGTGCCGATCGAAAGTTCGGAAAAAAAGCTTGCGTTCCCAACAGCGACCACATGGTGCGCGGCGGTGCCAGTTACTCCTTTGCCGGTCTGCGAGCTGAAGTCCGCGGCTTTGGTGATGGGCAAGTTTCTCGATCTGGCCGCTGCCACGATCGCTGCGGCAAGCGGATGTTCGCTCGCCTGCTCGATGCTTGCCGCCAAGCACAGCACCTTGCTTTCGCTCGTACCGGACACCGGGAGGATCGCTGTTATGGAGGGTTTTCCTTCGGTCAGCGTTCCAGTCTTGTCGATGAGCAATGTACTGACCTTCTCCATTCGCTCGAGCGCTTCAGCGTTTCTGACCAGCACGCCGACCCGAGCAGCGCGGCCTATTCCCACTATGATCGACATGGGCGTTGCAAGACCGAGAGCGCAAGGGCATGCGATGATAAGAACCGAAACGGCGTTGACGAGCGCATAGGCAAAGCGCGGCTGTGGTCCCCAAGCAGTCCAGGCAAAGAACGCGAGGATCGCGACGGCGATTACCGAAGGCACGAACCAAGCCGAAACTCGGTCGGCCAGACGCTGGATGGGCGCTCGGCTTCGCTGCGCTTCTGCAACCATCTGAACGATGCGAGCGAGCATGGTTTCACGCCCGACCTTCTCCGCCCGCATCAGGAAACTTCCGGACAGGTTTAGGGTGGCGCCAATCACCATTGAACCCGGCTCTTTGGTCACCGGCATGGATTCTCCCGTAACCATGGACTCATCGACCGAACTGCGCCCCTCGGTGACCTTGCCATCGACTGGAACCTTCTCGCCGGGACGCACGCGCAGGAGATCACCCACGCCGATGTGCTCAAGCGGTAGGTTTTCCTCCGATCCGTCGGGTTTCAGTTTCGTTGCAGTTTTCGGCGCAAGACCGAGCAAGGTGCGAATGGCACCTGAGGTGTGCTCCCTTGCACGCAACTCAAGAACCTGGCCAAGCAGCACCAGGACGGTGATGACGGCGGCCGCCTCGAAATAGACAGCAACTCCCCCTTCATGGTCGCGGAAATCATGAGGAAATATTTGCGGCAGGAGCGTTGCCACGACGCTGTAGACAAACGCTACTCCGGTTCCAAGAGCGATAAGGGTGAACATATTGAGATTGCGGGTAAGGACAGACTGCCAGCCGCGATGGAAAAAAGGCCACCCGCTCCAAAGAACAACAGGTGTTGCGAGGACGAGCTGCAGCCAGTTGGAAACTTGCCGGCTGATAATCGCGTCAAGCCCAAGCAAATGACGACTCATTTCCAGAGCCACAATTGGTACGGTGAGTGCGGCTCCGGCCCAAAACCGCCTGGTCATATCGGTCAGTTCAGGATTTGGCTGTGTTTCTGCGGACGTCAGCAACGGTTCAAGCGCCATGCCGCAAATCGGGCACGATCCGGCGCCGATCTGGCGAACTTCGGAATGCATCGGACAAGTGTAGATAGTGCCTTCCGGCACCTTCGCTTCTGCTTCCTCGGGCTTTAGGAATTTCACGGGGCTGCCGATAAACTTCTGACGGCATCCTTCTGCACAGAAGTAGTAGATTCGCCCCGCATGTTCGGTACGATGCTTGGTTGTGTGCGGATCGACTTTCATTCCACACACCGGATCGAGAACAGTGTGCGCGCCATCGCCGGAATGTTTTTGATGTTCGTGCATATCTACTTCACTTCTCTACTGGCGATCATGTGCTGGCGAGCATCAGATGGCGCTCAGCTTCATTGACTGTCGTCGATAGGCAATGCCTCAACTGTTACCTGATGGCCACAATTCTTTCTTTTTTGCCACATTCACATGGATAGCTATTCTATTGGCCCGCGTTTGCTAATAGTATTTGTTTGAGAGAGCAACACATCGGTCTCTTAGAATACTTGGCAACCGAGCCAAATTGTCTCCTCCTCAATCTTCCGCGCCTCAACGACCTCGCTCGGGGAAGGGCAGGTATTTTGCGGAACAGCCTGGACGGCATGAGGAAACACTGCTCTTGGGCTGGAGGTCAGTATGAGTATACCTACGTGTTTGATTGGGCAGAGCAATCTTTTCCGGGCGGGCTTAAAGATGCTGCTGCGCAACACCCGCTTCGAGGTGGTGAGAGAAGCCGAAACCCTCCAAGAACTGGGCGCAAACAATTGGCCTGA
The DNA here is from genome assembly GCA_036555325.1 of Aestuariivirgaceae bacterium. Lineage (GTDB taxonomy): Bacteria > Pseudomonadota > Alphaproteobacteria > Rhizobiales > Aestuariivirgaceae > DATBLQ01. The sequence goes on along the minus strand of DATBLQ010000002.1, from coordinate 6,283 downwards.
TGCGCTGTTGCTGGTCGATCATCCAGGTGATGTTCGGGACATCGAACCCACTATTCTGTCACTGAAGGCTGCTTCCTCCTGCCGTATCGTGCTTCTCGCTGAATCCGTGGAGGCCGACCAGCTTGCATGGAGCTTCGCAGCCGGGGTCGACGGCTATGTGCTTGAGGAAATTTCCCCTGAGGCGCTGCTTGAGTCTCTCGATCTCGTCTTGCTTGGGGAGAAGGTCTTCCCCAGCCGACTGGCCGTCTTGATGTGTGAGGAACATTGGGGAGTGCGAACTCACAACGCACGGCCGCGCGATGTGCCGCTCTCTGAGCGTGAACTGGAAATCGTGCAACGGCTGGCGGATGGACTGCCCAATAAAACAATCGCGGCGCAACTTTCCATCAGCGAGGCGACGGTAAAGGTGCACCTCAAGACAATTCTCAAAAAACTCGGTGCCCATAATCGTACCCAGGCCGCAATCTGGGCTGTTCAACGCGGCATTTCCGCTGCGCCAGAAATTTTGACAACGGCAGCAGTAGCGAGAACGGTCGACCTTGAGCCGGCAGCGTAGTGTTGCGCAAAAAGATCAACGATCGAGCAAATAGACCATGCTGGTCCACTGATCGACCGAGCTGTAGCCACCAGAAGGACGGCCGGTTCTGACAGTCGCTGTCCAAGAGTCGACAGTTTCTCCGGTCGACCCTGCACTTAATGGAGGCGGGGAAATGCTGTCGGAGCCAAGAAAGAATTCGTTGAACTCCCCTGCTCTCAGTCCGCGGTTCACAGGGCGTCCGCGATAGGAGGGAATTATTTCTCCTTCCGGACTCGTGACGATGGCGGTGGAGCCCGGTCCGTTCAACAGACCCAGCAGCGGCCCGTCCTCGCTCTTGAGAAGAACATTGGGTGTGGCATCGAACAGTTCCTGATTGATGATGGCCTGCTTCCCCGCCGTACTGATACCGGTACGGCCGGATGAATCGAAAGAGAAAGGTCTCGTTCCCATCTGCGCTTCAGCATCGGCGGTGATTGAGAATAGAAAACCTGAGGCTGCGATTGCGGCGAACAACCGTTTGTCCATATGGGATGATCCTCGCTGGCATATGAAGCCGACCAAGCGGCTCTCATCCCCAGTTTGGGATCAGATGAACAAAGCTTCAAGCAAAAGAGATGCTCCCTACCCCTTTCTTGCCTCAACTATAGCCGATTAGGTATCGGCGCACCGATCGGGCACAAACCATAAGGCCCCGAAAATCGCCGCATCGGTGCGATTGCGGAACGCCAGCCGCTCAATGATCCGACGAATATGCACTTTGGCCATGGGAATCGACATTCCCAGGCGCTTGGAAATGGTGTGATTGCCCGCTCCCCGGCCGAGTTCCCTCAGCACCCGCAGATCCTTTGGGGAAAGCTTTTTCAGCCGGTCAAGTCTTGGGCTAACGGTGATTTTGCCGCCATTGAGAGGCCGCGGCATGATGGTGAGGCCGTAGCTGCTCAGCAGCACCAGGCTTGGCAGCAGGGGCAGTGTCTCGTCCATCAAGACGAAGGAATCGGCGGCGGCGATGATGTCCCGGTGACACGAGAGACCGCTACGCTTGAGCGCGAGAATAACGGAACTTGCTATCGACCTGTTCGGCGACTGTGTCTCGTTTCTGCGCTGAAAAGCGTTGGGGCTGGTCACAACCACCTGGCAGGAGCGCTCCGGCCACGAGCCGCTTGTCACCTCCGATTTGTCGAAAACGGTGACCTCGTAGTTCCGCAGCCCCTGGAGGATGCGGGAGACGGCGCCGATCATCAAAGGATTCTCGATCGCAATTCCGATCGTGGGCAGCTGCGAATTTTCGGCAAGAGGTATCATTTGGAAACACCTGTCTCCCCGTGCGCGAGGGTTCGGCGCGTTTGGTCTGGTGCTTGTGCCCGACTCCTTACGCAACGAATAGCCGTACAATATATCCAACAAGCGCAAATTGCGCTGTCGCAGACGCGTAAGCGCAGTTCTATTCCGGATACCTCGTTCGAGAGCAGTAGCCGAAAATGCGCTGGGGCTGGGCGGTGGATTTGCCTGCGGGGGCGGCGGCACGGCGACTGCGACGGCCAATTATACCTGCATCATCCTCAACAACTCGACCGCCCAGATCGAGACTGATCAGGACAGCGAGGGCGATCAAGACGCCGATGCAACGACCGAGGTGACCGCCAACGGCCTGAGCAAGAAATCACTCTCCAGTATCCTGGAAAGCCTGCAATGAGGCAGGACGCGATCAGGTTATCGAATCGGGCAAGACCGATTTGCGTTTGGCCATGTAATCCTGGAGTGCCTCATCGATACCGGGATCGAGTGCCGGGGGCTGATATTCCTTAAGCTGGCGCTTCCAGATGATGTTTGCTCTTGTGGCTGTATCCTTGCCGCCGTCATCCCGCCATTGTTCGAAGGAATTGTTGTCGGCGACGCTCGATCGCCAAAAGGCGGTCTCGAAATTGGCCTGGGTGTGAGCGCAGCCAAGGAAGTGGCTTCCCGGCCCAACCTCGCGGATTGCCGACAAGGCCTGACCGTTCTCTGAATAATCCACCCCTTCGGCAAACCGCTGCAGCATGGACAGCTGGTCGGCGTCGATGATGAACTTTTCATAAGAGGACACAAGGCCGCCTTCGAGCCAGCCAGCGGCGTGCAATACGAAGTTCACCCCGCCGAGGATTGTCGGCCACAGAGTGTTGGAGCTTTCATGGGCAGCCTGGGCATCGGGGAGCTTGGATGCGCAGAGGCCGCCGCCCGAGCGGAAGGGAACATTGAGGCGCCTCGCCAACTGAGCAGCGCCGAATAGCACATGGGCAGGTTCAGGCGTGCCGAAGGTCGGAGCGCCCGACTGCATGGAAATGGAGCTGGCGAAGGTTCCAAAAACGACGGGGGCGCCCTTACGGCACAATTGTGCAAAGGCCATGCCGACACTCGCCTCGGCCAGGATTTGCGTAAGCGTGCCGACCGCGGTCACCGCCGACATGGCGCCGGACAGTATGAACGGCGAAATGACGGTTGCCTGATTGTTGCGCGCATAAACCTTTAGCGCACCCACCATCGTGGAATCGAATACGAGGGGAGAGTTCGCGTTGATCAGATTGATGGTGACGCAGTTGTTGTCGACGAATTCGGCGCCGAAGACGAGCTTAGCCATCTCAACGGTATCTTGCGCGCGCTCGGGCGCCGTCACCGATCCCATAAAGGGCTTGTCGGAGAAACGAACGTGGCTATAGACCATGTCGAGGTGACGTTTGTGCACCGGAATATCGACGGGCTCGCAGACGGTGCCTCCGGAGTGGTGGATCGAGGGCGCCAGATAGGCAAGCTTCACGAAATTGCGGAAGTCCTCGATGGTGGCATATCGCCTGCCTTCATCATTATTGCGGATGAAGGGCGGACCATAGACCGGGGCGAATATCGTGTTTTTGCCGCCCACGACCACGTTGCGCTCGGGATTGCGCGAATGTTGGGTGAACTCCCGCGGCGCTGTCTTGATGAGCGATCGGACGAGGCCTTTGGGAAACCTCACCCGGTTACCCTTCAGATCGGCGCCGGCGTTCTTCCAAAGCTCAAGCGCTTCGGGATCGTCACGGAAATCGATGCCGATCTCCTCGAGCACCGTTTCGCAATTGCGCTCGATAAGTTCGAGGCCTTCCTCGCTCAAGACTTCATAAATCGGAATGTTCCGCTTGATATAGGTAAGTTGTTTCGGGGAAGCGCCTGAGCGCGCAGCGCGCCTGGCCTCGGCGCCGCCGCCTCCACGACGAGCGCGCCGCTCGGAAGATGCAGAGGACTCACTCACCGTTTGCTGCCTCTCTCCAATGGGACCCGCGCATCCCAATCATTATTCATGTCTGCGCATCGCAAGCGACACGCGAAGCGGCTGTCTCGCGTCGGGAAACGACTTATCCATCGGAGACGGAGCCTGTTGGGTCTGCTGACTGCTCGCACTTGCTTCTACTTTAGATTGTCTTAGAACAGTCTAGGTTTTGGCAACCTATCCCACGGGTCCCCCATAGGGATCAAGTGACGCCGCCGGTCGGCTATTCCTAAAGTATCGCCTTGGCGATGTCGCCCAAGCGCGGTGACCAGACAAGAAACGATCCCGCCTTCCGTCGCTTTTATTCCCGTTGAAGTCGTACACAAGCAGGTTGTTTCTTCCTTCCTGGACCATAAGATCGCCCAAAGCTTATGACCGGGACTGCCTTATGGGCCAACTTACCATTGTCTATTGGCGAGACATCCCCTCGCAGGTGATCGCGAAGGCGGGGCGTGCAAGCGAAAAACGAATGTTGCCCGACCGCTTCCAAGAAGCAATCGACATGGCGGCGATGCGCGATGGCGCCGCTAGCACCGATGACTATCTCGCTGACTGGCGCCGTTCAGACCCAGTTTCATGCGGCGATGACCTGGCGATGGAAGCAGAGCGCGTGGCACATGATCTCGACGCAAAATTTGACAAGGAACGATTGAAAGCTCTTATTGCCAATGGGGGCCGCGAGTCGGCTCGGTCTTGAAGGGATTACAATGACGCACACGGTTGTCGCCTCGCAGAAACGAGAACACATTATCGGCTTCGACAGGCCTTTCACCATCATCGGCGAACGAATCAACCCGACAGGCCGCAAGAAGCTTGCCGCAGAGATGGTCGCGGGAAATTTTGAGACAGTGAAAAAAGATGCGCTTGATCAGGTCAGGGCTGGGGCACACGTGCTCGACGTGAATGCCGGAGTGACGGCAGTCAATCCGAACGAGTCGGAGCCCCCTCTTCTCAAGCAAACCTTGGAAATCGTCCAGTCGCTTGTCGATGTGCCGCTCTGTATCGATTCTTCCGTGCCGGCGGCGTTGAAGATTGGCCTTGAAACGGTGAAGGGCCGGCCGCTGGTCAATTCGGTCACGGGCGAGGAGGACCGACTGGAGACGATACTGCCCCTGATCGCCAAGTTTAATGTGCCGGTCGTTGCCATCTCCAACGACGAGACGGGAATCTCGGAAGATCCGGATGTTCGTTTCGAAGTGGCCAAGAAGATCGTTCGACGTGCCGCCGACTTTGGCATCAAACCCAATGATATCGTGGTTGATCCCCTGGTGATGCCAATCGGCGCAATGGGATCGGCCGGCCAGCAGGTGTTTCGCCTGGTGCGGCGGCTGCGCGAAGAGCTCAAGGTCAATACCACCTGCGGGGCGAGCAACATCTCGTTCGGAATGCCACATCGCCGAGGGCTTACGGGATACTTCTTGGCCATGGCCGCTTCGCACGGCATGACCAGCGCGATCATGAATCCGCTGCACGATGAGGATATGCACGCGATACTGGGCGCCAATGTCCTAAACGGGACGGACGCGAATTGTCTGACGTGGATCCGAAAATTCCGCGAGCCTGCACCAGCCCCTGCCGTGGCAGCTGCCGATGGCGCCTCTCCCACCGGCGCGGCGAATGATATCGAGGCGCGACGACGGGAACGCGAGGAGCGCCGCCGCCGCCGCGGATAGAGGATGAACGAAAAAACCGACGCGCTAATCGTCTTTACGCCTTCGGGAAAGAGGGGAAGGTTTCCGCTCGGAACGGCAGTACTGCAAGCGGCACGATCGCTTGGTGTGGACATCGATTCAGTGTGTGGCGGACGCGCCATTTGCGGGCGCTGCCAGATCACGGTAGCAGAAGGCGAGTTTGCCAAGCACGGCATCAGTTCACGCGCGGACCATCTTTCGAGCTTTTCCGCGGTTGAACGGCGCTATGACGAAAAGCGGGGGCTCATACGGGGACGCCGCCTTTCCTGCCAGACAAAGCTTCTGGGCGATGTGCTGGTCGATGTTCCTGCCGAATCACAGGTCCACAAACAGGTCATACGCAAACGCGCCGAGGCACGCGCGATCGAGGTCAATCCGGTGATCCGGCTGTACTACCTCGAGGTCGAGCAGCCGGACATGCACAAACCTTCGTCGGACCTGGAACGGGTCTACCGCGCACTCAGTGAACAATGGCAAGTCGATGGCGTAACGAGCGATCTCGACGTGGTGCGCCGCCTGCAGGCGACCTTGCGGGCCGGCGGCTGGAAGATGACGGTTGCCGTACACTCGCGTTTGCCGGGAGGCGCAAAGCAGATCACTGCCATCTGGCCAGGCTATCACGACCAGGCATTCGGTCTGGCTGTCGACATCGGATCGACCACGATTGCGGCACATCTCACCAATTTGTCGAGCGGAGAAGTCGTTGCATCCGCCGGTGTAATGAATCCGCAAATCCGGTTCGGCGAGGATCTGATGAGCCGCGTCTCCTACGTG
>DATBLQ010000047.1:0-44568 GCA_036555325.1 Aestuariivirgaceae bacterium | reverse complement strand
CGATGCGGCGCTTGAAGCGGCTCTCACGACACTGCATGAGGTGGGCCTCGGTCAGCATGTCGATACACCTGCCCTGGCTCTCAGCTATGGTGAGCAGCGGCGGCTTGAACTCGCAATGGCCATCGTAACCACGCCCGTGGCGCTGGTATTGGATGAACCGATGGCGGGAACGAGCCCCGATGAGACACAGGGCCTAACAAGGTTCCTGAAATCGCTCAAGCAGCGATACGCGATCCTCCTCATCGAACATGACATGGCGGCAGTGTTTGCTCTGGCGGACAGGATATCCGTGATGGTAGGAGGCCGGATTATCGCCACCGGTCTGCCTGAGACCGTGCGCAGCAATCCGGACGTGCAGGCGGCCTATCTGGGTCGAGAGCGGGAAGCCGATCATGCTTGAAGTCCATGACCTTCAATCCGGGTACGGCAGCGGGCTTGTCCTGCAGGGGCTGCGATTATCAGTCAAACGCGGCGAAGTGGTCGCACTCATGGGCCGCAACGGCATGGGTAAAACCACTGCGCTGAAGACCATTGTAGGAATGCTGCGCACAAGGTCGGGGACAGTTTCCCTGAACGGCCGGGATATCACCGCGCTACCACCACATGAGAAGGCCCAGCGCGGCATTGGATACGTGCCAGAGGGGAGGCGGATTTTCCCGGGACTGACGGTTGAGGAACATCTGATCGCGACCGCCCGCCCTGGTCTCTTTTCACCGGTTTATGTGTACCGGCTATTTCCAGCGTTGCATGACCGACGGAAGCAGAACGCCAGAACCCTATCGGGAGGGGAGCAGCAAATGCTTGCCATCGGGCGCGCCTTAACCACAAATCCTCGATTGCTGCTTCTCGATGAAGCAACCGAAGGCCTTGCACCGCTGGTTCGGAAAGATATCTGGGCGGTACTTTCGACGCTAAAGGACATGGGATTGTCGGTGCTGCTCGTCGACAAGTCGGTTGAAGAGCTACGCTATCTGGCAGACCGGTTCCTGGTCATGGAGAAAGGCCGCATCGCTTTCGAAGCCGACAGATCGCAAATGCTTCTCCATCCCGACAAGCTCGATAGCTACCTGTACATCTGAGTGCCGGCAATGATGTGCAAGCCTGAGCCAATCAAGTGCGCTGCGATTCAACGGCGCTGTTCACCCTGGGGAGTTCCCTCCACCAGGACCATGGTGGCATGGGCAATCGCTTGGCCGGTGTTGACAATCTTGTGCGGGCGGTCGCCGTGGTAGCGGAGCGATTCGCCAGCTGTCAGCTTGCGAATTTCATCGGCCACCGTCACTTCAAGCTCACCTGCTATCAGATAAAGATGCTCGACGGTGCCGGGTGGGTGGGGTTCGGATTCCAAAACCCCGCCGGGCTCGGCCCGAAAGTCATACCATTGCAGATATTCGACCAGATTCAGGGCGCCGATGATGGCCAGCCGACAAAGTGAATCCTGGCTCTCGAGGATGGGGATACCGGCCTTTGTCTGATGCTCGATGAAATTAGGCTGCGCTTCGTCCTTGAGGACCTCGTCGATGGTCGTGTCCAAGGCTCTGGATAGCCTCCAAACCGTCCCAATCGTCGGGTTCGTCTCGTTGCGCTCAATTTGCGAGATAATTGATTTTGCAACCCCAGATTGTTCGGAAAGTTCCCCCAAGGACAGATTGTAGGCTTTTCGCAGGCGCGAGATTGTCTTGCCCAGGGAGGGAGTTATGTCCGCTTCGCTCACGTTGCCGTTACGGCGGCCGCGCCGGGTTGACATGGGCCTGTTCCTTACTTAGTACTATTGTTCGGAATAACGAACGATAGGCTGCTACCGAACCGCATCTTTCCGTCTTAATGCTGAAAATCAAGCGGAATCGGATTTCACGGTGAAGTTTACACCATCGTTCTGACAGAAGAACACATGGCCGGAGTTGTAGTTATGGGCATCATACGCGTCAAAGACCTCACCGGCCAGGAGCACGAAATAGAGGGAGTCGAAGGCTGGCGGGTGATGGAGATCATTCGTGAACATGGTTTCAGTCTGGAGGGTCTTTGCGGCGGCGCCTGCGCGTGTGCCACCTGTCATGTGACGGTTGATCCTGATTGGGCGCGAAAGCTTAACCCGGCCAATGATGATGAAGAAGCAATGCTCGACGGCCTTCCGTTGGTCGAGCCGACGTCGCGCCTTTCGTGTCAGCTTATCTTTTCAGAGGACTTGAACGGATTGTCCCTTTCCCTCGCGCCTGCGGCCTGAAGGAGGACCAAATGCGCTACTTTCCACTATTCATCGACCTAAAGGGCCGCAGGGTCCTGGTGGTCGGCGGGGGCGAAGAAGCCCTCCGAAAGGTCCGGCTTCTCCTGAAGACAGAAGTTCGTATTGAAATTGTCGCGCATGAGCTTCATCCCGAACTCACCGATCTCGCCATTGGCGGCAATATCGCCTGGGTGGGACGCGAGTTTTCGCCCGCCCTTCTCGCTGGCGCTACGTGCGTGTTCGTTGCGGCCGATGAGGAGTTGAACAATCGCGTCTCCGAAGAGGCCCGCAAACGCGACATACTTGTAAACGTGGTTGACGAAGCGGAGCTGTCGTCTGCCATCATTCCGGCAATCGTTGATAGAGATCCCCTGGTGATCGCAGTGGGAACCGAGGGCGCTGCTCCCATCCTCGCACAGGGAATACGCAGCGAACTGGAGACTGATCTGCCCCCTTTTTTGGGGGCGCTTACTAGGGCAGCGGGTGCCTTACGTGAGCGCGTAGCCGACCAGATACCCGCGGGCAATTCTCGCCGTCAATTCTGGCGTCAGTTTTTCTTCGGAGGGATTCGCGATGCATTTGCGCGTGGATCGCTGGATTTCGAACGGGAAGTCGAAAAAGCTTTTGAAACTGGTTCGAGCGAAGCGGCAGAGGGTCGTGTAGCGCTTGTCGGTGCGGGGCCTGGTGATCCCGAGCTTCTCACACTGAAAGCCCAGCGCAAGCTGCGCGAGGCAGATGTCATCGTTTTCGATCGACTCGTCGGACCGCAGATCCTGGAATATGCGAGACGTGACGCCGTGCGTGTTGCCGTCGGCAAGGCGCCGGGAAAGCATTCGTTCACCCAAGAGCAAATCAATTCGATACTCATCCGAGAGGCGAAATCGGGCAAGCATGTCGTGCGGCTGAAGGGCGGCGATCCCTATGTCTTCGGGCGGGGCGGAGAAGAACAGGCCGCCTTGCAGGCCGCAGGCATCCCGGTCGAGGTCGTGCCTGGCATCACCGCCGCTCTCGGGTGTGCTGCAGCGATCGGCCTACCCTTGACGCAGCGTGGTCGTAATCAGTCTTTTACGATCCTTACCGGAGCATCCGAAGACGGGATACCGGAGCACGATTGGCGCTTCCTTGCCCAAAAGAACCAGGCGTTTGCCATCTACATGGGTGTCGGAACGGCTGGACAAACCCAGGCGCGACTGCTGAACGCGGGAATTGATCCGCTGACGCCGATAACGATCGTCGAAAACGGCACGCTGTCGAGCCAGCGGGTTTTCGAAGCCGTGATTGGCGATCTGGCGAGTTCAATTCGGGTCAACTCCATTGAGGGGCCGGCCATGATCTACGTCGGACTAACGCGTGAACAGAGCGCCAGCATCGTTGCCTTTCCAGCGAGGAAAAAGGCGTCATGAGCGAAGTCGAGAAAGGACAAATCTTGACCGCCAACCGCCTGAGCGACGGCGATGTCGTTTTTCTCACAAGCTCCGGGGAATGGAGCCTTTCGGTTGACGATGCAGTTCTTGCGTCGGAGCCAACGGCAGCGAAGGCGCTTGAAGTGCGCGGCAAAGAGGCGGAAGCGGCGAATGTCGTTACCGGGGCCTATTTGTTCGACGCCGAGCGGCGGGATGGCCGCGTGCGCGCCGTTCATATTCGCGAGCGCATTCGCACACTGGGCCCAAGCGTGAGATTGGACCTTGGCAAACAGGCCGACGGCTCCGGCGGCGCTTTTCCGGCAGTTCACGAATAGAGGCCCCGTGATGTACCGCTACGATGAGTTCGATCATCGTTTTGTGACCGACCGGGTCAACCAGTTTCGCGACCAGGCGCAACGCCGACTTGCGGGGCAACTCACTGAAGATGAGTTTCGTCCGCTGCGATTGATGAATGGTCTCTATCTTCAACTGCACGCCTACATGTTGCGCATTGCGATTCCCTATGGGACCCTCAATTCGCGGCAGATGAACCGCCTTGCCGATATCGCGGAAAAATGGGATCGCGGTTACGGCCACCTGACTACCCGGCAAAACATTCAATTCAACTGGATCAAACTTGAGGATACAGCCGATATTCTCGGTTCGCTTGCCGAAGTAGAGATGCACGCGATCCAAACCTCGGGCAATTGCGTCCGGAATGTAACGACCGATCATTGGGCTGGCGCAGCCGCCGATGAATTGGCCGACCCCCGGCCAGTGGCAGAACTTCTCCGGCAGTGGTCAAGTCTGCATCCCGAGTTTTCCTATTTGCCCCGCAAGTTCAAGATCGCGGTTACAGGTGCGCCAAACGACAGAGCAGCTGTGAAAGTCCACGATATCGGCTTGCGGATGCACCTCAACGACAAGAACGAACGCTGCTGGGAGGTGATTGCGGGCGGAGGCCAAGGCCGCACGCCGATTGTCGGCATCACCGTCCGGGATTTTCTGCCCGAGGCAGAGCTTCTTGCCTATCTCGAAGCGATCATGCGCGTTTATAATCTCTATGGGCGGCGCGACAACAAGTTCAAAGCTCGCATCAAGATCCTGGTGCATGAGCTCGGCGCGGAGGAATTCAAGCGGCAGGTCGAGGCCGAGTATGCAAAAAAGGGATATACCGAAGTCGAAGTCGATCAACGCGAGCTGCAGCGAATTACCTCCTATTTCGCACCGCCGAAATTCGCGAACTTGAGCAAATGGTCGCCGGAATTCGAGCAAGCACGGCTGAATGACCCTGGCTTCGCCAGATGGGTAAAGGTGAACGTGGCACCCCATCGCGTCCAGGGCTACTCGATCGTCAATATTTCCCTCAAGCCAGAGGGCGGCATTCCAGGCGATATCACGGCAGAGCAGATGCGAGTTGTCGCCGAACTTGCCTTGCGATTTTCCTTCGATGAATTGCGCGTGAGTCATCACCAAAACCTTGTGCTTCCGCACGTTGAGCGCAGCAGTCTCTACGAAATCTGGAAGGTATTGAAGTCTCACGGCCTGGCGACTGCAAACCTTGGGTTCCTGGGAGACATCATCGCCTGCCCGGGCCTCGATTATTGTGCTTTGGCGACGGCGCGCTCCATCCCGATCGCGCAAGGCATTTCCCGCCGGTTCGCCGATATCGACAAACAAGAGGAAATCGGCCCGCTCAAGATCAATATATCGGGCTGCATCAATGCATGTGGCCACCATCATGTCGGGCACATCGGCATCCTCGGCCTCGACAAGCGGGGAGAAGAATTTTACCAGATCACGCTTGGTGGCTCGTCCTCCGAGAGCGCCTCGATCGGCCAGATCATAGGGCCGGGATTCGCGGCCGAGCAGGTTCCGGAGGCCATCGAGAAAATCATCAATAGGTATCTTGAGCTTCGGCACGACAGGGACGAGACATTCCTTGCCGCCTATCGTCGCCTCGGCGCGCAGCCATTCAAGGAGGCGCTTTATGCCTCTGCTTAAACCAGATGGCTTTGTCGCCGACGACTGGATCTTGGTCGGCATGGACGATCCTCTGCCGGCGCGCGGAGACGTTGCGGTTCCCTGGGGCAGGATCGCGCGCGATTGGGAGACGCTGGTCAAGCATGACGGCCGCTTAGGCGTGGTGTTTCCCAACAGCGAGAAGATCGCGGCGCTTGGTCTCTATCTTCCGCGGCTTGCGCTTATCGTGCTCAATTTTCCCATCTTCAACGATGGACGATCCTTCTCAATAGCGCGCCAGCTGAGATTGGCGGGCTATGCAGGCGAAATCAGAGCCACCGGCCACCTGATCCCCGATCTACTTCAATTCATGCTGCAGGTTGGATTTGATGCCTTTGACGTTAGTGAGCGGTTCAGCCTTGATCTTTGGCTGAAAAGCATGAAGCGAATGTCTTTGACCTATCAACATGGCCTGGAGGACCGCAACCCAACATTCGGAGCGGCGGCCGTGTGGAAGGCGCGTCAGCAGCCTTCGACAATCTCCCAAGATCAAAAGGATGCCGGCTAGTGACTGACCCGATCAATGATTTTGCCCATCTTGAGGGAGTTGAATTGCTTCGCCCCTTGATTGGAACCTGTTTCAGAAAGCGAATAGCACTTGTTTCTTCGTTCGGGATAGAATCATCGGCGCTGCTGCATATGGTGGCCTCGATCGATCCCGAAACTCCGGTCGTCTTTATCGACACCGGCAAGCTGTTCATTGAAACGAAGCTTTTTCGGCAGAAGCTGGTCAAGCGCCTGGGGCTTCGTGATGTTCGAATCGTTCGCCCGCTGGCATCAGATTTGGCCCACCACGATCCGCAAGGCGTCCTCTATCGGAGCAACGCAGACAAATGCTGCCACATTCGGAAAACATTGCCATTGCAGTCGGCGCTCGAGGGCTTTGATGCCTGGATCAGCGGGCGCAAGCGTTTTCACGGAGGCGATCGTTCAAACTTGCCGACAATGGAGTGGATCGACGGACGGCTGAAGATCGACCCGTTGGCTCACTTCACCCGACAGGATATCGCCGACTATGTGAGCGCCCACCAACTTCCCGAGCATCCGTTGGCTGCCGGTGGTTATACCTCGATCGGCTGCGTGCCCTGCACGGCGAAGGCCGGCACTCCCGACAATCCGCGCGCAGGCCGTTGGGTCGGTCAAGAGAAAACCGAGTGCGGCATACACTGGTCTTTGAACGGGCGTCCAATTCGCATTACCCGACCGGTCGCCCCATTGCCGGCAGGCGGTTGTTAATCCGACCAGCTATCAAACCTTCAGTGCCTGGGACAGATCAGTCAGAAGGTCGTCGACGTCCTCCAGTCCCACTGAAAGTCGCAGCATGCCATCGCTGATCCCCATCATCGCGCGGGCTTCCGCCCCGATATTGCGATGAGTGGTCGATGCCGGGTGAGTCATCAGCGATTTGACGTCTCCCAGGTTGTTCGAGATGTCGATAATCTCAAGCGACTTAAGCACCCTGAAGGCTCGTTCCTTGCCGCCCTCGACCTCAAAAGTCACCATCGTGCCGCCGGTTTTCATCTGTTTGCGACAGAGGTTCGTCTGAGGATGGCTGGCAAGGTGGGGATAGATCACCCGCATCACACCATTCATCGACTGGAGCGCGGTCGCGATCTGTTCTGCTGCCCGCGACTGCGCAAAAACACGAAGCTTCAGGGTTTCGAGTCCTTTGAGCAAAACCCACGCATTGAAGGGTGAGAGCGAGGGGCCGGTATGACGAAGGAGGGGCTTCAGCAGCTCGTCCTTGAACTGTTTGGTCGATACGATGGCTCCGCCGAGCACCCTGCCCTGCCCATCCATGTGCTTGGTGCCCGAATAGACGACAACGTCGGCACCATATTCCAGCGGTTTCTGTAGAACCGGGGTTGCAAAAACATTGTCGACAACGACTCGAGCGCCGGCCTTTTTCGCAATTTCCGAGACGGCAGCGATGTCGATCACCTCAAGCATGGGATTGGACGGGGTTTCAAGAAACACGCATCGTGTTCCTGGGGTTATCGCCGCTTTCCAGGCGGACAGGTCGGCTCCATCGACCAGAGTAGTCTCGATGCCGAAGCGTGGAAGGATGTTGGTGACGATCTGAAAGCATGAACCAAACAGCGCACGAGACGATACCAAATGGTCCCCGGCCTTGAGCTGGCAAGCGAGCGCGCCAAAAACGGCCGCCATGCCGCTTGCCGTGCCGTAACAGGCCTCTGCACCCTCCAGGAGCCTCAGCCGCTCTTCGAACATTGTTACGGTCGGATTGCCGTAGCGGGCGTAGACATAACCATCATCCTCTCCTGCGAAGCGCCGTTCTGCCGTCTCTGCGTCCGGATAAACGAAACCGGAATTAAGGAACATCGCTTCCGAAGTCTCGCCATAGGGCGAGCGAGTGGTTCCGCCGCGGACGAGCTTCGTTGCCTCGGCCCAGGCCTCGGGTTTGGTTAGATCGGATTTCTGACCGTTGTCGCGCGCCATCAATTTTGCGCCCACGGGAGGCCGGCGAATTTCCAACCGCCACTCGTTCCGCGGTGGCCGAGGCCATCCCGATTTCCCTCGAATCCCTCAGCAATATTATAGCAGTTTTCAAAACCCGCTTCGCTTAGCGCCTGAGCCGCGACAGCCGACCGCTGCCCGGAACGGCACAGGCACAACACCTGCATATCGGGACCCACACCTGCCTCTTTCACCATGTCGATGAATTTGGGATTGATCTCCATGCTCGGAAACAGCTGCCAGGAGACACGCACCAGCCTCTCTACGGCAGGACTCCCGACATAAACCCATTCAGGAACCGTTCGCACGTCGAGAAGAACGGCCCTGGGATCGGCTTTGAGCCGATCATAGGCTTCTTGGGGTGAGAGGTCTCCTTTGTGCATATCGGCCAACATGCTGTTCGAAATAAAGAACAGGCGGACACTAATTCAAACCGCCAGACCATGCAAAGCAAAAGCTCATCCTTTTCATGGCAGGCGGGGTGCTGTTAGGCTCGGCCGTTAACGCGAACAGCAGGTCTTTCAATTCATGTCCAATGGTTTACCGGCGCAGGCCGACGTCGTGATCATCGGCGGAGGGGTGGTGGGCGTTTCAATTGCCTACCACCTAACCAAGATCGGGATCACGAATACCGTTCTGGTGGAGCGAAAGCAGCTTACATGCGGCACGACCTGGCATGCCGCAGGGCTGATCGGGCAGCTGCGGGCCAATCGCAATCTGACGGAACTTGCCAAATACACCGCAGGGCTGTTCGAGGGGCTGGAAAAGGAGACAGGCCAAGCGACAGGCTTCAAGCAAAACGGCTCGATTTCGGTCGCCTTGAACGAGGGCCGGATGGAAGAACTCAAGCGCGGAGCTTCGATGGCCAGAAACTTCGGCCTCGAAGTGAACGTCATCAGCGTGGGTGAAATCCAGGAGCGGCTGCCGCATTACAACCTGACCGGGGCCGTGGGTGGGGTGTTTCTTCCCAAAGACGGGCAAGTGAACCCGACCGACGTGACGCAGGCGCTGGCAGCCGGCGCCCGAAAAGGTGGCGCACGAATACTGGAGAACACCAAGGTAATCCGTATCCTGTTGAAAGGGCGACAGGTCATTGGGGTTGAGACGCCGGGCGGCACCATCAGGGCCGACAAGGTTGTCATCGCCGCGGGGATGTGGTCGCGCGAACTCGGACGATCGATCGGCGTGAATATTCCGCTCCATGCCGCCGAGCATTTCTACATGGTGACCGAGCCTATCGATAAGCTACCTCGCAACATGCCGGTGGTGCGGATCCCCGATGAGTGCACCTACTACAAGGAGGACGCAGGCAAGCTGTTGGTCGGCGCCTTCGAACCGGTGGCGAAACCTTGGGGAACAAACGGCATTTCGGATAACCACGCCTTTGAGACACTCCCCGAGGATATGGATCATTTCGAGCCAATCCTGAACGATGCAGTCAAACGTATATCTCTGCTGGAAACGGCGGGGATCGCATTGTTCTTCAATGGACCCGAAAGCTTCACCCCCGACGATCGCTACTATCTCGGCGAGACTCCCGAGGTCAAAAATCTATTCGTTGCTACAGGTTTCAATTCAATCGGTATCCAATCCTCCGGAGGTGCCGGGCTCGTTCTTTCGAAGTGGATCAAGAACGGTTTTCCGCCGATGGATGTGAATGGGGTCGACATTCGGCGAATTCATCCTTTCCAGTCAGTGCGCAAATATGTGCATGACCGAACTGTCGAGAGCCTGGGTCTGCTTTACGCGATGCATTGGCCCTATCGCCAGGTTGAAACGGCGCGGGGGACACGACGGTCGCCTTTCTACGGCAAACTCAAGGCATTGGGCGCCTGCTACGGCGAAGTCAGCGGCTGGGAGCGTCCGAACTGGTTTGCACCTCCCGGACTGGAGCCCAAATACGAATACTCCTACGGCAGGCAGAACTGGTGGCCCTTTGCCGATGCGGAAGCAAAAGCGCTGCAAAACGGTGTGGTTTTGTTCGACCAATCGAGTTTTGCCAAGTTTCTCGTGCAAGGCAGAGACGCTTGCAAGATCCTAAACAAGATCTCGGCAAACGAGATCGACGTGGAGCCAGGCAGGATCGTTTACACCCAATGGCTCAATGAGCGCGGAGGGATCGAGGCCGATCTGACGGTGACGCGGCTCGCCGATGATCAATTCATGGTCGTCACCAGCGCAGCTTCCCAAACGCGTGATTTCGCGTGGCTCAAGCGACACATTCCCGCGAGCGCACATTGCGCCGCGACGGACATTACGTCCGGTCTGCCGATGATTTCCGTAATGGGACCGCGAAGCCGTGAGTTGCTCATGAAACTATCGGGAGAAGACCTGTCCAGCACCGGTTTTCCCTTCGGCCGGTCGAGGGAAATTGAGATCGGGTATGCAAGAGTTCGCGCAAGCCGCATTACCTATGTGGGCGAACTGGGGTGGGAACTGTACATCCCGGCGGAATTTGCACTGCATGTATTTGAAGTTCTGTGGGACGAAGGCAGGGCTTTTGGCCTCAAGCCCGCCGGCATGCATACGATGAACAATTGCAGAATGGAAAAGGCCTACCGCCACTGGGGTCATGATATCGCCGATGAAGACACGCCACTGGAAGCGGGATTGGGTTTCGCCGTTGGCTTTGACAAGAAGAGCGGCTTCACTGGCAGGAGAGCTCTTGAAAAGCAGCGCGGGAAGAACATGCCGTTGAAAAAACGCCTTGTCGCGCTGGCGCTTCGCGATAGCAGCGAAAGCGCTCCAATGATTTATCATGAAGAGCCAATCTATCGAAACGGCAAGCTCGTAGGATCGACCACATCGGGAGCGTGGGGGCACCGGCTCAACAAATCGTTGGGCCTTGGATATGTTTTCAACAAGAATGGCGTCTCACCGGATTGGCTCGGCTCGTCCGATTGGGAGATAGAGCTGGCGTGGCGCCGTTATCCAATCGAGGTACAGCTGCAGCCGTTCTACGATCCAAAAGGTGAACGCATCAAGACTTAGGGAGCCCGCATTAGGGTGGTTACCGATCCACGGTGATGCGAACTCCCCAGGCGCCGATCTTTGCTAATCAGTCCCTTTAGCCGTAGGGGCTAATGCACGGGTGGCGCAGCCCGTCGAAACCCATGAAGCTATTTGTTTCCAGACCGCATGATCGATAGCGGCGGAAGCAGTGGTCGTAGTGCGCCCGGCCATAGCCGTCATCGTCCAAAAATTCCTCTAGGCACGATCCGAGGGTGGAATGCGTACCTTCGAAATTCAACGTATGGAAAAGACGATTGTTCCTACCGCACTAGTGCGTGCTTCACCGATTGCGTGCTTCACCGATTTGTGCACAGTTTGTTCTTTATTCCGAACGTTGCACTGGCTATAAACCCAACCCAACCCTCAACAAGGAGGCTTCCCATGGCACTACAACTTGGCGACGTCGCGCCCGATTTCGAAGCCAATACAACAGAAGGGCGCATCAGGTTCCATGACTACATCGACGGGTCCTGGGCGATATTTTTCTCTCATCCCAAGGATTTCACGCCCGTCTGCACTACCGAATTGGGCTCCATGGCGCGTATGAAGCACGAGTTCGACAAGAGAGGTGTCAAGCTCATCGGCATTTCTGTCGACTCGGTGGACGACCATCAGCGATGGAAGAAAGATATACAGGAAACCACCGGAGGCGCTGTCAACTATCCGATGATTGGCGACAACGACCTTAAAGTGGCAAAACTCTATGGCATGATCCATCCTAACGCATCCGGCGAGGCGAAAACCCGAACCGCTGCTGACAACGCGACGGTGCGAAACGTTCTCGTGATTGGCCCCGACAAAAAGATCAAGATGATCCTGACCTATCCAATGAGCACCGGACGGAATTTCGATGAAATTCTTAGAGTCATCGATTCGCTCCAGCTCACAGCCAACCATTCGGTGGCAACCCCTGCAAACTGGAAACAGGGTGAGGACGTCATCATTCTTGCGTCGGTCACGGATGAGGCAGCCAAGGAGAAATTCCCGAAAGGTTGGAAGGCTTTGAAGCCTTACCTGCGCATCGTTCCTCAACCGGGTGCCAGAAATTAACAGGCAGTCAGCGAACTAAAAGGGTTGGAGACACACTCCAACCCTTTTTCAATTTTTCAGGCTGGGCTAGGCTTGGCGATCTTGAAACCCCAGGCCCGGCCATGAAACTCCTCTACAATCCAATCTCTCCTTTCGCGCGCATGTGCCTTATCACGGCGCGCGAGCTTGGCATCGATGGCTTGGAAATCATCCGGATCGAGGGCTTGTTCCCGGCAAAACCCACCGCAGAGGTGGTGAAACACAATCCGCTGGGTCGCGTCCCCACCCTGCTCACCAATCACGGCCATGCTATCCATGATTCGCGCGTGATATGCGAATATTTCGCGCACCATGCGGGCGACAAATCGCTGCTTCCGGATGAGCCGGTGAAGCGTTTCCGCGTCCTCACCCTACAATCGCTCGGTCAGGGTATGGCCGAGGTAGCCGTCGCGATGCGTTATGAATTGGCACTGCGGCCAGAAGGCGCCCGATGGAGCGAGCTTGTCGAGGGCAATCGGGCCCGTCTATTCGCTGTTTGCGATGATCTTGAACGGCAATGGCCCAATGAACTGATGACCACAACGCTCGGCAGCATCAGCGTTGCTGCGGCACTGGCCTATATAGATTTTCGTCATGGCGATCTCGGGTGGCGAAATGGCCGTTCGAAACTCGCGGATTGGTTTGCCGATTTTTCGAGCAGGCCATCAATGAACGCGGCTTGAGGTCCCTAGGGCCCTCTCCAGTCGAGCGCGCAGATTTCGGCCGACCGTCCCTGGAAATCCCAGTTGCGCCCCTGATGACGGAATTTGCTCTTCGTGGCCTGAGATACGATGATCTGCGGGCCTATCCAATACTGGCTGTTCTCGATTGTTGTCGGTTTGCCTGAGTCTTTGCCGGGAAGCGGCCGAATTTCGCCATCGATGATCTTTGGAACGATCAGGCGGCGGACATCACCTACAACTTCATAACGGACGTCCTCTTGCCACACACCCAAGAACTTTCCAACGAGGATCGAAAGCAAATGCGTCGAGCCCCGGGCGCGGCCGGACATTATCCGTGACAAGGCTTTCACTTGGTAGATGCTGGCTTTGTCGTCGATAAATACGCCCGCCGTCCAGTTTCCGCGACTCATGAGGCCAGGGATCTCGATCATCAGGGCAAGATTGATGCCTGAAAGTTCGACGTCTCCATAACGGCCGTCATCGATGCGAATCCCGGCCCATGTCTGGCATTGCGGTTCCGTCGGCGGATGTTTGCCCAGCGACAAGACGCAAGGACAAAAGATCGTGCAACTGCACGATAGCATCAGCTCGCCCTTGATGTGCCATGGTTCGATGGCCGCCATTAAGTGCTCCCAATAAGCCCGATCAGACCCACAAGGAAAAATCCGATGCCGGAACCATAGACGATGGGCTCCGGCCGCGGCAGAACTTTCTCGAGCGCGATGAGTATGAAAAGAGCACCCATCCACACGAGATTCATGAGACCAGCGGCAAGCATTAGAAGCATAAGCGCCCAGCAGCAGGCCAAACACAGAGCACCCTGCTCTACCCCCATCTTGAAGACCTGCGCCTTCCCGTCCGACCAGTTGGCAAGAAAGTAAGGCATTGGCGCGCGGCATTTGGTAAGGCAGGCGTGCTTTAGCGGCGTGAACTGATAGAGACCCCCAATGAGCAGTAGAAGAGACCGATGCTGTTCATTGGCCAACGCGATCAAGGGCGTCAGCTTCAAGGCAAGCTGCACCATTGTGGCTGCGAGCGCGTACAGCAGCCAAACGAAACCGTAACCTGCTATGAGATAGCCCGCCGGCACGACCGAGATGCGTTTTTCGGAGGCAGCGTCGGCAATATCGAGGTAAGAGGCGATCATCGGCAAAGCGGCTGGAACCATCATACCGAGCGACATTGCGCTCCAGAGAAAGAATAGAGCCATGCCTGGCCCAATATCCGAGGGGGCTCGATCAATACTGCAGAACAGGCTCAGCACTGTTGCCAGGTCACCAGGTCCGCCAAGGGAGTGGAGATGCCACAGCAAGACGGTGCCTGCCGACACCGCTGCTGCCCATATCAACCGTTGAGGACGATTGGTAAAACAGCGCAATATACCTATAAGATGTAAGAGTCCGTCCATCTACAGAGAGGCTATCAGAGGTCTGTGTCAACGCAAGTTCGCCGATATGATGTAATCGTGCTGGGCAATAGTCCAACCGGGCTGGCTGCGGCTGCTCTCATAGGCGGTGGCGGCCTGAAGGTTGGAGTGATCGCGCCGCGAAAGACGGAAGCTGACGCGCGGACAGTCGCGCTGATGCAGCCGTCGATCCGATTGCTTCAGCATTTGGGTATATGGCCCCACCCATTCGCAGAGGTCGGGCGACCACTGCGCAAATTGGTGATGGTTGATGATACGGGCTTTTTTCTCGAGGTGGCACGGTCAAGTTTTTCCGCGAGCGAGATTGGGCTCGAAAGCTTCGGCTGGAACATTCCGCTCGAAATCCTAGTGGCGACCCTGCGCGAGGTGGCCCAAAACCGTGGGGTCGAGTTCATCGACGGCAAAATTCAGACAGTTGCGCTCTTGCAGGAGGCTGGATACCTATCGCTTGCCGACGGGCAAGCGTTGCAGGGAAAGCTTATCGTTGCCACGGAAGCGCGGAATTCGGCCGTTCGCAAAAGCGCGGGAATAGCATGCGAGCGGTGGGCCTATGATCAATCAGCGCTCGCCACGAGCTTCTCTCACAGCGTTGCTCACCAAGATACGTCGACCGAGTATCTGAGCCGGAGTGGCCCATTAACAACAATACCCCTGCCAGGTTTGCGATCTTCGCTGGTTTGGATGGAACGGCCGCATCGCGTTGACGAGCTCATGTCCCTTACCAGCGAGAAGTTTGCGCATGAGCTGCAAGCGGCAATGCATGGTGAGCTCGGATTGATCAATGAAGTTGGCCCGCGCAGTGTCTTTCCCATGAGTGGCCTCAGGGCTGCTGATCTCGGGAGCAAGCGGGTGGTTCTTGCGGGCGGGGCGGCCTATGTCATGCCGCCAGTGGGCGCGCAGGGCTTGAATATCGGCCTCAGGGACGCTGCAACAATTGCGGAGCTGGTGCTCGATTGGGTAAGAGCCGGCGGAGATATTGGCAGCGATGAGCTCATTCGACTCTATGCAAAAATGAGATGGCCCGATGTCGTCCTCCGTCAGAGCCTCGTCCATCATTTCAACCAATCGCTGCTTTCAGATTTCCTGCCCCTCGACTTTGCCAGGGCCGCCGGCCTAGCGCTCCTTGATCGAATCGCACCGTTACGTCGGTATGTCATGCAGCATGGCCTTCAGCCGTCCTTTAACCTGCCGCGAATCATGCATCCTTAATAATTGGTGAAGATTTCCCCCGTCCGTTGGCTATTTTTGCCGCAATGAGTCCGAAAAAAGAACGGACCGCGAAAGTAACGATAACATTCCTAGGGCAGTGTTGCGTGAATGTTGCGGTCTTAAAAAAAACGTTAACGAGCGTTGCGACAAACTATTGCGCAATCGTCCAACTCAAGCGAAAAAGGAGTCGGGTTGGAGCACGAACATGCCAAATCAGAGCCGTGAAGCAAAATTTCAAATCGGCCAGGTCGTGAAACACCGGCTGTTCTCATTTCGCGGGGTTATCTTCGACGTCGATCCCGTTTTCGCGAATACCGAGGAGTGGTGGCTGTCCATTCCGGAGGAAATTCGCCCAAAGAAAGACCAGCCGTTCTATCATCTCTTCGCCGAGAACGATGAAACAGAATACGTGGCATATGTCTCCGAGCAGAATCTCCTGGCGGATGACACTCGCGAACCGGTACGCCATCCCCAAGTTCAGGACTATTTCGAGAGCTACGACAAGAAGATGGGAGCTTATCGACTAAGACTCGCCAGAGCTCACTAGAACGAGTTGATCTCACTTTCGGAATCTGCTTGTTGGGGCCATGAAATCCTATGCGGCCCTTCTTGCCATAGGCTTTGCTGTTGGGCTGGCAGTAGCGCCGGCACAGGCTACGCCGAAGCACGGTATAGCGATGCATGGCGAGCCTGCCTTGCCGCCAGAGTTTCAACACCTACCCTATGTCGATCCCAAAGCTCCGCAAGGCGGAATATTGAAGCTCGCCACGACAGGAAGCTTCGACAGCACGAACCCTTTCATCGTAATGGGTCAGGCGGTGACCGGTGTGCGCATGTACGTGTTCGAGAGCCTGCTCGCACGCAATCGCGACGAACCCTTCTCTCTCTATGGATTGCTTGCTGAATCGATCGATGTCAGTGACGATTTCTCTACCACAACGTTCAGGCTCAGGCCGCAGGCACGATTCTCCGATGGCCACCCCGTCAGGGCACGCGATGTAGTCTTTTCTCTCGAAATTCTCCGCGATCACGGACGGCCCAACTTCAAAAACTCATATTTAAAGGTAACGCGCACTGAAGTGCCGGATGAGTACACCATAACCTTTCACCAACAAGCCGGCGATCGAGAGTTACCATTGATTCTTGGGTTGATGCCCGTTTTGCCGAAGCACCTTTGGGAAGGCGGGGACTTTGAACAGACCACACTAAAACCGCTGATCGGGTCCGGCCCTTACCTTATGGAAAATATCCGGGCCGGGGAGGGAATCACTTATCGCAAAAATTCGGACTATTGGGGCAAGGATCTTCCGATCAACAGAGGGTTTTGGAACTTCGAGCAAATTCGAATCGATTATTATCGTGACAACAGTGCAACTTTCGAGGTTTTCAAGAAGGGTTTAGCTGATATTCGAATCGAAGCAGACCCTACTCGGTGGTCCACGGGTTACGATTTTCCAGCGGTCGAGTCGGGGGCAATAATATTGGAAAAATACGAGCAGAGAACCCCTGCGGCGACTTCCGGCTTCGCCATGAATACCCGACGAGCGTTATTTGCCGACCGGCGCGTGCGCGATGCAATAATCCATGCGTTCGATTTCGAATGGGCAAACAAACATCTGTTTCACGACCTGTATCGGCGCACCTTTGGATACTACTCCGGATCGGAGCTCTCATCGGAAAACGTTCCAGCAAGCGACATTGAATTGAAACTGCTGGGCGAGGCGAAGCGCGACATCGATCCCGCCATTCTCGAGGGCGTCTACCGCCTGCCGGTAAGCGATGGAACCGGTCGTGACCGAAACAATCTCAGAACGGCGTTGCAGCTTCTGGAACAGGCGGGATGGGGCCTGCGCGGCACGAAGCTGGTCAACCGTGATTCGGGCAAGCCATTCAGGTTTACGGTCTCGGTGCAAAGCAGAGAGCAGGAAAAGATCGCATTGCATCTGCAAAGGTCGTTGCAACAGATCGGCATCGACATGAGTTTACGCACGGTCGATTCGGCCCAATTTCAGCGAATGTTGCAAACCTATGACTACGACATGGTGCCGGTGACTTGGTACAATTCCTTGTCGCCGGGAAATGAGCAGACATTTTATTACGGCAGCGCTGGCCGCACGGTTCCGGGCTCGCGCAACTACCCGGGCATTGCAGACCCGCACGTCGACCGCATGATTGGCGAGCTACTCACGGCCCGCACGCGAGACGGATTCATCGCCGCGACAAGGGCGCTTGACCGCTTATTGGTCAACGGGCGGTATATCGTTCCTTTGTATGATGCAGGTGGCCAGTGGGTCGCGCGATGGAAGCATATCGGCAGGCCCGATCACCATCCGTTGACCGGCTTCGAAGTGGCATCCGCGTGGTACCAGTAAACTCGGCCATAAGTTGTTGCGATCACCCGCCGTCGCGATGTCATCACATTCTTCGAAAATAATAATACAGATGAAACAGTCGGCAACGCCCATCTCCATCGATGTGATATCCGATGTCGTCTGCCCATGGTGCTTCATTGGCAAACGACGCCTGGAGAAAGCTGTAGCCGCGATGTCGTCCACACCCCTCATCGTCCGATGGCGACCCTTCCAGCTTGACCCGACAGTTCCAGAGGAAGGCATGTCGCGCCAGGAATACCTTAATCGAAAGTTCGGCGCCGAAAGAGTGTCGGAAATTCATAAGCCGGTCATGGCTGCTGGTGCAATGGAAGGTATCGATTTTCACTTCGATAAGATCGAGCGCTCGCCAAATACTATCGCTGCGCATCGTCTCATTCAGTTGGCGCATTCGCGGGATTTGGAGGAGGCCATGGTGGAGCGGCTTTTTCGGCTGTATTTCTTGGAAGGAAAGGACATCGGCGATCGCGCAGTTCTCACCAATGCCGCTGCTGATATTGGTCTTGACGTCAAGGCTGCAACGAGCTTTCTCGAAAGCAACGCGGCGGAGGAGGACGTTCGAAACGAAATCGAAACGGCGCGTCGGATTGGGGTGACCGGGGTACCGACGTTCATTGTGGGAAATCGATATGCGGTGATCGGCGCGCAGGAGCCGCGTTACATCGCCGGCGCAATCGCCAAGGCGCGCGCCGATTCTCCAGCCCAAGCAGAATCCTTTTAGCCAGGCTTGGCGAGCTTGGCGAGTTGAGCCAGCAGGTGGCGGGCACCGCGAAGGCGATCTTCTGCGCTTTCCCAACTGCGCATGATCACCACCTTCATGTCGGGGCGAAGCCTTGCCAATGTGCCCTGCTCCCCAATCCATTTAACCAGACGCTCGGGATTGGGAAATGTATTGTTGCGAAAAGTGATAAGCGCGCCTTTCGGCCCAGCGTCCAGTGCAGACACATTCGCTTCGCGACACATGAGCTTGATGGACATGATATCCATGAGATGCTGCACCTCAGACGGCTGTCTGCCAAAGCGATCGTGCAGTTCGGCGGCAAATCCGTCGATGCCCTCCTGGGACGTCAGGTCGGCGAGCCTGCGATAAAGGCCAAGGCGCACCTGAAGGTCGGGTACATAATCCTCCGGTATCAGCACCGATGTTCCAATATTGATCTGAGGCGACCAGGTCTCTTCCGTTTCGACGACCGGTTCGCTGGTTCGCTGTTTTGCCACCGCTTCTTCAAGCATTTGCTGATAGAGCTCGAACCCGACCTCGCGAATGTGCCCTGACTGCTCTTCTCCCAAAAGGTTGCCCGCCCCCCTGATATCCAGATCGTGACTGGCGAGAGTGAAGCCGGCGCCAAGTGAATCAAGCGCTTGCAGAACCTTGAATCGCTTTTCGGCTGCGGGGGTAAGCGTTCTGTTTGCGGGCACCGTGAGCAAAGCATAGGCTCGCTGCTTCGATCTTCCGACGCGGCCGCGAAGTTGATAAAGCTGTGCCAACCCGAACATGTCGGCCCGATGCACAATCAAGGTATTGGCCGCGGAAATATCAAGCCCGGATTCGATAATCGTGGTCGACAAGAGGATGTCGAATTTGCGGTCGTAAAACCCGGCCATGATGTCTTCCAGCTCGGTCGGCGGCAGCCGACCGTGCGCAATGGCCACTTTTGCCTCGGGGACAAGCCCCTTCAGAAGTGGTGAAATTTCCCCAAGGTCGGAAATGCGCGGCACGACGAAAAAACTTTGCCCGCCGCGGTAAAGCTCACGCAGGAGCGTTTCGCGGATGATCACAGGGTCGAAAGGAGACACATAGGTTCGAACCGCAAGTCGGTCGAGCGGCGGGGTGGTTATGAGCGAAAGTTCACGGATACCCGACAGGGCCAGTTGCAGGGTTCGAGGAATGGGAGTTGCGGTCAGCGTCAGCACATGAACATCGGCTTTCAGCTCCTTCAGCCGTTCCTTGTGCTTAACGCCGAAATGCTGTTCCTCGTCGACAATGAGCAACGAGAGATCGCGGAATCTCACGTCTTTCGACAGAAGAGCGTGGGTGCCGATAACGATGTCGACATCGCCCTTCGCCAGCCCTTCCTTGATTTCGTTGAGCTGCTTGCGTGGTACGAGCCGCGAGGCCTGCTCGATTCGCACGGGATAGCCCTGAAAGCGCTCGGTAAAGGTCACATAGTGCTGTCGGGCCAGTAGGGTCGTCGGCACGAATACGGCAACCTGTCTACCGCTCATGACGGTCAGAAACGCGGATCGCAATGCGACTTCCGTCTTGCCGAAACCGACGTCGCCGCAAATCAGCCTATCCATCGGCCGTCCTTTGCCCAGATCGTCGACAACGGCATCGATCGCCGTCAACTGGTCGTCGGTTTCATCATAGGGAAAACGCGCACTGAATTCGTCGTAGGGTCCGTTGGTTGCGGCAATGACAACCGCTCGTTTGAGTTCGCGCGCAGCGGCGGTCCTAATCAGCTCGTCAGCAATCTCCTTGACGCGTTGCTTGAGCTTCGCCTTGCGGGCCTGCCATGCAACACCGCCAAGCCTATCAAGCTCCACGCCGGTCTCATCGGAACCGTAGCGCGAGAGAAGTTCGATGTTTTCCACTGGAAGAAACAAACGGTCGCCGCCGGCATATTGCAGGAACAGGCAATCGTGCGGGGCACCCTGCACTTCGATAGTCCGCAACCCTTCAAATCGGCCGATTCCGTGATCGATATGCACAACGAGGTCTCCTGGAGAGACGCTTGCCAGTTCCGAGATGAAATCGGTTGCCCGCTTTGATTTCCGGACACGGCGAACAAGCCTGTCGCCCAGGATGTCTTGTTCGGCGATCACCGCAAGATTCGGTGTTTCAAAACCGCTTTCGAGACCAAGTACAATGGTGCTTACGATGTCGGGCGACCGGCTCGATACCTCGGCCCAGCCGTTTGCGGTTGAAATCGGAGTCACACCATGATCGGCCAGGATCGATCGAAGCCTTTCCGCAGCACCATCCGTCCAGGCGGCGACAATCACGCGTTTGCCTTCACGGCGGAGCGCGTCGATGTGGGTATGGACGGCCTCATACAGGTTGGCGCCGGGTGTTGCACGTTCCGATGCAAAACTGCGACCCTGCTTGCCTTCCACCCGCAAAGTGGGACGGTCCTCGGCTGGGGGCAGATCGAAAGGGCTAAGGGATATCACTGGGAGCTTGCTGAAGCCTTCGGCCACCTCATCCGATGAGAGATAGAGCTTATCAGGTGGCAGCGGTTTGTAGGGCACGCTGCCGTAACTGCCTCCTTCCAAAGCCTCCTGGCGAGCCTCGTAAAATTCGCGGATCTGTTCCAACCGCGCCGAAATTGCATCCTCAGCCAAGTGATCGAGACTGACAACTGGATTTCCGACGTAGTCGAAGATGCTTTCCAGCTTGTCGTAAAAGAGCGGCAGCCAATGTTCCATCCCCTGATAGCGGCGCGAAGAGGTCACAGCTTCGTAAAGCGGATCATCCAGATCGACCCCGCCAAACTGCGCGGCGTAGCTTGTACGAAACTTGGCGATGGTCTGCGCATTGAGTATCACCTCGTTTGCAGGCTGTACGTGCAGAAGGCTCAGCTGGCCGGTGGTCCGCTGCGATTGCGGATCGAAAGTGCGGATCGATTCCAGAGTATCGCCGAAAAAATCAAGGCGCAGCGGCTCGTCGGTGCCAGGGGGAAAGAGATCGATTATTCCTCCGCGGACGGCGAAGTCCCCAGGATCAACCACCGTTCCACTGCGCACGAAGCCATTGGCCGTGAGAAACGCGACGATCGTTTCTGTCGGTATGGCGTTACCCGGGGCAACGGTGAGCCGGGCGTGGGCAATGAGGGACTTCGGCGGGACCCGCTGCACGATGGCATTGACCGTCGTAATGACAATTATCGGGCCGCCACGAGCGGGTAACACGACCAAGTCGGAAAGCGAAGACAGCCGCCGTGTCACGATCTCAGCCACCGGCCCGACACGATCATATGGAAGACAATCCCACGCGGGGAAGATCAGCAGGCGAACCTCCGGCGCAAAGAAGGTGATCGCTTCGGCCAATGCAGCAAGCCGCTGATCGTCCCTTGCGATATGCAACAGCAGTCTAGGCGCTGCTTGATGTGCCAAGTCTGCCAGCACAATCGCGTCGAGCCCGGCAGGCACCTGGGCGAGGACAGAACGCCCCGGCCTACTCAGTGCCTGCTTCAGGTCCATCTCAGATCGATCGTAGCCGGTAGGCAAGAAGCCGTTCCGTGGTGCCATTGCGATAATTCTCGTCTACCGGTTCACTGCCCATGATCCAGGCCAAGAGTTGCGGATCAGGCAGGGTTATCAGCGCTTCAAGCTCGTCGAGCTCGGATGGTTGCATGGAATCAATATTGTCCCGAACGAAACCCCCGAGCGCCAGATCAACCTCCCTGATGCCCCTGTGGGATGCTCGCCAGAGAAGAAGTTTGCGCCGGGCTTCGAGATCCTGTGAACTATCCCGTAAGACCATGGCGCCTTCTTAAACGCAGCACGGAGCCCCGCGCAATGCCATGGTCCCTGTGCATCAATTTGCCCCTGAGGCACAAGAAGCAGATTGGACTCACGCCCGCATGCGGCCAAGCATATTAAACCCGTTGTTCGCCAATGTTGCGGTGATAAAGGGAATCGGACCGCGAATAAGCAAGGTTCTTGCCCAATTCCTAAGCATGTCGCCTGATGAAAAGGGGCGACATGCGAGAATTATCGATCTGATGTTTCATTTGCCGGTGGGGATCATCGACCGTCGTCACCGCTATGCAATTCGCGATCTGCCGAGGGAGGGTATTGTCACAATTCGTGCGATCGTGGGACGCCACCGCCCGCCGCCGCGCAATCGCCGGGTCCCGTACCGTATTGAGTGCTTCGACGAAACCGGCAGTCTGACGCTCGTCTATTTCCATAGTTTCGCAGACCATCTGGAACGGCTGCTTCCCGAAGGCGAGAGCCGCGACATTTCAGGGCGTATCGAATGGTACCAGGGCGAGCCGCAGATGGTTCATCCCGATCACGTCTTGAGCCCGGAGGAACTGACGCACATGCCCCTTCTTGAGCCGGTCTATCCTCTCACGCAGAGCCTTACACTCAAGACCCTGGGCAAAGCCATCCGCGCGGCGCTGCCGCGTTTGCCGAACCTGCCGGAATGGCTCGATGCCGAATTTCTTCGCATTCGTGGCTGGCCAGCATTCGGCATGGCGCTGCGATCGCTTCATCAGCCGGAAGAAATTTCCGATGTGGCGCCAGATTCGCCATCCCGGCAGCGCCTTGCATATGATGAGCTTCTCGCCAATCAGCTGGCGTTGTTACTGGTTCGCCGCCATATGAAGCGCGCTCAAGGCCGCGTGATCAGCGGTACCGGCGGCAAGCGGGAAAAGATTGTTTCCGCCCTTCCCTTCGATTTGACTGCTTCCCAACAGGCAGCCATCAGCACCATTTTGAAAGACATGGCTGCCCCTGACCGCATGATGCGATTGCTTCAAGGAGATGTGGGCGCGGGCAAGACCATAGTCGCCCTGCTCGCGCTGGTTACGGCTGTCGAAGCGGGCGCGCAGGGTGCTTTCATGGTGCCGACCGAAATTCTGGCGCGGCAGCATTTTTCCACGCTAAGCGGCCTAGCAAAATCTGCAGGGATTAAGATAGATATTCTGACGAGCCGAGAGAAAGGCAACGAGCGACAGCAAATACTGAAGCGAATAGCTGCAGGTGAAAGTGGCATCGTCATCGGAACGCATGCTCTTTTTCAGGAAAAGGTTGAGTTCAAGGATCTGGCGCTTACCGTAATCGACGAGCAGCATCGGTTTGGCGTTCATCAACGGCTCGCGCTTCAGCATAAAGCCGAGGCAGCGACCGATCTGCTGGTCATGACTGCGACGCCTATTCCTCGCACCCTCAGTCTAACGCTCTATGGCGATATGGATGTTTCACGGCTCACCGAGAAACCAGCAGGCCGCCAGAAGATCGATACCCGGACAATGCCGCAAGACCGATTGAATGAGCTGGTTCAAGGTCTCAGGCGCGCTATGGCAAGCGGACAAAAAGCGTTCTGGGTTTGCCCATTGATCGAGGAAAGCGAGACCATGGACAAAGCCGCCGCCGAGGCGCGCCTGGATTTCCTGTCGCAGGAGTTCCCGGGTCGAACAGGCATCATTCATGGCCGCATGAAAGGCAGGGAGAAAGATGAAATTATGCGGAAATTTCGGACTGGGGAAATTGCCGTCCTGGTCTCGACAACCGTGATCGAGGTGGGGATGGATGTGCCCGACGCATCGATAATAGTCATCGAGAACGCCGAGCGCTTTGGGCTTGCCCAACTCCACCAGCTGCGTGGAAGGGTGGGACGCGGGGCAGTCAAGTCATCGTGTATCCTTCTTTACTCCACGCCTTTGACCGATACTGCCAAGGCGAGACTTGAAATCATGCGCCAAACGGAGAATGGCTTCTTGATTGCCGAAGAGGATCTGCGGCTTCGCGGTGCAGGCGAGGCGCTTGGAACGCGCCAGTCCGGCCTGCCCCAATTCAGGCTTGCCGATCTTTCCAAGCATGGCGACCTCTTGGCCGCAGCTCGCGATGACGCCCGACAGATGCTCGACGCAGATCCGAGGCTGCAATCGAATCGTGGCGAAGCCCTGAGATTATTGCTCTACCTGTTCGAGCGCGACGAGGCTATTCGCCTGCTGGGTGCCGGCTAAGGCGGTTTTGTTTAGGCGCCCGTCTTAACCACAAAGCAAGCCAAACCGCGTGCTTCGAGTTTCCCGCACAAGCTTTTTGCTTCATCGCGGGTGGCTAGGCCTTTGATGCGAAGCCGGTAGACCGTACCGTCCTTACCGAGCTCCGCTTTCTGCACAATAGCCTCTTTGCCAGTCAGAAGTTTGCCATGTTTCTTTTGAAACGACTTCCATGCAGCCCAGGCAGCGTTTTCGCTGCGCTGTGAATTGATCTGAACCAAAAAGCCTTGGGGAGCGCTATCCACGGCAGCTTCAACTGTTTTTGGCTCCTCCAGCGTGCGAGTTTTGTATTCCACCGGCGCAGAAACCGGTTCGATCTTCAAGTTCAACTGCGCTACGCCAGAGTCGGTGCCGGGTTGGGGTACACGGTCCTGGATTTTCTGGAGCTTCGTTTTTTCCGCCACCAGAAATGCAGGCGATAAGGATGCGGGGGTTTGAGAAAAGGAAATACTTTGCAGACCCGGCAGCTTAACCGTAGCGACCTCCACCTGCTCTGCCGCATCTAGGAGATGAGATGGGGGGCGAACGGGGCGTGGCATCGATGGCTTGCGTACGACTTGATCGGGAGCGACGGCCGATATGGAGCTTGTTACAATCTGGTTTATACGGTCGGTCATCAATCCATAGATGGACTTGGACTTCACCGAAACGGAGAGAACCGTCTCCGGCGCTGTGCCCGATCCGATCCTTACTGCCGCAGTCTGGAGTTTTGCCAATCTTGCCGCGGCGGGTTCGAAGCCGGGCTTGAGTTGCAGCGTGTCTCGAAGCAGTTTTTCGGCACTAAGCGGACGGTTCAGAAACTCATAGGCCAACGCCTGCCCAAACAGCGGCAGATGCCGTTCAGGATAAGCGTAGTGCGCGGCTTTTTCATAATCGGCAAGCGCATTGAAGTACTGGCCGATCTCGAGCAAAGCATTGGCACGCCCATAGTATGCATGGGCAAGACCAGGATTGAGGAGAAGTGCCGCATCGAAGTCCTTCACGGCCAGCGTGGGATGACCTGCCCTCTGATGGGCGACGGCACGGTTGTAAGTGGCCGTGGCTCGCATTTTCGGGGAGAGATCGCCGCGAAGCGCCTCCGTATAGGCAGTCACAGCCGATGCAAACGCGCCCTTCTGCTGGTACTCGAACGCCTCAGTGAGAAGCGCCGCAGCAGCTTGGCGGGAAAGGCTCGGGGTGGACTTGGGGGGTGCGGCCGTCGCAATTGGCGCCGCCGGATAAGCGGCAAGCAACGCAGCACTCACGGACGCAATAAGCAACACACGCGATTTCATAGTAAGCGCATGGTGGCCAAATAAAGTTAAAGCTTACCTAAGAGTTGAACTGTTCGACGCCAACTATTCGACAGTGACGGATTTCGCGAGATTTCTGGGCTGGTCAACGTCGGTTCCGATGAAAACTGCGGCGTGGTAGGCCAGAAGTTGCACCGGAACGGCGAAAAGTATAGGAGCTACGAAGGGATGCGCATTGGGTAGCTCAATCGTTTCAAATGAGCGACCGGCAATGGCGGCGGCGCCCCCTTGATCGGTAATGAGGACAATCCGGCCTCCTCGAGCGGCCACCTCTTCCATATTCGATATGATCTTTTCATAAAGCCCGTCGCGCGGGGCAAGAACGATCACCGGGACGGTCTCATCTATAAGAGCGATCGGACCATGCTTCAGCTCTCCCCCGGCGTAACCTTCGGCGTGAATATAGGAGATTTCCTTAAGTTTCAGTGCTCCCTCAAGCGCGATCGGAAAGTTGATTCCGCGTCCGAGATACAAGACGTCGCGGGCATCGGCAATCTTCCGGGCAATCTCAGCGATATGCTTTTCTTGTTTAAGGATGCCGTTCATCAGGCGCGGCACTTCATTGAGTGCGCCTACCAGCTCCTTCTCCTGAGCGCGCGCCAACTGTCCGCGGGCCTTGGCCGCTGCGATCGCCAAACAGGCCAGTACAGCAAGCTGACATGTGAATGCCTTGGTCGAAGCGACCCCTATTTCCGGCCCGGCATAGGTTCTGAACACGACGTCGCTTTCCCGTGCAATGGTCGATTCGGGCACATTGACGATGGCGGCGGTGTGCTGGCCTGCAGTCTTGCAATAACGCAAGGCAGCGAGGGTGTCGGCAGTCTCTCCGGATTGCGAAACAACTATGGCCAGCCCTTCTTTTGGCAGAGGGGCTTCGCGATACCGAAATTCCGATGCGATATCGACGTCAACCGGCAAGCGGGCAAACTTCTCGAACCAGTATTTCGCGGTCAACCCGGCAAGATATGCCGTGCCGCAGGCGGTTATGGTCAGCCGATCAAGGCGGGCAAAATCGAATGGAAGCTTTTCCGGAAGCACCACTCGGCGTTCGGCAAAATTCAAATATTCCGCCAAGGTATGGCCAACGACCTCCGGCTGTTCCGCGATTTCCTTCGCCATGAAGTGGCGATGGTTTCCCTTGTCGACGAGTAGCGAGGAAGCCTGAGTAAAACACATCTGCCTCGTCACTTCGTTTCCGCCAGCATCATAAATTTTGACGGTCCCGCGAGATATGACTGCCCAGTCGCCGTCTTCGAGATAGGTGATGCGATTGGTAAAGGGGGCGAGCGCAATTGCATCCGATCCGAGGAACATTTGACCCTCGCCGTGGCCGATGGCCAGTGGTGGGCCGTGACGAGCCCCCACCATGAGATCACCGTGATCCACGAACATGAGAGCCAATGCAAAGGCCCCTTCCAAGCGTGAGAGGGTTTCCTGGACTGCTCGCTGAGGCGAACCGTCGCGGGCAAGGGCTCGATTTAACAGATGTGCGACAACCTCAGTGTCGGTCTGCGTGGTAAAGACGACCCCGGTGCTCTCCAATTCCTTCTTCAAGTCGCGGAAATTCTCGATGATGCCGTTGTGAACTACGGCCACCTTTCCGGCAATGTGCGGGTGCGCATTAGTCTCGTTGGGCGCTCCATGGGTCGCCCACCGGGTATGGCCGATCCCGGCGGTTCCCTGAAGCGTTCGGCCCTCAAGTTTGCGCTCCAGCTCGCTCAGTTTCCCAGGTGCGCGCAACCTCTCGATGCCATTGGCCTCTATGGTGGCGATACCGGCGGAATCGTACCCGCGATATTCCAACCGCTTGAGCGCTGCAACAAGGCTCTGGGCAACTGGCTCTTTTCCGAGAATACCAATGATTCCGCACATCGCGTTTCGTTCCCCGCTCTATTTTTTCTCGCCTTTGCGCGCCGCTTGCACTGCGCGAAACCGCTTCGCCCACCCAGGCTTAACGACCAGGGGTGAACGCTCGAGCGCAAGGGCATCTTCTTCGATATTGCGATCAACGACACTTCCCGATCCGACGTAGGCGCCGTCGGCAATCTTGACCGGCGCGACAAGGGAGGTGTTGGAACCGATAAACGCACCTGCGCCGATGTCGGTAAAATACTTGGTCACTCCATCATAATTGCAGGTAATCGCCCCAGCCCCGATATTGGCTTGCGCTCCTACCCGCGCATCACCAACATATGCCAAGTGATTGACTTTGGCGCCGGCTTCGATTTTGGCATTCTTGATCTCAACGAAGTTTCCCAAATGTACGTTCTCGCCGACTTGCGCTCCGGGGCGCAGGCGCGCAAACGGTCCGACGAGTGCGCCGCTGGCGATCGAAGCGCCCTCGATGTGGCAGAAACCTCGTATGGTGACATTGTCCCCGATAACGACATTTGGACCAAAGACCACATAGGGCTCGATCAGGACTTCGACGCCTATTTTGGTATCGGCCGAAAAAAAGACAGTCTCAGGAGCGACCAAGGTTGCGCCGTTTTCCATGGCGCGCGATCTCAACTCCTTTTGCATTTGCAATTCGATTTCGGCGAGCTGTGCCCGACTGTTCACCCCCCTAACCTCGCTTTCGGGACAAATGGTGTAAGCGATGCGCGCCTTTTGCTTTACGGCCAGCGGGACGAGATCGGTAAGGTAGTATTCGCCCTTGGCGTTGCGGTTTTCAAGCTTCGGCAAGAGGAGTGCCAAGAGGCCAGCCTCGATAGCCATTATGCCGGAGTTACACAGATCGATCTTGCGCTCGCTGCCCGATGCATCGAGCTCTTCGCGAATGTCGATCAGTTCCCCCTCCTCGTTCCGCACGAACCTGCCGTAACCGTGAGGGTTGGCCGCCTTGAACCCAAGCATAGCAAGTGGGGTTTTGGCCGATACCTTGGACACGAGCGCGCGCAGGCTTTCCGGCCTTACATTGGGACAATCACCAAACAATACTAAAACGGTGCCGTTAAACGACTTCAGAAGAGGTTGTGCCACGAGAACGGCATGCCCTGTTCCCTTGCGCTCCGCCTGGACCACGGTGAGCGCATGGGAAGCGTAGAGCCGGACCTCGTCATTGATCTTGTCCTCTCCGGGGCCCGTGACGACGAGCAGATGGGCCGGCTCCAGCGCATTGGCAGCGAGAAGCACGTGTCCGATGAGAGTTCTGCCGGCGGCGCGATGCAGCGCCTTTGGAAAATTCGACCGCATTCGCGTGCCTAAGCCAGCGGCCAGAATGATTACGGCTGTTTCAGTCATGGATTGATCACGTCAATCTGCGATTCGAAAGTTGACCTATGCACTTGCTGTACCAAATTAACCCAATGGAGGGCCAATCTTCATAACCCGTTGAAAGTTAAAATTTTTTTCTACCGGCACCCTAGTTTTACCAGAATTCCTGCAAAACTGCATTCCATCTGCCCAAATTCCCGCTAGATTGCGGGTTTAAGTGCTGGAGAAAGCGCATCGAGGGGACAAGTGATAGGCGCAAGATCTTCCGGTTCAGACCTCAATGTTGACCGGCGTAGCCTGCAGCGACCGGTGAGGCCGTATTCGGCTCTAGCCTCAACCGATCCGGGGACTGTCACGCGCGCCCGCCAGGCAAGGCCCGTGAGGATCCCGCTAGACGACCCCAAAGGAGACGGAACGCTTGGATTTGGCACATCGGCGTTTTCCTGGCTGGTGGTGATTGGCGGTGTGCTGCTGGCGGTCGTGGGAGTTGTCCAGGCCGCGCGCGGTTCAGGAGACGAGCAAGCCGGTGGAGGCAGCGTTGCGGAGTCCGTATTGAACCAACAGATCGATCAACTCAAAGCGGAACTAGACAAGGAGCGCGCCGAGAAGACTGAATTGATTGACAAGATGGCCGCAGCCGAGGGCCCAGCACAGAAGCCCGCGCCTTCTATCGAAGCAAATACGCAAACAGCGGTCGCAGCCATGCCAGTGCCGCAGGAAGGCCCTTCGCTGCCGGAAGCAATGGCGCCCAGTGCCGAGCTCATGCTTTCCGGAATTCCTGTAGGTTCGGACGAACCCGATGCCAAAGTATCAAGCTTCGGCATACACCTTGCTTCGTTCGCCGATCGCACAATGGCCGAGCGCGGTTGGAATCTACTTAAGCGCAATCATCCAGGCGCGCTGGGCAAGCTGACACCCCGCATCGATGAAGCCAAGGATGAAAATGGGAACTCCGTTTTCCTCCTGGTGGCCGGCCCGTTCGAGTCAGAGGCGCTGGCAGCAGCGCACTGCAAGAAGATCAATACCCAGGTGGTGTTTTGCAAACCTCGGGCTTTCCGGGGCTCCGAGGTTGCAAACGTCAGCGCGCAGTAGCGAGCCTGGCGGTATTGACCCCTGGTACCCCCGCCTCTATGGTCCCGCCGCCGTAGAATCCGATCTTAGGGCCCGTAGCTCAGTGGTAGAGCATCTGACTTTTAATCAGGAGGTCGTGCGTTCGATCCGCACCGGGCTCACCAAATAAAACAGCTACTTATGGGCCAAGTGGATTTGAGACAGAGTGTCGCGGGGTCCCATACGGGTCCCAATGATGCAGCAAACACGACGTTCACTGCGGCAGTCGGCGGACTGAATACTACTGAATACTAAAGCATAGGGGCGGTCTTGCAGTGCAAACCTCGGAAGCGCACGCTAGAGCCTCTCGGCCGCTCTGGCAGCCAACTTGACCATAGCAAAGGAGGAACCACCAATGCCGCTCTACCTGACCCGGTTCAGTTGCACGCCAGCAACATGGGCGAAGCTCATCCAGAATCCCGAGGACCGCCGAGCGGCAGCCAAGCAGTACATTGAAGCGGTCGGTGGAAAGCTACACGGTTTTTTCGCCTTCGTGTCGCTCGGAAACTGAACTCCGGCTCGGACGCGCGAATTTGCAGCCTCCTCAGCCATGGCCTGCAGCGGCACAGCCTCCTGGGGAAGGAAGTAAGCCAGTACTGCCGCAGCAGCTCCAGCGACTGCGGCATGCTCAGAGGGATATGAAGGACTTTTCGGAGTAGGAAGGACAGTTGGCAAGGCGGGATCCAGTGCGCCTGGGGGGACGCGGTTGTAAAAGTATTTTGACTCCCAAGCGGCAATGGTGGCGTCGTAGATCGCCATGCCGAGATACGCATTGATGCGAATTGGAAACGGAATGCTGATTTCACCTGCCGCAAAACGATTGTTGACGAAGCCGATCCATCGATAACCTGGCGAACCGGCATCCCAGTATCTGATCTTTTCGACGTCCTCTGGAGCATCCTTCGCCAATAGAATGCGCAATTGCGCCAGCTCGTCGGCTGTGGTCGCAGCGTCAGGAGGCGGCGGAACCCGAAAATCCTTGCCCGACGTGATTGCCCAGGTTTTCCAGGTTCCAGCATTTGGCTCAATTTGGTTGCCCGATTGAGCGAAAGCGAAACTGGCCGACAAGAGGATCCAAGTAGTGACGAAAAGTAAAGGCGGCCTGCAGATTAAGAACATGACTATGGTTTCCTAGTCATAGGACGTTAGCGGATCCCGCGCGAAAATCTGCACCCGCCTTTGAAAGTCAAGTCTTCCTGTTTGATAGGAGTCCAAGAAAAAACGTGCTCATGTCGCTACGTCTTGATGTGCATGGTGCCCAGGGGCGGAATCGAACCACCGACACGCGGATTTTCAGTCCGATCTTCATCAAGCATCACTAAGCACTTGCGCTGCGGAAAATGTCAAACCAGCGGCTGCGGATCAACGACTTCCAAGCGATTTGTCAAACTCTTATCGCATCAGAGCCCCGTTGCAGCGGTTGCTCTAGACCGCCACATCCGCGAGACCGAGTTGCACGCATCCAGGTGGATATTTGACTCTTGCGGTGAGCCCCTACCTTTGGGCTACAGGACCTTGTCGTCGCCGATAGCTTGGCCGCCCTGGGCGGCGCTCGCCCTCTGGGTCATCGCCCGCCCTCTCCTCGCCGCAGCCCACGTGCACTGAATCACCCGGGGAGAAGCTCGGCCGAGCCGCCTGGCTCTTCCCGCCGCGCGTCAGTGCTCCCAGACAATCTCGTGGTTGAGGATCGGTCGCTCGAACTCGACCCCGAGCGCGATGAACTCCTTCGCCAGTGACTGCATCGCCACCAGGCCGTCCATCTGGCGCGCGTCCTCGAGCGAATCCCAGACGCTGACGTTCACCATGGTGCCTGACGCGGCGTCGATCGCGGCGTAGTAGTGGCGCATGCCGCGCAGCTTCTTCAGCTCGGGAGCGAGGAGCGCGTCGGCGGCGATGAGGCGGGCGCGGATCTTCTCGTGCGCGGCGGGCGCGTACGTGCCCCGTGAGATGCGGACGACCGGCATGGGAGCCTCCCTTCTACCCTGGAGCGGTGACGCGCCGACCACGGCCAGCAGCGCGACGACGGGACCGAGGCTACCGAGGCGCATCCGGCGACCATGGCACGACGCTCGCGGCGACTCAACATCGGCCTCGCGGTTGAGTGCGGTCCTCCACAAGCCATCGGTGACCCAGGACGAGGCTTAAAGGGGTAGAGTTTCGATTCTGTTTAGACTTAACCACCTGTGAAAAAAGCATGCTTATCACTTGGGAATTCTCAATCATCTGTTCAGGGAGCGCGGTGAATTCAAGATCGAGAACTTTCCCGCGCCTCACTTCGAGCAGCCGTGCCAGCATGTCGAGTTGTCGAAAACGCCGATTTTGACAGCAAAAGTCGATAAACTGGAAACTGTACCTATCAACCCACAAGTCTGCATCTCAAAGCGAGGTTTTCGGACATTGCGCGCCGTCGCAAAGTCTTGCCGATGGTGGAAGGGTCCTTGATGACCAATGCAGGAACCCCGCCTGTGCATTTTGTCGCGCCGATGCTCGATGCATGTAAATCAGACTCATTGAAATGCTCAGCGGTGAGAGGTTGAGCGAGGGCATGGGACGAACAGCCCCGGCAAAGCTGCCAAGGTGTTCCCATGCCCTCGACGATCTGCTCAGCGGAGCCGAGGCGTCGCTTTGGGCGGCCATTCTCGAACCGGGGCGGAATGACCTCGATGCCTACTTTACGGAGCGCCGGTGCCCCGGCAGCCGCCCCTCGCATCTTCAGGACCGGGGATCGACTTCGGCTGCAGCCCCACGGTAATCGTGACGCCTTTTGGGCGTATCCACCGCCGTCGTCTGAAAACCGACCAGTGGAATTTGGAGAAACTCATCGCAAGATGACGGGCCGCTCCCTCTGCCGGTTTGCTTGGTTCGCGAGGCCAAGGCAACACTTCTGGTCATGGGTCTGTAAATTTTTTTGATTAAGAAAACGGCAGGTGGGTTTTTTTGCCTTAGACGAGATCGATGCTCTCGTTTGCCCGTCAACCCGCAACCGAGTGCGGCTGCATAGGATGGAGGGGATAAATCAGCGCGCAGGCCACTCCGGGCAAAAGCCTACGCAAAGCATTCGTGTTGAAAACTCAAGACGATGTCACTTTGAAAAAATGATCCAGGAAGACCACAGCCCGGCGTCATGTCCGCTTGACCGAGCAAGATAACACGGAATAGCTGGTCGCTTGCAATGCTGAGGCGAGGTCTTTAGGCAAGTTGTAGCGCGCGGCATGAGTCTAGAAATGGATGATCTTGCAAACCGATGGTGGAAGCCCGGCAATCTCCTCGCGGCTTGTGACAGAATTAGCGCCGCCATGGATGATATACGGCATCGTCACGCCAAGCTTTTGCGAGAAGCAATGGTAACCGCAAGGTTCGCAGATATGAGACCGTGGAATCGAGATTGGGAGGTGTGGCTCACACCTCAGAATGAGGAGTTTCCCGATTTCAAGCTCCGATCTGGCAATGAAATTCGATGGTTTGAGCAGGCCGAGGCCAGGTACCCGAGCTTGGGAGAAGAGGAAGCGGACACGAATTGGGTGATCAGGGGTGAAGACCCTGCTGAGCACTTCCAAGAGGGCATGGCGGTCGTCGAGCAGCGGATTGCAAACAAAGCTGCGAAAGGATATCGACCAAAACCGAACCTTCTGATTTACGGCAATTTCTGGAGTGGAGACGTGCGCCAGCATGAGGCCGAGCAGATCATGCTGCCATACCGCCACAGCTTTGATAGTGTGTGGCTTCTATTTTCCGGGGAAGCAATACGGCTTTGGCCTAACCCATGCAGGATCAAAAATAGGCCGCAGAGCGACTAAAATTGACAGGATAAGGGAGAGGCTTCGTACGACGCGGTCTGGTCTGCGATGGCGCTCCCACGTTCAGCCAGGCATCTTACCGGTCGGTCGAATGGTCAGCAGGAAAGTGAAGGTGATCTGCTCAGGACAGCCCGTAGTACGTCGGCGGATAAAGGGGCAAAACAGAAAAAACGTTTTGCACACGCATGGGTCCGACAAGAGCATGCTTTTGGCGTAGCCCAAGAAGACAGCACATGGGATGCGAGTAAGAATTGAAGAAACTCGAAGAACCCCTCAAAAAAGGCTTAGCTGCCAGAGCGGCCACAGGAAGCAATCCTGGGACTGCCTTGGGGAGACGAGTGAAATTCATGTTGACGGCGGCGGCTAGGGAAGGGGATGATCGATATGTTTGAGCGTGGCGGTCTCTTGCGCCTGCCTGAGCCGAGTGAGCAGCATCAAGCCTCCAACGGCCCGCGCAAAGCAAGCCTTGAACTCCATCACATAGATTGCGCGCTTCACCGCGCGGGAGAAAAAGGAATGATCCGCCCGGTCGTAACGCTGGTGCAAGCATGGCCCCGGATGTTAAGGCTCGCCGAAGCAGCGGCATACTGTGGCCGCTCACCGAGCCACCTTCGATTGGAATGCCCGATCCCACCAACGCGCTTTTCCAATGGCGATATGCGCTGGGACCGACACCTACTCGACCAATGGCTTGACAACTTGCAGCACGCTCCTTCAGGACCCACTGATGAAGAAATTGTTTCCAGGCTTCGGTAGATGACGCACGTTCGCGTTCGAGGTTTTAAAATTTTTCGTGACCGTCACGGCCAACCCCGATGCTACCACCGTGCAACAAAAACCTCTGTCGATCTCAGGAAAACTCCGCTGGGGTCGGTGGGGTTTTTTGCCGAATGTGCGCGAATTCAGCAGCTTGCAAAACTGGTTGGCCGCCCGAAACCCGGCACTCTCGGGCTTCTGATAAAGGAGTATCGCGCGTCACCGGCCTTCTGCGAGTTGAGCGCCCGCACCCGCGCCGATTATCAACGCATCTGCGATTTTCTGCAGCCCATCGCCGATACACCCCTCACTCGGATTGATCGCCCTCTCGTTGTTCGCGTTCGTGACCGAATGGTCGAACTGCACAAACGTCATTGGGCCAACTATGCCGCCCGCTTCCTGTCAGTGCTCCTCGGTTGGGGTTATGACAGGGGCTACATGAGCAGCAACCCCGCCATAGGGTTGAAATCAATTCGCCGAGCACGAGGAACACCGGCAGCCAATCGTCCGTGGACTGATCAGGAGCGGGAGACGGTGCTGACAGTGTTGCCGCTGCACCTGATTGCGCTCATGATGTTTTGCGGTCTCGACCCTCAGGATGCGATCCGGCTACCAAAGACAGCACTAAAAGAGGGTTACATCGACTCGCGTCGCGGCAAAACCGAACAACCTGTCTGGATCAAGCTCCCTGCGGCTCTCGTTTCCATTCTTGGCGAAACGCCAATTCATGAGGCTGCGACCGTGGCAGCGAACAGCTTTGGACAGTCATGGACCTCGTCCGGCCTCCAATCATCGTGGCAGAAGATCAAGTGCGGCCTGGAAGCCGAAGGCAAGATCGGATCAGGCCTGACGATGAAAGGCCTGCGCCACAGCGTGGCAACCATTCTTGCTGAAATGGGCCATGACGAGCGCTCGATTGCCGACATGCTGGGGCAGAAGACGGTGGAAATGGCACGGCATTATTCAAAAGCGGCAAACCGCACCAAGAAGATTGACAACATTATCCTTGCTTTCGACACCGAACTGAACAAAAGGCGCACCGAAGTTGTCAAACCTGCCGAGGAAGTGTCAAACCTGCCGACTGAAACAGGCGGGACTTCAAAAAAGCTGAACTGAAATCAACCGGATAATGGTGCCCAGGGGCGGAATCGAACCACCGACACG
Source organism: Aestuariivirgaceae bacterium (assembly GCA_036555325.1). Taxonomy (GTDB): domain Bacteria; phylum Pseudomonadota; class Alphaproteobacteria; order Rhizobiales; family Aestuariivirgaceae; genus DATBLQ01. The sequence goes on along the minus strand of DATBLQ010000047.1, from coordinate 8,581 downwards.
CGGATTTTCAGTCCGCTGCTCTACCAACTGAGCTACCTGGGCGCCCGACGATTGCAACAGATGCTCGCAACAGATCATCAATCTGGCGCAAGCCTGCCGCGAACCGGCGGGTTATAAGTTATCGCTATTGGCCTGTCCAGAGTGCGAGTTCCGTGCGAAGCGGCCATTCGCTATTCGTCGTCTTTGTTGGAGCCGTTCTCTTTTGCGTCTTCGCTCTCCTTGGCATTCTCACCTGGTATCGCGTAATTCCCGGAGAGCCAGCGGCCAAGGTCGATGTCGGAGCAACGGGCCGAGCAAAAGGGATGGAATTTTTGAATGGCAGGTTTGCCGCAGACCGGACAGCGTCTTCGCGGTCGCAAACGTACCGGGTTTGACTTCGCCATGAATGCCTACTGAGGCTGGTAATTCATCCAGGAGTAATAGACCGGATAGCCCGCCCCCTGCAGCATGTTGATCGTTTCATAGAGCGGCAGTCCAACCACATTGGTATAGGAGCCGTTGAGATGCCGGACAAACGCCTCCGCCCGGCCCTGTATGGCATAGCCGCCGGCCTTGCCGCGCCACTCGTCCGAGACGAGGTAGCTTTCTATCTCTTCCCGCGTCAGCCGCTTGAACCGCACCCGTGTGTCAACCACCCGGAGAAGCCGCCGGCCCTTCGGTGTGACGAGGCAGATGGCTGTGTAGACCCGGTGCGCGCGCCCGGAAAGAAGCGAGAGACAGTCGGCGGCATCTTCGGGAGTTTCCGTTTTGGGAAGCAGCCGCCGGCCCACCGTCACCGCCGTGTCCGCAGCCAGGATGAATATGTTGCCGCCGAGCTGTCGCACCAGCGCGGAGTTTTGCGCCGTGCGTGCCTTGGCGCTCGCCAGCCGCTGGACGATCGACCGCGCCGCCTCCCGCTTTTTCGGCGTCTCATCGATGTCCACGGGATTGAGAAGGTCCGGAGTGATGCCGCCCTGATCGAGAATCGCAAGTCTTCTGGGCGAAGCGCTTGCCAGCACCAGTTTCACCTTTTCTTCGTTCATCGACGTGGAAAACCCTGCCGCTTCGCCCTCATGAGGCTTATTTGAACCTGTAGGTAATCCGCCCCTTGGTCAGATCATAGGGGGTCATCTCAACCATCACCCGGTCCCCCGCCAGAACCCTGATCCGGTTCTTCCGCATCTTGCCGGCGGTGTGGGCGATGATTTCGTGCGCATTGTCGAGCTTCACCCGGAAGGTGGCGTTGGGAAGAAGTTCGGTAACCATACCCTCGAATTCTAGCAGTGCTTCCTTGGCCATGCGGCTCCTTGAATATGTTGCCCTGAATTGCGCCGGAGAATGATCGTCTTGTCGGCCAAAATCAAGCCGTCTGGCATGCCATCACACCCCGCGCGCCGCGAAGGTCCCAAACCGGCCGCGGATTTTGCTGCTCAGGCCATCGCGCACCGCCCGATAGGCATCGAGCACCTGTTCGCGTGATCCGCTGACCACGGAGGGGTCCTGGGTCGGCCAGTATTCGGCTTCGATCGCCATGGTGCGTGTCAATTCGAGCGCCCTGTGGTGGGCTTCCGGCGATAGCGACACGACGATGTCGAAATTCATGTCTTCCAGGCCATCAAAGCTTTGTGCCTTGTGTCTGGAAAGATCGATGCCTATTTCCTCCATCACCGCCACCGCGAACGGGTCGATTTCGCCGGTGCGCACGCCGACCGAGGAGACGAAGATCCTGCTGCCATAGAAACGATGCATGAGCCCGGCCGCCATCGGTGAGCGAATGGCGTTCTCGCTGCAGGCAAACAGCACGGCATTGGGCATATCGACTGCCACGGACGTGTTGCCTTACCCGCGCCACTGCAACGCGCATACCAGTGTGAAGATTCGCCGCGCCGTATCGAAATCGATCTCGATCTTACCCTTCAGCCGCGCCTTCAGGAGGTCGCTGCCTTCGTTGTGCAGGCCCCGTCTTGCCATATCGATTGTTTCGATCTGACTGGGGGTGGAGGTCTTTATGGCCTTGTAGTAGCTCTCGCAGATCAGGAAATAGTCTTTTACAATTCTGCGAAACGGCGTGAGCGACAGGCCAACCGTTGCGCAAGGCTCCTCCCGGCAATTGCGAACGTTGAATATCAATCGCCCTTCTGCAACCGACAGCTTGAGGTGATAGGGACCTTGCTCCGCTCCGGCAATAGCGAATGAATTTTCAGCGATGAGATCGTAGATCGCGACCTTTCGTTCATGCTCGGCATCTGCCGATGGACCGGCGCCCAGGCTCTCGTCGAAACAAACCGAGGCGAGCCTGTTGGCGATATCGGGACTGCCAGAAGCACTGTCGCGCGCCGTCATGTCATATCAAACCGGGAAAGCCACGCTAGCGTGCCTCGCTCGTCCCGTGTGCGGGTCTAGTGCTCGTCACCCATTGCGGTCCCAAATCCTCCAGCATCGCCTCTATGCACTCCACATCGAGGCTCAGATCGCCACCCCCGGCGAACCTCAGAACAACCGTGCCGCCCGGAGGATTGCCAGCTTCGAAGTCTATGGAAAGCAGCTCCAAGACGGCATCACTCTGCTCACGCCTGATCCTGCGCGAGCGCACCCCTTGCACCCGGGCGAATTGCAGTCCCGTCAGGCGACGCAGATAGGGACCCGACCTCTTGCCCTGGGAATCGTCCCAGTCGAACCGATTGGCCACAAGTGCGAGTTTCCGCTGCCGTGGAAGATAGGTCATGTCGCCGACCTTGATCACCGCATCCTGCATTTGCGCTGATATGACCTGCAGGTCATCGGCGTCGAAAGCGGCCAGCTTGAGGAAAGCAGCATCGGACATGGTGACCACATGCCGGAGCGTATTACGTTGCAACCAACCGCTCGACATTGGCCCCGCATCCCCTGAGTTTGGCTTCGAGCGTCTCGAATCCGCGATCGAGATGGTAAACTCGATGCAGCATCGTTTCCCCGTCCGCTGCCAAGGCGGCGATTACCAATGACACCGAGGCTCTGAGGTCCGTTGCCATCACTTGCGCCCCGGTAAGCTTGTCGACTCCTTTGACATGCGCGGTGTCCCCCGAAAGCGAAATATCAGCGCCAAGCCGTGCCAGTTCCTGAACATGCATGAAGCGATTCTCGAAAATCGTTTCGCGGATTGTCGACACACCCTCCGCCATGGTCATCAGGGCCATGAGCTGCGCCTGCAAATCGGTGGGAAATCCTGGGTACGGCATGGTTTCCACATGCACCGGATAGAGCCTGTTTCCGTTGCGGCTGATGCGCATGGTTCGATCGCCGGTCTCCACGCTCACCCCCGCCTGCCGCAACAGTCCGATCATCGCGTTGAGATGATCGGGCCTCGCCCCGCTGAGCGTCACTTCTCCCCCGGTGATTGCCGAGGCCATAGCATAGGTCCCGGTCTCGATGCGGTCGGCCAGAACCGTGTGATCGGCGCCGCGAAGTTCCTCCACCCCCTCGATGCGGAGCGTGGAGCTGCCGATACCGGAAATTTTGGCTCCCATCTTGGTAAGGCACTCTGCCACATCGCCCACCTCGGGCTCGCGCGCTGCGTTCTCGATAATCGTTTCTCCTTTCGCAAGTGTGCTTGCCATGAGCGCGTTGTGGGTTGCCCCGACCGATACCTTGGGGAAGACAATCCGGGCTCCCTTAAGGCCCTTCGGGGCTCGAGCGACCACATAGCCCCCATCGATGTCGATTTGGCCGCCCAACTGCTGCAGCGCCATCAAATGCAGATCGACCGGCCGGGTGCCGATCGCGCACCCTCCCGGCAGGGAAACTTTCGCTTCCCCGCAGCGCGCCAGCAAAGGTCCCAGCACCCAGAAACTTGCCCGCATGCGCGAAACAAGCTCGTAGGGCGCCACCGTGTCGACGATCGATTCCGCATTCAGGTGGATGGTCTCGCCGATGCCGGCGTCTTGACCGGCACGCTTGCCATCGACCGTCATGTCGATCCCGTGATTGCGCAAAATCCTGAGCAACAGATTGACATCGGCAAGGCGCGGCACATTTCGCAAGGTAAGGGTTTTTGCCGTCAGCAGGCTGGCGATCATCAACGGCAGGGCGGCGTTTTTTGCACCGCTGATCTGGATGCGGCCGTTGAGTATCTTGCCGCCCCGAATGCGAATCCGATCCATTTAAGTCCCCGTTACTGAATGTTTTCCCTGCAAAGCGCCGCCAATTCGCGCCCTTTCTACCAAGCACATATGGCTTCACGGGGGCAACCCCTACCCGGGCCTGACTTTGGTGCCTGGTTGGGTTTCGGCAGTCTCCTCGCCGGCTTGCTTCCGCTGCTTCTGCTTGCGTCTTTTCAGGTTTTCACGCAACGCCTTGGCCAGGCGCTCTTGGCGCTGGGACAGCTTTTGACCTTGTCCTTTGGTCATTTTCGCTCCGTAGCCTTAAAGCAACACTCCGAGAGATTCGTTACCGTAAACCGTCAATTGGCCTCCCATTTGAAGACTGAATCTGGGCGCCGGTGTAGATTTCGCACCGTTTGTTCGAGTCGCTTGAACGGTTACCGATCATAGGAGGCCTTCATGCGTCTGGCGATATCGAGCGCCGTAACGATTCTGTTGCAGTTCTTATTGCTCATGGCGACCCCGGCGGCAGCGGATACCTCCAAGTGTCCGCGCCCCGACAACATCATTACCGCCCTGGAAAGAAACTTTCCCGAGATCAAGCTGACGCGCATGCGAGGTGAGGAGGCCCGCCGCTTTGTCGAGGCCTTCAACGGCAGCTCATCCCAACCGCCGGTTTCGGCAGATGAGGTTCTCATTGCCGGCAGTCCCAAGACGCCCGACCAGGCAAGCGTGGGCTTTTTCAAAAACGGTTGCCTTCTGGCCCTCGTGCCCTTAAGTCTCGCGAACGGCGGCAAGGAAATCTGATCTCTGCCGATTAAGCTGCCCGCCCAAGGCTTGATCTCGCCAGGGATCACGTGCATAAGCCCGCGGGACCCACGCTGCGCTGTTGTAGCTCGGTGGTAGAGCACCCCCTTGGTAATAATGTGCTACTGGCGCAAATCCCGCCATATCAGGCCTCTTTCTTCTTTCGCTGCACCGATTTTGCACGCTTCTGCGCCGCATTCAGCATTGCTTCATGGGCATGCGACTGCTCGAGATGTCCGTAGTTGTCGTTCACCACGGAAAGGCTCGCCCATCCTCCCGCTTCCTTCACAGTCTTGAGATTATAGCCTTGGCTCAGCATGCGTGCTGCGAAGGCGTGCCGGCCGATCTTGTGCGGGCTGAGATATTTGAGCTTGGCGCGCTTCGCGGCTCTCTTCAGCGCATTGTTGACGCTCCAGCGTGAGCGATAGCCAAACACCCGCTCAAAGGGCTCTGCCGGCATAATGGCGATGATTGCAGCGTAGGTATCAGCCGACAGCGGGACTAGGCGCGGCTCGCCGCTCTTCGTCTTGCCGACATGCGGCCATCCCCGTGTTTTGGTGAAGTCATCCGGCAGAAGCCTGATTGCCTCACCGACGCGAACCGCCGTCTCGGTCATGAATTGGACGATGGCTGCAAGCCTTGGCCCACAGTGCGGCAAGAGCAAATCGAGATAGTCGTCGGTCGCCCAATCGACGGGCTTACGTTTGACCTTCGGCCGCTCGACTAGCGGCGATATGGCTCCAGGCAGCTTGGGCAGCAACGGCATGATTAAGGATCGCTAAGAGCGGGGTATAGACATAGCGCAGATGCGTTGCAGGCGAGACATTGGGATAGAGCGCCTTTGCCGCTGCATCGAATTCAGCCTGACCGATCTCGCTCAGCGGCTTCTCTTTGAAATGCTCAATGAGCCGCGTCAGGAATCGCGTCTGCCCAGTATGTTCCATATAAGCGATCGCCGCCTCCGCAAAACTTATCGGTTGCCGCGCGTCAATGCCAAGCTGACGACGCTGCCACGTTTCTCTTTCCCGCCTGATTCGGTAGGCCTCGGCTTGCCCCCGCTCGCCAGTTCCAGTGCTCTCGAATATGCGCTCCCCCGTCGCTACGAACAGGACCTTGCGCGGTTTTGGGTCCGCATTTTACCTGGCGATGCTTGTGAGCAATTTCTGTTGCCGAAACGAACTCATACGCGAGCGTACATTCTGCGATATTCTATGCCGAGGCCGAGTCCCTCGAAACGTTGCGATATCGTACTTGGCCAATCTTCTGCTGGCGTGTCGGCCTTGCCCTTCGTTATCCCTGTTTATCCCTACTAGTCGATGCACGATTACACCAGAATTACACCAAGCGCTCCGGTTCGGGTGTCAACCCGGGGTCGCGACAAAGCGTCAATCGCGTTCACAAAATACTGAACTTCTGTTTTAGCAGCAGAACTTTCGATTGCAGAAACAATCTTATAGTTTGCTTCCCATGGTGCGAAGAATCTTCAGTATTTGCTTCTCTCCCTCGGCAACCGAATCTACCTCCCATTCGCACAGCACTTCAACTCCTCGTCTAAAGATCACCTTGAAAGGTTTTTCTCCGCTTGGATTGGGAACAACATCGACAGTGGCAAAAGGTAATTTCCTTCTCCCCCGCTCGAAATCAATCTCAAATTCTGACATGCATCACCGACGGTGTTTTCGCTCGTAGATCGTCGCCATTGCGGCAAAACCGACGATCATACCCACTACGACAATTGCGACAATAGTTGCCAAGTCCTGTCCGATGCGGCCTTCAAATTTCGACTACAGCAAAGCGGCCTGCAATCACATATGAATCCTGTGGGGATGGGAGGCCCGCTAAACAAAACTCAAAGCGTTTAGTTGCGGTAATCAGTTCACTCCAGCGTCGTCGCAAGGCCGGAGCGACAAACAGTCTTCTGCTGGGTGCGAATCGTTTATAAGATTCCTATAAAGTCGGCTGTTCCTTCCCCTAGAATTCCTATGCGCTGAGCCCCTAAATGAGCTTCCCACAGTCGATGCAAATCGATGATGGCAAGACCCAGTCATCGTCCATACAGGTCTGTGGCTGAAAGGTATTCAAGATGCTCGACATAGCAATGCTGATTATCGGGATCGGGTTTTTCGCACTCTCGATAGGCTACCTCTATGCCTGCGAGAGCCTTTAAGGAGGCTCAAATGGTCTACGACTATTCCCTTGCCGCGCTGGTGACGATAGGTCTTCTGATTTATCTGACCTATGCACTGCTGAGGCCCGAGCGGTTCTAATTAGGCAAACAAAATGACCCTCAACGGCTGGATTCAGATCGCTATCTATTTCGTGGTGCTGACGGCACTTGTCGTTCCTCTCGGTCGCTTCATGGCGCGTATCTTCGAAGGCGAGCGGACCTTCCTGACCCCACTTTTGCGTCCGGTGGAAGCCGGCCTTTATCGAATCGCCGGCGTCGACGAGACGCGTGAGCAGCACTGGATCACCTATACGATTGCTATGCTGCTCTTTAATGCCGCCGGGTTCCTCTTCGCTTACGCATTTCAACGCCTGCAGCACATTCTGCCCCTCAATCCTGCAGGCATGACGGCCGTCGCGCCGGATCTGTCCTTCAATACCGCTGTTAGCTTCACCTCAAACACGAACTGGCAGAACTACGGCGGCGAGAGCACCATGAGCTATCTCACCCAAATGGGAGCTCTTACCACACAGAACTTCGTCTCTGCTGCAACTGGCATTGCGCTGGCGATCGCATTTATTCGTGCCTTCGCCCGAGCATCCGGCAAGGCGGTCGGCAATTTTTGGGTCGACCTTACGCGCTGCACTCTCTACATCTTGTTGCCGTTGGCGATCATCGCCGCTCTTATTCTGGTTTGGCAGGGCGTGCCCCAAAATTTGGGACCCTATGTGGAAGCCACTACTCTGGAAGGCGCCAAGCAAGTGATCAGCCAGGGGCCGGCGGCATCGCAAATTGCCATCAAGCAGCTCGGTACCAATGGGGGTGGCTTCTGGAATGCCAACTCATCTGTTCCTTTTGAGAACCCGACGCCCTTAAGTAATTTTGTCGAGATGCTCTACATCCTGCTCATCTCAGCGGCACTCACTCATACTTTCGGCCGCATGGTCAAAGATGAACGGCAGGGCTGGGCTCTCTACGCTGCTATGTCGATCATTTTCCTCGCAGGGGTCGTCGTTTGTTACTGGGCGGAAGGGTTCGGTAATCCGCATTTTGCCGCACTGGGACTCGATCCTGCCAATATGGAAGGCAAGGAAGTGCGCTTCGGCCTCGCCAATTCAAGCCTCTGGGCAGTTGCTACGACTGCTGCATCCAATGGCTCTGTCAACTCCATGCATGACAGCTTCACACCGCTGGGAGGCATGATTCCGATTATCATGATGGAGCTGGGCGAGATTATCTATGGCGGTGTCGGCTCAGGCCTCTATGGCATATTGCTCATGGTCATCGTGGCGGTGTTCGTTGCTGGGCTCATGGTCGGCCGTACGCCTGAATATCTCGGTAAGAAAATCGAGGCTAAAGAGGTCAAGATGGCGATGCTCGCCATACTGATCCTTCCCTTATCGATGCTTGCCTTTACCGCCATTTCCGTTGTGGCGCCTTTTGGCCTTTCCAGCATTCAGGACCCTGGTCCTCATGGATTCAGCGAGGTCCTCTATCTCTATACGTCGCAGACAGCTAACAACGGATCCGCTTTTGCCGGCTTCACGGG
>DATBLQ010000048.1:0-26829 GCA_036555325.1 Aestuariivirgaceae bacterium | reverse complement strand
GGCCACTGTACAACAACAAACATCCGAAATTTCAAGAACGCCTGCAACCGATAACACTGCCCTTAAGGTCCGCGCCGTTCCGACTTGGTAATCGGCTCGACGGGCTGCAGCTTTGCGCGACGATTCTTTACTTGTAGCTTGTTAAGGGCGCTCACATAGGCCATGGCCGAAGCGACAAGAGTATCGGGATCGGCAGCTTTTGCGGTTACAGAGCGTCCCGCCTCGGCATCTTCAAGCCTTACCGAAACGACCGCCTGCGCATCGGTTCCTTCCGTTACGGCGTGAACCTGGAACAGAGCAAGCTTCGCTTGATGGGGAATGATGGCCTTAATCGCATTGAAGGTGGCATCAACAGGACCGTTGCCCGTTGATTGCTGCGTCACATGCTGGCCATCGACATCGAGTGTCAACGTTGCGCTTTGCGGCCCCATGGTTCCGGCAATGACGGTCAGCGAGAGCACCTTTACCTTGTCATCGGCGCCGGCGATCTCATCGTCGACCAGCGCCTCGATGTCCTCGTCGTAGACATGTTTCTTGCGGTCGGCGAGCGCCTTGAAACGCACGAAGGCGTCTTCAAGCTGATTCTCACGAAGCTGATAACCCAATTCCTTCAGTTTTTCCTTGAACGCATGACGACCTGAATGTTTGCCCATTACAAGTGACGTTTTGGTGACGCCCACCGAAGCGGGAGTCATGATTTCATAGGTCAGGGCATTCTTCAGCATGCCGTCCTGGTGAATTCCTGATTCATGCGCGAAGGCGTTTCTGCCGACGATGGCCTTGTTGTATTGCACCGGAAATGACGTGACAGCGGCGACCAATTTGGACGCGCGATTGAGAAGGGTCGCCTGAATGCCGGTGAAATAGGGCAGAACATCACCGCGCGTCCTGATCGCCATGACGATTTCCTCAAGGGCTGCATTGCCCGCACGTTCACCTACACCATTGATCGTGCATTCGACTTGCCTTGCGCCGCCTTCCACGCCCGCCAGTGAATTGGCAACCGCGAGGCCAAGGTCGTCGTGACAATGGACGGAAAACACTGCTTTCGTGGCGTTGGGCACGCGTTCGCGCACAACCTCGAACATGCGCCGATATTCTTGCGGCGTTGCGTAACCTACCGTGTCTGGAAGGTTGACCGTCGTTGCTCCCGCCTTGATCGCCGTTTCGACGCAGCGGCAAAGGTAGTCAATGGGCGTGCGCGTCGCATCCATTGCAGACCATTCGACGTTATCAGTATAGTTGCGTGCGCGCGTGACGGTCGCGGTTATGATGTCGATGACTTCGGTTTCGCTCTTCTTCATCTGGTGGGCAAGATGGATTGGAGACGTTGATACGAAGGTGTGAATACGTGGCCGTTTGGCGTGACGCACCGCTTCGGCGCAGCGATCGATATCCTTGAAGATCGCGCGCGCCAGTCCGGCGACAACGGAGTTCTTGGTACGTTTGGCGATTTCCGCAACTGCCTCGAAGTCACCATCGGAAGCGATGGGAAAGCCGGCTTCAATGATGTCGATACCCATCTCATCGAGCAACTCAGCGACTTCGAGCTTCTCATCATGCGTCATTGTCGCGCCCGGTGCCTGCTCGCCGTCCCGCAGCGTCGTGTCGAAGATGACAACTTGGTCTTGCAGCTTGTCCGACGACTCTTTGTTTTTGCTCATTACCCTTGTTCCCAACTTTCGGCCGATAGACTTTCACCGGCCCCTACTAATCCTTGAGGTTCAGAAGTGTCGTCCCCTGAGTACCCGTCCGTGCGGACAGCCGGTAATCAGGGGCTAATAAGGAGAAGAAGGTCGAGCGCGCGCAACTGCTGGCCGGCATATAAGCCGTCGGCAGGGAAAGGATTTGTCCAAAGGCGCGTCATGAAATGAGCTCTTGCTCTATCGTTCAGACTACGTACCGTATCCAGGTTGCGAAAGCAAGAAGGGCGCGCATATTCGCCTCACCCGCGAAATGCAAGCTCTGCCAGACAAATGGCAACTACTGCCGACAGCCAAACCCCGCCTATGAACATCTGAAGGCGCGGAAGCAGGGTCGCATTTCCGCTTCTTGCCATCTCGCCTGCTGTCCGGCGCGCAAGGAAATGGTTAATCGTAAGCAAGACCACGAAGGCAAGCTTCGCTTGAAACCAGCCGTTGCTGCCGAGGGAGCTGGGTGGGCGCATGAGAAGCAGTGCAATCCCGCTCAGCCAGATGAGAGCGATTATTCCATCGCCGATGCGCGCAATGACTCGCCGCTGCAAAGCAAGTGCTTTGAACCCTTCTCCTTGCGTGCTCATGGCGAGTCGCACATTCACGAGGTTGGAGAAGCTCATGCCGGTTCCCATCGCAATCAGGATCAGATGAGCCATAATCAGGAACCGCATGGTCTCTATACCTCCTGGGCGCTTTTTGTGTGCATCAAGTCAAAAGATGTTCGATCAAGACGCGGGCATACCCGGGCATTCGGTGGTGACGCGCGAAAGACTTTCGACGAAAAATTATCACGCCGTCAAGTTCGGGCTCTTCGCTCGTGTCGAGATAGGTCTGGATGCGCCGACGCAACTCAACGGAATCACATTCGAACATGAATCTGGCGGCAAGCGAGATCCATGGGCCAACCTCGACACAGATATATCCCGCTTCGCGATTGGCATCTTCTAGCTTCAGACCGGTTTCCTCGTACAGCTCACGCAGGATGTTTGCTTCGATCCGCAGCATACCATCCTCAACATCCTCGCCGCTGAGCGACCCGCCGACGGGATAAACCTGCCCGGAGGTTGCCGTGTGGGCCGCCGAGCGTCCGAACAATATGTGGCCTTCCCGCGACTGTAAGACGCTCGACCCGAAACAATTTCGGGCCCCGGTTTCCGGATAGCCTTGATCACGCCAGTACAAGAAGGTGGCATAGTTCGCCGGTTGCACCACGCCATCCAGTTTGTATTGGGCGAAACTCCAATTCGTAAGCATGAAAACCTGCCCGTTGTGAAGTGCCGGGTTTTCTGCCTGCGCTTTCGTCCAGTGGCGATTAACCTTGGCCAGGTTCTCGGTCTCGTAAGGCCAAGGACGCGGATCGACACTGAGCGATACGTCGTGGATATGCTTGACCTCGGTCATGCAGATCTAGAATTGCAAGTCCGCTGATATGAAGAGCGGGACCATCGTTATTGCAGTAGCCGATAGCTCAGGCACGGCCGCCATTAAGGAGGAAGCTCGAGCAACGAACATAGGAGCAAGCTGCGGCATTAGTTCTTCGCCTTGTCGACAAGCTTGTTCTTGCCGATCCATGGCATCATCTGGCGAAGTTTCTCGCCTACGGCTTCAATGGGGTGGGAGTCGTTGACCCGTCTCATTGCCTTGAATTTTGGCTGGCCCGCCTTGTTTTCGCGAATCCATTCTGAGGTGAAAGCTCCGGTTTGGATTTCCTTGAGCACCCGCTTCATCTCCGCGCGGGTCGCTTCATTGATGATGCGCGGCCCGGTGAGATATTCACCGAACTCCGCCGTATTGGAGATAGAGTAGTTCATATTGGCGATGCCGCCTTCATAGATCAGGTCGACGATTAACTTCACCTCGTGCAGACACTCAAAATACGCCATCTCCGGCGCATAGCCTGCTTCGACCAATGTTTCGTAACCGGCTCGAATCAACTCAACCAGGCCGCCGCACAGCACCACCTGTTCTCCGAAGAGATCGGTCTCGCATTCCTCCTTGAACGTCGTCTCTATGATACCGGAGCGTCCGCCGCCTATGGCGGAGGCGTAAGAAAGAGCCAGATCGTGCGCATTGCCCGAAGCGTCTTGGTGGATCGCTATGAGGCAGGGCACTCCCCCGCCCTTTTGATACTCGCTGCGCACAGTATGGCCCGGCCCTTTGGGAGCGACCATCAGGACGTCGATTTTGGGACCGGGCACGATGAGGTTGAAATGCACATTGAGACCGTGGGCGAATGCAATTGCTGCGCCATCCTTGAGATAAGGAGCAATCTCGGCGCTCCAGATATCCGACTGAAGCTCATCAGGTGTTGCCATCATCATCAGATCAGCCCATTTGGCGGCTTCGGAGACGTTCATCACCTGCAGGCCGTCAGCTTCTGCTTTTTTCGCGGACGGGGAGGCCTTCCGCAGGGCCACCGTGAGAGTCCTGGCGCCCGAATCTTTCAGGTTCAGGGCGTGAGCCCGACCCTGGCTGCCATAACCTATGATACAGACCTTCTTACCCTTGATGAGATTAACGTCGGCATCCCGGTCATAATAGACACGCATGGCAAACCCCTTGAACTGCAAAAGCCCCAAAATCGGCGCGGAGGATAGCCGCGGGGGCAGCAAAAAACAAAGCCAATATGGAGGATCAAATCTTTACTCCTGCCCCTTCCCTATGGTTGGCCCTTTAGGCCTTTTCGCCTTAACCGGGTCGCCGCAGGCGGAGCGGAAAAGCCGCACGGTTTCGGCAATGCCGTAGATCAGGGCATCTGCCGTTATCGCATGGCCTATGGATACTTCCTCAAGGAACGGAATGGCGGCGATGAGCTCCGGGAGATTTTCCCGTGTCAAATCGTGGCCCGCGTTGACCCCAAGACCCGCCCGGCGAGCCGCTTCGGCCGTCGCTTTCAGTTTGGCGAGCTCGCCTGCGCGGGTGTTGCGCGTAAACTTCGCGCCAAACGGGCCGGTGTAGAGCTCAACCCGGTCGGCGCCCACGGCGCGTGCAGCTGACGGGACCGAATCATCGGCATCTATGAAGAGCGACACCCTTATTCCCCTGCTGCGAAACCGCGAGATTGCCCGCATGAGCAAATCTTCATTGCCGACAATCTTCCAGCCATGATCGGAGGTCGCCTGAGCGGGATCATCGGGTACGAGAGTGACCTGCGTTGGCTTTGCGGCCTCGACCATGCCGATGAAGTCATCCGTCGGATAACCCTCGATATTGAACTCCTTATCGGGGTGCTCCTTGCGCAGCATTTCACCGATTTCCCCGACATCGCTTCGCCGGACATGCCGTTCGTCCGGCCGCGGATGAATGGTGATTCCATAGGCGCCGGCCTTGAGCGCAAGGTCTGCTATGACCGTCACCGACGGCCAAGGAAGATTGCGGCGGTTCCTGAGTTGCGCCACCGCGTTGACATTCACTGAGAGTCTTGTGGTCATTCTCTACACCGACGTTCGCGGGGACTTCACATCAAATTAACCGCTGTGGCAATTGCCTCAAATTCGCCGCAACAAATCCTCATTGCAGCGCACATTGCTTCGATAGACTCACCCCCGGGAAGGCAGGCGTTGCGAACTCGAATATAACGCAGGCACATAATCGAGTTCGATTCGAGGAGGCAGCCATGGCATGCGGCATGCGGGCGGTTCTATTCTATTGTTTTCTGACATTCATTTATTCGTTTGCTTCGGCACAGAGCACGCTTGATGCACCCCAACCCGGCACACAAGCCCACGCCTCAAAGGTGGAACAGGTCAACCGCGGGACGGTGGGCATAATCACCGGAAGTATCACCGGTACCTACAGCCGAATCGCCACGGATCTCGCCGCGGTGCTGGATGATGGGGATGAACTGCGGGTGCTGCCCATCATAGGAAAGGGCTCAGTTCAGAACATCACCGATATTCTCTTCCTGCGCGGAATCGATGTCGGCATCGTGCAATCGGATGTGCTGCAGTATATTCTCAGCACCGGCACCTATCCTGACATCGGAAACCGAATTTCCTATATCACCAAGCTCTACAACGAAGAAATCCACATACTGACCCGCACCGACATCAAATCGATCGAGGATTTGCGCGGGAAAAAGGTCAATTTCGCCAATGAGGGAAGCGGCACCTACATGACCGCCTCCATCGTATTCAAGAAGTTGGGCGTTGATGTCGAAATCACCACCCACGACTATGAGCTGGCATTGGAAAAATTGAAAACGGGTGAAATCGATGCGCTCTTCTACGTGGCAGGCAAACCAGCGCCAATATTTGCCGCCATCAAGCCGGAAGAAGGACTGCAGCTGCTCAACCTCGAGCTGACACCAGACCTTTCGGAAACCTATTTGCCGGGCGAGTTCAGCAACACTGATTATCCGGGCCTCATTCCTCCCAACCAAGAAGTGAAAACCGTTGCCGTAGGCGCGGTGATGGCGGTCTTCAACTGGAAAAAGGGCAACGGGCGCTATTACAAGATCAAGCGCTTCGTGGAAGCATTCTTTAGTCATTTCGACGAATTTCTACAGGCTCCACGGCATCCCAAATGGCAGGAAGTGAATCTCGCAGCAGATGTTCCAGGCTGGAAGAGGTTCGAAACTGCACGCATTTGGCTGCAAACGCACGAGGCCGACGAAGCCAAACAAGTAAGTGAGTTCAAGAGCTTTCTTGAATCCAGCGGCCAAGCGACGGCACTGAGCGCTGAAGACCAGGAAGAACTGTTCAAGCGTTTCCTCAAGTGGAAAGAAACCCGCGGCCAATAGCGGGTTGTGCAGTCGGCGCTATAGCGTCATCGAAGTCAATTGAGGGGAGTGTTGTGGCGTGAGTGAAAACATTCAGAGGCCCGCCCAATCTACCTATGACAACCCGGATGAGGGTTTTGAGTTCGAAGATCCGGAACAATCCAATACCTCGGCCAGCGGCGAACTAAGACCCAAGGCCCGCATCGAGGCTGTACAGGCCGACGTAGCCGATGCGGCTGCTCTGCGAAGTCAAATCATTCAAGCAATGCGTCAAAAGCTTGAAAGCGGGGCCACTCCCAGCGGTTCGCGGCAGGCGGCGCTGGTTGCAAATGCAACACCGCCTGAGCGGGCCTCGGCAAAATCGCCCGACCGGCCGTCACCCTTGAGACCTCTCTACCCACTTGTACGGGCGGGACCGCCTGAGGCGAAGCTTGAAACGAAACCGTCTGGGGTTCACGAGGCCCCAACCAAATCCCATCCCTCGAAAGTATATCCGCTTGCAGCAAACAATTCGGAAGTGTGGGACGAGGCGCTCTACAGCGCCCAGCGCGTTGAAACCGCCCTGGCGCGACTGAGCCAAGCGCTGGCGCAGGAAGAACAGCTGGCGCGGAAAAATTCCAGGACAGGGTTAAAGGGGGCGGGACGACGGCCAGGCCTCCTGCGAATCGCCACGCTGTTCCTGACATCATTCATGATTGGAATATCAACTTTGATTCTGGCCTACGACTGGCGATACGACACGTCAGTGGAAAAAAGGCTGACACAGACAATCAACGGACTGTTGCCTGCGAAAAAGCCAGCCATAGCTTCGAACGAGATTACACTTCCATCGAGCGAATCAGCTGAGAAGCCACTGGCTGCTGAATTAGCTGAAAAGCCATTGGCTGCCCCAAAAGCTTCTGAGAAAGTCAAGTCGCTCGCGATGATCCGACTGGAAACATTTGATGCGGAAGGTAGCGCGGGCAGCAGCGTGCCATTGTCTATTCGTGCAATCAGCGGGCCTCCCGAGCGTTCCTTCAACATTCGCTTAACGGGCCTGCCTGCTGGGGCCACGCTTCCAACTGGCCGACTGCAGAAGGACGGCTCGTGGCTTCTCAAGTCCAGCGAACAGAAGAATTTGAGGCTTCAGCTTCCTTCCGATTCTTCCGGCAATCTGGTGGTGACGGTCGAAGCGCTGGACAACAGCGGAGACCTGGCGGCGCCGCCGCAGGAGATCAAGATCAAGGTTACTCCTGCAAAAACCCCACCAAAACCGGCGACCACGCCACGCGTTGCTGCTGCCAAGCAGACTAGCGAACTTTCGCCTTTGCCTATTCCGGACGCGCCTCCGTCTATTCCGGACGCGCTTCCCGAGGCGAAAGCGCCGCCCGTGAACCGTGCGAGCACAGCCTTGGATGAAATCGAGGAAGCTGCCGAGGCCCCGGCGGTGGCGCTGGGGATCTCCGATCCCTCACTGCGTCTCATGGCCCGCGGCGATGCACTCATGGAGCTTGGCGATGTTGCTTCGGCGCGCAGTTTCTATGACCGCGCCTTCGATCTTGGCAACCTGCGGGCTGCACGTTCAATTGCGCGAACCTACGATCCTATTGTCCTTGCTGCGCACAAGGTTCAAGGCATGCGTGCCGATCCCGCCAAGGCTCTTGAATGGTATCGCAAAGCGGAAAAGGCGGGTGAAGCGGAAGCGACCCAAGCCATCGCCGTGCTGGAGAATTTTTTAGGGCATTAGCTGTCAAGCTTTCCCTACAAGCCAATCGATTACACCTTCATCGCGTCCGCTCCGCGACTAATGGCTGCTACGCCCGTACGAGAGACTTCCACCAATCCCAGCGGAACCATCAGCAAAATGAAGTGCTCGATCTTCTCAACCTTGCCGGTGAGTTCGAATATGAACGACTCGGTCGTCGCGTCGATCACTCGCGCCCGAAATGCTTCAGCCAAGCGCAGCGCTTCGACCCGCTTGTCGCCTTTGCCCGCTACTTTCACCAGCGCCATTTCTCGCTCAATGGCGTTGCCGATGACGCTAAGATCGGCGACTGAATGTACAGGTACCAGTCGTTCGAGCTGCGATCGAATCTGCGCCAGCACATTCGGAGTGCCGGTGGTGACGATAGTGATGCGGGAAACGTGTTTTTCGTGCGAGGTCTCCGATACCGTCAGAGATTCGATATTGTAACCGCGGCCCGCGAACAACCCAATGACTCTGGCAAGCACGCCAGGCTCATTGTCGACAATGACGCACAAAGTGTGGGTTTCGGGCGTCTGTTTGCGTGAATCCATAAAATAGGCAGACGCCGGAGGCTGCAGACCCTTGTCATTGAGGGGTTTGGAACTCGCGTCCATTGCTACACCAGAACCTTTCCTTCAGCGCTCACCACCGGAGCGGCGTCGTCATCAGGCACATCCTCGCCAAGCAGCATTTCATGATGGGCCTTGCCCGAGGGAATCATGGGAAAGCAATTTGCAAGGTTCGCAACACGGCAATCGAAAATCACCGGCCTGTTGACGCTGATCATCTCGGTGATGGCATTATCGAGATCGGCCGGCTTCTCACATCGTATGCCAACGCATCCATAAGCTTCCGCCAGCTTCACAAAGTCCGGAAGCGAATCCATATAGCTTTCGGACAGCCGGTTACCGTGAAGCAACTGCTGCCATTGTCGAACCATTCCCATGTACTGATTGTTGAGAATGAAAATCTTCACCGGCAGATGGTACTGCACTGCGGTGGACATCTCCTGCATGGTCATCAGAACCGACGCATCGCCGGCGATATCGATAACGAGCGCATCTGGGTGGGCGACCTGCACACCGACGGTTGCCGGCAATCCATAGCCCATCGTTCCAAGGCCGCCGGACGTCATCCACCGGTTAGGCTGCTCGAATTTGTAGAACTGTGCGGCCCACATCTGGTGTTGGCCCACTTCGGTGGTGATGTAGACGTCCCGGTCCTTTGTCAAGGCATAGAGCCGCTCGATCGCATATTGCGGCATGATGATGTCCTTGTTGTGCCGATAGCGCAGACAATCTCTCGACTTCCACGTACCGATCTGCTGCCACCATTGTTTCAGGCCTTGCTTGTCGACAGTCGGCTGCCGGTTCTTCCACACGCGGATCATGTCTTCGAGCACATGCCCGCAGTCTCCGATGATGCCGATATCGGCACGCACCGTCTTGTTGATGGAGGCCGGATCGATGTCGACGTGAACCTTACGCGAGTTGGGCGAAAATTGATCAAGCTTTCCGGTGATCCGGTCGTCGAAACGGGCTCCGATATTGATCATCACATCGCAGTCGTGCATTGCCAGGTTGGCTTCATAGGTCCCGTGCATGCCCAACATGCCAAGCCATTGCGGATCGGACGCCGGATATGCCCCAAGCCCCATGAGAGTCGAGGTGATGGGATAACCCGTGAGCTTCACGAATTCGCGCAACAGCTGTGAAGCCTTTCGACCCGAGTTGACCACACCCCCGCCTGTGTAGAACACGGGCCGCTTGGCATGGGCAATGGCTTCGACCGCTTCCCGAATCAGCATCTGGTCTCCCTTAACCTGCGGGCGATAGGTCTTGTGCTGGATGTTGGTCGGGCCGATGTACTTTCCCTTGGCGAATTGAATGTCTTTCGGGATGTCAACAACCACCGGCCCCGGCCTGCCGTGCATAGCGACGTAGAATGCCTCGTGCATGATGCGGGCAAGCTCGTTCACGTCTTTGACGAGATAGTTGTGCTTGGTGCAAGGTCGGGTGATGCCCACCGTGTCGCACTCCTGAAAGGCGTCATTGCCAATGAGATGCGTCGGCACCTGCCCGGTGATGCACACAAGGGGAACGGAATCCATGAGAGCGTCGGTCAGCCCGGTTACGGCATTGGTGGCGCCGGGTCCGGACGTGACGAGGAGGACGCCGCATTTGCCAGTGGATCGAGCATATCCTTCAGCCGCATGGGCAGCCCCCTGCTCGTGCCGGACCAGGATGTGCTTCACCTTCTCCTGCTGGAACAGTTCATCATAGATCGGCAACACCGCACCGCCGGGGTAACCGAAAATATGTTCAACGCCTTGATCAGCCAGGGCTTTCAAAACTATTTCCGCTCCGCTCATCTCCTGGGGCATGGTATCGGTCCTCAAAACTCAACCTCCTTTAGGGCGGGCGAAACTAGCGGTCTGTTGCACCGCGGTCAACCCACTCTGCGAATAAAATTAAAAAAATACCCCCTCGTCTGTTCCATTAATTGCTCGGATATCCAATTCCACGAAATCATATTTCTCCTTGCCCAAGTTAGCTGCCGTTTCGCGTAACGACGGATATTTCGTTTTGCAATGCGGCAAGCCTCATCCAAGGCAAGCTCGCCGCCCGCGACCGCTGCAAGTTCCCCGACCCCGATCGCCTTCATCGCCGGCAAGGATGGATCCAGACTCTGCCTCAACAATTCCTGCACCTCTGCCATCGCGCCCAATTCAACCATCTCATCAAAGCGCCGATCGATCCTCTTATAAAGGTGTTCACGGGGCGGCGATAAAAAAAGCTTCAGAACCCTGCAAGTCGCAAGGAAGCCCGGGGCGCTGCTCTCGGCATGCCAGGCAGAAAGCGGCTTGCCGGTCGCATCGAGAATTTCCAGGGCGCGGACGATGCGCTGTCCGTCGCTGGGCCTGAGACGAGTCGCCTCGGCTCGATTAAGGGACATCAATTCCTCGTACAACGATGCGGGCCCCTGGCGCTCCAGTTTGTGGCGCCATTTTTGGCGTGTCGTTGGCGGGATGGGCGGTAGCCGCACGAGCCCCTGCTCCAAAGCCTTAAAGTAGAGGCCGGTCCCGCCGACCACGATAGGCATTCGGTTCAGTGACCAGGCGTCCGCGATTGCGGTTCGCGCGGCATCGAGCCACAGCCCAACTGAATAGGGTCGCGAAGCGGATACGGTTCCATAGAGTCGGTGAGGGACCGCACGCTCCTCGCTTGGCGTAGGCCGAGCGGTCAGAATTCTCAGTTCCCGGTAAACCTGCAATGCGTCGGCATTGATGATCATTCCTGCATTGGTGCGTGCCAACTCGTAGGCGACGGCGGACTTGCCGCCTGCCGTGGGGCCTGCAATAAGCACTACCGGATTCCTGCCAGTGCCGTCGTTCATGAGGCGTGATGGACACCGTTATCGTTCTCATTGCAAGTCCCGGCACGTCGGCCCTCGAAAGCGTTATCATTTCGAAGGTCGAGCGACTGACGGGAGCGCAATTTTTTCGGTGGCTCAACGCACAAGAAGCCTGCGAACTTTCCTTGAAGGCGGGGGGGCCAGAGCTGGAAAAACCCATACGCGCCGAACTGTCAAACCTGCCGATCGATGTCGCGGTCTTAGCATCGCCAGGGCGGCGCAAAAGACTGCTCGTCGCCGATATGGATTCGACCATGATCGCTCAAGAATGCATCGATGAAATGGCGATCGCCGCCGGTGTGGGACAGCAGGTTTCTGCCATGACCGAGCGAGCCATGCAGGGAGAGGTTGAATTTGAGACCTCGCTGCGCAGGCGGCTGCTTCTCATGAAGGGCCTCGACGGCACTATCCTTGACCGCCTGGTTGCCACAATCCGCTACGCACGCGGGGGTCGGACGCTCGTACAAACGATGAAGACGCATGGCGCGTACACGGCACTTGTATCGGGCGGGTTCACCCAATTCACCAGTCAAGTTGCTGGCGCATTGGGCTTTGACGAACATCGAGCAAATGAACTGGTCATCGAGGATGGCAGGTTTGCCGGACGCGCCCGCGAACCGATCCTCGGACGCGATGCAAAACTGGCCACCTTGAAGATGCTGACGAAACAACTCGGGTTGACGCCTGGCGATAGTCTCGCGATTGGCGACGGTGCCAACGACGTACCTATGCTGACGGCGGCGGGCCTCGGGGTTGCATTTCACGCCAAGCCGGCAGTGCGTGAAAAGGCTTCAGTCCGTGTCGATTATGGAGACCTGACGGCGCTCCTGTACATCCAGGGGTACACTCGAAGCGAGTTCGTGGAGTGACTCCAATCTCTCAGAGACCGCTCGCTATCGACGTACCAGCATTTCTCGTGCGCGGAGTGGGCCCGAAACCGACCTATCCTTTTTTCAGCTTCAGCCCGATGAACCTGGGCTCACCTTGCTGTGCCGATTTGGAGACAAGCAGGAGAATTGAGTCTTTGCCGCGCTCCTCGACCTCCTTGACACGCTGGCTAATGTCCTTGGCCGAAAGAGCGGGCCGCTGATCGGCTTCCGTGATGACGTCCCCTGGTTCGATACGCTTTTCGTAGGCTGAGCTGTCTTCTGCGACCGACAGAACCACAACTCCCTGGACCTGCGGCTCAATACTGAACTTCTTTCGCAGCTCATCATTGAGTGTGGCTATCTTCATGCCGAGCACTTCCACGCTCTCCGGCTGGCTGGTGCCGCTCTCGGGCGAGGACGCCGCCACTTCGGTCAGTTTCTCGCCTTCCTCGAGCCTACCAAGAACAACCTTGACGGTCTGCTTGGCCCCTGATCGCATGACAACGACGTCCACCGATTTTTCTACCGGCGTGTCGGCGACCAGTCGAGGGAGATCGCGCATTTCCCTGATGGCTTTGCCGTCGAACGAAAGTATGACGTCGCCCGCTTTGATTCCGGCTTTCTCGGCAGGTCCCGTCGGCACCACGTCGGAGACAAGCGCGCCATCCGGCGAGCCAAGATTGAGGCTTTCGGCAATTTCCGGCGTGATGGTTTGAATCTTGACGCCGAGCCATCCGCGACGGGTTTCTCCAAAGTCGCGCAACTGGCCGATCACCAGCTTGGCAGTATTTGCCGGCACCGAAAATCCGATGCCGATAGATCCACCGCTCGGAGAGATGATCGCGGTGTTGATACCGATGACTTCTCCGTCCATGTTGAACAGCGGGCCACCCGAATTGCCTCGGTTGATGGCCGCATCGGTTTGTATGAAATCGTCATACGGACCGGCATTGATATCGCGATTGCGGGCGGAGACGATGCCCAGGGTCAAGGAGCCGCCGAGGCCGAAGGGATTGCCGATGGCCATCACCCAATCTCCCACGCGCAGGGCATCGGAATCGCCAAAGCTGACAAACGGCAAGGGCTTGCTGGAATCCACCTTCAGAACGGCGAGATCGGTCTTGCCGTCCTTGCCCAGTAGTTTTGCTTTGAGCGATGTTCCGTCGGGAAATTTGACCTCGATCTCCTCCGCTCCTTCAATCACATGATTGTTCGTGACAATAACTCCCGCCGGATCGACCACGAAGCCTGAGCCGAGCGAACTGACTTTGCGCTGCGGCTGTTCGCCCTCGCGCTGCTGCTTCTCGAAGAAATCATCGAAGAACTCTTTGAACGGAGAATTTTCAGGGAGGTTCGGAATGGGAACCTGGCCAACACCCCCTTCAATTTTTTGAGTGGTTGAGATGTTTACGACCGCCGGAAGAAGTCGCTCCGCAGCATTGGCAACCGATTCAGGCCCCGCGGCAAAAGCTTCAGATGTCGATGGCAACATGGCCAGCAAGGCAAACAGCCAAAAGACATAGCCAGCGACTGCGCTCCCTGTTGCGCGAATTCTCTTCATAGGAATGAACTCCATAGCAGGCCGCCCGATTCGCCCTCGTTTACCGATTCGCCCTAATTTAATGATCCCGCAAGTCCAGGCAAACATCTCTCGCCTCACTTTTTCATGATGGCCCAAGGGCCGTCCTGCCCAGCCAAACAATCGCCACGCCGACCGCAATCGCTATCATTCCACCGATGCGCAACTGCTCCTCGTTCATGGACAAAACCAAGCTCATCATACGCTTGGCGCCCCGGGGAACCAATGCATACAAAAGCCCTTCGATGACCAATACCAGGCCAGCCGCTGTCAAAATCTGGCTCATTGAGCCGGAGGTATTGCCGGCGCAGGAGCTATTTTTGCCCCCTGCTCGAAATATTTGAAAAACTCCCAGGTGGGATCCAGCACCAAGGTGGTGGCGGCCCCGCCAAGGCTTTTCGCATAGGCCTGCAGGGAGCGGTAAAAAGAAAAGAATTCCGGGTCCTTGGAAAAGGCTTCGGCAAATACCTTGTTGCGTTCCGCATCGCCCTGACCGCGAATGATTTCCGATTCCCGTCTGGCTTTGGATACCAGCTCGACCGCTTCGCGATCGGCCTCCGCGCGTACCTTGATACTCTGGGATTCGCCTATGGCACGAAGTTCCGCCGCTTCAGCAAGGCGTTCGGCTGACATCCGGTCATAGGTGTCCTGCAAAACTTCCGGCATGAGATCCGTCCGCCTAATTCGGACATCCAGCACGTCGATGCCGAGCGGCACTGCCTCGCCCTTCACCTGATCGCGGATTTCGCGCATCATCACCGCACGATCCTGGCTCAAGGCAGCATCGAAGGTTCGCCGCCCGTAGGTCTGGCGAAGCGCAGCGTCAAGGCGGGTCTCGATTCGGTCGCGCGCCCGAGCCAAGGACGCGTCCACGGTCTCGCGGAACTTTTGCGGATCAACGATCCGCAACATGGTGATAGCGTCTACTTGATAGCGCCGGCCGTCGACAACCTGAACAGTCTTGTCCGGACTCTCAAAGAATACCATTCGGTCTTCGATCTTGATCCGCTCCTCAATGAAGGGCGCCTTGAAATAAAGGCCTGGCGTGGTGATCGTCCGCTTGATCTTGCCGAGCTGGACAACGATGGCCTTTTCCCGCTCATCCACGATAAAGACGGACGAATAAATCAGAAACAGAACTACGCCGAGGATGATAATAACGACTGACTTGACGCTCGTCATTGCTGGCTTGCTCCTGAAGCGGGCTGGCCGCCGGTCTGACTGCGCCGCTGCTGCACTTCGGGCAGGGGGAGATAGGGAACGACACCTGTTCCGTTCTTGTTGTTGTCGATAATCACCTTGTTCGATTGCGACAGTACGTCTTCCACAGTCTCAAGGAACATTCGCTCGCGCGTCACGTCCTTGGCCCTCGAATATTCCTCATACACGCTCAGAAAACGCTGAGATTCGCCTTGCGCTTCGGCCACGACACGCGCCTTGTAACCCTTGGCGTCCTCCACGATCTTGGACGCTTCGCCTCTGGCCGCTCCCAGCCGTTGATTACGGTATTGCTCTGCTTCGCGTATCAGCTTGTTTTGGTTCTGCTCGGCTCTTTGCACCTCTTCAAACGCATCGACGACTTGTGGAGGAGGATCTGCCTTCTCGAGCTGCACGCCGGTAATCAGAATTCCGGACTCATAGCTGTCCAATGTTCCCTGAATGAGTCCCTGCACCTGCTGTTGGGCAGACTGGCGGCCGCGAGTGCGAATTTCCTCGGCTGTTGTACGGCCGACCACCTCGCGCATTGCGCTTTCGGCAACAACTCGCACCAGCTGCTCAGGGGCACTGATGTTGAATAGGTATGCCTCGGGGGTTTTTATCTTCCACAATACCGTGAATTTTATGTCGACGATATTCTGATCGCCAGACAACATGAGGCTCTCTTGCGCCGTATCGCCGAATTGCAGCAAATTCTCGGTCGCCACCCCGACTGTCTCGACCGTTTCGACCGGCCAAAGAATGGCATGCATTCCGGGGCCGGTGGTACGGGAATACTCGCCGAGATTCAGAACTATTCCCTGCTGCTCAGGTTTAACCACGTAAATCGAGTTGTAAATCCAGATGGCAGCAACGAACAGAACCGGCAGAAGCCATGAGAAGCGTCCGCCGCCGCTACCGGGAAGTGCGGATTTGAACTGATCCTGGACCCGTTGAATGAGATCTTCCAGGTCAGGTGGAGGTCTTGGACCGCCGCGGCCTCCCGAGCCATTGGGGCCCTGACCCCAGGGCCCGCGGCTACCGCCGCCCGGCCAGTTTCCACCCCCCTGATTTTGCCACGGCATCAGCTTTTGTCCTTGCGTCTCTCCGAATGCATGCGCTGATATAAGTGAACGGCCGCCGATAGTCTACTTAAACAGGGGTCCCACCTCTACGTCTGGTCGGCCTTGGAATGAGCGGCCGGGACCCATAGCGGATCAGGGTGGCATGTTTCGTACCCTACCCGTTCGGCGGCTTTGTGCGCCTGAAACATACCCGAAAGAAATGCTCCATGGGCTGTCGTCATAGCGGTTAAGCTCGCATGCTCGCCGGCGATGAAAATACGCTCGTGCGCCGGCGTTAGGAAGTGTCTGCGATCATCAGCGTGTCCCGGTTTCGCGGCGGAATAAGCACCACCGATATGAGGATCTGTGCCCCAATGCGTGGTCACTCCATTGAGAACCCGCTTGCGAATTTCAGACCCAAACACCTGCGTCAGCCCCTCGAGCGACCATTGGACCATTTCCTGTTCACCCTTGATCGCCATTTCCCGGGCGAAATCGCCGGCTATATGGGCAATGGCGATCAACGAACCATACGGGTGAAGCTGCCAGGTGCAGGGGTGCGCGCGCGGGTCGGGTGTGAAGGTGTCCAATGCAGATACGCCGGGGTCGAAAACCCGGCGGTCAAAGCTGAGTGCGATCTTTTCATACCAGCCCATCCGAATTGTTTGCAAAGCCTTGCTCAGTTCACCGTGAAGGCGCGGCGAAATTCGAATCATCTCGCGTTCGAAGCAACGCAGCGGCACGGTGAGGATGACCGCCTTGGTCGAGAGCGTTCCATCATCAGTTTCGACGCGAGCAAGCTTCGGACCGACGACGATGGCATGTACGCTGCTATTGAGTGCGATAGGCAATCCTGCCGCCAAGCGAACGAGGAGAGCACCATAACCGTCGCGGACCGGCAGATCGATTCCGGTAATCTCATAGTTGCTGGCATCGCGGGTTGAAAGCTGTTCCGGTTCAACCGAATACATTAGCGTGGCCCAATGTCGAACCAGTCCGTACAAGGGATCGTTGGGGTCGAGTGCGAGATGTGCCGGCACATCATCGCCTGCGAAACCCAATTCGCGAATCGCTTCAAGCTTCTCCCAGATAGAGTCGCGCAAGGTGTCAGGCCCGCGCTTCCCATCGATGAAAGATTGGTAGCGGCCAGGTGACATTTCCTGGACAAATCCATGCCCAAGTCGCTCGGCGATCTTTCGCAGCGGATTCTTGTCGGCGGAATGAAACCAGTGGCAGCCGTGATCCCATAGATAACCGAGAGAGTGACTTTCGCTATAGGCGCGACCGCCGATACGGTCCTTCGCCTCGAGAATGACGTGTGGCACATTCATTCGGGTGAGCGCCAAGCTCGCTCCGATTCCGGCAGCGCCTGCTCCCACCACAACGACGTCAGGGTCTGTGGTGAATGGATGAAGGCTCATTTGAACCGGCGGTCAAGTGTCCGGACCACGAAGCTTGCGTCGTCATTTTCGCCGCGCGGAAATTTCTCCCGACCGATTTCCTTCCATTCCTTTGGGTCCAATTCAGGGAAATTCGTATCCCCTTTAACTTCCAGGTCGACCTCGGTCAGATAAATTCGGTCGGCAGATGGCAGGAGAAGAGTAAAAATCTCACCACCCCCAATCACGGCAATTTCATCGCTGTGCGAGCGTCTGGCAAACATTTCAGCTTTCGACAAGGCCACTTGCGGGCTCGTTACGAGAGTCGCGCCAGGCGCAACATAGCCGCGCTGTCGTGTGATGACGATATTGTCGCGACCGGGCAGCGGACGTTTTGGCAGACTCTCCCAGGTCTTGCGTCCCATGATCAGGGGTTTTCCCATGGTGAGTGTCTTGAATAGGCGCAGATCTGAAGAAAGCCGCCAGGGTAATGTCCCGTCGAGGCCAATGACGCCATTTTTTGAAACGGCTACGACAAACGCCACGCGGGGTTTCATGCGAAGTTTTCTCCTGGAGACGCGCGCAACCAGGAAAACAACGCTTCAAGCGCATTCCAGCGCAGCCCGAAAAAGAAGCAGTGATTCACACGGCCACCGGAGCGGCTATGTGCGGGTGGCTCTGGTATCCCGCTATCTCGAAGTCCTCGAAGCGAAAGTCGCCGATCTCTTCAACATCGCGCTTGATGATCAGCCGTGGAAGAGGCAGCGGCTCTCGCTTAAGCTGCTCCTTCGCCTGCTCAATATGATTGACGTAAAGATGGGCATCGCCGAGGGTGTGGATGAACTCTCCCGGTTTCAAACTGGTCACGTGAGCCACCATGTGGGTTAAGAGGGCATAGGATGCGATGTTGAACGGTACACCGAGAAAAACATCGCCGGACCGCTGGTAAAGCTGACAGGAGAGCCTGTCTTTCGCGACGTAAAACTGGAAAAGGCAGTGACACGGCGGCAAAGCCATCCTGTCGATGTCGGCTGGGTTCCAGGCCGTTACAATCAGTCGCCGCGAATCGGGTTTTGTTCGCAATGCTCTAATCACATTGCCCAGTTGATCAATTGTTGTTCCATCTCCCGTTCGCCATGATCGCCATTGGGCGCCATAAATCGGACCCAGCTCTCCATTCGCATCCGCCCACTCATCCCAGATTCGAACCCCATGGTCGTGCAGATACTTGATGTTCGTCTCGCCACGAATGAACCATAGAAGCTCATAAATGATGGATCGAACGTGCAGACGTTTGGTTGTCACCAGGGGAAACCCGGCTGACAAATCGAACCGCATCTGGTGGCCGAAGATAGATCGTGTACCCGTTCCGGTTCGATCGGATTTAGAAGTGCCCTGCTCAAGGACCTTTTGCATCAAGTCGAGATACTGTCGCATCGGTAGATAGATAGACGATTCTTTTACGCGGCGGGAGTTAGGTGATTCCTTGGGACGATGACCGCGGCAAAATAACTTCGATTAGGGGGTCTAACCATTTGATTATATGATATTTTACGATGGACTAAGGTTATGCCTGCTCTGTGCTTTCATTTCCCAACGGGACACTTATATTAGGCCGTGCCAGCCGCAAGGCTGGCTATGGTGATAAATAGCCGTTGCAATAAACCTATCGGACCCGGGGGCAGTACCCGGCACCTCCACCAAATGCTCCTCCAAGGGCAGCGGTGGCGCTTCCGCAGAGAAATATCTGCTGGGGGTGAACTAGGATCGACGAGGGTGTAAAGAGCGCGCTTTTGCCCGGGATGGTACCGCCGTTATCGGACCAAACATATAGTTGCCAACGACAACTATGCTCCGGTTCGTCTCGCTGCTTAATGCAGTGCGACTGCCGAAATCAAAGTCCTAGAGCCTAAGCCGCTCTAGGCGGGGTCCGCAGGCGCCTGGCAACAGAAGCCTGCACTCTCTCCCGCCGAGCCCGCGATTTAACGAACCCATTCAACACAGACATGCGCTCTTGGCTTTTTCCAGCCGAGGCAAAGTAGTAGTATGATCTTCAAAGGGAGCGGTCATGGCCCAAGACCTCATGCGGTACGATCTGCTTGCGCAAGCGGCGCTGCGTGGGGTCGTGCGCGCGGCATTGTTGCGTGCCGAACAATCGGGCCTTCCAGGAGATCATCATTTTTACGTCTCCTTCAATACCCGGCACCCGGGGGTGCGGATTTCGGAACGTTTGCGTGCGAAATACGAAAACGAGATGACTGTGGTTCTCCAGCATCAGTTCTGGAATCTTCGGGTTCACGAGCAGGATTTTGAAGTCGAACTCTCCTTCAACGACATTCCGGAGAAGCTCGTGGTTCCCTTCGGGTCGATCAAGGGCTTTTTTGACCCGGCGGCGCAGTTCGCCTTGCAGTTTGAAATGACTGAAAAAATCGAAGTATCGCCAGACCTGGCGCCCGTCCCCCTTGACGCCAGCAAACCGGAACCGGAAGCGTTACCCGCTCCTCCCACCAGCGGCCCAACACCATCAAATGATGACAAGAAAATCGTTTCGCTCGATTCCTTCCGCAAAAAGTAACGCTTGTGGAGAGCCTCTCGCCTTCGGGGGCTGCAAGTGGTAAGGAACGCAGCAGAAGCAATCACTTGGCGATGTGATGGGCTTATCGACGGGGATCACAAGCTTGGTTTTGGCCGTGGCATTCGCAGGTTCAATACTGCCTGTGAATTCGTCGGCTGTCGCAGCCACAATAGATAAAACTCCGGCGAAAGAATTATTCGGCAAGGTCAAAACGCCAGCTCCACTGGCGGCACGCTCGATCGGCTTCTATGCCAAGGGTTGCCTAGCTGGCGCGACGATGCTGCCGGTCAATGGACCGGCGTGGCAGGCCATGCGCCTATCTCGGAACCGGCTGTGGGGGCATCCAAAACTGGTTGCATTGATCGAGAAGCTCGCTACCGAAGCAAAAGCAAATGATAACTGGCCGGGACTTCTGGTTGGCGATCTTTCGCAGCCGCGCGGCGGCCCCATGCTCACCGGCCATGCGAGCCATCAGATCGGTCTTGATGCCGATATCTGGCTCAATCCAATGCCCAGCCATGTCTTATCTCCCAAGGAGCGTGAAGATATCGCCGCGACCAACGTCATTCTCGACCGCTGGCGTGTTGATCCCAAAGTGTGGACGGAAGCCCATGCCAAGCTCATCAAAAGGGCGGCCTCCTATCCCGAGGTCGCCCGAATCTTCGTGCACCCGCCGATCAAGAAAAAACTCTGCGAATGGGCCAAGGGAAATCGCTCCTGGCTTGCAAAGGTGCGTCCGTACTACGGCCACACCTACCATTTTCACATCCGCATGCGATGTCCAGTCGATGACAGCGGTTGCAAGAATCAATCGGTTCCGGCTCCATCCGATGGGACGGGTTGCGGCGGGGAACTCGCCTATTGGCTATCAAGCAAACCCTGGGCGCCGGACAAACCAAAGGGCAAATTGCCGAAACCAAAACCGCCGAGACCGTTGCTGCTTTCGAATTTGCCGTCCGATTGCCGTGGCGTTCTGAATATTCAGTAATTCCAGCGGTGTCCTTGTGGGCGATGTGCTCTTTAGCCACATGGGGTTGTTGCCGACGCACGATCGGAGCTATATCCCCGCCCTCGGAATCGCTGCTTGCCTCTCGTCTGTGAAGCACTTCAATCGAATCGATTTCGGCCCGAAAGTGTCACCTGAGGTTCACCCATGACGGATCGCCCGTTCGAGGAAGTCGGCGACAGTGATCGAGCCTCGAGACAGCCGGCACGACTAGGGCTTGTCTTCGGTTCCATCGGCGTCGTGTTCGGAGACATTGGAACAAGTCCACTCTACGCGCTGCGAGAAGCGCTCTCACACGCGGCAACCGGGGAGGCCGTTTCGCGTCTGGACGTTTTGGGCGTGGTTTCATTGTTGCTGTGGTCGCTGATCATCATCGTAACCTTCAAATATGTGTACCTTCTGATGAGAGCCGACAACAAAGGCGAAGGCGGACTGCTGGCACTCGTTACGCTGGTCGAGCATGCCCTCGGCAAACGCGGGGGACCTACATTGCTTCTCGGCATTGTCGGTGCCGCTTTTTTCTTCGGGGATGCGATGATCACCCCTGCAATATCAGTTCTCTCGGCAATCGAAGGCCTCAAAATAATCAACCCGCGATTTGAGGATTTCGTAGTGCCGCTAACGCTGGCGGTTCTCGCCACGTTGTTTGCTGTTCAATTTCGTGGCACGGCCGGTGTGGCAAAATTCTTCGCACCGGTCACCACGCTGTGGTTCGCGGTCATCGCAATCATGGGTCTCTCCCATGTAATCCACGATCCCGAGATCCTGTTCGCCTTCAATCCGGCGTATGGCTTCGTGATCCTCAGCCATCATACCGGGATTGCCTTTCTCATTATGGGCGGCGTGTTTCTGGCAGTTACCGGGGCTGAGGCGCTCTATGCAGATATGGGGCACTTTGGTAAAACGCCGATACGCATCGCCTGGCTTACCGTGGTGCTGCCAGCTCTGGTCCTCAATTATCTTGGGCAAGGCGCCCTCATTTATTCAAATCCCAATGCGCTTGCCAATCCGTTTTACCTGATGGTACCGCCGTGGGCTCTCATTCCTCTCGTTGCGCTTGCCACTCTGGTAACGGTCATTGCAAGCCAGGCCGTGATAACAGGCGCTTTCTCGGTTACTCAGCAAGCCATCCATCTCGGACTTCTGCCGAGAATGAATATTTCCCACACGAGCGAAACCGAGCACGGCC
Source organism: Aestuariivirgaceae bacterium (assembly GCA_036555325.1). Lineage (GTDB taxonomy): Bacteria > Pseudomonadota > Alphaproteobacteria > Rhizobiales > Aestuariivirgaceae > DATBLQ01. The sequence continues at coordinate 4,414 of DATBLQ010000048.1, read as the reverse complement.
AAATCTACATCAGCCAGATCAACTGGATACTGTTCCTTGGCGTGACCTTTCTGGTGTTGACCTTCCGTTCGTCGTCCGCGCTAGCCGCAGCCTACGGCATTGCGGTCAACACCGCGATGATCATCGACACCTTCCTGGCGATTATCTTCTTCCGCGCTGCGCTGCGCTGGCCGGTGGCGGTGGTGGGACTGACGTTCGGCTTCATACTGTCTATCGAGCTGACGTTCTTCACCGCCAACGGCTACAAGATCGTCAGCGGCGGATATGTACCGATTCTCATCGGCATTACGGTCATTACAATCATGCTCACGTGGAGGCGTGGCAGAGAAGCATTGGCGCAGAAGCTGCGCCGCGACAGCGTCGAACTAAAGGGGCTGTTGGAAAGCCTGGAGCGCAAGCCGCCCGTGCGAGTGGCGGGGGAAGGAATTTTCCTCGTCACCGATCCTATCTATGCACCCAGCGCTCTGCTGCACAATTTGAAGCACAACCGTGTGCTGCACGACACGCTCGTCTTCATCCATGTCAGCACGGCCGATGAACCCCGCGTTCCCAATGCCGAGCGGCTCGAGGTTGCCAGACTGCCGCTCGATGCGTGGCTCATTAAGGCAAAGTTCGGTTTCATGGAAACGCCTAATGTGCCTGCCGCCCTTAGGCTCGCACGCATGGAGGGCCTGGATATCGATCCCAGGACAGCTTCATACTTCCTCGGCCGACGGGCAATCCGCACTTCCGTACGCTCCAGCCTGCCCTTCTGGCAACAGCGACTGTTCATCATGCTGGCCAACCAATCATCGCGGGCTACCGGTTTTTATCGCATTCCGCCGGAACGGGTGGTTGAACTCGGCATGCAGCTTTCCGTGTGAGAGGAAATCGGCCATAACGGCGATGAAAGCGAGCTGCGATGCTGGAGATTGCACCATTTTCATTAAAAGGCCGCTTCTGGCGCGGAAATTTGCACACCCACTCAAATCTGTCGGACGGCGCCCTGCCACTGGAGACAGTGGTGGAGGCGTACAAGGGAGCAGGATACGACTTTGTCCAGATGTCAGAGCATTTTCTTGAGCGATTCCATTGGCCCATAGCCGATACGCGCAAATTCCGCTCAAACCGGTTCACAACTTTGATTGGAGCCGAGCTTCATGCAATGGCAACCGCAGTCGGGGAGCTATGGCATATCGTTGCAGCCGGGTTGCCGCTCGATTTCGACAGGCCGGCACCGGAGGAAACGGGACCCGAGCTCGCAGCGCGGGCTGTTGCTGCCGGCGCGTTCGTCGGGATCGCTCACCCGGCATGGTCACAGCTGTCGCTCGAGGATGGTCTGGCGCTCTCTGGCGTGCATGCCGTTGAAGTCTACAATCATGGCTGTTGCGTCGAGGTTGACCGAGGAGACGGTTGGTATCTACTCGATCAGTTGCTGCGGCAAGGCAAGAGACTTACCGCCTTCGCCACCGATGATGCACATTTCAACTCGGACGATGCCTATGGCGGCTGGGTGCATGTCAAAGCTGAAACGCTTGAGCCCGAGGTACTGCTGTCGGCCCTCAAAGCCGGCCATTACTATTCAAGCCAGGGACCGCAAATTCATGAGCTGGCAATCGACGCAAATGAGCTGCGGGTGGCTTGTTCACCAGTCGATAGCATTGCAGTCGTGGGCCACAACTCGCGATCCGTCGGCCGGTATGGGCGGGCAATTACCGAAGCGAGACTAAATTTGGCCGATCTTGGCAAGGCATGGACGAAGGTGAAGGAAAGTCCCTGGCTCAGGATCGTGGTCATTGACAGCTCCGGAAAAAGGGCTTGGAGCAATCCAATTTGGTACGATCAGCGGTAGGTGGCAGAGATGGCAAGAACTCGCGTCGAGACTGACAGCTTCGGCCCGATCGATGTCGACACAAGCAGATATTGGGGAGCCCAAACCCAGCGTTCGCTCGGCAACTTCAAAATTGGCGGCGAGAAGATACCAATGGCGCTTATCCGTGCGTTTGGAATCGTGAAGAAGGCAGCGACGCTGGCGAATGTGAAGCTCGGGATACTAGATGGCGAACTTGCCAAGCACATCATAGCGGCTGCCGATGAGGTCATCGAAGGCAAGCTCGATGAGCATTTTCCGCTCGTCGTCTGGCAGACCGGATCCGGCACCCAGACGAACATGAATCTCAACGAGGTCATCTCAAATCGCGCAATCGAGCTGATGGGTGGAACCATGGGATCAAAGAAACCCATCCACCCAAATGATCACGTGAACCTCTCGCAATCTTCAAACGACGCATTTCCAACTGCGATGCATATCGCGGCTGCGTTGGAGATAAACCGGCAGTTGCTGCCGGCATTGACGAAGCTCAAAACCACGCTGGAAAAAAAGGCACGAGCTTGGACAAAGATCATCAAAATCGGCCGTACCCATACGCAAGATGCAACGCCCATCACGCTTGGCCAGGAGTTTTCTGCCTATGCCACGCAAGTGGCATTGAGTATTGATCGCATCAAATCGGTTTTGCCGCGACTCTATCGGCTTGCCCAGGGAGGTACGGCGGTGGGTACCGGGCTTAATTCCAAAAAAGGATTCGACAAGGCCTTTGCCGCGGAAGTTACGCGCTTGACGAAGCTGCCATTCAAACCGGCGGCCAACAAATTCGAGGCGCTTGCGACAAATGATACTATTGTCGAATTGTCGGGCGCACTCAACACGATTGCCGTGAGCCTCTTTAAGATCGCCAACGATATTCGCTGGCTCGGCTCAGGTCCGCGCTCGGGACTTGGTGAACTGCTGCTACCCGAAAATGAGCCGGGTTCATCCATAATGCCGGGGAAAGTCAACCCAACCCAGGTCGAGGCGCTGACCATGGTCTGTTGCCAGGTGTTCGGAAATCACGTGACGGTAACCGTTGCGGGCTCGCAGGGTCATTTTGAACTTAACGTCTTCAAGCCGGTCATCATCTACAATGCGCTGCAGTCGATCAGACTTCTTACAGATGCTGCGGTCAGCTTCACCGACAATTGCATCGCAGGCATAGAACCAAACCGCAAGCACATTGCCGAGTTGATGAACCGATCACTCATGCTCGTTACCGCACTGACGCCTAGGATTGGCTATGACAAGGCTGCTGAAATCGCCAAGGCCGCTCACAAGAACGGTACAACGCTTCGCGAAGAGGCTCTGCGGATGGGTTATGTGACGGCAAAGGAATTCGATGAGCTGGTGAAGCCTGAGCGCATGGTCTCGCCCGAGTAGCATGGCCGGCCCCGTGAAGCGTTCTGTTCGGGTTGCGGGCCATCGCACATCGCTTTCGCTGGAGCCGCAATTCTGGGAAGCGCTGCAGAGTGCAGCCAAGACTCGAAGCGTATCGATATCTTCCCTGATTGCGCAGATTGACTATGGCCGTGGCGAGATAAATCTTTCCAGCGCGATCCGCATATTTCTCCTGCAGGAAGCACGTCACGGACGACTTGCACTGTGACAGTTCTTGCTCACGACGAAGGAGGGTCACCCATCTACTGGTTGAAGTTATATCTCTTGCGCGGCGGGGGACGTTTCTTTGCCGGCGACACTTTGAGAAGCCGCTGCAGGAGACTGGGCGTACGTGTCTGTTGAGGCACTATTGTTTGGGGCGGCTTGACCTCCGCTTCGCTATAAACGCTTTCCGTCGCGGTGCTGCTCGGATCGATTAGTGTTGGGCCAGTCGATGCATCGCCTTCTTCGACCGGCAGCGGCTCAGGCGGAGGTATATCAGGTATGGTCCGGCTGGGGATCGTCGATGTGATTGATCTGGTGTCGGTCGTGGCCCCGGAGTTCGACTCAACAGTTGGTTCCTGCGCAAGGGTACCGGTGGAATTGGCTTCGCTTGACCGCAGCAATTCCTCAATCTTTGCCTGAGCATCCTCAAGAGCTTTTCTCGCAGCAAGTTCCCGCGCCCTTTGGGCTGAGAAATTCCAGGCTGCCACACGACGGGACTGCTGCATCAACTCCCGCACATTTATGTCTCGAAGCGCCATTTCTCTTGCCAGCCGCTCCCTAGCTTGTCGTTTTTGTTCTTCAGCCGTGCGGGCGGCTTCCTCGGCCATACGGAGCCGCTCCTCCTCGGCCTTGCGGGCGGCTTCTTCAGCAGCGAGGCGTAGGCGTTCTTCCTCGGCCTTGCGGGCAGCTTCCTCGGCGGCAAGACGCTGGCGTTCTTCCTCAGCCTTGCGGGCGGCTTCCTCGGCGGCGAGACGCTGGCGTTCCTCTTCGGCCTTGCGAGCGGCTTCTTCAGCAGCGAGACGCTGGCGTTCTTCCTCAGCCTTGCGGGCGGCTTCCTCGGCGGCGAGGCGCTGGCGTTCCTCCTCGGCCTTGCGGGCGGCTTCCTCGGCGGCGAGGCGCTGGCGTTCCTCCTCGGCCTTGCGGGCGGCTTCCTCGGCGGCAAGACGCTGGCGTTCCTCC
>DATBLQ010000014.1:0-16830 GCA_036555325.1 Aestuariivirgaceae bacterium | reverse complement strand
CCTTGACGAAGATTCCTAGCGAATTTTCGCCATCGGTGACGATGTCGTCATAAACTTCGACCTTCACATAGTCGGTCGCTGCGTTATCCCCGACACTCAGCACATAGATGCCGTGAGCCTGGCCGCCATAGGTGGCGATGCCGCCGCCCTCCTCCAGCTTCACCTTGGCGTAGCCGGGGCTGTTCTTGACGAGGATGCCCTGCGCGTAGGAGTTGGTCGTCGGATCGTCTTTGTAGTTCTTGCCGGTGACGATGTCGCCGGAGACGGTCACAACAACATTGTCGCCGGCGCCGACATAGATGCCGCGGCTGGATTTGTCATGGGTGGTGATGGTGCCGGACGAATAGGCCCTGGGCCTGCCGCCTGAACCCGCGCCAATGCGGATACCGTGCGCGCTTTCACCATAAGTCTCAATCTCACCATCATTGTAGATGTTCACCAAGCCGTAGGCTGTTGCATCGATGCCGTCGCCTCCATTTCCATGTGTAATGATGGTGCCCGAATTGTTTGTGGTTCCGGAGCCGCTCGCCGTGATGCCATTTGCGGAGCCGCCGGTCGTTTGAATGGTGCCCGAGTTGGTAATCGCGAATAGGCTAGACTGATTTACGGCGGCGGCGTTAGCCGCCATCCGGATTCCATCCTTGACCGAAACGATGCCGCCTGAATTATCGATGTTCACATTGGTGGTATAACGAGTGCGTATTCCGTAACCTCCGCTGGTTATCTCGGCTTCATTGCGAATGGTGACGGAGTAATCGGGGTCGAAGCTTCCTCTTACATAGATGCCGTCATCGCTGGTCATGATATCGACAGTGCTGTCGGTGTCATAGACATAGAGGTAGATGTTCGGAGTGTTAGGGGAGACTCTCGTGATATTAATGCCATCGTTGGCGCCCGAATCGATGTTGACGCCGTCCTCGACGATCAGGGTGAGATCGGTCACCGGCTCGTAGTCGATGCCGTTCGGATAGTTGTTGCCGGCGGACGTGCAGGTGACTTCATCGGCGAGCGGGCCGCACTCGTTGGAGGCGAGAGCGGGCGGCGCCATGGCGATCGCGCCGGCCAGCAAAATGGCGGTCGAGGCGAGAAGGTACGCCCGACGCGATTGAAAAACACAAGCTTTATCCATGATTTCCCCCGAAAACAGCGACAAGCGTAAGCAACCTTTAATTGCTCAAACGCCACAGTGCAACTGATAATCGTGAGTGAGATCCTGTCGCTCTCCCTTCCTCCCCTTGTGGGAGAAGGTGGCGAGATGCATTTGCATGGAGCCCGGATCAGGGGGATGGGCCCGCCCCCTCACCCTGACCCTCTCCCACAAGGGGAGAGGGAAGCGATTGCTGGGTCAAGCCCGCGAATGACGGACGGGGGAGCGCGTGCGCGGGGTTTTCCTTCCCCGGGGAATCGGGCACGAGCGTTGTTGTGAGTTCGGGTCAACCCCGGTAAGTGTACGCCATAGGTTGCGGAGAACTCCCATGGCCCAAGTCGCGCAAAAAACCCAGCCGGTAAAGTCAGCACAAATGGCCGAGTTCAACTGGCAAGATCCGCTGGATCTCGAACATCAGCTCTCGGACGAGGAGCGGATGATCCGCGACAGCGTGAAGGCCTTCGCGCAGGACAAGCTGATGCCTCGCGTCCAGAAGGCGTTTCGCGAAGAGGTGTTCGACCGGGAGATCATGCGCGAGCTCGGCGCACAGGGCCTGCTTGGCGTGATGACATCGGAGGCATTCGGCGGGGCCGGGCTTGGCTACGTGGCGTACGGACTTGCCGCGCGCGAAATCGAGCGCGTCGATTCAGGCTATCGATCGGCGATGAGCGTGCAGAACTCTCTCGTCATGCATCCGATCGAGGCTTATGGATCGGACGCGCAGAAGAAGAAATATCTGCCAAAGCTCGCCACGGGCGAGCTTATCGGCTGCTTCGGCCTCACCGAGGCGGATGCCGGATCGGATCCTGGCGCGATGAGAACCCGCGCCAAGACAACGGCAAGCGGCTACGTTCTCAACGGCAGCAAGACGTGGATCACGAATTCGCCGATCGCCGATCTTGCAATCGTGTGGGCGAAGACGGAGGACGATGAGATACGGGGGTTCATCATCGAGCGGGGGCACAAGGGCTTCAGCACGCCCACGATCGAGGGAAAGTTCTCGCTTCGCGCTTCGGTCACGGGCGAGATCGTGCTGGACAAGGTCGAGGTCGGCGCCGACAGCCTCCTGCCCGGCGCCAAGGGCCTGAGCGGTCCGTTCGGATGCCTCAACAAGGCGAGGTTTGGGATCGCCTGGGGTTCGATGGGGGCGGCGGAGGATTGCTGGCATCGGGCAAGGCAGTATGCGCTCGACCGCAAGCAATTCGGCCGACCCATCGCGGCAAGCCAACTGGTGCAGAAGAAGCTTGCGGACATGCAAACCGAAATTGCATTGGGGTTGTCGGGCGCTCTGGCGCTGGGGCGCGCACTGGAGGCGGGACGCGCGCAGCCGCCTGCCATTTCGCTGATGAAGCGGAACAATTGCATCAAGGCCCTGGAGATCGCGCGAATGGCACGCGACATCCATGGGGGAAACGGCATCTCGGATGAATTTCACGTCATCCGGCACATGCTGAATCTGGAAACGGTGAACACCTACGAGGGCACGCAGGATGTCCACGCCCTGATCCTCGGACGAGCGCAGACGGGCATACAGGCCTTTTTCTAGAATGGGGCAAACGGTTATCGCACGGGAGGACCCGCGCCAGCCGGACGTGAGCGGTTTGGTGTACGAGCTCGACCGCATGTTCGAAGCGCTTTATCCGGCCGAAAGCAATCATCTCCTGGATATTGAAACGCTGGCGAGGCCCGAGGTGAGGTTTTTCGTGGTGAGGCGCGACGGGGAAGCTTTGGGATGCGGCGCCCTGTGGCTCCATGCCGATTACGGCGAGGTGAAGCGGGTTTATGTGCGGCCTTCGGCGCGCGGCCACAAGCTCGGCCATCTCATCATGCGCAAGATCGAAGACGAGGCGCGTGCGCTGAACCTGCCGCTTCTCAGGCTGGAGACGGGCATCCGGCAAGCGGAGGCGCTAAATCTGTTCGCGGCGACCGGGTTCGCCATCTGCAGCGCGTTCGGCGATTATCCGGCAGATGATGCAAACAGCGTGTTCATGGAAAAGCGCATCGGGTGAGATGAGGCACTCTTGTCGGGTTGACGCGTTGGACGAAATTCCAAAACGTCATCGCCGGACTTGATCCGGCGATCTCCTGTCAGGGGTTGCAGATGCGCGGGTCAAGCCCGCGCATGACGAAAAAGAGACGGCCGCGCATGACGAAAAAGAGAAACCCGCCCATGACGTCTATGTTTGTCGATGCTGTTTCTTGCCAGGGTCGCGGCACTCGTACTAGATAGGTCGAACAGTCGGGTTGCGTTAAGGAGGATTACCCCATGGCCCTAGAACTTCCCCCCCTGCCCTACTCTTATGATGCGCTCTCGCCCTACATGTCGCGCGAAACGCTCGAGTTCCATCACGACAAGCATCATCAGGCCTATGTGACGAACGGCAACAACCTGCTGAAGGAGGCGGGTCTTGAAGGAAAAAGCGTTGAAGACATCTGCAAGATCGCCTGGGAACGAAAGATCCAGGGGCTCATCAACAACGTGGGACAGCATTACAATCACGTCCATTTCTGGCAATGGATGAAAAAAGGCGGCGGAGGGAAGAAGCTGCCGGGCGCTCTGCAGAAAGCCGTCGACAGCGATCTTGGCGGCTACGACAAGATGCGCAACGACTTCGTTCAGGCGGGGATGACGCAGTTCGGATCCGGCTGGTGCTGGATCGCCGCGAAGAACGGGAAGCTCAGCATTGCCAAGACGCCGAATGGCGAGAACCCGCTGATGCAGGGATCAAACCCGATCCTCGGGTGCGATGTGTGGGAGCACTCCTATTACATCGACTACCGGAACGCCCGGCAGAAATATCTCGAGGCTTTCGTCGATAACATGGTCAACTGGGACCATGTCGAGGAGATGTTCTCTGCGGTGCGGTGAAATGGCGAGGCGTCATGGCCGGACTTGATCCGAGATTCGCGGGTCAAGCCCGCGAATGACGGGCGGGGGCGGATGTGCGAGCTTTCCTTCCTCGTCATGGCCGGACTTGATCCGGCCATCTCCTGAAAATGAGATTCGCGGGTCAAGCCCGCGAATGACGGACGGGGGGCCGGTCACGTCGGCGCATCTAGATCACCGGGTCAAGCCCGGTGATGACGTGGAGGGCCGGCGCTTGCGGCCTGCTATTAGCGCTGCTAATAACATTGGCATGAAACTCGGAGAATGGCTGGAGCGGTCGGGGTTTACGCAAGTTGAGCTTGCGCGCGCGCTCGGAGTGACACAGGGGAGGATCTCGCAAGTGCTGGCGGGCGCAAAACCTTCCTTCGATCTGGCAAGCCGCATTCAATCGATCACCAAGAACAAGGTCAGGCCGGAGGATTTCATCGAGGCAGCGGCTCTATCGGGGCAGGCCTACCACGGGCTCGACAGCGTGGAGGAGGCGGTCACCGCCATTTCGCAAGGCAAGCTCGTCATCGTCGTCGATGACGACGACAGGGAAAACGAAGGCGATCTCATAGCGGCGGCAAGCAAGATCACGCCCGAGCAGATGGCGTTCATGATTCGCAACACCAGCGGCATCGTTTGCGCGCCGGTGACGGCGGAATGGGCGCGCCGCCTCAAGCTCGATCCAATGGTGGCGGTGAACGATGCGCCGATGGGAACAGCGTTCACGGTGTCGGTGGATTACAAGATCGGACTGACGACCGGGATTTCAGCGGAAGAACGGTGCAATACGGTTCGGGCGCTCGCCAACGGCAACGTCCAGGCAGAGGATTTCGTGCGCCCGGGACACGTGTTTCCGCTCATTGCGAAAAGCGGCGGAGTGCTGATGCGATCGGGTCACACGGAGGCAGCGGTCGATCTGGCTCGGCTTGCCGGGGAGCCTGCCGTTGGTGTCATTGCCGAGCTCATGAGCGAGGAAGGCAGCGTGATGCGCGGCGCCGACGTTGTCTCTTTTGCCCGCCGGCACGGCTTCAAGATCATCTCGGTTGCAGATCTGATAGCCTACCGGCAATCGCGAGAAAGGCTGGTGGAGCAGCACGCGGTGTTCGAGGTATCGACACCGATCGGCACGGCGCGAGGCATCGCCTATGCGACGCCCTACGACAGCGTTCAGCACCTTGCCATCATTTATGGAGACATCACCAGCGGTCAGGACATCCCGGTCAGGCTGCATCGAGAGAATCTGGTCGATGACGTGTTCGGCGCACGAAAAACGCTCAAGGCGGTTTACGAGGAGTTCGACAAGGCAGGACGCGGAGTGCTGGTTTATCTGCGCGAAGGAACGACCGGGGTGCCGGCGGCAAACCTTAACGAGAAACTCGGCAAACAACCGATGAGCTCGGCGGCGCGGGAGCAGGCCTGGCGGGATGTCGGGGTGGGAGCGCAGATCCTGCGCGATCTCAACATCCGGTCGATCAGACTGCTCGCCAGTCGCAGCCGGCATTTCGTCGGCCTGTCAGGTTTCGGCATCGAGATTTCGGAAACCGTCTTGCTCGATAGTTGCTGAAGCTTTTGAGCAAAGCGGGTAGGAGTGGCCGGACCAGACTATCGGGCTTGGCAGCAATGAAACTACGAAAAAAGGGGGTCAAGCGAAAAATCAAGCCGAGCAGCCGGATCGTTGCCGGCTGGCGCGAACATATAGCACTCCCTGCGCTTGGCATCGGACCACTGGTGGCGAAGCTCGATACGGGCGCGCGGTCGGCGGCGTTGCATGCGGAAAACATCCAGATCTATCAAAAGGACGGCCATTACCGAATTCGCTTCGATGTGCCGGTGCACACGAACAGCAAGCAAGTCAAAACGTGCGACCTGGTCTTGAGCGATGAGCGGCGGGTGAAAAACACCGGCGGACGCAGCGAACTGCGCCAGGTGGTGGAGACCGATGTGAGACTTGGCAACACGGTGTGGCAGGCGCAGATCACCCTTACAAACCGAACAGACATGGGAGTGCCGATGCTATTGGGCCGCAGCACCATCAGAAAAAGATTTCTGGTGCACCCGGGCCGCTCATTCGTGCTGTCCAAAACTGGGGGCGAGAGATGAAGATCGCCCTTCTGACACGCAACCCGAAGCTCTATTCGCACCAGCGCCTCATCGAGTCGGCCACGCAGCGCGGGCATGAGATCGTGCCCATCGACTATCTCAAATGCTACATGAACATCACCTCACGACGACCGGAGCTCAGATACCGGGGGGAATTGCTTGGCGGGTTCGACGCCGTGATTCCACGAATCGCCGCTTCGCATACGTTCTACGGACTGGCGGTGCTGCGACAGTTCGAGATGATGGGAGTGTTTCCCTTGAACGAATCCGTGGCGATCGGCAGATCGCGCGACAAGCTGAGGTCGCTGCAGATTCTGGCACGCGATGGCGTGGGCCTGCCGGTCACGGCATTCACCAACGACGCCGGGCGAACGGACGAGATCATCAAGATGGTGGGCGGCGCACCCGTGGTGGTCAAGCTCCTGGAGGGGACGCAAGGGATCGGCGTGGTGCTGGGAGAAACCCACAAGTCCGCCAAGTCGGTGATCGAAGCATTCCACGGAGCGCAAATCGCAATACTCGTGCAACAGTATGTCAAAGAGGCGAGCGGGCAGGACATCCGCGTGTTCGTGGTGGGCAGCAGGGCCGTTGCCGCCATGCAGCGAACCGGCGCGGCGGGAGAATTCCGCTCCAACCTGCATCGCGGAGGGCACGCCGAGGCGGTAAAGATAACGCCCGAGGAGCGCAGCACCGCCATACAGGCGGCGCGGTCGATGGGACTCAATGTGTGCGGCGTCGATCTTCTGCGCGCCCTTCAGGGACCAGCGGTGATGGAGGTCAACTCATCGCCGGGGCTTGAGGGAATTGAACAATCAACCGGGGTCGATGTGGCCGGCAAAATCATCGAGTTTCTGGAAGGACACGCCCGGCCGGGCCACACGAGGACCAAGGGCAAAGGATAATGGACATCAGACCGGCGTTTCGCATCGGCGAGGAGGAGGTTGAGCCGGGAACACGCAGGTCGGTGGAGTTGCACGTCAGCGTCCTGTCCAATCGCACGCCGATGTCGTTGCCGGTGCAGGTCATCCACGGTGAACGGTCCGGCCCTTCCCTCTTCATCAGCGGTGTCGTTCATGGCGATGAGGTCATGGGCGTCGAGGTGATCCGACGGCTGGTCAACCATCCGGCGACCGAGGATATTTGCGGCACGCTCCTGGCGGTGCCAATCGTGAATGCCTACGGGCTTATCTCGCATTCGCGCTACATGCCCGACCGGCGCGATCTCAACCGATCCTTTCCCGGTTCAGATCACGGGTCGCTGGCCAGCATCCTTGCCGACCTGCTGATGCGGGAGGTGGTGATGCGAAGCAACTATGGCATCGATATCCACTCGGCCGCATTGCATCGCACCAACCTGCCGCAAATACGCATAAGTCCCGGAGACGAGGATCTGCTTATGCTGGCCCATGCCTTCGGCGCGCCTGTCATATTGCTGTCGAAGCTTCGCGAGGGCACCTTGCGGCAGTGCGCGCTTGAACATGGCGTGAAAGTGCTCGTCTACGAGGGCGGCGAAGCCTTGCGGTTCGATGAAACGGCGATCGACGCGGCAGTGACGGGGAGCTTGCGCGTCATGCACAAGATCGGGATGCTGAGGGTGCCGCCTTCGAGCGGCATGCCGGATCCGGCAACGGTTTCGCGCTCCAGCCACTGGTTGAGAGCGCCGGAAGGAGGAATCTTCCGCAGTGATCGCCGCATCGGACATTGGGTGGTGGCGGGTCAGAGGATCGGAGTGATCTCCGACCCCTTCGGCCAGCTCGAGGTGCCGGTTCTGGCGAGCGATACCGGCATCATCATCGGGCAATCGCATCTGCCGGTCGTCAACCGGGGCGATGCGCTGTTTCACATTGCAAGAGCCGAGCAGCCGCAGGCACGCGCCGTCGCCGAGGAAGAACAGTACATCCCGGACGAGGACGAGATTATCTAGGGTCTCAGCGCCGCGTAATCCCGCCCAGGATGCCGCGCAAGACCTGGCGCACGACCATGTGCCCGACCTCGCGACCAACGCTGCCAGCCACATTCTTCACGAAACGCTCGGTGGCGGATTCGCGCGCGCGTGAGGGAGAGGCCGACGTTTCGCGACGGGTCGTTCGCGGTTCCTCGGGATCGCGCGGCTCAGGCTTAGCCGATCTTTGGGTGCGCTTCGACAGAAGTTCGTAGGCCGATTCGCGGTCGACAGCCTCGTCATAGACTCCATAGAGAGGACTGTCTTTGAGGATTTTCTGCCGTTCATCGACGGTCACCGGACCGAGCCTGCCGCACGGCGGGCGGATGAGGGTACGCTCGACCATAGTCGGCACCCCTTTGAGATCGAGCACGGAGACCAAGGCTTCGCCTACCCCCAATTCGGTGATGGTTCTTTCGGTGTCGAAGGCCGGATTTGGCCGAAAGGTCTCGGCGGCGGTCTTGACCGCCTTCTGTTCGCGCGGAGTGTAGGCGCGCAGCGCGTGCTGAAGGCGGTTGCCGAGCTGGGCCAGGACGGAGTTGGGAATATCGAGAGGGTTCTGGGTGACGAAGTAGACGCCCACACCTTTTGATCGGACGAGTTTTACGACCTGCTCGATTTTCTGCAATAGACCGGGAGAGGCATCGGTGAACAGCAGATGCGCTTCGTCGAAGAAAAACACGAGCTTCGGCTTATCGGGGTCTCCCACTTCCGGCAAATCCTCGAAAAGTTCCGACAGGAGCCACAACAGGAAGGTGGAGTAGAGCTGCGGCGATCCCATAAGCTTATCGGCGACGAGAACGTTGATGTAGCCGCGGCCATCGCGCGTCGTGCGCATGAGATCTTTGATATCGAGGGCAGGCTCACCGAAGAAGTTTTCAGCCCCCTGCTCTTCCAGCACCACCAAACGCCGCTGGATCGTTCCGACGGTAACGGAGGAGACGTTGCCGTAATCGGTGCGGATTTCCTTGCCGCGTTCGGCAAGATCGGAGAGCAGAGCCCGCAGGTCCTTCAAATCGAGAATGGCGAAACCTTCCTCGTCGGCAAGTTTGAAGACAATGTTCAGCGCACCTTCCTGGGCTTCGGAAAGGCCAAGAAGCCTTGACAACAGGACCGGCCCCATCTCGGTCATGGTGGTGCGGATCGGATGGCCGTCCTTGCCGAACAGATCCCAGAAAATTACCGGAGAGGCAGCGAAAGCGTAATTCTCGAGACCGATCTTGCGAGCGCGCTCCAGGAGAAAATCCTTGGGCTCGCCTGCAACCGATACGCCGGACAGATCGCCCTTGATGTCGGCTGCGAAAACGGGAACCCCTTGAGCTGCCAGGCCTTCAGCGATGATCTGCAAGCTGACCGTTTTGCCGGTTCCCGTTGCACCGGTGATCAATCCGTGGCGGTTGGCCATCGGCAAGAAGAGAACCTCCTCCTTGCCACTCTTGCCCAAAAGGATGGTGTTTTCCGTCATGACGCTCGATCTTTCCTTTGCGCTTTATGAGAACTTGAGTGAGAACTTGACCGCCTGCGGCAGGCGCGCAATCTGCTATAAATCACCACGACGCGAAAGACCCCGGGATGCAGGAGCTGATCGCCAGATTGTCGGACGTCACGGGCCTCGATGAAAACAAGGCAGAAACGGCGCTTGGAATAATCCTGTCGCTCATAAAAAGCCAGGGAAACGCGGAAAAGGTCGAGGCGCTGTTCGCCCGGCTGCCTGGTGCGGAGGAGCTCGCTCTGCGCCATGGCGGATCGAAGACGGGAGGTCTCATCGGCAAGCTCGGAGGTGGGCTCATGGGCGGGCCGCTGCTTGCAGTTTCAAAGATGCAGGCGGCCGGCTTGAGCATGACGCAGATCAGGCTTTTGGGCGCAGAAATTTTGCGCTACGCCAAGGAAAAGGCGGGCGACCGGCTGGTGCAAGAGGCAGCCGCGTCGATCCCCGGATTGTCGGGATACCTGTGATCCAATATGAGCGAGATTTTTGAAATTGCCGATTTTCCTCGCGTAACGCGCGAAGGCTGGCGGAGCCTTGCGGAGCGCGTTCTCGATGGAAAAAGCATCGAGGCGCTCGTGTCGGAGACGGACGACGGCATCCGCATCGAGCCTCTTTTTGCTCCTTCCAGCAAGGGGCCGATCAGCGGTCGGCCGGCCAATCAGCCATGGGATGTTTTGCAACGCATAGACCATCCCGATCCGGCGGGGGCGAGGGACGTCGTGCAGGAGGAACTGAGGAATGGCGCGAACGGCTTGACCCTGGTCTTCGACGGGGCGCCCTCGGCGCGGGGGTTTGGCCTCAAATCGCACGATGCGCGGTCGATCGGCGTGGCTTTGATGGATACCGAGCTCCATTCGGTCGGAGTGAGGCTCGAGGCTGGTGGAGACGGCCTCTACGCAGCGGAGAGCCTGCGGAACGTGGTCAACGCACGCAAACTCAATCCCGAACGTCTAAGGATTGCCTTCGGCCTTGACCCGATCGGGGCTCTGGCGGCGCACGGACGCGGAGAATCTTTTGGAGCAATTACCAATCGACTGGCGGGACTGATTGACTCTCTCCAGCAGGACTATGCCGGTCCGTTCATTGAAACCGACGGGCGACCCTATCACGACGGCGGGGCAAGCGAGGCACAGGAGCTTGGCTGTGTGCTCGCGACCGCCGTGGCTTATTTGAGACTCCTGGAGGGACGGCTAAGTGACGGTTCGCTCGTCCGTGCAATGGGCATGACGCTTGCTGCCGATGCGGACATCTTCATCACGATGGCCAAGTTTCGCGCCGCCCGGCAGCTTTGGCGTCATGTGATGAAATCATGCGGCCTGCCGGAGGCGCCTCTCAGGCTGCATGGCGAAACGTCCTGGCGCATGATGACCCGGTACGCGGCGCATCTGAACATGCTGAGACATGTGACGGCGATTTTCGCGGCGGGCGTTGCGGGAGCAGACAGCCTATGCGCCCTGCCCTTTTCTTTGGCGGCCGGGCTGCCAGACGGCTTTGCCCGGCGCATGGCGAGAAACGTGCACAGCATCCTGATCGAGGAAGCCCATCTACACCGCGTTGCCGATCCCGGAGCGGGCTCGGGCTATGTCGATGCACTCACTCAATCGCTGGCCGAGAGGGCGTGGAGCTTCTTCCAGGCCATCGAAAAACAGGGTGGAATGGTGAAGGCCCTTGACTCCGGGCATGTTCAAGAGATCGTCCGCAAGGTTCAGCAGCGACGCATCAGCGAGATTGAAAGCTGCAAGCGGCCAATCATCGGCATCAGCGAATTCGCCAGCCCGTCAGAAGCGCCGGCTTCGACGACGGTCCAGGAGGCGAGCGTTCGCGCGGCAGACCTGAGGGGTATCAAAGTACTGCGCGATGCAGAGGATTTCGAACGGCTCAGGGCGGCAGCAGATGACTTCGCCCAGCGCAACGGCAAGAGGCCTTCGGTGTTCATCGTGCGGGGCACCAGTGGCGAGGATGCGCGGCAGGCTCATGGGCTCGCTTCAGTCATGGCTGCCGGCGGTATCGACAGTGCCATCGCCACGACTGAAGATGCGGCTTCTACGTTTGCCGCGCCCGGTTCGCAAGGCGGGGTGATATTGTGCGTTGGCGAGGCGAGCACGCGCGATGCAGTGAGGGCCGAGCTTGACGCGGCAGGCGCCGTGATAATTGCCGCTGAGCCGCCTGGGCCAAACCGCAATGTGATCGATTGGATTCAAATGCTGCATGGCAAACTCGGACTGATGCGGGATCAGAGCTGATGCCCGTTCCAGATTTCACAAAAGTGAGGCTCGACACCACCGTTCCGGAGACGGCACCGGAGCGCGGCGAAGACTGGCTGACGCCGGAAGGCATTGCCGTGATGCCGCGATATTCCGCCAGCGACATTGCGGGACTGGACCATATCCATACCTATCCAGGTGCGCCGCCGTTCCTGCGCGGCCCCTACCCCACCATGTATGTGACGCAGCCGTGGACCATCCGCCAATATGCCGGCTTCTCCACGGCGGAGGATTCCAACGCCTTCTACCGGCGCAATCTTGCCCAGGGACAGAAGGGCCTGTCGATCGCGTTCGATCTTCCCACCCATCGCGGCTACGATTCCGATCATCCGCGGGTTGCGGGCGATGTGGGCATGGCGGGTGTTGCCATCGATTCGATCTACGACATGCGCCGGCTGTTCGAGGGCATAAGCCTCGATCAGATGACTGTATCGATGACGATGAACGGCGCGGTTCTGCCAATCATGGCGCTTTACATCATTGCCGGAGAGGAACAGGGCGTGGCTCCGGAGAAGCTTGCCGGCACCATTCAGAACGACATCCTCAAGGAATTCATGGTGCGCAACACCTACATTTATCCGCCCGAGCCTTCGATGCGGATCGTTTCGGATATTCTTGCCTACACCAGCCGCCGAATGCCGAAATTCAACTCAATTTCGATCTCGGGCTATCACATGCAGGAGGCGGGAGCGACGGCCGATCTGGAACTCGCCTACACCTTGGCGGACGGCATTGAATATGTCCGCGCCGGACTTGCCGCAGGCCTTGCCATCGACAATTTTGCGCCGCGCCTTTCCTTCTTCTGGGCGATCGGCATGAACTATTTCATGGAAGTGGCCAAACTGCGCGCCGCGCGGCTGTTGTGGGCAAAGCTCATGAAGCAGTTCAAGCCGCGGGATGAGCGCTCGCTGTCGCTCAGGGCGCACTGCCAGACCTCGGGCTGGTCGCTCGCTGCTCAGGACGTGTTCAACAATGTGACGCGGACGGCGGTGGAAGCGATGGCGGCGATTCAAGGCCAAACGCAGTCGCTGCATACCAACGCGCTGGACGAGGCGTTGGCGCTGCCAACAGATTTTTCGGCAAGAATCGCTCGCAATACGCAACTTTTCCTGCAGAGGGAAGCGGGAACCTGCCGGGTTATCGACCCGTGGGGCGGCAGTTTCTTTGTCGAGCGTCTCACGCGCGATCTCGCATCGCGGGCCCTTGGCCATATCAATGAAGTGGAAGCCTTAGGCGGAATGGCGAAGGCCATCGCTCAGGGGCTGCCGAAGGAGCGTATCGAAGCGGCCGCCGCTCGAACGCAGGCGCGGATCGATTCGGGTGAGCAGACGGTTGTCGGGGTCAATAAATATCAAGTGAAGGACGATGCGCCGATCGAGATTCTGCAGGTGGACAACTCGGCGGTGCTGGCCCGGCAGCTGGAGAAATTGCAGCGCCTGAAGAGAGAGCGCAATCAAGGCGAGGTGAGCAAGGCGCTTGAGAATTTGAGCGAGGCGGCAAGGACCGGCAAGCGAAACCTTCTCGAGGCGGCGGTCGATGCCGCCAGAGCCAAGGCGACGGTTGGGGAAATCTCAGCGGCGCTCGAGCGGGTGTGGAACCGGCATGTTGCCGAGGTGCGCGCAGTTCGCGGGGTCTACGCGAGTGCGACGAGGAGTGGCTCGCTTGACGTGGAGCGGGCAAGACAAATGGTGGAGGCATTCAAAGAAGCCGACGGACGGGCACCCAAAATACTCGTCGCCAAGATCGGCCAGGACGGGCATGACCGTGGCCAGAAGGTGATTGCCTCGGCATTCAGGGATTTCGGTTTCGAGGTCGTCATCGGGGAGCTTTTTGCAACACCGGAAGAAGTCGCGCGGCGGGCGGTACAAAACGATGTGCACGTGGTTGGCGTTTCCTCTCTCACCGCGGGCCATCTCAGCCATATACCGGCACTGAAGACGTGTCTGGCTCAAGCGGGGAGAGACGACATCCTGATCACGGTGGGGGGCATCATTCCCAAGCATGACCATGCACACATCATCCAAGCCGGAGCGCTGGCAATTTTTCCGCCGGGCACGCCCATCGCTCGGGCCGCCATCGATCTGCTCGAGAAATTAAGCGCAGCGCTTGGCTACGCGCAGGCCGCAGCCCAATGATCAGCCTGAAAGCATGCGGGCAGCGCTGATTTTGCCGACTTCCATTTCCCGCCAATTCTTCAGGGTGACTTCGATGAAGGGGCGGAACTGATCGCGCTCGGCGGCTGTCCAGACATCAAGACTTGCAATGAGCGCGGCAGTCGCTGTTTCCGACGCGCGGGCAGAACCATCTTCGCACTTGAGGGCGATACCTAAGCCGGCGTGGGGTATGGCAGCGCAGAAGACGCCCTCGGCGCCGGTTTTGACGAAAACCGAGGGACTTGTTTCCATCAGACGAGTGCAGAAGCGCTTTGTGCCGGCAACCATGAAGGGGTGGGCGCGGACGGCGGAAAGAATGCGAGACGCCGCATTGCGCCGCCTTGCATCGAGAGTTTCACCCGAAGCGAAGCGCTGGAAACCCAAGGCAAGGTTGCGCAGCGGGAGTCCCCAGGTCGGTACCGAACAGCCATCGATCGCACGTGGAAGGTTCCTGGTTTGAACATCGCACAGCTCATCAAGCACCTGAGCGATGGTTCTCTGGACGGGATGGTCGGGATCGATGTAACCCGACGGCTCGACGCCAAGCCTTGCGGCAAGCGCCAGCATCCCGGCGTGCTTGCCGGAACAATTGTTGTGAATGACACGCGGCTCACTACCGCTTTTTATCAACTCGCGCAGTGCTGCGTGATCCTGCGGGGGATGGGCGCCGCATTCCAGCTGCTCCTCGCGCATCCCGGCCTTGTGGAGAATGGAATAGGCCACACGCACATGATCCGCCTCGCCACTGTGGGAGGAACAGAGAAGCGCTATCTCTTCCGGGGTGAGGCCGATCAAGTCGGCAGCCCCGGTTTCGATCAGCGGCAATGCCTGGAACGCCTTGATGGCGGAGCGCGGGAAGACGGGCTGGTCGATGGTGCCGGCGGCGGCAACGGTCTTTCCGTTCGCGCCGACCACACAGAATGAGCCGCGGTGGCGGCTTTCGACCGCCGAGCCGCGATGGATTTCAACCAGCACAGGATTGGGGATAGGTTCGTCCATGAATTTTCGCGTGCTGTAGCGAAAAGCTTTGGACGGCGCAACCTTCATGCGGGGCCTCTGGTGGAACCTTGGCCGGTATGGGAAATTGTCCCGGCAGAGGTTGGCGATCCAATGCCGCGTGCAGAGGAGAGAAAGCTTGAGGCTTTGCGGGCGGAGGCCCGCCGCTGCCGGGCGTGCCCATTGTGGAAGGGAGCAACGCAAACCGTTTTCGGAGACGGGCCGGCGCCGACGGACCTCATGTTCGTGGGCGAACAGCCAGGGGACAAGGAAGACCTGGCAGGCGAAGCATTCGTTGGTCCGGCGGGCCTGATGCTGGACAGGGCGATGGAAGAGGCAGGACTTGAGCGCAGCGGTGCCTATGTCACCAATGCGGTGAAGCACTTCAAGTTCGAGCCGAGAGGCAAGCGCCGGCTGCACAAGCGACCGAACAGCATGGAGATCGAAGCGTGTTTTCCATGGCTCAAGCAGGAGGTCGAACTTGTGGCTCCGAAACTCATCGTGGCGCTCGGCTCGACGGCAGTAAGAGCGTTGGCCGGCAAGGCGATGCCGGTGATCGAGAACCGGGGGCGAACGGTGCCGACGGTCTTCGGCACGCCGATGTTCGTTACCGTGCACCCCTCTTCGCTTTTGCGCGCGCCGGATCCCGAGGCCCGCAAGGAGGCCTACAGGCAGTTCGTGACGGATCTGAAAAAAGTTGGAAGAGTGCTTTCAAACATGCGCGATGCGGCTTGATACTCCCGCCGAGCCGTCTTATTGGACGGAGTGGCCGCCATAACACCTTCTTGCTGAGAGCCGAAGTGCTATAGTTGACCATTCGAACCTATTTCCGGCCAGCCTTGTCATGTTGTGGGCGGTTGAGATTCTGAAGATCGAGTCGGGCAAGCCGCCGGTGGTGGTGCACCGGCTTGCCCATGCCGGAGATTCGATCGAGGAAGTAAAGGCGAGCCTGCGGGCTATGCTCGACACCGCGGAGTGGCCGGAACAAGCAAACGGTTTCCGCATTCTCGGCGATGACGATGAGGAGCTCTTCCGCTGGCCGTGACCGGCCGAGGTGCGGGTAGCTTGGCGTCGTCCGCCATGGTTCGGGTTTGAGCTTCCCGCGTTAGCCGCGCCGCTTGAAATATTGCACCGCCCGCTCATGCTTCTCGGCGGCGGCGCGGGTGGCGAAGGTGCCCAGATTCTTTCGGCGGCCGGTGCGACGATCCTTGTTGCTCGAATAGAGACGATATTGGCCCGATTTCAGCTTTCTGATCATTTCATGCTCCTTTGCTGGTGCCGGTTGAAGCGGGGAGCTTCGGCCCAACGTGCCGCGCGTGGGGAAGGTTCCTCTTGTTCAGGAACTCTTCAGCACTTGCGCTGTTTTCGACGCGGGCAAGCAAGGCTTTGAGAACCAATGGCGAAAAAGGCGAGAAAGAAGTGGTCGGCGCAGGTGACCCGGAACAGCCGCGCCCTGGCTTTGGACGAGGGTGTCTTCACCTGGAAAAGTCCGCGACGCATCGCGCTCTCATTGAGGCGATCGGCGGAGGCAAGCGGGAGCCGCAAGAGCAGTGCATTTCGCTCAGCCCTGTCCATGCTGACGTTCTACATCAACCGTGCGGGCAAGGGGCTGCCGGGCGAGCGGCGGAAAACCCTGGAGCGGGCGAAGGATGAACTGCGCAAGCAGTTCGGCAAGGAGAAGAGGTGAGCGGCGAGGGGCGCTGAACGGCGGGGAACGGAATGTGTGGCTGGGGCGCCAGGATTCGAACCTGGGGTGGCGGAATCAAAATCCGCTGCCTTACCACTTGGCTACGCCCCAACGGAAAGGCTGCGGACCATAGCGGGTGAGTCGCGGCAGAGCAATGCTTCCACGCGAGGCCTGAAG
>DATBLQ010000087.1:0-13745 GCA_036555325.1 Aestuariivirgaceae bacterium | reverse complement strand
AGCTTGTTGAGTTGATTTCTGCTTCTGGCACTTAGGCGACATCTCAACCGTTCACCGCGATGTCCGACTTTGAGGGATAAGCAGACAAATTGCGGACAAGGATGCAAGGTCCGCCTTTGACATGGAGCGGACATCCAAAGTCTCGCTGGTTTGCGTTTATGCACGGCCACTGCCACATGGCCGAATTGAGCAACAACGAGCCTCTTTCAGTATCCTTGCTTTGTTGACGCCAATATTTGCAATCACTAGCCTCGGTCTGACAACCGATCACCAAATATGCTATTTGTATCTCTTACTGCGGTGCTAATTTCGCGGACCGCCCCCATGACCCGTGCTCGGCACAGTGAACTTGTCTCAAACGCCAACGTGACTGTTGCGTTGACGTTCATAAGTTTCTTGTTGCTTGGCTGCTTTAGCGCAGCGAACGCAGCACCTCTTCATGAAGCTGCAAAGGAGGGGGATCTCGAAACAATTGAGCAACTCCTTGCTCAGGGCGCTGACATCAATGAGAGTTCGGCACTGGCAACCCCGCTTCACTACGCAATCCAACGCGGCCATGCCAAAGCTGCAGAACTTCTGATCAGGCGGGGTGCCAACGTCAATGCTACCTCGACATGGGGCACACCGCTACACTCCGCCGCCGCGGCAGGACTCACCGATATTGCTCGTTTATTGCTCGAGCGCGGTGCCGACCCGAATGCCAACTGGAAAACGACCGTGCCGCTTCATGTCGCGGCAAGGGTTGGCGCGACAGAGGTCGTCCGGTTACTGCTCGATCATGGTGCAGATATCAATGCACTAACCTCGCTTGATGAACCTGCCTTACATCTTGCAATCATCCAGGGTCATAAAGAGACCGCTGATCTCCT
The DNA here is from genome assembly GCA_036555325.1 of Aestuariivirgaceae bacterium. Taxonomy (GTDB): domain Bacteria; phylum Pseudomonadota; class Alphaproteobacteria; order Rhizobiales; family Aestuariivirgaceae; genus DATBLQ01. The sequence goes on along the minus strand of DATBLQ010000087.1, from coordinate 12,876 downwards.
AAGGGAACGTGGAACCATGGCTCTGGCGGCCGAGAAGATAACAGGATTACTTGCCTCGGCCGATCCTGCTCACGGCGAACAGCTCGCACTGCGGTGTAAAGGTTGTCACACGATGAAACAATCGGGCCCCTTGATGAAGGGTCCACCGCTTTGGGATATCGTCGGTCGACCCAAAGCAAGCTTTGCTAAGTTCGCGTATTCGCCTGCGCTCAAGGCAGTCGGCGGAGAGTGGACCTATGAGGCGCTCAACAACTTCCTTGCATACCCGGCTTGGACGATTCCTGGAACGAGCATGGTCCTACAGGGGAGGCACAATCCACGTGACCGAGCTGATCTTATCATCTTCCTCCGGACCCTGAGCAACAACCCAGCAGCGCTGCCTTAGCCCGTGTATGAGACACAGTCTGCAGATCTCGGATGTTCGTGTGTGCTTTGGCCATGTGTCTGGTCGCTGGGCCGCTGATTGCAGGGTTTCCCTTTAAGAGGCAAAGGGAACCGACAACTTGACAAACATGTCCAGCCAACTTTCACAGGACCCCTGTTAGCAATAGGGAGTTCATCCCTTAGCGGTCATCCGGTCGGCAATGTCCGGAAATGGCACCAAGGCGACATTATTAGCTACCAACTGCGATGTCCGGTGTCGAGCGGTAAGCTGACATACAGCGGACATAGTCACTACGGCCGCTTTTGACCCTAAGCGGTCATTCGCGAACTGATAGACTTACTTCCCTTTCGGATCTTGCATATTGGGTTTCCCTTCGTGATAGTTCGGGGCGAAGGATCAAGAATGCATGCCAGAGCAGAGAAAACTCGCAGCCATCCTGGCCGCCGATGTGGTCGGATTCAGTCGGCTTACCGGCGCTGACGAGGACCGGACGCTGGCGCGGCTGCGAGCGCTGCGCAGCGACCTGATCGATCCCACTATTGCCGTGCACAGAGGCCGGGTGGTCAAGCGCACGGGTGACGGAGCCATCGTTGAGTTCCGCAGTGTGGTTGATGCCGTGCGCTGTGCGATTGAGGTGCAAAACGCGATGGTCGAGCGCAATGCCGGGGTGTCGGAGGACCGGCGGATCGAATTTCGCATTGGCATCCATCTGGGAGACGTTGTTGAGGAGAGTGACGGCGATCTAATGGGCGACGGCGTTAACGTCGCAGCAAGGCTGGAGGGGGTCGCGACTCCAGGTGCCATTTGCCTGTCAGAGGACGCCTATCGTCAGGTGAAGGCGAGACTCGACCTCTCGGTCAGTGATCTCGGCCAAACCAAGCTGAAAAATATCGTCGATCCGATACACGTTTATTCGCTGCAGGTGGGCGTTGCCACGAATGTGAAGCCCATACCGCGGACGGAACCGCTTGTGACTTCAAGGCCTACTGACAAGCCCTCTATCGCAGTTCTGCCTTTCCAGAACATGAGCGGCGACGCGGAACAGGACTATTTCGCCGACGGCATCTCCGAAGATATCATCACCGCTCTCTCAAAGCTGTCGCAGCTTTTCGTGATCGCCCGCAATTCGTCCTTCACCTTCAAAGGCAAGAACGTGAATATTCAAGACGTAGGACGGAGCCTTGGCGTACGCTATGTGCTTGAGGGCAGCGTGCGCAAATCCGGCAAGAGAGTCCGGATCACCGCACAGCTCATCGATGCGACCAGCGGCGGACATTTATGGGCAGAGCGTTTTGACCGAGAGTTGATTGACATCTTCGACGTCCAGGATGATGTAACCCGGCACATCGTCGCCGCCTTAGCACTTAACCTGACAGAGAACGACAGGCAGCGAATTACCGCTGAGCATACCGACAATCTGGAAGCCTATGACTGTTTCATGCGTGGCCGCGAACAATTTTGGCGGCTAACGAAGGCAGCAAATGTCCAGGCCAGGGACCTGTTTCAACGTTCGATCGCACTCGACCAAAAATTTGCTCCACCCTATGCGTTCGTAGCCATCACTCATGGGCTTGATTACTTGAACCGATGGAGTGCTGATCCTGCGCAATCCCTGGAACTAGCGGAAAAAAATGCAGCACAGGCGGTAGCACTGGATGACCAGTATCCTTATGCACACTGGGCGCTGGCGCTCACCAATTTGTATATGCGGCGGCACGATCAGGCCATCTGCGAAGCTGAACGTGCGATCTCACTCGATCCAAATCTCGCCCTTGGCCACGAAGTTCTCGGCTCGACTTTGAATTTTTCAGGCAAAGCCGCGGAGGCGCTCGAAAGTTTCGACCGGGCCATGGCCTTGGACCCGTATTTTCCAGATTTTTGGCTGCATCTTAAGGGTCTAGCCATGTTCCAGCTCGGTAGGTATGACGAGGCAATTGGCCTTCTGAAGCGGCGGCTTATCCGCAATCCGGACACTGATATCTCCCGCGAGCTTCTGTCTGCGTGCTACGGCCACCTGGGCCGCAAAGAGGAGGCACGCGCAGAATGGCAGGAGGTGTTCCGGGTCAATCCGGACTATTCTCTGGAGTACCGCCGGACTGTGGTGCCCTTCAAGAATCCGGGCGACTTCGAAAAGATCGTGGACGGCCTGCGTAAGGCCGGCATCGTCAGCTGACGGCCGAAATTCACGCCTCACTTCAAGACCGTTGAGGAGACTTAAGCCGCAGATGCAATGTCGGGTCATGGCACTAAGCCGACACTTCAACCACCGACCACGATGTCGGGTGTTGAGGAGTAAGCGGACATTGGCGGACATTCGTCACAATGTGCGTTCTCCCAAAATTCTCAACTGTGGTATAGTTTGATCTGATCACCTCCGTGTCGAGCGCTGCCCCGTACGGCATACTTGCCAACGGTGCGGCACTCCAAGAGTCTTGCCATGGAGCGCAAGCTCACCACCATTCTCGCAGCTGATGTAGTCGGCTACTCAGGCCTGATGGAGCGCGACGAGGCGGGGACGCATGAGCGGCTGACGACGGGGCGCAAGGAACTGTTTGAGCCGGAGATCGCGCGCCATCATGGGCATATCTTCAAGCTGATGGGCGACGGGATGCTTGCCGAATTCGGCTCGGTGGTAGATGCGGTCGAATGCGCCGTGAGTCTGCAGCGCGGGCTGACCGAGCGTAATGCTGCCGTGCCGGAAGACCAGCGCATCCAGGTACGCATTGGCATCAATCTGGGCGAGGTCATCGTCGAGGGCGGCGACCGCTTCGGCGAAGGCGTCAATATTGCAGCGCGCCTAGAACAATTGGCAGACCCCGGTGGCATCTGCGTGTCGGGTAAGGTCGCCAAGGAGGTGGAGAAGAAACTTGCCTTCGGCTTTGAGCCCATGGGCGAGCAGAAAGTCAAAAACATCGCCGAGCCTATCCAGGCGTTCCGCGTGAAACTCGATGGCACGCCGGTTAAGCGCATGGTGCCCGTTTTGCCAAAACGCACCCTGCCATGGGCCGCGGGACTTGCCGTTGCAGTTGCGGTGCTGGCGGCGGTATGGTTCGCCCTCCCAAAACCCGCCGACCGGCCCGAGGCATTGGCCACCATCCCATCGATTGCGGTCCTGCCCTTCGACAACATCGGCAACGATCCTGCCCTCAACTATTTCGGCGATGGAGTTGCCGAGGATATCATCACGATGCTGGCCCGCATCCCAGATCTCGCAGTGATTGCCCGCAACTCATCGTTTACCTACAAGGGCAAAGCCACCGATGTGCGTGTGATCGGCAGGGACCTGGGTGTGGATTATGTGCTGGAGGGTAGTGTTAGGAAGGAAGCTGACAAGGTGCGCATCGTCGCGCAGCTTGTTAATGCGAAGACCGGCCAGCATGTCTGGGCGGAACAGTTCGACAAGACCGGCACGGATCCCTGGGCATTACAGGATGAAGTTACGGGCAAAATCATCGGTGCGCTGACCGGGGAGAGGGGGCAACTCAAACGGGCGCAATATCGCAATGCCTGGGGCAAAGATGCTGCCAATCTTGAGGAATACGACTACTATCTGCGCGGCCACGACGTTTTCATGCAGTTCACACCCGAAGGAAACCGGCAAGCGGGGCAAATCTGGGAGCAAGGGCTGAAGAAATTTCCAGACTCGGCGCTGCTTCAGGTCAAGCTGGGAATTGCTCATAACCAGCGAGCCCTCAATGGCTGGAGCGAGAATACGGCTGCCGATTTCCAGCGCGCGGGGGAGTTGGTCCGGCAGGCGTTGGGCCACCCCAATCTGTCGCCACTTGAGAAACGGCTTTGCTACTGGACGACTGCCTTTATCAACCTGCAGAAAGGGAAATTCGATCAGGCGTTGACCGACGCCGAAACAGCCAGGAACCTGGCGCCCTACGATGCCTTCATGATTGGTGATCTCAGCTCCGTTCTATTAATGTCGGGAAAGCCCATGCAAGCCGTGGAATGGCTCGAGTTCGCGGCCACGAGGGACCCGGCGAATGCCGCGTATTACAATGGCCTAAAGGGTTGGGCACTTGAAGTGGCGGGTAAGCCAGAGGAATCATTGGCGTCGCTAAACGCTGGCATGTTATTCGCCGGGTTCGATCATTTCTACAAGGCAATCGTTCTTGTGCGGCTCGGCCGTGACGATGAAGCAAAAGCGGAACTCAAGAAGGGGCTAGAGATTAATCCTGCGATCACTCAGACGAAGTGGCGTGAAATCAATTTCTACAGCGATCCCAAGATTCTCGACGATGAGGTGACCGATCTCGCTAAGGCCGGGCTGCGGCAGAATTAGCATGGAAAGTTCGATTAGGCCAATGTGAGACTGATTAATCACCTTGTTCGGCAATTCCGTAATGCGAAGCCGTTTTTGCCCAAAACTTGTAATTTCCGCCTCTGGCACGAAGGAGACGGTACGAAATGTCCCTTTAATTGTTGCAGAGATTCGTCGCTCTCGTTTCCTTGTTGCTGACTTCACAAGCGACATCATCGACCTAACACGTGAAGGTTCCATCAGAAAGCAAGCTCTCGCTAGGGGCGGCGTTTACTATGAAGCCGGCTTTGCGCAATGACTAAATATTCCGGTTATTTGGTCCTGTCGAGCAAACATGATTGATCTGGTCCATTTCGACACGCAGCAATTCAATCACATCACTTGGTCAACACCTGAGGATTTGAAGGATACGCTCCAAAAGCGCATTGGCGCGGTAATTGGTGATGGTCCCTTAAAGTGAGCGAGAAGGAACCAAAAGAAGCGTGACCAATCTAAAAAAGTTGCTTTCCGAGAAATACCAGAAGCGGCTCCGCTCGCTGATGAAGCGGAAGGGACAGAAGGTACGTATCAAAAGCAAGAGATTGAGAAGGAGCATGAAGTGATGGGGGGAAACGGTTAATAAGGGTTGAGGCGAAACGAAAATGCACGGCGCTATGCCGGAAATAAATCACGGCAAGCACGACGATGGAATATTTGCGCCCTAGAAATATTTTTAAAAATTTTTGGAGCGCCCTCCGGGCCGGTTTCGCGGGTTCGAGGTACTGAGACAGCGGGCAAGGCTTCCGGCCGCCAGGGGGCTTCTGGTGTTCGGCGTACTGCCAAAGTAGAACGAGCGCAGTAATTACGCACTGCGCTCGTTGCAGGGCACTTAAGCGCTGAGAGCGGGGACAGTCAGCGCCGCCAAACTACGTTGAGGGGATCAACGTATGTCGTTCACTTAGCGAATCACCAATGCGACAACATTGATCTAGATCAAACCGAGGGAATGCGGCGATGTGCCCGGGGGTCACTGTGTCAATTTGTCGTTTTGCAAGCTAAGGCGCAGAAACCGCCTTAATGCGTTCGGGCCGTCGGTCATCGTCTGCCCCGAACGTTAACGCGCATGGTAATCACACCGACCGATTCTCGTTGCCATCGGCATCGTGCTGGAGCAATGCCTGTATCAGGTTTGATTTGGCTCAATGTCCCTGCATGAGAGACGATCAACGGGCCGGTTGAAGATCGAGATTGAATGCCGGTCTTATAGGTCATACGGAGTCTACATACGCGATCGTGACCACATGGTCAGAGCCTTCGAGCAACATTCTACGTGGACTTACCGCCATGAAAAGTATGGATAAATCCCGGTTCGCAACAATCGATCACTTTACGATGGTAACCGTACATCCAGCCGAATGGCTGACCTTCTGCGAGACGCTTCCCAATAGCAGCCGTTGCATTCCGCCAAGACCACGGCTACCCATGACCAACAGGTCTGGTTTTTCGTCATTCGCTACTTCGATGATGACGGACGCTGGGTCGCCGTCCCTCAACATCGTCTTCACTGACGTTACTCGCTGGCTTCTGGCATCCGTCTCGGCCCGGTCCACTATCGCCCGGCCAATCGCAGTACGGATGGCCACTCCGACACTGTAGCTTGCGCCCACAAGATCCTCGACAGACATCGGGGCCGATCCCAAAGGGGCGGTGAATTGCGAACCGCCAACTGCTTGTAGCACTTCAGCCTGATATTCGCTCCCGGCCAGGCGACGCTCACCTTCAGTCAGCGCCTGCTCGGAGATAATGTGTAGGACGGTCAATTCAGCGGCGAAGGCCTTGGCCATGTCTATCGCAAGATCGAGTGCTTTACCGGCCTGCGTGGAGCCATCGACTGCGACGAGGATTTTTCCAATCATGTTACTTTCCTCAAAAGCCACCTTCTGGATGATCCAGGTAGGAAGCATCGGCTTTGATTTGGGTCAAGAGCTTGCTCAAAAAAGCCAAGCCGATCGACAGTACTTGATGATATACTTGTCGTTTCCGACTTATCCCTCGATCCAAGGAGCTACCTTTCATAGGTAGCGAGCCGTTCTTGAAATTCGACGCAGGGATGCCGCTCATTAGTGAAAGTTGCCCTAGATTGCCGTGAGGTGGCTCAGTAGACAATATCAGCACCAGCTACTCACATCTATCAGGTTAGAACAATGCATCCCCAACGTCCGCAATCTCAAATTGGCCATCTACTCGAACGAGCATCACAGTGGGCCACACACTGGACCGGTAGTTCTTGGGCTTTCACACTCGCGTTTCTTGTGATTGTCACGTGGTTAGCCACAGGACCACTCTTTGACTTCTCAAACACGTGGCAGCTTATTATCAACACTGGAACGACCATCGTTACTTTTCTGATGGTCTTTCTCATCCAGCGTGCCCAGAACAAGGATGCTCTGGCGATTCAACTAAAGCTCAACGAAATTGTGGCGTCGCTCCGAGGCGCTAGCAATCGGCTCGTCGATATCGAGGACCTGAGTGAGCGCGAGCTGGAGACCTTGCATCGGCATTACCAGCAGCTGGCCGCATTGTCGAAACAACAGCATGACCTATTTAGCTCGCATTCCGTCGACGAGGCAGAGCGGCGCCACCACAAAAAGATCGAATCAAACAATTGAACAATGAGGAACAATGTCACTGGCTGAATATCAGAAATGTTCTCCGATCCGAAATGGGCCTATCCTTGTTGACGCAGCGATCAGATAGGCGGTCGACCAGCCGATCAGCAGAAAGCCATTCACAGCTTCCAATGCAGCAAACAGGCGCCACGATTCGGTGGGGACGACATCACCAAAGCCGAGAGTAGAAAAAGTAACAGTTGAGAAATACAGCGCTGTCGAGAAATCGGTGAAGGCACCCAAAATCATATAGCAAAGAGCCCACAGCCAAACTTCAACTGTTAAGATGGCAAACAGTCCGAAAACAACTGTCACCATAGCCAGGATACGACTCCTGCGACCATGCATTCGAAAATGATCGACTAGCCACGCCATGGTTCGTGTAACGCCGATCAGACCCAAAGTATGTATGAGAACAGTGATCGCAATTACCAGAGTTCCGGCCGCAAGATTTAAGATCATCATTTGATTGATCCGTTTGCTCTATTGCGTGTTCGACCTTCTGTTTCTTAAGGGATTTAGCAAAGAACCGCTCCAGAAGCGAAAAGAGACGCTTGCAACTCTTGTTCCCAAGACACCGCCAATCAGCAAGGCTTGTGGTCATCCGGTTCGCCTGGTCTCACTGTGAAGTCTACATAAAGCTATTGGCCTGTATCGAGGAACATCATGGTCGCAAGCCCGACTGTTACTTTACCGTCATGCATTAGCAGTTTATATTAGAAATGGGAGAGGTTGGACCTCCATGGATAGGATTGTAGCTCGTTTGAACATTGAGCATTTTCGGAAGCAGCTTGCGGCGGAGATGGACGAGACGAAGCGGCAGACCCTAGTGCGTCTGCTTGCGGAGGAGGAAGCGAAACTGGAGGCGCTCGCCAATCCTGCGAAAAAACGCGAGGCTAGGTAGCGTCTTGCCACTCACGCCAATGAGTTGGTCGCACATCGACGATTTTATTGGAATCGGCATTAACCCATCCGCCAAGAACTCGGCGGCATGGAAATACCAGTGCGTGCGCTCCATCCCAATCGAGTACAGCCACTTCGAGTCGGCGATCGAAAGGTGCTTTTTCTATCGGTTGCCAATGCTTCATTGGTTACATTAGGAAGCACTGCCTGCTATTGTGCTTTGATCTACGTCAAACCGTGTTCGCAGCGCATTTGGCCGTTGCCCTGATTTTCTATATGCCCATTTCCGGCTCGGCGACGCGCTCCTTTTTCTCTTCTGGAATCTCGGTCATCGTAGCCTCGGTAAGCAGCAGGACGCTCGCAACCGATACAGCATTTTCTAGCCCAACGCGAACGACCTTTGTCGGATCGATGATGCCCGCCTCAATCAGGTCCACATACTCTTTTCTGCTTGCATCAAAACCTTCATTTCCCTTACCGCCCAGCATGCGGGCGACCACGACGCCGCCATCGACGGCGGAGTTTTCCGCTATTTGACGGGCAGGCGCCTCGAGCGCTTTTTTCAGAATCTGAACACCGGTTTTTTCGTCTCCGTCACACTTCACTTCTTCCCGCGTTACAGCCTCGATGCAGCGCAACAACGCCAAACCGCCTCCGGGCACAACACCCTCAGCAACGGCCGCTTTGGTGGCGCTGATTGCGTCATCAAGCGCTTCTTTTTTTGATTTCATCTCCGCCTCGGAAGGTGCGCCAACACGTATTACCGCAACGCCACCGGATAACTTGCCCAATCGCTCCTGCAGTTTCTCGCGATCGTAGTCGCTCGTTGTTTTCTCGATTTCACGGCGTATTTGCTCAATGCGATCATCGATCTGCTTCCTTGGGCCGCCGCCGTCAATAATGGTTGTGTTATCCTTGTCCACCACAAGGCGTTTGGCGCGTCCTAGCTGCTCAACGGTAGTGTTTTCGAGCTTTAGCCCGAGCTCTTCGGAGACAAGCTGTCCACCCGTCAAGATGGCAAGATCCTGCAACATTGCCTTGCGCCGGTCGCCGAACCCTGGTGCTTTCACAGCACAGCTTTTCAGAGTGCCCCGGACGTGGTTGACAATCAGCGTGGCGAGGGCTTCGCTCTCCACGTCTTCGGCAACAACCAACAAGGGTCGTCCGGCCTTTAGCACGAGATCGAGGATAGGCAAGAAGTCCTTCAAAGCGCTGATTTTTCGATCGGAAATAAGGATCAGTGCGTCTTCCAGCACGGCTTCCATCTTCTCGTTGGTGACAAAGTAGGGTGAAAGAAAGCCACGGTCGAATTGCATTCCCTCGACCACTTCGAGCGTTGTCTCGGTAGTCTTCGACTCCTCAACCGTGATCACCCCCTCAGCACCGACCTTATCCATCGCATTAGCTACGAGCTCACCGATTGCGAGATCGTTATGGGCGGAAATTGCCGCGACTTGCGCCTTCTCCTTGCGGGTAGCAACAGGTCTGGAGAGTGCTTTGAGGGTCTCGATCGCACACTTGGCTCCCCGGTCGAGACCGCGCTTGATATCGATTGCGCTGGCCCCCGCTACAACATTGCGCACGCCATCCGCAAATATCGCGTGAGCGAGAATCGTCGACGTACTGGTGCCGTCACCCACCATGTCGCCAGTTTTCTCTGCTGCTTGTCGCAGCATCCGGGCACCTAAGTTTTCCTCGGGATCCTTGAGGTCGAATTCCTTAGCTATCGTAACCCCGTCATTACAGACAATAGGAGCTCCCCACTTTTTCTCGATCAGCACCGACTTAGATCGAGGTCCCAACGTCACGCTTATCGCATCAGCAAGTTGCGTTGCGCCCCGCAAGATCTTTTCGCGGGCAGAAGATCGAAAGAGAACCTGCTTGTGTGCCATATGAATACCTCGTCTTTTGCGTTCAATAAGCAGCTTCTAGCCTGCCAACAAACGACGCTTTGATCTGGCGCAAATCAATAAGACGCGAGGACCTGGCGGTTTTGACCTAGATCAATATAGGTTTGGCGTGTCGCGTTAGCGTCACCGATATCTCAAACGAAGGAGGGATTAGATGCCGGAAACCGACCCAAAAAGTCCTGAAAAGAAGGAAAAATCTGCGTTGCACCCGTGGCGGCCTTTCGAAAGCCTGCGCCGCGAGGTAGAGCGTCTCTTTGACGACTTTGATCGGCCGTTCAGGCGCTCGCTCTTCGATGTCGAGCCATTCTGGCGGCGAGAACTAAGCTGGGCCGCTACACCAGCGGTCGATATCGTTGAGCGCGAAAACGCTTATGAAATCGCCGCCGAACTGCCTGGCATGGATGAAAAGAACGTAGAGGTAAAGCTCGCCAATGGCGGCCTTATTATTAGGGGTCGCAGTGAAGAGGAGAAGGAGGAGAAAAAGAAGGATTACTATGTTCATGAACGGCACTTTGGATCATTCGAGCGCTCGTTCAGGCTTCCTGAAGATATCGACACGGAAAAGATCGGTGCGAGCTTTAAAAAGGGCGTGTTGACAGTTACCCTGCCCAAAAGAAAGGAAGCTCAAAAGCCCGAAAAGAAGATTGAAGTTAAATCGACTTGAGTGGCTCTGAGTTTATCGATCCAGTTGCGGATAATTCCACCGCAACTGGATCTAGTTACCAACTGGCACGTCTTTGAAGATACATTTTGTCGGCTCTCCAAAACCTGCGGCAAAGGATGCGTTGCAACATCTCATAGATGCATATGGGCAGAGCGAGTTTTCGGAGGCGGACTACATCGTCGCGATCGGTGGCGACGGGACTACCCTTAAGGTTTTGCATTCGCTGCTAGAAGCGCCGAGCAGGCCGGTGTTCGCAATGCGGCTCCAAGACTCGGTGGGTGCATTGGGAAACCGTTATGATTTGAGGAATTTACGCCAACGCCTGAACAAGAGTCGGCTAGTATCGTTTTCGCCGTTACAGGCGACTGTAATATGTGTGAACGGGGCTACTGAGACCCTCCTTGGGATAAATGAGGTCGTAGTCAGTCGTCAGCAGTTACAGGCAGCCAAGCTCAGCATAAGATTAGGTGAAAGGGAAACCGTCCACCTCGCTGGAGATGGAGTGCTGATAAGCACGCCAATAGGCAGCACCGGATATAATCGGTCGGCTGGAGGTCCTACATTGATGTTGGAGTCACAGCTGCTGGCGGTCACTGGTTTATCGGTTTGTCGGCCAACCCATTGGTCGAATATTGTTATTGAAGACCGAGTTCCTGTAGAGATTCAGGTTTCAGATCCGATCTACCGACCAGTTAGAATCGAAACGGTTGTTCGGGAGGCGAGAGACATAAGCTCAGTTCAGGTTTCGTTGCGTAAAGAGAAGACGCTAACCCTTTTGCGGGAAGATGACGTGAATCGGGATTTCAGAGCAAGATATTGGCAAAACTGAAATAAACGGAAACGCTAAGGAGATCCTGAATAATGGTGGCAAGTGGAGCACTGCCATAGACGGGATCCATGCCGCGATGAGAAAAAGTCCAAGGAAGAAGGAGCCTGACAGTGCTTGCGATGGCCCCCGCGCAGGCGACCGACAAGGCGACCACGATGGCAAGCTTTGCTTCTCCAAAGATGAAAACGATGAGAGGTAAAGCAACTGTCCCAAGCGTAGCGCCAATGAATAGACCTGTAGCTCCTTCACTTAGAATAACGGCTGCCAGCGGCATGTGGCCAGTGTGCGCGCCCTAAATTCCCAAATTTCCTGCCAGACTTGCAATTTGCCTGAGCAAAGGTGGTTTAGTGGCAGATATGCTGCAAGAACCATTGCGCGGCCAGGCGAGCTACTTCATCCAGCGCCCCTGGTTCTTCAAACAGATGGGTTGCTCGCGGTATAATGGCCAAGCGCTTCTCGGAGCTGAGTTGCGCGTAAGCACTTTCATTGAACTTGATGACCGGTAGGTCATTGCCCCCGACAATCAGCAACGTCGGAGCTCTTACCCTCTGTAGGCATGAATTAGCGAGGTCCGGACGTCCCCCGCGGGACACAACAGCGTGTACTTGTTCTGGACGCTCGGCGGCCGCGACGAGCGCTGCCGCAGCCCCAGTACTCGCGCCGAAATAACCAATGTAGAGATGCTTGGTCAACTCGTCCTGCGTGAGCCAGTCGGTAGCTCCTACTAACCGTTCCGCCAGGAGACCGATATTGAACCTTAGCCTTGCGGTTCTGAGATCGACTTGCTCTTCATCCGTGGTCAAGAGGTCAATCAGCAATGTGCCAAGCCCAGATTCGTTCAACAATTTCGCCACATATCGGTTGCGGGGACTATGCCTACTGCTTCCGCTGCCATGGGCAAACAACACTACTCCCTTGGCGCTTTGTGGCAATCTCAGATCTCCATCGATAATGACGTGACCTGCGGTTACACGAACGCTGCGCCCCTCGGCTTGATTTTCTGCACGCTGACCCATCGCCCTTTCTTAAACCACAAGAGGGAAAGTTTCTGGCACTTCACCCACGTCCCATGTGGAGGTGTATTCCTGAGGTTCGAGTGCTCTTGTTTCATCCAAATGAATTACTGCGTCGAACTGTTCCGCGATATGTGCTTGAAAATAGTGGCTCTGGCGCTCGGTTTGCGGACGGTCGATCACGCCGATTGCCCGTTCGAGGCTCGGCCTGACGATGCCCGCGGACTGCTGCGCCAGCATGCCTACAGGAACGT
>DATBLQ010000086.1:0-43330 GCA_036555325.1 Aestuariivirgaceae bacterium | reverse complement strand
AGATCGCCTGGAACGATAAGTTTCGTGGACTTAATGACGAGTGAATCCGCTCCGGAAATTCAAAGCGAATCCGAAGTGGATGATTTTCTGATTAACAGTTGGTGAAGCCGCCAGCCGAGCTGGCGGCTTTGACGCTTCCCTTACGACTTCATTTTCCTGTTAGTTGGTAAGACCGCTCTCAACGGCTTCAAAGGTGTCGACCAGAGCCGAACCAACCTGATCTACGACAAGGACGATGGCAATGCCAATACCGGCCGCGATCAGACCATATTCAATGGCGGTGACGCCGGATTCATCCTGCAAGAAACGCAACAGCTTCGTCATGACTTCAATAACTCCTTGGTACTCGGTGCTTAAGCACTGGTGCTATCCGTGTGCTTTCGTTGATATGCACGGTTGTCCATGCATATCTGGTGCGATGCTAGGTTGCACCCGTTAAAGAGACGTAAACAGGGTGTGGGTTTGAGAAGCCAAAAAGTCCGTGTGCGGAACAAAGTTATTTTTGTGTTGCAGCCAGCGATGGGAAATCACCGGTGATCGTAAGCCTTCATTCACCATTTTGCGGTCGAATGGCCTAGACGGTGGCGGAGGATCGCCATCCAGGATGTTTAGGTTTCCAAGAGGTGGCCCCCATGCGTTTCATTCGCGCCCGTTCCCTGTTAATCGGCATTGCCGCAGCCGGCTTCAACCTTGCAGCGCTTACCGGAACGGCGGCGGCGGAAGCCAAGATCACGGTTTACGCCGACCAGGCAAAGATCCTGAAGATAAACGGCACGCCCGCCTCGATCGTGGTGGGCAACCCGATGATCGCCGATGTTTCGATTCAGGGCGGCGTGCTGGCCGTACATGGGCGGCATTTCGGACAAACCAATCTTCTCATTCTCGACAACAAGGGAAACGAGCTCGCGGCCCTGCAAGTGAACGTGATTCGGGTCGAGGCAAATAATGTGGAGATCTTCAAGGGCGGCGCGGAAGGCAAAATCGTCGGCAAATATTCTTATGTATGCGCGCCTGAATGCGAAAGCGTGATGATGCCTGGCGATGATATCGACTACAACACCTCGATTGCGGGTCAGGTCTCGACCAAGAGCAAGGAAGCTCTGAGCAGCGCGCAGGCGACCAGCCAATAGTTTCTCTTAGGAAGCCATTAACCGTTCCGGCGAATCGACCACCGAGCGGGCAAAACTTGCATAAAATTTGAATGATTTCCTTAAGCGCCAATAAGCGACAGGCTGATAGCTTGCCTTAAAGCGCATGGCATCGCACAGCTTGCGATTGAGCCGGGTCCTTATTGCCGGTTTGCTCGCACAGCGAAGATGCCGCAGGGAGTCGTCGATGTGTCAGAGTAAAGCCAGCCACGGCGTCCGGCTGCTCGAAAAATTCCGCACGGACAAGAGGGGAACAACGGCGGTCGAATTCGCGATCGTGGGTGCGCCATTTCTCTATCTGCTGTGCGTCATAATGGAAATGGGGCTGATGCTGTTCAGCGAATATACGATCGAACACGGAACGGCACAGGCGGCGCGGCTCATCCGCACCGGACAGGTTCAAAACGGCAGCATGTCGGAGGCCGATTTCAAGCAGGTGGTCTGCGACAATGTGGTGTTTCTGGACTGCTCTTCAAAGCTGTTCGTCGATGTGCGCAAGTATGACGACTTCGCCAGCGTATCGAGCCCCAGTTCAATAAGCACGGACGGCGACGGAAACCACGAGATCTCGGATGACATTTCAGTCAACGCGAGGTTCGAGCCCGGCGGGCCCGGCGAGGTCGTCGTGGTGCGCGTCTACTACGACTGGACACTGTTCGTTCCCAATATCCCGGGAATGAGCGGATTTGCCAATCTTCAAAACAACAGGCGGCTTTTGTCGTCGGTGTTTGCATTCCAGAACGAGCCCTACACGGAATCGGAGTAGGCCCGAGGTGAAAGAAAAGGCGTTCAACATGATCAGGAAACTGAGCAATCGCGGGAAGCTACTAAGGGCCCAGGCAGCGAACCTGATGCAGGCCTTTGTCGGCGACCTCAAGGGCGTGGCGGCAATCGAGATGGCGTTCATCTTCCCGGTGATGGTGGTGCTCTATGTGGGGCTCATCGATGTCACCAACGTGCTGGCGGTGAACAGGCGCGTGACCTTGACGACAAGCACGCTCGCCGATCTCGTGACGCAGGCCGATTCCACCATCACCATGGCGGATATAGATGGCGTGTTCGAATCTGCGCGTGCCATTTTCGAGCCGATGTCGGTATCGGGCATTTCGCTCAACCTGTGGGGTTTCAGAATGGAAAATGGGGATCCGGAACTGCAATGGAGTTATACGAACGGGGTGACCTGCGGGACGACGCCGTCCGGGGGATCGGAGCTTGAAACTTTGATGCAGGACGGCAACGATATCATCATCGGGCGGGTGTGCTATTCGTACGAAGCAATTCTCGGGACGGTGTTCAACGACAGCTCATTCGAGCTCGAGGACGAATTGATGCTGCGGCCGCGCCAGTCGGCGACGCTCGATTGCACGGATTGTCCGTCGGGCTAAGTCTCACTGTTCAATTCCCCAGCAACATCGTCTAAGGTCTGAGCCCTTCCTCAGGGTTGGGCCGCTTGGATTCGAAGGTCTTCATCGCCGTTCTACTGGCCGCAGCGATGCATGCCGGCTGGAACGCAATGCTGAAAGTGGAACTCGACCGGCTCCGCTCGATGCTGCTGTTGACCTTCGCGATGAGCGGGTTCGGCATCGCCATGCTGGCGGTGGTCGATTGGCCGGCGGCCCCTGCCCTTCCCTATGTCATCGCGTCGGCCATCATTCATAGCGGCTACAAGCTTGTCCTGGTGAAAGCCTATCAGATGGGCGACCTGTCGCAGGTTTATCCATTGGCGCGCGGCACCGCACCCCTGCTCACGACCCTTGCGGCATTCTACTTTGTCGGAGAGACGCTGAGCCCATTGATGCTCGCCGGGGTGGGCATGATCCTTTCGGGCATCTATGTGCTCGGCATCCACGGCGGCCACCGTTCAGCGGCCATGAACAGACCGGCGGTGGTTTTCGCTCTCGGCACCTCGCTGTTCATCACCGCCTATACGATTGTCGATGGATTGGGGGTGAGGCTGTCGCAGTCGGCAGCGGGCTATACGGCGGCCACATTCGTGGGCGATGGGGTTCTGTTCTCGGCGATCGTGCTGTCATGGAGGGGACGAACCGTGCTCCACGGCCTTGGAGCGAACTGGCACAAGGGCGCGATTGCCGGCGGGCTGTCGTTCGGCTCCTATTGGGTGGCGTTGTGGGCCATGACCGCGGCACCGATCGCCGCCGTTGCAGCGCTGAGAGAGACGAGCATCCTGTTTGCGCTGATGCTCGGTTCCTTGTGGCTGAAGGAGACAATGACGCCGCAAAGGATTGCCGCAGCCGTGCTGATCGTCGCCGGCGCGGGGGCGCTTCGCTATGGCTGAGCGGAAAAAGCGGCGGCAAAGCGGCGGCGAAGCTCGTTTTTCTGGATCTTGCCCATGGCATTGCGAGGCATCTCGTCGATGACATAAACGCGCTTCGGCAGCTTGAAGCCGGCCAAGCGCTTGGCAAGTTCGCCGATGATTTGCATTTCATCGGGAAGACCGGAAGCTGCGGTAACAACCGCTATGACGCCTTCGCCGAAGTCGGGGTGGGGAACGCCGATCACGGCGGCTTCGCCGATGCCGGGAAGCGCATCGAGCAGCTGTTCAATCTCGCGCGGATAGACGTTGAGGCCACCGGTGATGATGAGGTCCTTGGCTCTGCCCAAGATACTCAAGCGGCCATCACGGTCCATGATGCCGATGTCACCGGTCATGAAAAATCCATCCGCCCTGAAATCTTCGGCGCGGGTCTGCTCACGGCGCCAATAGCCGGCAAAAACATTGGGGCCGCGGATTTCGATGACGCCGAGCTCGCCCGGCTCCATTGCGCGCCCATCGGGCCCAGCAATGCGAACTTCCACACCGGGCAACGGAAAGCCGACGGTGCCGGCAATGCGTTCTCCGTCGAGCGGGTTTGAAGCAATCATCCCGGCTTCGGTCATGCCGTAGCGTTCGAGAATGCGGTGGCCAGTGCGCTCAAAGACCGCGGCGTGCGTTTCGGGAAGAAGGGGTGCCGACCCAGAGATCAATAGGCGCACGCTACGGCACGCCGCCCGGTCGAAGCGCGGATCGGCGAGCAAGCGGGAGTAAAAGGTCGGTACGCCCATAAAGATGGTGGAGCGCGGCAGCTCGCCAAGCACGTCCGAAACATCGAAACGCTCCAGCCAGATGATGCGGCTGCCGTTCAGGAACGCCGTATTGAGAGCGACGTAGAGACCGTGAACGTGAAAGACCGGCAGAGCATGCAGCAAAATGTCCTCCGGCACGAAACCCCAGATGCGATGGAGGGCTTGAGCATTGGAGAGAAGATTGCCGTGGGTCAGCATCGCGCCTTTGGAGCGGCCGGTGGTACCCGATGTGTAGAGAAGGCCGGCGAGATCATTTTGCACGCGGGGACAGGTGCGATGGTGGGACTCGGCAGTCGTGGCGAGAGCGGCAAGCGATCCGGACTCAATTCCATCGAGGCTTAAATGGCGAGCACCGAAGCGGTGAGCCAAGGGAGCGATCGCCGTCTCCTTCAACGTCGAGGTGACGACCATTGCCGGGCGTGCATCGGCCAGAAAATACTCCATCTCCACCGGAGTATAGGCAGGGTTCAAGGGCTGAAAGACGGCGCCGGCTTTCAGCGCAGCCAGATAGAGGACAACCGTGCCCAGTGTTTTCTGAAGCTGTGCTGCGATCCGATCGCCGGGCCTTAGACCTTGCGTTGAAAGCGCATTGGCGAAGCGGCCGACGGTCAAGCGCAGATCCTCATAGGTCAGGAGAACGGAGCCGCCGGGTGCCTCAAATGCCGTATTGTTCCCCTGGAGCGCGAAGCATCGATCGAACACCTGATAGAGATTTTCCTCCGACATGGCGGTTTTATCAGCTCATCGCCAACGGCTGCTTGCGGGCCGGCGGCGGGTAGGCCTTGTCGAGCACCTGGAGATCCTCATCATCGAGGGCGAGGTCTGCAGCGGCAGCGTTGTCGCGCAAACGGCCCTTGTGCGAGGTCTTGGGAATAGCGATGACGTTGGGGGCACGCAACAGCCAGGCAAGGGCAATCGCGGCGGGGGTGACACGGTGTTTCGATGCGAGTGGCAGAAGAGCCTTGGTGTTGACGAGTTTGCCCTGCCCCAGCGGACAATAGGCCATGACAGCGATGTCTTGCTTGCGGCAGTGGGGCAGAAGATCCCATTCGATACCGCGTTCGTCGAGGTTGTAAAGAACCTGATTGGCCACGCAGTTGCGACCGGAGGAAACGGAGGCGAGCTCGTTCAAATCGGACGTGTCGAAGTTGCTGACACCCCAGTGGCGGATCTTGCCTTGCTCAAGCAGCCGCTCGAAGGCCGAGACCGTTTCGGCGAGAGGATGAGACCCGCGCCAATGGAGAAGATATAGATCGATGCAATCGGTGTCGAGACGCCGCAAACTCCGCTCGCAGGCGAGAGGGATGCCTTTGGCCGATGCATTGTGCGGATAGACCTTGGAGACAACGAACACATCGTCGCGGCGGCCTTCGACAGCTTCGCCGACCACCGTCTCGGCACCGCCATCGCCATACATTTCGGCGGTATCGATGAGCGCCAGCCCCAAATCGATCGCAAGCCTGAGCGCCTCGACCTCTTCTTTTTTAGCCCCCCGCCGCTCGCCCATGCCCCAAGTTCCTATCCCAAGGGCCGGCACCTTCACGCCGGTTTTCAGTTGCACATAGCGCATGCCTGACCTCCGTTGACCCTAAAGAGAAAACAACGGCAATGTCGCCTCAGTCAAACGGAAGGATGCCGCTCACATGGTCAGCGCCGACCCGCACAATCGCCGCGGCATTCTCCTGATGATCGCAGCTTATGCGTTTTTCTCGCTGCTCGATGCAAGCGCCAAGTCTCTCCTGCCTTACCTCAGCCCGCCAACCCTCGTCTTTCTGCGTTATTTCATCGGGCTTTTGTTCGCCATGGGTGGCGTTCTGATGGCAAGGGACCTTGAACTCTTCCGCAGCGCCTCTCCCAAGACGCAATTCGTGCGGGGTGTGCTGCTGCTGGCATCGACGGCCTTCAACTTCTCGGCTCTGCAATATCTGCAGCTGGCACAAACGGCGGCGATCATGTTCTCCAACCCCCTATGGGTGTGCGCCTTGTCGCATATCATGCTGAAGGAACGGGTGGGGCCGCGGCGGTGGGGTGCTGTCCTTGTCGGCTTCCTGGGCGTGATGATCATCATGCGTCCGGGGTTCGGCAGTTTTCACTGGGCGATGATCCTGTCGCTGCTTGCAGCATTGTGCGGTGCGCTCTACCAGCTCACGACCCGCCGGGTTGGCGCCGACGACAGATCAGGGACATCGCTCGTCTACGGCACGCTGTGGGGCACGGTCTGCGCGCTGCCGATGACGGCCCTTTCATTCGAAATCCCGGCGGGAATGCAGTGGCCGCTCATTGTTTTTGCCGGGTTCTGCGGCAGCTTCGGCCACTATCTGCTCATCGCGGCGCACCGGCTGGCGCCTGCATCGCTGCTGGCACCTTACTCCTACACTCAAATCGTTTGGATGACCGGCCTTGGATATGCGCTGTTCGGCCAGACACCAGACGGCTTGACGCTGCTCGGCGCGCTGATCGTGGTGATGAGCGGGCTCTATGTCTTCCACCGCGAGCGGCTAACAGGAGCGCTCGGACGCTATCCCGGCAAAACGTAATGCGTGCGGGTCGAGGTGAAAAACTCTACCGCCTGGCGACCCTGCTCTCGGGGCCCGTAGCTTGATCCTTTGCTGCCGCCGAACGGCACATGATAGTCAACTCCCGCGGTTGGAAGGTTGACCATGACCATACCGGTCTCGGTGTTCTTGCGGAAATGGGTGGCATGTTTCAAGGAAGACGTGAAAATCGCCGAGGAAAGTCCGAAGGGTGTATCATTCGCCACCGCCAGAGCCTCTTCATAATCGGCAACCTTGATGACCGATGCGATGGGACCGAATATCTCCTCGCGATTGATCTGCATCTCATTGGTGGTTTCAACAAAAAGAGCAGGCTGCAGATAATATCCGTTGGTCGCGCGGTTCAACCGCTCGCCGCCCCAAGCCAGGCGCGCCCCTTCCTTGCGTCCGATGTCGATATATTTCATGTCCTGGGCAAGTTGGCGGTCATCCACCACAGGCCCGACCTGAGTGCCGGGCACAAGCGCGTTATCGACCTTCAGCTCCCGCATGGCAGCGAGCATCCGGTCGACGAATTGATCGTGGATCTTGCGGGTGGCAATCAGCCGGGAGGAGGCAGTGCAGCGCTGGCCGGTCTGGTAGAACGCACCGTTGACGGCCGCTGCGACGGCTAGCCCCAAGTCGGCATCATCGAGCACGACCAGCGGATTCTTGCCGCCCATCTCGAGCTGGAATTTAGCGCCGCGCTTGACACAGGCTTCAGCAACCCGGGCACCAATGGTGGTTGACCCGGTGAAACTCACCGCTGCGACATCCTTGTTGTGAATGAGCGCTTCGCCAATGATCGAACCCTTGCCCATCACCAAGTTGAGCACGCCCTTCGGAAGACCGGCGCGAGCAGCGATATCGACGATCGCCCAGGCGGTGGCAGGCACGAGTTCGGCCGGTTTCAGGACCACGGTGTTGCCGTAGGCCAGGGCGGGGGCCATTTTCCAGGCGGGGATTGCGGCTGGGAAATTCCAAGGCGTGATCAGGCCGATGACGCCCAAGGGCTCGCGGCTGGTCATGACATCGACGCCGGGCCGCACGGAGGGGAGTGAGGTGCCCTCGACGCGCAAGGCTTCGCCCGCATGAAACTTGAAAATCTGGCCCGCCCGGGCCGCTTCGCCGATCCCGTCGGCCAGGGGTTTGCCCTCCTCACGCGACAGGAGGCGGCCCAATTCTTCCTTGCGGGCCAGAATTTCATTGCCGATCGCATCCAGGATTTCCGCACGGCTCTGAGGCGTGGTTGCAGCCCATTGGGGAAAGGCTGCCTTGGCAGCGGCAACGGCGGCGATGGTCAATGTTTCGTCGGCGGCAGAATAATCGCCGACAACATCGCTCAAGTCGGATGGATTCAAATCGTGGATCGTGGCCTTGCCTTCAATCCACTCACCGGCAACGTAATTCAAATGCTGCGACATCACTTTCTCCAATATCTCACGTCAAAACGGTAGCATGTTCTCAAGGGTTCAGGGTACGGCGCGGGCCGTAAAGGAGAGACCACCAATGCGCATCGGTTTCATCGGCGTCGGCCTCATGGGTGAGGGCATAGTGGTCAATCTCTTGAAAGCCAAGCATGAACTTACGGTTCTGAGCCACCGCAATCGCGCGGGGATCGAAAGCGTCCTTGGCATGGGCGCGCGGGAGGCAAAGAGCCTGGCGGACCTCGCAGCGGGGCGAGAGCTCATCATGCTGTGCGTGAGCACGGCAAAAGTCGTGGGAGAGCTCGTTACCTCGCTCAAGCCCTATTTCAAACCGGGACAGATCGTCATCGACTGCACGACGTCGGCGCCAGAGCTCACGCGGAGGCTAGCCGGCGACCTGTCGCGGCATGGGGTAGCGCTGGTCGATGCGCCAATGACTGGGGGTCCCGAGCAGGTGCGTGCGGGGGAAGCGGGGGCGCTTGTCGGGGCCGAGGACGCCGTCTTCGCAACGGTTGAGCCCGTCATTCGCTCTTACTGCAGCAAGGTTGCGCATTTCGGCCCCGCCGGTTCCGGCCATGAGGCAAAGCTCATCAGCAACTATCTTGCCTGCGGAATGGTAAGCCTCATTGCGGACAGCTATCGCATCGCCCGGCAGGCCAATGTGGACTGGCGCAAACTCTATGAGGTTCAACTTCAGGGCTCGACAAATTCCGGCGCGTTGAAGAAAATGATCGCCCCAGCGCTCGACGGCAACTTCGATGGATATCGTTTCTCGGTCGCCAATGCCGCCAAGGACATGGAGTATTATTGCGAGCTTGCACAGAGGCTGGGGCGGCTGACGCCGCTTGCCGAGGGGGCGCTTGATTTCTTTAAGACGGCCATGGCGCAGGGCATGGCCGAGAAGCACGTAAGCCGGCTGCTCGAGGACCACCCATCATGACGCTCGTTCCAAATGCCGCCGTAACCGGGATCGAGGAGGAAGGGGCCTTTGCGATTCTCGACCGGGCGCTGAAGCTCAAGGCGGAAGGCAAGCCAATCATCAATCTCGGCATCGGGCAGCCCGATTTCGACCCGCCGAAACACGTGCTCGAGGCGGGTGCCAGAGCGATTCGCGACGGGCCTCACGGCTATACGTCGCCCGTCGGACTTCCAGAGCTGCGGGAGGCAGTGGCGCAAAGGGTTGCCAAGCGCTACCAGGTGGAGGTGAGCGCTGATGAGGTGGTGATCGTCCCGGGGGGCAAGGTCACCATCTTCTTTTCCTGCATGCTGTTCGGGGGAAGCGATGCGGAAATACTCTATCCCGATCCAGGATTTCCGCCGTATCGCGAGGCGGTGCGCGTGGCGGGCGCCAGGTCCGTCGCCTATCCCATCCGCGAAGCGCAGGATTTCAGTTTCGATGCGGAAGAAGTGCTGGGGCTGATAACGCCAAGCACGCGGCTTATCATCGTCAACAGTCCGGCCAATCCGACGGGCGGCGTGGTGGCGCGCGAACAGCTTGAGCGGTTGGCAAAGGGTCTCCTCGATCATGAGCAGGTTGCCATTCTGTCGGACGAGATCTATGGCGACCTGGTCTTCGACGGAGCCCCCTTTGCCAGCTTCATGGAGTTTCCTGAGCTTCGCGAGCGGCTAATCTTGCTGGACGGCTGGTCGAAGAGCTATGCGATGACGGGTTGGCGGCTCGGTTATGGTGTTTGGCCAAAGCGGCTCGTCGACTATGTGAGGAAGCTGATCACGGTCGATCACTCCTGCGTCAACGTCGCAGCCCAGATGGCGGGACTGGCTGCCGTCACGGGCCCGCAGGATGCAGTTCACGCCATGCGGCAGAGTTTCGCCGAACGACGCGACGTGGTGGTCAAAGGTCTCAATCGGCTGCCGCATGTCAGTTGCCGAACGCCGGGGGGAGCTTTTTACGCCTTTCCCAATGTGGGAGCCACGGGCTGGAGCTCGCGCGAACTGGCGCAGCGGCTCCTGGATGAGGCTTATGTAGCGCTGGTGCCGGGCGAAAGTTTCGGCAACAACGGACAGGGATTCCTCAGGCTCTCCTATGCCGCCTCGCTTGCCGATATCGAGGAGGCGCTGGCACGCATGGCGCTTTTCCTCGTCACCCGCACGCCCCAAGGAAAGGGGCTGTAGGCTCAGGGCATGACCACAACCTCATCATGCAACTGAGAGGAGGAGGCCCCCCTCAAGCGATAACCAAGCAATGGCGAAGACCTGCAAAATTCCGTTTTAGGGCTTATATTGATGGGCCACCAGTTAATCTGAGGACCATGCGCAAACGCTTACTCATCACTGCAGCCTTGGTCGTTCTTGCGGGCGTTTCCTTCTATGTCCTCAATAACGACGTCTTGACCCTGCGGCTTCCCGGCGCATCGAAGACGTCGGCGCAGCCATCGGCCAGCCAGGAGCGCAGACAACAGCGACGGCCGGCGCCCGTCGAGATCGCCGAGGCAACGGCTTCGGTTTCGACGAGCGAAATTCAGTCGATTGGCTCTCTCATGTCGGATGAATCGGTTGAGGTTACGACGGAGACGGCGGGAAGGGTCAAAGAGATCCTGTTCGAGGAGGGCCACCGGGTGAACGCGGGAGATGTGCTCGTCAGGCTCGATGATTCTCTCTTGCTCGCCGAACTCAAGGATGCGGAAGCACGGCTTGGCCTTGCGCAGTCTACCTATGACCGCAGCCGCGCCTTGCAAAAGACCGGCGCTGCCACCAAGCAATCCTTCGACGAGGCGGTGAGCAACCTGCAGGTGGCGCGGGCGGCAGTAGACTTGGCGCGCACCCGCGCGGCCAAGATGCAGATCGAGGCTCCCTTTGGCGGCATCCTGGGTTTTCGAACGGTGTCGGTCGGTGCGTATGTCACGGCCGGTTCCAAACTCGTCAATCTGGAAAAAATCGACGAGCTGAAAGTGGGCTTCAGCGTGCCGGAGGTTTTTCTGTCGCAGCTCAGCCCCGGCCAGCGCGTGGACATTACCGTCGATGCCTGGCCGGGAGAAGTCTACGAAGGCTCGGTCTACGCCATCAATCCGCATGTCGATATCAACGGGCGGGCGCTGCAGGTGAGAGCGACGCTGACCAACCACGATCTCAAACTGCGGCCCGGCCTTCTGGCGCGAGTCGTCGTCAAAGCGAAAGACGAGAAACACGTCGTCATGGTGCCGGAAAGCGCCATCGTTCCGCGCGGCGGCGAGACAATCGTTTTCAGACTTGAAAACGGCAAGGTATTCGAGACGCCGGTGAAGCTTGGCCTCCGCCGCAACGGGGAGGTTGAAATCCTGCACGGGCTTGAGGCCAAAACCCAGGTGGTGACGGCAGGCCAGGCGCAGCTGAAGAACGGCGGCGAGGTTGAGATCGTAACGCCCTTGCAGGGGGCGGGCGGCTAGATGCAGCTTCCGGAAATCAGCATCAAGCGACCGGTGTTCGCCACGGTCTTGAGCCTCGTCATCCTGCTCATCGGCATCGTGTCGTACGGCAGGCTCACGGTTCGCGAGTATCCCAATATCGATGAGCCGATCGTGTCGGTCTCCACCGGCTATCCCGGCGCTTCGGCGACGATCGTGGAAAGTCAAGTCACGCAGGTGCTGGAAGGAACGGTTGCCGGAATCGAGGGTATCGACACCATAGTTTCGTCAAGCCGTGCAGAGTCGAGCCGCATCACGATCACCTTCAATTCGGGAGTGGACATCGCCGAGGCGGCAAGCGACGTACGCGACCGAGTGGCGCGGGTGAGAGGACAGCTGCCGGACGAAATCTCCGAACCGGTTATCGCCAAGGTCGAGGCCGATGCACAGGCGATTATCTATCTCGTATTTCGCAGCGAGACGATGCAGGCCCTGGATCTGACCGACTACGTCAGCCGCTATGTGGTCGACCGGTTCAAAAACCTGACGGGCGTGGCGGACGTACAAATCTACGGCGAGCGTCGCTATGCGATGCGGATATGGATCGACAGCGACCGGCTGGCGGGCTACGGCCTCACCATACAGGATGTGGAGAACGCGATCCGCAATCAGAATGCGGAATTTCCGGCGGGACGCATCGAAAGCGAAGACCGTGAATTTACCGTCCTGTCGCGCACCGGACTGACGACGCCAGAGCAGTTCGGCAATATCGTGCTGAAGTCGGTTGAAGGCTACCAGGTGAAGCTCTCGGATGTCGCCACAATCAACCAGGGCGCGGAGAACGAACGGCGCGATGCGCGATATAACGGCGTCCCATCGATCACCGTGGGCATCATCAAGCAGGCGGTGGCCAATCCGCTGGATGTGTCGAAAGAAGTTCGCGCCATCCTGCCGAGGGTCAATCAATCGCTGCCGAAGGGGTTGTCGGTTGAAATAGGCAACGACACTTCGGTGTTCATCGACCGTTCGATCCGGGCGGTGTTCCTTACGATCATCGAGGCGATCGCGCTCGTTGTGCTGGTCATCTTTTTCTTCTTGAGGTCGTTTCGCGCAGCCATCATTCCGATCGTCACCATACCGGTGTCGTTGATCGGCACGTTTGCGCTGATGTTCGCTGCGGGCCTCACCATCAACACGTTGACGCTGCTGGCAATGGTGCTGGCCATCGGGCTTGTGGTGGATGACGCAATCGTCATGCTGGAAAACATATTCCGCCATATCGAGCGGGGCATGGCGCCGGTGAAGGCGGCCCTTCACGGTTCGCGCGAAATCGGCTTTGCGATCGTGGCCATGTCGCTGACGTTGGCGGCCGTCTATGCGCCGGTGGCGTTCACGCCGGGGCGAACGGGCAGGCTGTTCATGGAGTTTGCTCTCACCCTGGCTGGCGCGGTCCTCATATCCGGTTTCGTGGCGTTGAGCCTGACGCCGATGATGTGCTCGAAACTCTTGCGGCACGAGAGCCGACATGGCCGGCTGTTTTTGGCTATCGAGAACCTGATCCAGAGACTCGAAACCGGCTACCGGCGGGGCTTGCGCGCAAGCCTCAAGCTGCGTCCGCTGGTGTTCGGCGCTGCCGTACTGGTTGCAGGGATCGGAGCGACCTACTTCACGATGCTCAAGTCTGAGCTTTCGCCGGTGGAAGACCGAGGCGTCATTCAACTTTCTGGAACAGCACCGGAAGGCTCGACGCTCAGCTACACGCGGCGATACGGCATGCAGGTGGAGGAGCTCATCAAACAGGTGCCCGAGCTGCGCTCGATCCTGATCATCAGCGGACAGCCGGAAGTGACGCGCTTCAACGGTTACGCCAGGTTGAAAGACTGGTCGGAGAGGGATCGCAAGCAGCAAGAAATCGTCGCCAATCTGCAGCCAAAGCTGCAGCGCATTGCGGGGGTGCAGGTGTTCGCCAACAATCCAGCCTCGCTCGGCGTGCGCGGCGGCGGGCGGCCGGTGCAGTTCGTGCTGCAGACGTCCGGCTCCTATGAGCAGCTGAAGGAATTTTCCGACAAGCTCATGGAGCGGATCGAACAGTACCCCGGGCTCATCAATGTGGATACGGATCTCAACCTCAATGCGCCCGAACTCGCGGTCGATATCGACCGCGCCAAGGTAGCCGATCTCGGCCTCGACATCTCGGTCATCGGCCGGACAATGGAGACGCTGCTCGGGGGGAGAGAGGTGACGCGGTATGAAGTCGATGGCGAACAGTTCAGCGTGATGGTGCAGCTGGCGGCAGAGGAGCGTGCGACACCGGCCACGCTGTCGCGCATCTTCGTGCGCTCGGCGTCGGGAGAGATGGTGCAGCTGTCCAACATCGTGAAGGTGCGCGAAACGGTGGTGCCGAAGGAGCTCAAACGCTTCAACCAGCTTCGCTCAGTTACGATCCAGGCCAATGTCGCACCGGGCTATGCCCTGGGCGAGGCGCTCGATCATCTCGAAGCGGCGGCGCGGGAGGTGCTGCCGCAAGAGGTGCTCACGGACGTGACCGGGCAAAGCCGTGAATTCAAAACGGCCAGCTCCAACCTGGCGATCATGTTCATCCTGGCCCTCATGTTCATCTATCTCGTGCTGTCGGCGCAATTCGAAAGCTTCCGCGATCCGATGATGATCATGCTGACCGTGCCGCTGTCGATGACGGGCGCCCTCTTGGCGCTCTACTACAGCGGCGGCACGCTCAACGTCTATTCGCAGATCGGGCTCGTCACGCTCGTGGGGCTCATCACCAAACACGGCATTCTCATCGTTGAGTTTGCCAATCAGATGCAGGCAAAAGGAATGAGCAGATACGAGGCCGCGATCGAGGCGGCGGCGTTGAGGCTGAGGCCCATTCTGATGACCACGGGCGCCATGGTGCTGGGCGCGGTGCCGCTTGCCCTCGCACATGGTGCGGGAGCGGAGAGCCGGCAGCAGATCGGCTGGGTGATCGTCGGGGGGATGATGCTCGGAACGCTTCTTACTCTGTTCGTAATTCCAGCCGTATACACCGTTGCGGCGCAGCGCCATGCAGGCGATGCGGTTAGGACAGCGGCGCCGGCGGAGTAGGCCTTAAAAAAATGCCATGCCGGTCGAGGGGGCGGGGCGGGCGTCCGGCATGGCTTCCAGTCAGGGGTGCAGAGGCCAGATACGCTAGACATGGCCCGATCTGCACCGCTGACCTAGGGCATGGTTGTTACAGGTTGATGACGACGGATGAAATGCTGGCACTCGTCCAGCAAACCCGACCCGGCCTTCGCGTTGCTCAGGCATCCCTCCCCACAAGGGGGAGGAAGGCATGGTCCTCTGTTTCGTCATGCGCGGACTTGATCCGCGCATCTCTTTTCATTTTCCGGGGAGAAATGCCCGGAGAGATATTCGTATCTGCTACCGCCCTGAGAGGAGATGGCCGTGTCAAGCACGGCCATGACGAATGCGCGAAGGCCTGAGCTCGAATACTTATGCGCTGAGGCGGCGGTCATATTCGAGGACGGCGTTGAGCAAAACTTGAGAGCCGGCCTGGCATTCCTCGAAGGTGGTCGATTCCTCCTCATTGTGCGACAGGCCCCCGAGGCAGGGGACGAAAATCATGGTGGTGGGGGCGGCGCGGGCGATATAGGCCGCGTCATGCCCGGCGCCCGAGGCCATCTCGCGGGTGGTAAAGCCCGATTTCTCAGCGCCGAATTTCACGCACTCGATCAATTTCGGGTCGAACTTGACGGCGGGCGAAATCCAGATGCGCTTTTCATCGAGCTCGAGCTTGTCGGCGGCAGCGATCTCAGACAGGCTGTCGCGGTATTCCTTCTCCATCCGGTCGAGAACGCCGTCGTCGGGGTGGCGCAGATCAACGGTGAAGAACACTTCACCCGGCACGACATTGCGGCTGTTGGGGCGATTTTCGATCAACCCAACGCTTGCCACCCCCGGCAGGTGACGCATGCCAACCTGATGCACGGCCTCGATCATGCGCGCGGCACCGAGGAGGGCATTGCGGCGCAGGAGCATGGGGGTTGCGCCGGTGTGGGCCTCCTGGCCCTTCACCGTGATCTCGTACCAACGCATGCCCTGAACTCCGGTGACGATACCGATCAGGCGGTTCTCGGCCTCGAGGATCGGGCCCTGCTCGATATGCAGTTCGAACATCGCCTGGAACTTGTGACTGCCGACGGGCTCGCTACCTCGATAGCCGATGCGCTCGAGTTCCTCGCCAAACTTTTTGCCTTCCCGATCCTCGCGCGCATAGGCGTAGTCTTGCGTGAAGACACCGGCATAGACGCCCGAGGCCAGCATCGCCGGAGCAAAGCGAGATCCTTCCTCATTCGTCCAGTTGACGATCATGACGGGTGCGGTCGTTTCATAGCCGACCTCGTTGAGCGTGCGCACCGCCTCGAGTGCGCCGAGGACGCCCAGCACACCGTCAAATTTTCCGCCGGTCGGCTGGGTATCGAGGTGCGAACCCAGGGCGATGGGAAGAAGGTTTGGGTTCTTGCCGGCGCGCAGGGCAAACATGTTGCCGCAACTGTCGACCGACACCTTGAGACCGAGGTTCTCACAGGCGCGCTTGAACCAATCACGAACCTTCCGGTCATCATCGGAGAGGGTGAGGCGCTTGATCCCCCCCTTGGGCGTAGCGCCAAAGGCAGCGGTTTCCATGATCGAATCCCACAGCCGCTGCCCGTTGATGACCAGATTTTGCTTGGAGGTCGTCACGGCGTTACCTCACGGCGCGCAACGGGGCGCGGTGCGGTTAGTTCCTTCCAGGTTGAGTTTGCCACATGCACGGCGGGGAAGGGCGGACGCTCAACATATTTTCCGTCGCCGCGCGCTGCCCGCAGGTCGCCTTCGCGCCAGGCAATCCTGCCGCGATTCAAGGTGACAATCGGAAGGCCGGTGCACTGGTACCCCTCAAAGACATTGTAGTCGATGCGGCTTACCTGCCGTTTCGCCGAGATGGTCTTGGTCGCCTTGGGATCCCAGACGACGATATCGGCATCGGAGCCAACCGCGACACATCCTTTGCGCGGATAGACATTGAGAATGCGCGCCGAATTGGCGGATGTGACGGCGACGAATTCCTCGCGGGTGAGCCTGCCGGTGTTGACGCCAGCGGTCCACAAAACCGGCATACGATCCTCTAACCCGCCGGTGCCATTTGGAATCTTTGTGAAGTCCCTGGCTCCCATTCTCTTCTGCTCGGTGGTGAAGGAGCAATGGTCGGTCGCTACGACCTGCAGCGATCCCGATTGAAGGCCCGCCCAAAGGGAGTCCTGATGCGGTTTGGGACGGAAGGGCGGCGACATGACCCTTCTTGCGGCGTAGTCCCAGTCCTTGTGGAGGTAGTCGCTTTCATCGAGCACCAGGTGCTGGATGAGCGGTTCGCCGAATACCCGTTTGCCGGCTTCGCGGGCGCGCTTGATCGCCTCGTGCGCCTGGCGGCAGGAGGTATGGACGACATAAAGGGGTGAGCCCGCCATGTCGGCAATCATGATGGCCCGGTTGGTGGCCTCCCCTTCAACTTCCGGGGGCCTTGAATAGGCATGACCCTCGGGTCCGGTGACGCCTTTGCCGAGAAGATGCTCCTGCAATCGGAACACCACATCGCCGTTCTCGGCGTGTACAAGGGGCATGGCACCAAGTTCGGCGCAGCGGCAGAAGGAATTGTAGAGCTCGTCGTCATTGACCATGAGCGCGCCCTTGTAGGCCATGAAATGCTTGAACGTGTTTATGCCGTAGGTCTTGGTGACGGTTTCCATCTCCTCCCAAATCTGTTTCGTCCAGGACGTGACCGCCATGTGGAAGCCGTAGTCGCCCGCCGCTTTCTCGGCCTTGTGACGCCAGTCCTGATAAGCGGCGAGCATGGATTTACCGGGAGCGGGAATGCAGAAATCGACGATCATCGTCGTGCCGCCGGAGAGAGCCGCTTTGGTTCCCCATTCGAAATCGTCAGCCGATACGGTGCCCATGAACATGAGCTCCATATGGGTGTGAGGATCGATGCCGCCGGGCATCACATAACAGCCGCCGGCATCGATTACTTCGGTTCCCTTTGGGGCGTCGATCCTTCCCGTGACAGCGGCAATCGTTTCGCCGTCGATCAAAACATCAGCGCGGCGTGAATGATCGTGGTTGACGACCGTGCCGCCGCGAATGAGTACGCTCATAATCCAACCTTCCTTCCGAAGGGGAAGAAAAAGGCCGGTCCTTCGGGAACCGGCCTTTCATCCCTAATCAAAGTTTCTTTGCAGCATCGGTCACCGCATGACTGAAGGCACCTTTCGGCGTCTTGCTGATGACGGGATCGGACCCGCCTTTCATCAAGGTGTCGACGGTGCGCTGATAGGCCGCTTCGTCCAATGTACCGTCGGAGCCTTCGGTGAG
The DNA here is from genome assembly GCA_036555325.1 of Aestuariivirgaceae bacterium. Lineage (GTDB taxonomy): Bacteria > Pseudomonadota > Alphaproteobacteria > Rhizobiales > Aestuariivirgaceae > DATBLQ01. Next base: position 25,385 of record DATBLQ010000086.1, on the reverse strand, counting down.
CTTGTTGATCTCACCCATCATGCGGACCTGATGTTTTTCCGTCTGGGCGCCGGTTGCATCGTTGTCGAGAACGATCTTGGCGGCTGCTTCAGGATTTTCACGCGCCCAGGTCCATCCTTCCATGGAGGCTTTGACAAAGCGCGCCATGATTTCGACGAACTTCGGATCGGACAGACGATCCTCCAGGACGTATAGACCGTCTTCCAACGTAGCGACGCCCTGGTCTTCATATTTGAAAACGATCAAATCCTCAGGCTTCATGCCGGCGTCAATAACCTGCCAATATTCGTTGTAGGTCATGGTGGAAATGCAATCGGCCTGTTTCTGCAGGAGAGGATCGACGTTGAAACCCTGTTTCAGGACGGTGACGCCATCGGAGCCGCCGGTGGTGGGAATGCCGAGCTGACTCATCCAGGACAGAAAGGGATACTCGTTGCCAAAAAACCAGACACCGAGAGTCTTGCCCTTGAAGTCGGCGGGGGTGCTGATGCCGGTATCTCCGCGGCAGGTGAGCATCATGCCGGATCGCCGGAAGGGCTGAGCGATGTTGACCAGCGGTACGCCTTTCTCGCGCGAGGCGAGAGCCGCGGGCATCCAATCGATGATGACGTCGGCGTTGCCACCGGCAATCACCTGCGGGGGAGCTATATCCGGACCGCCGGGCTTGATCGTCACGTCGAGGCCCGCTTTTTCGTAGAGACCCTTGTCCTTGGCAACGTAATAGCCGGCGAACTGCGCCTGGGTGACCCATTTGAGCTGCAGCGTCACCTTGTCGGCAGCGGCAGCGGAAAGGGTGCTCATTCCAAGGATGGCTGCACCCAGCAACGTACCCAACTTCTTCATGACCAGTCTTCTCCTTTGCGATTGCCTTCCGCCCGCGGGTCAGCGCTCGCGGTAGGAGGGATGCCAAAAAGTCACCGCCCGCTCGATAAGGGCGATCAATCCGTAGAATGCCGATCCCGCCGCGGCCGCGACAGCGATTTCGGCCCATACCATATCGAGGCTCATGCGTCCGACCTCGGTTGAAATCCTGAATCCCATGCCAACGATGGGCGTGCCGAAGAACTCCGCCACGATGGCACCAATCAGCGCCAGTGTGGAATTGATTTTTAGCGCATTGAAGACGAAGGGCAAGGCTGCCGGCAGTTTCAGCTTGAGCAGCGTTGCCCAATAGCCCGCCCCATAGGATCGCATGAGGTCGCGATCAAGGCGGCTCGACTGGGAAAGGCCGCCGACAGTGTTCACGAGCATCGGAAAGAAGGTCATGATCACGACGACGGCGACCTTGGACTGCCAATCGAACCCAAACCACATGACCATTATCGGTGCAATTCCGATGATGGGGAGAGCGGAGACGAAATTGCCAATGGGCAGCAGTCCGCGAGCGAGAAATGGGATCCGGTCGGCGAGAACAGCCAGCAGAAAGCCCGACAAGCAGCCCAATAGCCATCCTGGTATGACGGCGCGGACAAAGGTTTGCTTGAAATCGGCCGCCAGCATTGGAATCGAACCGACCAATTTGGCCGCAATCGCCGAGGGTGACGGCAAGAGCACCATGGGAATTGCCAAGCCCACGGTGAAAACCTCCCAAAGAAACAAGACGAAGGCGCCGAAACCTATGGGGACCAAGAGAGCAACAAGTCGCTGCAGTGGCCGGTTGAACACCGTGACATGAGCAAGCTCGTTGACGACCTTCCAAGCCAAGAGCCATAGCAACAGGAGCGCAAGCCAGAAGAAGCCGCCAGGACTTCCGGCATGCCGATGGACATAGACAAGCGCAATATAGCTTGCGAGCGCGACACCGGCCGCCGCGACCAACCAGAGTAGGAGCATATTAGTGCTGGCGCTATCCCGCTCGGCAGCGCGACCTCGGTGCACGAGGGTCATGGCTTCACCCCCATCTCGCTCAGAGTGAGCCGCTCGGCGAGGCCGACCAAAGACACCATGGCCGCGGCGACAGTGGCGGCAGCGACCAATGCGGCCCAAATCTGCACCGTCTGACCGTAGTAGGACCCGACAAGCAGCCTCGCTCCGAGGCCTGCCTGTGCGCCGGTCGGCAATTCACCGACGATCGCACCCACGAGGGAGATCGCTATGGCAACCTTGAAGCTGGCGAAGAGAAAAGGAAGGGCAGCCGGCCATCTGAGCTTCCACAGCGTCTGCCAGAGGTCGGCGCTATAGGTCCGCATCAAGTCGAGCTCAATGGGATCGGGCGAGGTCAGGCCTTTGACCATGCCGATGGTGACGGGGAAAAAGCACAGGTAGGCAGAGATAATCGACTTGGGAACCAGACCGACAAGGCCGAGCGACCCCAGCGCAACGATAATAATCGGCGCCACGGCCAGAATGGGTACCGTCTGGGACGCGATGATCCAGGGCAGCAGGCTCTTCTCCAGCGATTTCACATGGACAATGGCAACAGCCAGCAGGATGCCCAAAAGCGAGCCGAAGACAAATCCAAGAAGGGCCGACGATACGGTTACCCAGGAATGATAGAGGAGGCTTCGTTTCGAGGTGATGCTGGTTTCGGCGACCGTCTTCCACAGCTCGGCGATGACCTGGTGCGGTGCCGGAAGCAGCGGCCGCTCCTGGCTCCAGGTAGCGCCTATGAAATCGCGCAGACCGAGGCCCGGTGCAGCTTCGCCAATCAGCGAGGCATTGAGCCGGATCGCGGCGAGATACCAAATAAGGATAATCGCCAGTACAATGATGGCCACAGGGAAGCTGCGGCCGTGCACGAGGCTTTGCAATCGGCCCGAGGCAGGAGCGAGCCGGGCTTCAGTCGTCATAGGAGTGACCCGCCCGCAAGCCTTCGCGCACACGGTGAGCGACGGCGAGAAATTCTTTCGTCTCGCGAATCTCGAGCGAGCGATCGCGCGGAAATCGACAATCGATGATGTCGATAATGCGGCCGGGCCTAGGCGACATGACGACGATCCGAGTCGACAAAAACACCGCTTCCGGGATCGAGTGGGTCACGAAGACGACAGTCTTGCTCGTCTCGTGCCAGAGTTTCAGAAGCTGAAGGTTCAGGCTGTCGCGCACGATTTCGTCGAGGGCGCCAAAGGGCTCGTCCATCAGCAACAGTCGAGGGTCGAAGGACAAGGCGCGGGCAATGGATGCCCGCTGCTGCATGCCGCCGGACAGTTGCCAGGGATATTTTTTCTCGAACCCCTTGAGATTCACGAGCTCGATGTTGCGGGCAACACGGTTTGACTGCTCTTGACGGGAGAAGCCCATGATCTCCAAAGGCAGCCTGATGTTGCGTTCAACCGTGCGCCAGGGATAGAGCGCGGGAGCCTGAAAGACATAGCCATACTGCCGCTCGAGCCGGGCCTGCTCGGGAGAAAGGCCGTTGACGGATATGGAACCGCTGGACGGTTTTTGAAGGTCGGCGATGATGCGCAAAAGAGTGGTCTTGCCGCAACCCGAGGGGCCTATGAGGGAAACGAATTCCCCTTCATTGACGGAAAGGCTCACATCGGACAGCGCATAGACGGGGCCGTCGGCGGTGGCGAAGGTTAACGACACGTTATTGGCCGCAATCACCGTGCCGTTGAGCGCTGCGGACTGTGCCCGGCGAACTGACGATGAAATCCTGGCTGGCAGAAACCTCTCCCTCTTTTCTTGTGTTTGTTTTGAGCCTAGGTTGTACTTGAATTGATCAAATGGTCAAGTTCGGCCCGCCGGCATGACTGCACTGAAGAAGCCCAAGTCGCGCATCGGAGAGGTGAATGTCGAGCGCATTCTCGATGCCGGACTCGCCGTGTTCGCCCGGCACGGATATTCGGGGGCGCGCATCGACCAGATCGCGGAAACGGCAGACATGTCGAAGCCGAACCTGCTCTATTACTTCCGCACCAAGGAGGAACTTTACCGCGCGGTTTTGACACGAACCCTCGACATGTGGCTCAAACCGCTCCGCGAACTCGATCCGGCGCGATCACCGCGCGAGGCGCTTGGCCACTACATCGATCAGAAGCTTGCCTATTCGCGCGGCCACCCCGCTGCGTCAAGGCTGTTCGCCATCGAAATCATGCAGGGTGCACCGCATCTATCGCGGGTGTTGAGCACGGAACTTGCAAGCCTCATCGAAACAAAAAAAGCGACGATCAGAAAATGGATAGCGGAAGGGCGCCTGGCGAATATCGATCCCTATCACCTTCTGTTCGCCATCTGGGCCGCCACACAGCACTATGCCGATTTCGACGCCCAGATCCAAACACTCACCGGCAAGACGCTGGCGGACGATGAGTTCTTCGAGGCGACCAAGCTCGCTGTGAAGCGCATCATCCTCGATGGGCTTGTACTGCGCTAGCGGCGCGGGCAGAGATTTCGTCCCAGCGTCCGGAACTCACCAGATCCCGCGGCGCAATCCACGAGCCGCCGACGCAGAGCACGTTGGGAAGCCTTAGGTAGCTTGCGGCATTGCTTTCATCGATGCCGCCCGTGGGACAGAAGCGAAGAGCGCTCAAGACGGTCGCCAAGGACTTGAGATAGGCAACGCCGCCTGCCGCTTCGGCGGGAAAAAATTTCTGCAGGGCAAAACCATGCTCGAGAAGCCGCAGCATCTCGCTCACCGTGGCAGCTCCCGGAAGCCAGGGGCAGGACGCTCTCGAGGCGGCTTCGATAAGATCGGGGGTTGAGCCCGGACTTACGGCGAAACGGCAGCCGAGCTTTTGCACTTCGGCGAACTGGCGGGGGGAGAGAATTGTACCTCCACCGACGATGGCCTCTTCAACGTCGCCCATGATTGCAGATATCGCATGCGCTGCCGAAGGCGTGCGCAAGGTGACCTCGATGAGCCTGACACCGCCTTTCACCAGAGCGCGAGCCAGCGGCACAGCGGATGCAACTTCGTCGATCTGAAGGACTGCGACGATGGGAGAAAGCTTCAAGAGTTTCTCCAGATCCTGCTGTTTTCCTGTCATCAGCGCCTCGGCTCTTCTTCAAGCATCGCATCGAGATGGGCGGCACAGCCGCGCAAAGCCAGGGTCTCGCTGGCGATCAGAAAGGTCGGTATGGCCGCCATGAACGGCTGAAGGCGGCCCTTGTTCTCGAAGTCGCGGCGGAAAATTTCCGGCCGGATGAATTTCTTGAGCTGCGCCGCCACCCCACCGGCCAGGAAAACACCGCCCCTGGCGCCAAACATGAGACCCACATCGCCGGCGAAACCGGCGAGCAGCGTCAGGAAAACTGCAATCGTGTCGAGGGCGTCGGCATTGCCGCCCGAAGCGCTGAGCTGGATGGCAGCGGCATCGAGAGGCTCGCGGGACACCCCGTCAATCTTTCCCAAGGTGGCGTGCAGGAGCTCAAGGCCAGGGCCAGACAGGAATCGCTCGGCCGATACACGGCCGAGACTTTTCGCGACGTGGTCGATGGCGGCGCGCGCGCGCGGATTGGGGTTGGCAAGTTCGACGTGACCGCCTTCGCCCGGTATGGCCTGCCAACTCAGCCCGGTTTTCACCGCGGCGCCGACGCCCAAGCCGGTGCCTGGGCCGACGACGGCCAAGGTTCCGCCGGGGAGACCCGTTGTCGGCTTGCCGATCGGCCAGAGTTCATCGGGGGCAAGGGACGGCAAGGCAGCCGCGAGCGCCTGGAAATCGTTGATCACATCCAACACATCCAAGCGGTATGCGGCCTTGAGGGAGGACAAGGTGGTGTTCCACCGGGTCCGATTGGTGAGGATGAATTTCCCGGGCTCGACAGGGCCGGCGACGGCGATGCAGCCGCGGTGCGGTTTGGAGGGTTCAATGGAGGCGAGATAACTTCCCAAAGCAGCGTGAAGGGAGGGATAGTCGTCTCCAGCCAGTTTTTTTATGTCGGTCGGGCTTTCGCCTTTGCCATGCACAAGCCCAAACCTGGCATTTGTTCCGCCAATGTCTGCGACCAGAATGGGATAGGCTCGCTCCATGACTAGATCGGTTCAAGCTGGCTGGCGGGACGCATCGTCGGGGTTCGATGGCGGTTCAGGGCGACCAGTAAACATCGACTGGCGCCCTATCCTGGTTGAATAGCGCACGGACCGGCAGCTCTTCAACCGGGCCGGGCGCGAGCGCCCGTTCCAAGACGCGACGCTTCATCTCGCCCTCAAAGGAAATGGCGAGCGCCTTGGTATCGAGAAGCGTCGCAAGGGTCAGCGACACGCGCGGCGTAAGGCCGGCCTGGGCTGGAACGAACACGGCGAGGGAATTGAAATATGGCTCAAGCGCCCGGCTCAAGCCCGGCATGCCGGGGAAGAGCGAAGCGAAATGGCCATCTTCGCCCATTCCCAAAACGACCATGGCGAAGGCACGGTCCATGGCGGAAATCGCCTCAACGGCGCTTTCAACGGGGTCGCCCTCGCCTTGCCAGAGGGGAATGAACACTGCGGACTGAGCCTCGTTCTGCAGCAGATGGTCACGTACCAGCCGCTCGTTCGAAGACGGGTCGGTGGCCGGGACCAAGCGCTCATCGGCGAGGGAAATCTTGACCTTGTTCCAGGGCAAGGCTTTTCTCGAAAGCCTTTCGAACATGCGACGCGGCGTGCGCCCGCCGGAAACGATCAAGCTTGCTGAACCTTTCTCGGCTATGTCCTGCGACAGCGCGGCCGCAATGGCACCAGCGAGAGCTTCCGCCATCCCATCCTGGGTTTCGAAGGCAAGGTCATGTCTCATTCTTCCGGGTCCACCCAGCTGCGCTCATTGCGCGCAATCAATGCGACCGCCGCAGACGGGCCCCATGTTCCGGCAGGATAGGGATGCACCGGCACATCGGATTTTTGCCACTCGTTCACGATGGGCTCAATCCAGGCCCAGGCTGCCTCAACTTCGTCGCGCCGCATGAACAGGGTTGCATTACCGCGCACGACATCGAGTATCAAGCGCTCGTAGGCTTCAGGCCAGCGTGTCTTGAAGGCATCCGCGTAGGAGAGATCAAGGGGGGTGGTCTTCAGCCGCATGCCGCCTGGACCTGGATCCTTGCTCATGAGCTGCAAAGTTACACCCTCGTCGGGCTGAAGGCGCAAGACCAGCCGGTTCGGCTCGATCACCCCGGCATCGCGACCGAAGATAGAATGGGGAATGCGCCGAAACTGCACGACAATTATCGACACCCGACGCGGCAATCTCTTGCCGGTGCGCAGATAGAAAGGAACCCCGGCCCAACGCCAATTGTCGATGTAGGCCTTGAGCGCCACAAAACTTTCGGTTTGCGTGGGCTTTGCGATCTCCTCGGCGAAACTTTTCACCACTGTGCCGTTGATGGCGCCCGCAGCATATTGACCGCGGACAACGTTCAGGCGCACATCGGCACCGCTGATCGGCCTCAGTCCGTGCAGGACCTTTATTTTCTCATCGCGCAGCGCGTCGGGGGAGAAAGACTGCGGAGGCTCGATGGCGGTGAGGCAGAGAAGCTGAACCATGTGGTTCTGGACCATGTCGCGCAGCGCGCCCGTGGCATCATAGTAGGCAGCGCGGCCCTCGACTCCGACAGTCTCGGCGACAGTTATCTGAACATAATCGATCTCACCGTAGTTCCAAACCGGTTCGAACAGCGAATTGGCGAACCTCAGCGCCATCAAGTTCTGCACGGTCTCCTTGCCGAGGTAATGATCGATGCGGAAGATTTGGCGTTCCGCAAAGACGCTGCCAACCTCGTCGTTGATCGTCTTGGCGCTGGCAAGGTCCTTACCGATGGGTTTTTCGAGCACGACGCGGCTTTCCGGGGTTACCAAAGCCTCGGCCTCAAGCCGCCGTGCGGCCTTGCCGAAGAGCTCAGGGGCGGTTGCGAGATAGAAAACCCGTATCCTGTCTGCAAATGGCTTAAGCAGCCGGTGGAGGACGGTCCAGCCGCCGTCGCCGGCGATGTCGAGCTGTACATGGAAAAGGCGCGAGAGAAACCGCTTCATCACCTGCGGATCGCGATCGGGAGAGGCGACATAACTCTTCAGTGCAGCATCAACCCACGATCGATATGCGTCGTCGTCGAGCTGCTGGCGGGACAGGCCGATGATACGCGCATCGTTCGGAAGCTGCCCGTCGTGGTCGCGATAGTAGAGCGCCGGCATGAGTTTGCGCATCGAAAGATCGCCGGTGCCGCCAAAAACCACGAGGTCAAACGGGGGAACCGGTATTATCTGGGCGCTCATCGATCCCCTGGGCGGTTTTGATATATATTCGGCTCCTAACACAGGCGGTTGCGGTAGGCCAGATCAATCGGCCATGCAGAAGGTTGAGATGACAGACCCGGCACCCCTGCCTATCGACGATGTGCTGCCGCAGGTGAAGGCAGCGCTTCTTGCCCGCAGCAACGCCGTGCTTGTGGCGCAACCGGCAGCGGGCAAAACAACCCGGGTGCCGCTTTCGCTGCTCAATGCACCCTGGCTCGGCCAACAGAAAATCATCATGCTCGAGCCGCGGCGCATCGCTGCGCGCGCTGCCGCGCACTACATGGCGCAGCTTCTTAAGGAGGAGGTGGGGCAGACGGTCGGCTACAGCGTGCGGTTCGACTCACGGGTTTCACGCGCAACGAGAATTGAAATCGTAACCGAGGGACTATTCATCCACAGGCTCAAGGGCGATCCCGCACTTGAAACCGTGGGACTCATCATTTTCGATGAATTCCATGAACGAAACCTCGAGGCAGATCTGGGACTGGCGCTCGCTCTTGAAGCTCAGGAGGCGTTCAAACCCGGCTTGCGCATTCTCGTCATGTCGGCAACGATCGAAGCGCAACCCGTGGCGCGTCTCCTTGGCGATGCTCCGGTGATCGCCGCGGCCGGCAAGCTTTACCCGGTTGAAACGCGTTATCTCGACCGCACGACCCGACAATCGGTGGCACTCGATGTGGCGGATGCCGCGAGAGTGGCGCTTGGGCGGCACCAGGGGAGCATACTGGCGTTCCTGCCCGGAGAAGCTGAAATCCGGCGCGCCGAACAGGCGCTGCAGCGGTTAGCGCTCGATAGCGCGATTGACATACTGCCGCTTTATGGATCGCTCGACATTCGCGAGCAGGCACGAGCGATCGCACCTTCACCACCTCACCGACGCAAGATTGTCCTCGCCACGACGATTGCGGAAACGAGCCTGACGATCGAAGGAGTCGGCATCGTCATCGATGGCGGCTTCAAGAGAGTGCCGCGGTTCGACCCCGGATCGGGGATGACAAAACTTGAAACCGTGAGAGTTTCGGCATCGGCGGCCGAGCAGCGCCGCGGGCGCGCCGGGCGCATGGGACCAGGCGTCCATTACAGGCTGTGGCCGGAGGAGGAAAACCGATCGCTTCAGGCTCACGACACGCCGGAAATCCTACAGGCGGACCTTGCGCCTTTCGTGCTCGAGCTTGCTTCCTGGGGCATCGGCGATCCATCCGGCTTGAGGCTCTTGCAGCGGCCGCCGGCGGGGGCGCTGGCACAGGCAAGAGACGTTCTGCGACTTTTGAAAGCAGTCGACGCAAGCGGGCAAATCACCGAGCACGGGAAAAGGATGGCAACACTGCCGCTGCATCCCAGACTTGCGCATATGGTCATCGAGGGAGGAAAGATCGGCCAAGGATGGCTTGCGGCCAACATCGCAGCACTTTTGCAGGAGCGCGATTTCCTGGGAGGAAAGGACGACGCCAGCCTCGGCAGCAGGCTGGAACTTATGAGAAGGAACGATCCTTCTTGCGCAAGGGTGCGGCTGGCGGCCAAACAAATCAGGGGACTCGCGAAAATCGGCGAAACCGAGACTGAAGGAGACGCAGGTGGCCTGCTCGCGCTCGCTTACGCCGACCGCATCGCCAAGGCGCGCGACAAGCGCGGCTCGTTTCGGCTGGCAAATGGCGGGGGAGCTGTCCTTTCCGAAACCGACCGGCTGGCGGGGGAAAAATTTCTCGCGGTGGCGACAACCGACGGACATGCGGCCAACGCCCGAATATTCCTCGCCGCTCCCATCAGCCTCGCCATCATCGAAAGACAATTCGGCGACCGCATCGAGACGGTGCAATCTGTCAGCTGGGACAGGGAGACCCAGTCGGTCAGCGCGAGAGAGGAGCGGCGGTTCGGCGCGCTCGTCCTGGCGGAGCGGAAACTCAAGGATGCCGATCCCGGCCAGGTGGCGGCAGCGCTGATCGAGGGCATACGGGACATCGGACTCCAATGCCTGCCATGGAGCGAAGGGGCGCGATCGCTTCTCTTGCGGGTGAAGGCGATGCGGCGCCTCGAGCCGTCGCAAGGCTGGCCGGAGATGTCGGATGAGACACTTGCAGCCACCCTCGAAGGGTGGCTCTCTCCTTATCTCCCGGGAAAGACCCGCCGCCAGCATCTGGCGGGGATCGATCTTGCAAAGGCCTTACGATCACTCGTCCCGGGTCAATTGCTGCAGCGGCTCGACAAGCTCTTGCCCGAGAGGCTCAAGCTTGCATCGGGATCGAGCGTGCCCATCGACTACGAAGGCGACACACCGGTGCTGCGCGTGAAGCTGCAAGAACTCTTCGGAGAAAAGCTACTTCCGGCGTTGGCCGAGGGGAGGATGCCGATCAGGGCGGAGTTGCTATCGCCGGCCGGCCGGCCGGTTGCAGTGACGCAGGACCTCGAAAGTTTCTGGCGCAAGTCCTATGCGGAGGTGCGGGCGCAGATGCGGGGGCGATACCCCAAGCATGACTGGCCGGAAGACCCCCTCACCGCTTCGCCATCGCGGGGGCGGACGCGCAGGTAAGGCAGAAGACTTCGCCCGAGCTCTCTTCGGTATCGAGCCAAAGGAACTCCGTATCGGGATAGTGACTCTCCAGTGCCTCCCTCCCCTGCCCGATTTCGCAGATCAACAGACCGGATGGATTCAGATGGCGCTTCGCCTCAGCTAGAATTTTCCTCACCACATCGAGGCCATCGCTGCCGCCGGCGAGGGACAGTTCCGGTTCGTGTCGATACTCCGCCGGAAGTGCTGCCATGGCGGCTGCGGCAACGTAAGGCGGATTGGCAACAATCAAATCATAGCGGTTATGCCCGACGGGCTGAAAAAGGTCGCCCTCAAACAGAGTAATGCGATCTTGATGGGGGCTCTGTTCGACGTTTATGCGTGCCACGGCGAGGGCGCCGGCGGATAGGTCGGTGGCATGGATCTTGGCGCGGGGACAAAGGAGTGCTGCAATGACGGCCAAACAGCCCGAACCGGTGCAGAGATCGAGAACGCTCGTAATTTTTTCCGGTTCGGAGAGAAGTCCCCAGCCTTGGCGGCCGAGACGCCCGGACAGGAGCAATTCGGCGATAAAGGATCGCGGGACGATGGCGCGTTCATCGATGTAGAAGGACATGCCGTGCACATAAGCGCGATTGACAATGTAGGACGCGGGCTTGCGGGTTCGAACCCGGTCATGAATGCGCGTCAGGAGCAACCGACGCTCGTCGAGGGTCAGTCTCGCGTCGGCGAATGGATTCAAATCGTCGATAGGCAGATGGAGCGATTCGAGAATGAGAAAGGCCGCCTCATCAACCGCATTGCCCGTACCGTGGCCATAGGAGAGATCTGCTGAGCGGAAGTGGCTCACGGCATAGCGAAAGACATCGCGCACGGTGATGAGATCGCGTGCCAACTTGTCCAGGGTCTTCTCGGTCACTCGAGCAATAGCTTGGTTCGGTGGTGACGATATGCGCGGGTTGATCCCCGGATCGAGTTCAAGGACGCGCATGAAACGTTCGTCGTCATGCCCGGACCGCCGCGGTAGCGGCGCGATCCGGGCATCTAGATCACCGGGTCAAGCCCGGTGATGACGATAGGCATGATGCGCAACGAGATCCGGGCATCTCACTCGGTTACTTGAACTGCTCGGCGTTCTCCTTGGTGACAAGAACCGTGCCGGTATCGATGTTTTCCGGGATGGTTTCGCCCTTCTTCAGTTTCAGCACGTTCTCGACGCCAAACGCTCCCATGTTCTTCGGTGCTTGAGCGACGGTTGCCGACATTTCACCGGCAATAATCGACGCCGCGGCATCGGGATTGGCATCGAAGCCCACCACGATAATGTCCTTGAGCTTGTCGGCAGCCTTGAGAGCTTCAACGGCGCCCAAGGCCATATTGTCGTTCGAGGCGAACACGGCCTTGATGTTTGGATTGCCGGTCAAGATGTTCTCCATGACCGTCTGGCCCTTGGCACGATCCCAGTCTGCCGGCTGCTCGGCAACGACCTTCAGCCCACAGGCCTCAAGGCCCGACTTCGAGCCGGTGGCACGCGCCTGGCCGGTCGACTGGGTGATGATGCCCTGGAGGACCGCCACTTCGCTGCCGGCGGGAATATTCTTGCAAATGTACTCGGCAGCCAATGCAGCGCCTGCTTCGTTGTTGGTTCCGATGAAGGTCACACCAGGATTCGACCCCTTGGTATCGATAAAGACAACCGGGATACCCTTGGCCTTGGCGGCATCGACCACCGGTGCCAAGGCGTTGGGATCAGTCGGAGCCAAGGCTATGCCATCAACCCCTTGCGCGATCTGGTCCTCGATCTGAGCAATCTGGGCTGCAACGTCGGACTCCTGTGGAGGCGACATGACACGGACCTCGACGCCGAGCTCCTTGCCCTTTTCCATGGCGCCCTGTTCGACAGCGGCCCAGAAGGGGTTGCCGGCGCCTGGTCCCTTCATATCCACAAGCACCGTTTCGGCATTCGCCGCTGCGGTGAAAAACGCCACGGCGCCGATCGCGGCACCGACAGCCAAGAATTTCTTCATAGATATCCTCCCATTCAAGCAACAAAGTCTCCGCCAATTCTACTCGCCGAACGACGCCGGAGACAGCACCTTTCGGCGACAAGCTAAGTCCTAACCGCCGCCCGCCGGCGCAGAACGTCAATAAACACGGCCAGAATGATGACGACGCCGATCAGGATCTGCTGCCAGAATACACTGACATTGAGAAGATTGAGACCGTTACGAAGCAGCCCAATGATCAATACGCCGGCCAGAACGCCAAGCACCGTGCCGCGTCCACCAAAGAAACTGGCACCCCCGATAATCACTGCGGCAATCGCATCAAGCTCGGCACCGATGCCGGCGTTGGGGAAACCGGAATCGGTGCGGCCCGCCAGCAACAATCCGGCGAGGCCGGCGAAAAAACCGCAAATCACATAGACCAGAACGAGAACACGGTCGACGCTGATGCCGCTCACCCGGGCGGCCTGCGGGTTGCCGCCAATCGCATAGATGTGGCGGCCGGTAGAGGTGCGGTTCAAGAAAAACCACAGCGCCAGACCGCACAGAGCGACGATGAAGAAACTCGCAGGAATCCCTGCCGGCGGCTGAAAGATGCCGAAATCGTAGTTTTTCTGCCCGAGGTAGCGCACCTCGGGTTTAAGGCCGCTAATGGGCGCGCCGCCTGAGACAAGATTCGTCAGTCCGCGGGCAACGTTGAGGGTCCCGAGGGTCATGATGAACGGATGAGGGAGCTTGAGCCAGGTCAGACCGATACCGTTCACGAGGCCGGCGGCGATGCCAACGAGAGGGCCCATCAATATTATGACTTCCCAGGGGTAGCCGGCGCGATTGGCGACCGCCAAAGACACCATGGCCAGCGCCATGACCGACCCGACGGAAAGATCGATGCCGGCCGTCAGGATCACCACGAACATGCCAAGAGCCAAGAGGGCTGCGGATGCATTCTGCTTCACGATGTTGGTGAGATTGGTCACGGTGAGAAACACGCCGGGCTTAAGAAGAGTGAGGCCGATCATCATGACCAGCACGACGACAACAATGCCGTAACGCTCGAGAATCCTCGCCACCTCGGGGTTGGACACCATCAATGGACCCGGTCGTGAGCGAGGCTTGCCTTGTGATCCTTGGTTCCCATGATCCAGCCGATAACCTCGTTGCGGCTGGTCTTGGAGAGCGGCGCATCGGCGAAATTGGCACCATGATACAGCGCCATGACGCGATCGCAGACGTAGAAGATATCGTCCATGCGGTGGCTGATCAGAATCACTCCAACACCGTGATCCTTGAGGCTACGGATGAGATCGAGAACCTTGCCGACCTCCTTCACCGCAAGCGCCGCCGTCGGCTCATCCATGATGACAACGCGGGCATCGAAAGCCGTGGACCGCGCGATGGCCACGGCCTGCCGCTGGCCGCCAGACAACTCCTCGACCGGCTGTTCGACACTCTTGACGTGAATCTTCAAACGATCGAGATGCGCCTTTGCCAGCGCGCGCGACTTGGCGTGGTCGATGATGTTGAGTCCAAGAATCTTGCGACCGGGTTCGCGGCCCAAATAGATGTTTTCGAAGATGGGCAAGTTTCCGGCGAGGGCAAAATCCTGATAAACCATCTCTATGCCGATGTTGCGCGCGTCTCTCGGACTAGCGAAGTGAACCGGACTGCCGTCGAAAACGATCTCTCCGGCGCTGGGAGCGTAGAGACCGGAAAGAATCTTCATGAGAGTGGATTTGCCGGCGCCGTTGTCGCCCACCACGCCCAACACTTCGGCGCGATTGAGGTGAAAGTTCACATCACGCAATGCGGTAATGGCGCCGAAATATTTGACGATGCCCCTTGCCTCGAGCAGAGGGCGTTGCGATTCTTCTCCCGGCGCTTGCGCCGGCTGCTTTTTCGGGGGCTTTCGCACCATGCGGTTGAGAAATCCTATCCGAACGTTGCCTGCCCCGGTTCTTCCAATGCGGAAGAACGATTGTGGTCTGCAATGTTCATTCCATTTATCGGACCAAGGGTCAAGAGGCGACCGGGGCCCGCTTCTTCAACCGCGTTGCCCAATTCCGAATTGACGCAATTGCAGAACTATAGCTTCATTCCAACAAATCGAATGATCGATAGAAGAGAGCTCTTGCATGAGTCCTGAAGCAAGCCGATCAGCCCAGCGGAGGCTTGATGTCATCACGATCGGGCGGGCATCTGTTGATCTTTACGGGCAGCAAATCGGGTCGCGACTGGAAGATATTCAATCCATGGCGAAATCCGTGGGCGGTTGTCCGTCGAACATCGCGATCGGCTGTTCGAGGCTCGGGCTAAAGGCAGGAATCGTGACCCGAGTGGGCGATGAACAGATGGGGCGCTTTGTTCGCGAGCAGATGCAGCGGGAGGGCGTGGCGCTCGACGGGATCATCACCGATCCTCATCGACTTACGGCGCTCGTACTCTTGGCAGTGGAGAACGAGAAGACCTTCCCGTTGATATTCTACCGGGAGAATTGCGCCGATATGGCCCTGAGAGAAGAAGAAATCGATGCGAAGTTCATCGCTTCAGCAGACGCCGTCTTGGTAACGGGGACGCATTTTTCCCAGGCTCACACGGCAGCGGCACAGAACAAGGCTATGGAAATCACCGCGCAAAGCGGCGGCAAAGTGATCTTCGACATCGATTACAGACCCAATCTTTGGGGGCTTGCGGGACATGCGAGCGGGGAGGAACGCTACATCAGATCAGAGCAGGTCTCGGTCAAGCTGCAAAGCGTCCTGAGCAAATGCGATCTCATCGTGGGGACAGAAGAGGAAGTCCATATCGCGGCGGGAGAAGAGAACACGCTTCAGGCGCTCAAAAAAATCCGCTCGCTGTCGGGGGCAACGATCGTGGTCAAAAGAGGCCCCATGGGATGTGTGGTATTTGACGGGGCCATTCCTGAAACTCTCGAAGGGGGCATCGTCGGCAGGGGATTTCCGATCGAGGTCTACAACGTGCTGGGTGCGGGGGATGCATTCCTGTCCGGGTTCCTGCGGGGATGGCTCAAGGGCGAAGCGCTGGAAACCTGCGCCACTTGGGCCAACGCTTGCGGTGCGATTGCGGTGTCGCGGCTCTTGTGTTCGCCCGAATATCCAACCTTCGTCGAGCTTCAGCAGTTCCTGAAGCATGGCAGCAGCGAGCGAGCGCTCAGAAAAGACGAAACCCTCAACCATATTCATTGGGCAGGCACGCGCCGAGCTCAACCTGAACTGCTGATGGCGCTCGCCATCGACCAGCGCTCGCAGTTCGAGCTTCTCGCCGATCAGACGCAAACGCCGCGCCATAGAATTTCACAGTTCAAGGTGCTGGCGGTCAAAGCAGCCGCCCAGGTGGCACGCCGCCGGCCGGGTTTCGGCATGCTGCTCGACGAAACCTACGGGCGGGAGGCGATGTATGCCGCGGCAGAAGAAAACTTCTGGTTGGGCCGTCCGGTCGAGGAGCCTGGATCGCGACCGCTGCGGTTCGAATTCAGCCAGGACGTGGGTTCGAGGCTGATCGAATGGCCTATAACCCATACGGTCAAATGCCTGGCTTTCTACCACCCTGACGATCAGAGCGAACTCAAAACCCTGCAAAAGCAAACACTCCGCGGACTCTACGATGCGGCACGGAAACTGGGGCGCGAACTTTTGATCGAGATCGTCGCCGCAAAGCATGGAGCAGTTAAGGACGATACGGTCGCGCGCGCGCTTGAAGACCTGTACGAGGCGGGGATCAAACCGGATTGGTGGAAGCTCGAACCGCAGACCTCGCTCGCCGCATGGCGCACCATCGACCGGGTGGTGCGCCAGCACGATTCATGGTGTCGCGGAATCGTTATCCTGGGGCTTGGAGCCCCGCTCAAAGAGCTTGAAGAAGCCATCGGCCTGACGGAGAGTGTGCCGACGGTGAAAGGTTTTGCCATCGGGCGCACGATCTTCAATCATGCGGCGGCCGGCTGGCTTGAGGGGAAGATGAGCGATGAGGATGCGGTTGCGGAAATGGCACAGAGATTCGGGCAGCTTGTCGCCATGTGGCAGCGGGTGCACGGAGCACAGGCGGCATAGCGGGGAACGACAATGTTAGTGCGCATCGGGGCCAATCCGATCTGTTGGTCAAACGACGACATGCCGGAGCTCGGCGGACATATCACGCTCGAGCAGTGCCTCACCGAAGCAAAGGCAGCAGGCTACGAGGGGATGGAGCTAGGACACAAATTCCCACGGACGCCCGTTACGCTGAAGAGCGTCCTCACGCCTCACGATCTGGCGCTGGTCGGGGGTTGGTATTCCACATTCCTTTTAGAGAGGGATGCAGAAAAGGAATTTCAGGAGGCACAGGATCACATCCGGCTGCTGAAGGCCATGGGATCGGAGGTTTTCATTGCGGCGGAGTGCAGCAACAGCGTTCACGGCAATCGCAGCAAACGGCTTTCGACGCGGCCAAAGATGAACAACGGAGACTGGTCGCGGTTTTCCACCGAGCTGACGCGGTTTGCGGAAATGGTGGCGGGGGAAGGATTGCCGCTTACCTATCATCACCACATGGGAACGGTGGTGCAGACCGAACCGGAAATAGACCAACTCATGAAGAAGACGGGGCCGGCCGTGCGATTGCTGCTCGACACCGGTCATGCGACCTGGGCGGGCGCCAATCCGAAACAGCTGGCGCACCGATATCGGCGCAGGATCGGCCATGTGCACACCAAGGACGTGCGCAAACCGGTCATGCAGCGGGCAAATGATAACGACCTGTCGTTTCTCGACAGCGTGGTCGCCGGTGTCTATACGGTGCCGGGAGACGGCATGGTGGATTTCACCGGAGTTCTCAAGGAGCTCAAAGGCTACACCGGATGGATCGTGGTGGAAGCGGAGCAGGATCCCGTGAAGGCGCCGCCGGCCGATTATGTCAAGCTCGGTTACGATAATCTCACGCGATTTATCAGGACCGCTGATCTGAAACGATGAGCGCAATTTCGACACTGTTGGTGAAACCGGCCTCGGACTTCGGGCGCGTCGTGCATGTGACGCCCAAGTCGGCGCAATGGACATACGTCGGTTTTGATCTGTTGAAGCTGCGGCGAGGCGAGGAGGCGGGTGGAAATTTGGGCGACCGGGAAGTCTGCCTGGTCTTCATCGCAGGCGTCGGGCAGGTGAGCGTCGATCAAACAAATCTGGGACGGGTGGGCGAACGGCCTGGGCCGTTCGAGGGAAAACCCTGGTCGGTCTATGCGCCGGCACATTCCAAGTGGAAGGTCGTTGCCGAAACGGACGTGGAGCTCGCGGTGTGCACGGCACCCGGCCAAGGCGGACTGCCTGCGCGTCTCATAGGCCCGGATCGGGTTTCGCAAGAGGTGCGCGGCAAGGGATCAAACACGCGCTACGTAACGAATATCCTGCCGGAGTGGGAACCGGCGGAGAGCCTCCTCGTCGTTGAGGTGATCACGCCCGGAGGCAACAGTTCATCCTATCCGCCGCACAAGCACGATGAGGATAACCTCCCGCACGAATCGCGGCTTGAAGAGATTTACTACCACCGGATCAAGCCCAAGCAGGGCTTCGCCTTCCAGCGCATATATACCGACGACCGGTCACTCGACGAGACAATCACGGTGGAAGACGGAGACGTCACGCTCGTGCCCAAGGGCTATCACCCTTGTGCGGCGCTGCATGGTTACGACCTCTATTACCTAAACGTGATGGCAGGGCCGATGCGGACCTGGAAGTTTCACAACCAGAAACAGCACGAGTGGCTCCTGACCAAGGGATAAGTCTTCAGCCAAGCCAGCAACGGGAACGGGCACATCTGCTGCGCATGGTCAGCTCCTAATGGGTGGTCATGCGTTCCTCGGAGGGCATCTTTCCGAGAATAATCATGCCGAGGACATCGTCCTTGGTTACATCCCTTGTGCTGACGGTACCGACGAGCTTGCCGTTCTTCATCACGCTCAAGCGGTCGGACAAATCGAAGACGTCATGAATATCGTGGCTGATGAGAAAGATGCCGATCCCTTCCGACTTGAGCTGACGGATGAGATCGCCGACCTGGCGGGTTTCCTGGGGACCCAGCGAAGCGGTTGGTTCGTCCATGATGAGAATGCGGGCGTTGAAGTGGATGGCGCGCGCAATGGCGACCGACTGACGCTGCCCGCCCGAAAGGGCGGCGACGGGCGCGGCGAACTTCTGGAAATTGGGATTTAAGCGATGCATTACCTTGCGGGTCTGCGATTCCATCGCGCCATCATCAAGGGTGCCGAGCGCAGTGATGAGCTCGCGGCCGAGAAACAGATTCGATGCCGCGTCGAGATTGTCGGCCAATGCCAGGGTTTGATAGATCGTTTCAATGCCCTGGTCCTTTGCGTCTTTCGGATGAGTGATGTTGACCTTTTCGCCGTTGATGAAAATTTCGCCGGCGTCGGCGCGATAGGCACCCGAGAGCATCTTGATAAGCGTCGACTTGCCGGCTCCATTATGGCCGAGGAGTCCCACGACTTCCCCAGCATGGAGGTCGATCGTTACACCATCGACGGCTTTGATGCCGCCGAAGGAGATGTGCATATCGCGCATCTCGACCAGAGGAGGAGCTCCGTGATCCGCCCTGTTCAATTCGAGCGAGGATGCATGTTGCGTCATGCTGTCATCTCTTCAGCTTCTGATACATGGTATCGAGCCAAACAGCGGTCACCAATACCACTCCAATGACGATATTCTGCATGGGGGTGTCGATGCCGACGAGCACCATGCCGGAACTCAAAGACTGCATGACCAGGGCACCGAGCAGGGCGCCAACCACGGTTCCCACGCCGCCGCCAAGAGAAGTGCCCCCGATGACCGCGGCGGCGATCGTCGTGAGCTCGGCAAGGGTACCGGTGGCATTGGCCCCGGCATTGAGACGAGCAGTCGCAATTGCCGCAGCGATGCCGGTGACGAGGCCCATGAGCGCAAAGGTGGCGACCGTCATGCGCTTCACGTGAATGCCGCCGAGCTTGGCGGCCTCGGGATTGCCGCCGATCGCGTAGACATGCCTGCCGAAGCGGGTGCGCCTGGCGAGAAACGCCATGGCCGCCGCCACCGCGAGCATGATGAGAACAGGAATAGGAATGCCCCGCGCAATGGGCGGCACGGGTGAGCCTTCGGCCAGCTCGACGCCGCGCTCCTTCCAGATATCTTCGGCCACGGTTACCGGGAGAGGATAGGCGTTCATGACAGCGACGAAACCGATGATGGCGGCGACGGCAATGCCGGTGACGAGGAATTCAGCCCAGAGCGGTTTCAAGGGAAAGCCAAAGTGCTTGCGGCGCAGGCGGGCGCGATAGGCATTGATCGTAATCAGCACGGCCACGACCGCGGCGAATATCCAGCTCGCTGCGGCTCCGATCGAGCCCGTGATGCCGCCGCCGATCATCTGGAACGTCTCATCCATCGGGGCGACCGTTCTGCCGGACGCAACCCACCAGGCGGCGCCGCGGAAAACGAGCAGACCGCCAAGGGTGACAATGAAAGATGGCACCGCGCCATAGGCGCAGATGACGCCCTGAAACATGCCAATAAGGGTGGCCGCGATGATGCCGAGAAGAACAGCAGCGATCCAAAGAAGCGGATGGCCAAGCCCCAGATATGGGGGAAGCCACTCGACCTGGATGATCGCCATAAGCATGCCCGAGAAACCGAGAATCGAACCGATGGAAAGATCCACGTTGCGCATGATGAGCATGAACACCATGCCGGTGGCCATGATGCCGACGACGCTCGTCTGAACGGCGAGATTCCAGAGGTTTCTGGGAGTAATGAAATTGCCGCCGGTCATGATCTGGAAACCGATCCAAATCAGTGCGAGGACCAGGACCATGCTCACCATGCGAACATCGACCTCGAGAAGATTGAAGAACCCTCCAATCGAGCGCTCGAACGATCGAACTTCGGTGTTGATGGCGGTCATCGGGTTTCAGGCCATGGAAACAAAGAAGATTGCGAGGCAGGAACTTCCAGGTTCCCGCCTCGCAGCTTCGATTAGGACCAAGACTACTGGCACACCGGGGTCTTCGCCGGGTCGGCTCCCTGGCATAGCTTGTCCTTGGAGATCCACCCGGCCTCGAGCACGATGTTCAGGTTGTCCTTGGTGATCGGCACCGGTGCGAGCAGGATGGAATTGACCTCGTTGCCGCCAGGCGTCTTGAATTTCTTGGCGCCCTCGATCTGATCGAGCGGCGTGCCTCCGGCGAGGGCGGACGCGATATTGCCGCCGGCCTTGCCAAGCTCGCGCGCATCCTTCCACACCGACACCGTCTGTGTGCCAAGGGCGATCCGGTTCAGGGCGGCAATATCACCATCCTGGCCCGATACGGGGATTCCCGCCATGCCCTGCGCCGTCAAGGCCGCAACGACACCGCCCGCCGTGCCGTCGTTGGAGGCAACGACGGCGTCCACCTGATTGTTATTCTGCGTAAGTATCTGCTCCATGTTTTTCTGAGCATTCTCCGGGAGCCAGCCGTCGGTATAGGCTTCGCCAACGACCTTTATGTCGCCCTTGTCAATCGCGGCCTTGAGAACTTCCATCTGACCACCATGCACGAAATCGGCATTCGGGTCGGCGGATGATCCCTTGATGAAAACATAATTGCCTTTCGGCTGAACGTCGAAGACGCCCTTCGCCTCCATGCGTCCGACCTCGACATTGTCAAAGGTGAGATAGAAGATGCTGGGGTCTTCGATCAGCCGATCGTAGGCGACCACGGGAATCTTTTCGGCGGCGGCGGCGGCGACGCCCGGACCGACTGCGCTGGCATCCTGTGCCAGCACGATGAGGGCATTGGCACCCTGCGCTATCAGTGCTTCTATGTCGGCCAACTGCTTCTGGGCCGAACTCTGGGCGTCGGCGGACACGTATTTGTCGCCGTTGGCTTCGATTGCAGCCTTCATGGCGGCTTCATCTATCTTCCAGCGTTCTTCCTGAAAATTGGACCAAGATACGCCGACGGTCTTGTCCTTGGCGGCAACAAGGCCCGCCTCGAAACTGACCGACGCGGCAAGAACGGCACTCGCTAGGAGTGCGGTTGACAATTTCATGATTGGGTACCTCCCTAGAGCAAGGTCTCACCTTTTGGCTGTCCGCCGCCGCTGGCAGAGGCGGCAATCGGTGAGTTTGGCGAAAAGATATTATCGGCGAGGGAACCAAAGTCAATCAAAGCCACGAATGAGAGCCATAACAAGGAAACTGATGCAATGAGCGTAAAACGGTCGGTGTTCGGCAGGATTGGCGAGGAGCAGGTGGAGGCTTTCACTCTCAGCAACCGCAACGACATCAAGGCGCGAGTGATAAGTTACGGTGCGCGGCTTGTTGAGCTTCAAACTCCCGATCGCAATGGGCGCTTCGGCGATGTGGTTTTGGGTTTCGACAGCGTTGAAAGCTACGCCACGAGTCCTCTGGCGATGGGAGGCACGTGCGGACGCGTGGTGAACCGGATTCGCAACGGACGGTTCGTGCTCGACGGACGAAGCTATGAACTCACCAGGAACTGGCGCGGACACCATCTGCATGGCGGTGCCAAGGGATTCGAACAGCGGCTGTGGACGCCTGAGAGCGTGTCAGGCAATGAGGTAACGTTTGGCTATGTCTCGGGCGAGGGAGAGGAAGGCTACCCCGGCACGGTCAGGGCCAGAACGAGATACCGTCTCGATGACGATGACAGCCTCACCATCACAATGCAGTCGGAAACCGACAGGCCAACAATGTGCAATCTCGCGCATCATTCCTATTTCAATCTTGCGGGCCACGATCAGGGAACGATCGAAGACCACCTGATCGAAATCGATGCGGATCAGTACACGCCCCTGGATGATGATCTCATGCCGAAAGGCACAATCGAACCGGTTCAGGGAACACCGTTTGATCTCAGGACGCCCAAGCGGCTCAAGGATTGCTTCGCCGATTTGCGGCGTATCGGCATCGCGGACGGGTTCGATGCCAATTGGTGCCTCAATCGAGCCGATGGAACGCTGAGGCCTTGCGCCAAAGTGCTGCATGAAGCAACGGGGCGAATGATCAGCGTGCTCACCACCGAGCCGGGCTTGCAAATCTATACGGCGGGCACTTTTCCGGAGCGTCTTGGGGGAAAGGGCGGCGCAAGCTACCGAGTTTTCTCAGGCATAGCGTTGGAACCCCAGATCTATCCCGATGCTCCGAACATCTCGCATTTCCCCAGCGCGCGGCTCGACCCCGGGGAGGTGCGCGAGCAGGTCATGCGGATCGAAATCGGCACCTTTTAGCCCGCCGGGTTGCAGACGAGAAAGGATGTTGCATTATAACAAAACAACAACTAGACTGCTGGGATGGCGAAACAGACGTCAACCTATGACCGGGCGGTCTTGAGCGCGCTGAGAGCAAGCGAGCAGCCGTTATCGGCCTATGACATTCTGGAGCGCGTCAGAAACAGCGGAATCCGCGCGCCGATGCAGGTCTACCGCTCGCTCGACCGGCTGGCATCGATGGGCGCGGTTCACAGGATCGAGGCGCTTAACGCTTTCGTCGCCTGCCGGGAAGATCAGTACGGACATAAGCCGGGGTTCGTCATCTGCAGGGATTGCGGAACGGTGAAAGAATTCGAGGACGGGCGACTCGACGCCATCGCGCACCGCGCAGCGGGCAAGGATTTTGCCATCGATGAAGTGTCGGTGGAGGTCCTGGGCCAGTGCGTCGATTGCCGCGGCAAGGCATGAGACCTTGGAGGGATGATGAGCGCGTGTCTCAAGTTCGATGATCTTACGCTCGGCTATGACAATCATCCGGCGGTGCACCATCTCACCGGATCGCTAAAGCACGGCTCGCTCACTGCCATCGTGGGACCGAACGGGGCTGGCAAATCCACTCTGCTCAAGGGAATCGTCGGAGTGATAAAGCCAATGGCCGGCGGAATCGAGCATCACAGCGGATGTCGGATGGCTTATCTGCCACAGCATTCGGAGATCGACAGGCATTTTCCAGCGTGCGTGTTCGACCTCGTGGCGCTGGGGCTGTGGCCGAAACACGGCATGCTGGGGCGCTTCAGCGGAAATGACCAGCTCGATATCGAAAAGGCTCTTTCGGCGGTGGGACTGCAAGGGTTCGAGAGCCGGCCGATCGACACATTGTCCGGCGGACAACTGCAGCGGACATTGTTCGCCCGGGTGCTTCTGCAGAATGCCGATCTCATACTGCTCGATGAGCCGTTCAACGCTATCGATACGCGGACAATGAACGACCTGATCGAGCTCATCAACCGCTGGCACGGGGAGAAGCGCACGGTTCTCGCCGTCCTGCACGATCTGGAACTGGTGCGGGATCATTTTCCCGAAACGTTGCTCTTGGCGCGGCGGCCGGTTGCCTGGGGAAAGACCAGCGATGTGCTGATGCCATCCAACCTGCTCAGAGCGCGGCAGTTTCACGAGGCGTGGGACGACCATGCACCATGGTGCGAGCCCGAGGTCGCGGCATGAACCTTTATGAGCTTACGATTGCTCCGTTTGCAGACTACTCGTTCATGCAGCGTGCGCTTTTGGGATCGCTCATGCTGTCGCTTTCGGCATGCCCGGTGGGGGTATTCCTGATGCTGCGGCGGATGAGCCTCGCAGGAGATGCCATGGCACATGCAATTCTTCCGGGTGCTGCGGCCGGATTCCTGCTGTTCGGGCTTGAACTCGTTCCGATGACGCTGGGAGGGCTGGTCGCCGGCCTGATTGTGGCGATATTGGCAGGTGCGGTGTCGCGGCTCACGCTGCAGCGCGAAGATGCAAGCCTCGCCGCGTTTTATCTCATTTCCCTGGCGCTTGGCGTGTTGCTGGTATCGATCCGCGGGTCAAGCGTCGATCTCATGCATGTCCTGTTCGGCACGGTTCTCGCGCTGAACAACGAGGCATTGCTGCTCATCGGCACAATCGTCGCGGCGACGCTTGGAGCTCTGGCAGTTATTTCGAGGGCGCTCATGGCAGAATGCCTCGATCCCCTATTTCTGCGCAGTGTCAGCAATGCGGGGCCGGCGGTGCATTTCGCATTTCTGATCCTCGTCGTACTTAATCTCGTCGGCGGTTTCGCGGCATTGGGAACGCTGCTTTGCGTCGGTCTCATGATCCTTCCGGCCGCGGCGGCGCGATTCTGGCAATCGAGAATCGGGCCTATGTGCGTGACCGCCGTTTTAATCGGCGCAGCAGCCTCAATAATTGGTCTGCTCTTGTCCTACCACCTCGGAATACCCTCAGGCCCGGCGATCATTCTCACGGCCGGCGGGATCTATTTGTTGTCGGTGGCAGGAGGTCGGCGCGGCCTCATCGGGATGCGCCTCAGGACACACCGGCACAAGGCGGCATGAGAGACATGATGCGACGATGGACTTATCTCGTCAGCGGTTATCTTGTCATTTGCATCCTCGGGTGGGCTGGTCCAACAGCGGCGGCTGAAAAGCTCAAGGTGGTTGCAAGCTTTTCGATTCTGGCGGATTTCGTTGCACAGGTCGGAGGTGATCGCGTTTCGGTGACCTCGCTCGTGGGGCCGGACAGCGATGCCCATGTCTATGAACCTACCCCGGAGGATGTGGCAAAGCTTATTCAGCAGGTCAGGCAGCAGAAGGCTTCGGCGCTGTTCGTCGAAAACATCAGCGACAAGCGACTGATCGAGCAGATCGGCAGGGAGACGGGTTTGAAGATCGCAGGGGCCTTGTTTTCAGATGCGCTGTCCAAAAAGGACGGACCTGCGG
>DATBLQ010000034.1:0-2247 GCA_036555325.1 Aestuariivirgaceae bacterium | reverse complement strand
GCGCTGACGCGGCAAGCACGCCTCACGCCCGATGCTCTTCGCCCCAAATGTCCTCTTCGGCGATGAGGACTTCGTAAACATAGGCCGCGCGGCCGGTTAAGGGGTGATGGTCCGCTGTGTCGACCTCGTTCTCGCCTTGCGCCCAGGTCAGCGCCACCATCAACTCCTCATGGTTTGCGCCGCTCGCCTCGATTCTGGCGATCTTCCAATCCGGCAGGTCGCCGCAAATTTGCACGATCTCGTCACGCGTGAGCATCTTCGGATCGAGTGTCGGTGTCATTTTAGGCGCCTCCAAGGAACTCCGTCGCTGGTGTGTTCTGCGGCCACCGCTGTGGCATTGATGCATATCAATGTACGACGGGTCCCGCTGGCTTGGTATATGATTGAAATGGAGAGCGGCCGGGCCTGAAGGAAAAGTAGCATGGTCAACATAGAACCGGAAAAGAACGAAGCTGCGGCCGAACTTACAATTTCCGCAGAGAAGGTGTTCTACATCATCGTCAAAGCCCGGGAGTTCGATGAAAAGGTCGCTCCCACGGACCCAGAGTCTGGGTCGAACCCGACCGACGACCGCGATGTCGACGTTTTGGAGGCCGAAGGGGACGATCCGACGTTACAGGAACTTGAGGCCGCGCTTACGATGCTAAACATCGACGAGCAGCTCGATCTGCTTGCGCTCACTTGGCTCGGCCGCGGTGACTTTCCTTCTTTCGAACAAGCGAGGCAAGAGGCCCAGGACATGCGCGACAAGCACATCCCTTCATACCTCATCGGCACGCCGAAGTTCGGAGACTACTTGGAAGAAGGCTTGGCACAGCTTGGCTACTCGCTTGAGGAGTTTGAGGTCAATCGGCTCTAGCGTGCCGGACGAGGCGTATCATGCGGGTATCGGTTGAGACCTCAGCCGGCCATGCCGGCGTCGAGATGCCGAGTCGCTTTCGCCTTGACGGACGCAAGATCGAGGTGACCGAAAACCTCGACCAGTGGCACGGCGCACAAGACCGCTACTTCAAGCTCATGGGCGACGACGGGAACCTCTACATTCTGCGCCTCGACGAACGGCGTGTGGAATGGGAGCTGATCATGTTCCAAACCCCGCACTATCGGGAAATTGCGGAAGCCCACGCCAGAAAAGAGCCGGGTGGCGGAGTCAAGCTGTAACTTGCGGCTGAAGGTCGCCGCCTCGAAGCGATGTGGGGCCCGATGCTTGCCGCGACACCATTAGCCTTGTTGTATGCACAGTGGCGCAACTGGCAGCTCAATATGCAGCGTCCCGCCGAGACGCAGGAGCGTGAGCTGCTCAGCCTAGTGCGGAGGGCAGCCTCGACGCGGTTCGGACGCGATCATCATTTTGCTTCTATCACGAGCGTGAAGGAGTTCCAGGACCGTGTGCCGATACGGACTTATGAAGATCTTTGGAATGGGTACTGGAAGGCGGAGTTTCCCGAACTCAACGATTGTACCTGGCCGGGCACCATACCTTATTTCGCGCTGACGGCTGGAACGACGACAGGGGCGACCAAGCACATTCCCTGCTCGCGCGAAATGCTGGATGCAAATTTCCGTGCCGCCCAAGATATCCTCTTTCACCATTTGCTCAATCGGCCCACGAGCCGAATTCTCGGCGGGAAAGCCTTCATCCTGGGCGGCAGCACCGACCTGCGGGAGGAATCGCCGGGGATCTATTCTGGCGACCTGAGCGGTATCGAAGCCAATGAGATCCCCTGGTGGTTGCGGCCCTACACCTTTCCACCGCGAGACTTGGCGCTGCTCACGGATTGGAGGGAGAAAGTTGATAGGCTCGCACGGCAGTCGCTCGAGGAGGACATCCGCGCAATCAGCGGGACGCCGAACTGGCTGCTGATCTTGTTCGACAAGCTTGCCGAGTTGTGTCCGGATAGGGAGCCTCAGCTTCGGAGCTATTACCCCGGGCTCGAATTGCTGGTTCATGGCGGGGTCGATTTCAAATCCTACGCCAATCGATTCACGGAGCTTCTGGAGGGGAGCGGGGCCGAGCTGCGGGAGGTCTATCCTGCAAGTGAAGCCTTCATCGCCATCGCCGATCGCGGTCCGGGCGAAGGCTTGCGCCTGATCTTCGACAATGGCGTGTTTTTCGAATTCGTGCCGGCCAAAGACCTCAACACCACCAATCCAGTTCGGCATTGGCTTGGCACTGCCGAGCCGGGTATCGACTATGCCGTCGTCCTCAGCACTTGCGCGGGCGCCTGGGCCTATGTCCTCGGCGAC
>DATBLQ010000064.1:0-3207 GCA_036555325.1 Aestuariivirgaceae bacterium | reverse complement strand
AGTCCTGCGGCCTTTATTGGGAGCCATGTCGATCTTCACTATGGTAATGACGATTCCTCAGGTCCTGACGATTTGGGTAAACGGACAGGCCGCTGGAGTGTCGATCATATCGTGGAGCGCATATCTCCTGTCGGCGATTCTATGGTTTTGGTTTGGAATACAGAAAAAGGACAAGAACATCTACTTGGCTTGTCTGGGTTGGATACTGTTGGATAGTGCCGTGATCCTGGGTGTTATCGTCTACGGCTAGCCTGCTAAGCTCTTACGCGCTCTTCAATCATGAACCTAATCAGTCCGTTCTAATGCCGGCGAAATGTCCTTTCGAGCGGGCGATGGGCCGCTCGCTGGTTGTTGTCGTTTGAGCAAACGCCAATAATCGCGTGTTTTGTGAAAGGGCAAGATAAGGGGATTCAACAATCGATGATCTCCTGGCTCTAGATACCGGAACTCCGGCGATGACATCCGATTCAGCGGCCGATTTTTCTCATGTCGAGCTTGGCTTGAGACCGAATCTGGCGCAGTTTTCACTCTTAATCCTCGTCAATGCGTTTGTCGGCGCCATGGTCGGTCTTGAGCGAACTATTTTGCCAGCGATCGCCGAGCAAGAATTTCATCTCGCCGCGCGTACCGCGGTGCTTTCATTCATTGCCGTCTTCGGTGTTGTCAAAGCGTTCACCAACTATTTCGCCGGGCGTTTGTCGGACAGCCTCGGGCGCAAAACCGTTCTCGTCGTCGGATGGGTCGTTGCACTTCCGGTTCCTTTTCTCCTCATGTGGGCGCCGGCATGGAACTGGGTGCTTGCGGCCAACGTGCTTCTGGGTGTGAGCCAAGGTCTCACGTGGTCAACTACGGTGATCATGAAGATCGACCTCGCTGGCCCCGAGCGTCGCGGCCTCGCCATGGGGCTCAATGAATTCGCTGGCTATGGAGCAGTGGCACTGTCCGCTCTCGCAACTGGATATGTTGCGGCGGCTTATGGGCTGCGCCCAGAGCCGTTCTACCTGGGCGTTGGATTCGCGCTGGCGGGTTTTCTGCTTTCCGTTTTCATGGTACGGGAGACCCACGGTCATGCTCTTCATGAGGCGAGAAACCATGCAACGCCGGTCGAGCATCCACTGCCTTCCCAAAAGGACATTTTTGTCCGCACATCTTTTCTTGACCGCAATCTTTCGTCGATCAGCCAAGCCGGATTGGTCAATAACCTCAATGACGGAATGGCATGGGGACTGTTCCCGCTTTTTTATGCTGCCTTGGGACTATCGCTTGAACACATCGCCTGGCTCGCGGCAATATATCCGGCGGTCTGGGGCGTTGGCCAGCTTTTCACCGGAGCACTGTCCGATCGCGCAGGACGCAAATGGCTCATCGCCGGCGGAATGTGGGTCCAGGCGATCGGCATCGCAGTGATCGTGCTCGCGGCGAAATTCCTCGGTTTGGCGGCGGGCGCGTTGCTGCTCGGTGCAGGCACGGCGATGGTCTATCCTACGCTGCTTGCTGCTATTGGGGACGTGGCGCACCCGACCTGGCGGGCGTCGGCAGTCGGTGTTTACCGGCTGTGGAGAGATCTAGGGTACGCGGTGGGCGCCTTGCTGGCGGGCGTCTCGGCCGACGCATTCGGCATTCACGCTGCGATCTGGCTTGTCGCCGCCGTCACGTTTGTCTCGGGCGTTGTTGTCGCAGTTCGCATGAAGGAAACCCTCGGACCTTGATTCGGGAACACTGGGCAAGCCTGGCGTTCTACGAGGCAGCGCATGTACAATGGTGTTTCCTTGAAGAGTCGTGCCAACACGAAGAAGCGTAGAAAAGTAATTGCTTGTGAAGCTACTCCGCGCTAATCGCAAGGATGAAGCACTCACACCTATTTCCTGCTGCAGTGCTCTTCATGAACCCTATTGATACAGGTTTCAGAAGTCGTAAGTGAGTCATGGGAGGAAATTTCTCATGAATGAAAAGCTTGCCGTCGATCCGATTGGTCTGCGAGAGGAAGTCAAGAACAAGTATCGAGACGTCGCGACCAACCCCACCGGAGAATATCACTTCCATACGGGGCGGCCACTTGCAAAACGCCTTGGTTATGATTCGGCACTCGTCGACGCATTGCCCGACGCAGCGATCGAGTCGTTCGCCGGGGTGGCCAATCCTTTCTCGCTGCGATCGCTCGAGTACGGCGAAAAGGTCGTCGACGCCGGTTCGGGCGGCGGCTTTGATTGTTTTGTCGCCGCACATCAGGTGGGTCCAACAGGTAAGGTTGTCGGCATAGACATGCTCCCGGAGATGCTTGAAAAATCACGCCAGACGGCTCAATCGATGGGACTCGAAAACGTCGAGTTTCGCGAGGGGCTTTTGGAACAGATACCGGTAGCTGACGGATGGGCGGATGTCGTTATCAGCAACGGCGTCATCAACCTCTGTGCTGACAAGAAGCGAGTCTTCTCCGAAATGTGGCGGGTCTTGCGTGCTGGCGGGAGATTGCAGTTCGGCGACATCGCGAACGGTAAGCCCGTGCCGGAGAGTGCGCTACGCACCATCGATCTTTGGACGGCTTGAATTGCCGGCGGCCTTCCGTGCGAAGGCTGGCGTGCGATGCTGTTGGACAGCGGGTTCGTCGATATTCAAGTCAGTCAACCCTACGACACCTTCGGCGAAGCCAGAGGTGAAAAGAAGGCCCGGCTTTTTGATGTGTACGGCTACACCTTCCTGGCACGTAAGCCGGCCTAGTTGGTGTTATGTCCGGGGTAAAGTGACGATCGGTTTCAATCCCGCTCTCGGACACCCGCCTGCGGTGATTCACGGCCGCGACGAGAAGAGCCCGCTGAGATCCGAGGCCAGGTAACAAACGATCGCTCTGAAGCCGTCCGATTTCGCCGACTGCGCAGAGCGGGCATGACGGGAGCTGGTCTCCTTCAATTCAAGGTTACTCAATTCCGGTTCTACGGCCGGCGAGCCGTGGTTTACGATCGACCATCGAATACTTGGAGCGTTCGAGCTTTGCCGTAAAGAGGCCCTTGACATCCTGCACTATATGTCTATAGTTCTGGACATATGGAAATCGAGCAGGCCACAACGGCCTTTGGCGCGCTGTCGCAGGAAACACGTCTCAGGGTGTTGCGTCTTCTGGTTCGCTATGGAGAGGGAGGAGCGCCCGCTGGAACCTTGAGCGAAGCGCTGGGCATTCCGCACAATACCCTGTCATTTCACCTCTCCCAC
>DATBLQ010000054.1:0-22421 GCA_036555325.1 Aestuariivirgaceae bacterium | reverse complement strand
CCGCTGTCGGCCGCGTGGAGCGTCGTCCAGGCATCGGCGCGCTTCTGGGCTTCCGAGCGGTCGGCCTCGTTCATGCGGGAGATGAACTCCTCGAGCCACGGATCGTCGCGGCCACCGCGCTTGGCAAGCACATGCCATTTTGCCGCCTCGATGGGATCAGGCTTGAGACCGCGGCCTGCGGCGAGCACGCGGGCCACACGATTCTGGGCGATCACATTGCCGCGCTGGGCGGAGACCAAAAGCCACTGGGCACCGATCTCTTCATTCTTCTCCACCCCGTCTCCGCGAAATACCATGACCCCATATTCGAGCGCCGCATCGGGCATTCCCTGCATGGCCGCCTTCAGGAAATATTCCCCGGCGGTCACGGGATTCTTCTCGACACCGCGGCCCTCGGCATAGAGCACTGCGAGATTGTATTGCGCTTCGGCAAAGCCTTGATTGGCTGCCTTTTCGAACCAGGCCCTGGCGCGCAGCCAGTCGGGGCTGCCTGAACCCGCACCGGCGGCCAGAAGCCCCATGTTGTGCTGGGCGGGAACGCTGCCGTTGTTGGCGGCGCGCTCCATCCATTTCTCCGCCTCCTTGAGGTTCGGCTTGCCGCCGTCCTCGTCGAGATAGTGGACGGCGAGGGCAAACTGCGCACCGGCGTTGTCTTTTTCGGCCGCGCTGGTCAGCCATTTGACGGCCTCCTTAAGGTCGCGCTTCACTCCCTGGCCGTTCTGGTAGAGCGTGCCGATCATCGCCATGGCGCGCACATCGCCCTTCTCGGCAAGGGGCTTGGCCACCTGGAAGGCAGCCTTGAAGTCCTTGTCGCTGTAGAGGGCGACGGCTTCCTCGAAACTTTCCGCGAGGGCCGGGGAGGCTGCGAGGAGAAGGGCGAGAACAGCTGAATACCAGGGCTTCATCATTTCAGGGTTCCCAAGATCAGTTGATTGTAGGATTTGACGGTCAAGGCGGCCGTTTCAGCATCGCGCCACATGGTGTCCGGGGGGCGAAGGAAATCGGCACCTTCGCGCATGAAAACAACGGCGTCGTCCTCGTTCGCCGGGTCAAATGCGACGCAGGGCACTTCGAACAGCTCCGACCACCAGCTCAAGATCGTGCCATTCTTCGCAGGCGCCACGCCTGAGAAAGCGATGTAGTCGGCTCCGAGTTCGCCCAAGGTCATGGCGAGATGACGGGAGGTTCCGCACTCTATTCCGATGATCTTATCCACGCCCATGGCGGCACGGGCGGCGGCATAGGATGCCGGGTCGGCCTGAAGATGGATGCCATCGGCCCCTGCCTTGAGGCAGTTGCCCGGATCGCCGGCGAGAAGAAGAGCGGTGTCGTGCGCGAGGCTCAGTGGTTTCAAGTGCTTTGCCAATTCCAATTGTCGCGGTCCGGCCGGTATCAGAATACTCGCCGCGTCGCCAGCCTCTAGCGCTGCGGCGATAATCCTTGATCCCTCAACCGGTTCGATCCCCTCGGGCGCCACAAGGTAAAGCCTGCAGTTGGGCAATCTTGTGGCCTCGCCTCAAGCGGCCTTTTCCAGGTCCTTCGACCACTTGCCCAAGGTGGCAAGGCCGTTCATGCGAGCGCGATGGGCGAAGGCGCGCTGGCCGGCGGCGAAATTCTCGCTGCGGCCACCCCAGGCCCTGAGGGCGGCGGCCTGCAGGGCCCGGCCGTAAGAGAAGGTAAGCCGCCAGGGCACATCACCCATGGAATTCATGAGGGAAAGATGGTGGGTGGCCTGCTCGTCGGTCTGGCCGCCGGAAAGAAAGGCGATGCCTGGAACGGCGGCAGGAACCGTGCGCTTCAAGACCGCAACCGTTGTTTCGGCCACCTCCTCGGGGGAGGCTTGCGTTTTGGCGTTCTTCCCAGCGATGACCATGTTTGGCTTCAATACGATTGCCTCGAGTCTGACGCGGGCGAGGTAGAGCTCGTCGAAGACCGTATTCAGCACCCATTCGGTCACCTCGGCGCAACGGTTGAGACCATGAGCGGCGACGGGCCCATCCATCAACACCTCGGGCTCGACGATCGGTACGATGGCCTGCTCCTGGCAAAGCGCGGCGTAGCGGGCCAGGGCGTGTGCATTGGCTCTTATGCAGTTTGCGGTGGGGATGCCTTCAGCGATGTCGATGACGGCACGCCACTTGGCGAAGCGAGCCCCGAGGCTGCGGTAGTCCTTGAGGCGGTCGCGCAGGCCATCGAGTCCCTCGGTCACCTGCTCGCCTGGCGAAAAGGGTAACGGCTTGGCGCCGGCATCGACCTTTATCCCGGGAATAGCGGCTGCCTCGGATATGATCTCAACCAGCGGCCGGCCGTTGCGCGATTTCTGACGAAGCGTCTCATCGAAGAGAATGACGCCGGAGACGTATTTTCTCATGGCGTCGGATGTGGTGAACAGCATCTCGCGATAGTCGCGGCGAATTTCCTCGGTCGAGGGAGTGTTTATGGTGTCGAACCGCTTCTTGATCGTGCCAGTGCTTTCATCGGCAGCAAGAATTCCCTTGCCGCGCTCCACCATGGCGGATGCAATGTCTTCCAGTTTTTCGTTCATGGCCTGCCCGTCTCGCTTTTCGACATCAAGATTGAAGCACCTTTACGCCCGGAAGCGTCTTACCCTCGAGCCATTCGAGGAAAGCGCCGCCTGCCGTCGACACGTAGGTCAAGTCTTGGGCAACACCTGCCTCGTTGAGTGCGGCGACAGTATCGCCGCCTCCGGCAATGGATACAAGCGCGCCTCTTCGCGTCAGTTCAGCCGCATGGCGGGCGACGGCGAGGGTGCCGCGATCGAACGGCTTGACCTCGAAGGCACCAAAGGGCCCGTTCCAGACAAGCGTTGCCGAACGATCGAGCACCGAATTTACGGCGGCGATCGTGTCGGGCCCGATGTCGAGGATCATCTCATCGGAGCGGACATCATCGAGGATGGCGAGGCGGGAGGAAACGTTCGCCTTCAACTCTGATGCCAGGCTGGCGTCGGCGGGAAGCAGAAGCGTGCAATTTCCCGCCTTTGCATCATTCATGATACGGCGCGCGGTGGCGAGGAGATCGGGTTCGTACAAGGACTTGCCGACATTTGCGCCTTCGCTTGCGAGAAAGGTGTTGGCCATGGCGCCGCCTATGATGAGGGTGTCGACCTTGGCGATGAGATTGGCAAGCAGATCGAGCTTGCTTGACACTTTCGCGCCGCCGACGATCGCGGTTAAGGGGCGCACAGGTTTCTCAAGCGCACGTTCGAGGGCTCCAAGCTCGGCCTGCATGGACCGGCCGGCGGCAGAGGGAAGAAAATGGGCAATGCCTTCGGTTGATGCATGGGCGCGGTGGGCAGCGGAAAAGGCATCGTTGATGTAGATCTCCCCCAGGGAGGCGAGCAGCTTGGCGAATTCCTTGTCGTTTGCCTCTTCGCCCGGATGGAAGCGGGTGTTTTCCATCAGCAGAACATGACCCGGCTGTGCGGCGGCGGCCGCGCGAGGAGCGGCACCATCGCGCCAGTCGGTGGCGATGAAGCCCACATCGAGACCCAAGGCCTTGGCGAGGGCAGGCACCACGACACGCAAAGACATTCCGGGAACGACCTTGCCCCCGGGCCGCTCGAAATGGGCGAGCAGGATCAAGGCGGCACCGGCCTTGAGCAGTTCGCGCAGGCCCGGCACGATGCGATCGATGCGCGTGGTGTCGCGCACTTCACCATTTTCGACCGGCACGTTCAGATCGACGCGGACGACGGCGCGTTTTCCTCCAGGGGCGAGATCATCGATGGTGCGGATGCGGGGCATTCGTCAGGACGGGCGGTATCGGATAGAAGGATCGCCAGGTCAAGCCCGGGGATTGACGATTGTTGCGGGCGTCATGGCCGGGCTTGATCCGGCCATCTCCCTTCGCACCCCGTGGCAGATCACCGGGTCGAGCCCGGTGATGACGTAGACGGAGACGAATAATACTTACCGCAGCCGCTTTCTTGCAGCCTTCACCACGGCTTCCGGGGTTATGTTGAATTCCTTGTAAAGATCCTCCCCGGGAGCAGAGGCACCAAAACCCGACATGCCGATGAAAATGCCGTCGGTGCCGATGAAACTGTCCCAGCCCTGGCGAACGGCGGCCTCGATGCCGATGCGAATTTTTTCGGCTCCCAGAATCCGCTCACGGTAGGCCTTGGGCTGCTGCCAGAACAGCTGCGTGCAGGGAACGGAGACGACGCGCGTCGAAGCCCCGAGATTGTCGAGCTTTTCTTTTGCTGCGATGGCGATCTCAACTTCCGAACCGGTGGCGAAGATGACCACCTTCGACTTCTTCGCCACGGGAGCGATCTCATAGGCACCGCGGGCGCAAAGGTTTTGGGCGGAGAAACCAAAGCGGCAGGGCTTGAGCTTCTGACGGGTGAGGGCAAGCACGGTCGGCGCTTCAAGCGAGCGCAAGGCAAGCTCCCAACATTCGGCGGTTTCAACCGCATCGCATGGCCGCATGAGGAGGAGGCGCGGAATGGCGCGCAACGACGCCAAATGCTCGACCGGCTGATGGGTGGGGCCATCTTCGCCCAGGCCGATCGAGTCGTGCGTCATCACATAGATGACACGCTGCTGCATGATGGCGGAGAGGCGCAGCGCAGGCCGGCAGTAGTCGGTGAAAACCAGGAACGAGCCACCGTAGGGAATGACACCGCGGTGCAACGCCATGCCGTTCATGGCGGCGGCCATGGCGTGCTCGCGGATTCCATAGTGAACGTAGCGGCCCTTGGGATCCTCGGCGGTGAAGAGTTTCAAGTCCTTCGTCCTGGTATTGTTCGACCCCGTCAAGTCGGCGGAACCGCCGATCGTTTCCGGCACCACCCGATTGATCACTTCGAGAACATTCTGCGAGGCATTGCGAGTGGCGAGGGCGGGGGGCGACTTCGCCAGTTCCTGCTTGTAGGAGCGAAGTGCAGGAGCAAACGCATCGGGCAGCTTGCGGGCGAGGCGCCGGTTGAATTCGGCGCGGCGGGCAGGGTCTGATTGCGCAAGGCGGGCTTCCCATGCCTCGCGGGCCTTGCCACCGCGCAGTCCAGCCTCGCGCCAGGGGTTCAGGATATGATCGGGAATGACGAAGGGCGGATATTCCCAGCCGAGCCGCTTGCGGGCGGCGGCTACTTCGTCTTCTCCCAAGGGCGAGCCATGGGTGGCGGCAGTTCCCTGCTTGTTGGGGGCGCCGTAACCGATGATGGTCTTGCAGTCGATGAAGGAGGGCCGGTTGGAATTCTGCGTCGCCTCAAGGGCGCGAGCGATGGCTTCGGGATCGTGCCCGTCAACCTTGGACACGGCCCAGCCACTTGCCTCGAAGCGCTTGAGCTGATCGGTCGAGTCGGCGAGGCCGACCTTGCCATCGATCGTGGTGTTGTTGTCATCCCACAAAAGGGTGAGCTTGGACAGCTTCAGGTGACCGGCAAGGGTTGAGGCCTCTTGCGATATCCCCTCCATTAGACAGCCATCGCCTGCGATCACATAGGTGCGGTGATCGACGAGATCATCGCCGAATTCCGCCGCCAGATGCCGTTCGGCCATGGCCATGCCAAGGGAATTGCCGACGCCCTGACCCAACGGGCCGGTGGTCGTCTCGATGGCTTCGGCATGGCCGAACTCAGGATGACCGGCGGTCTTCGAGTGGAGCTGACGGAAGCGCTTCAGCTCCTCAATGGTCATGTCCTTGTAGCCCAGTAGGTAGGACAGCGCGTAAAGCAGCATCGAGCCATGACCAGCAGACAGGATGAGCCTGTCACGATCGGGCCAGCGGGGCGCTCTTACATCGAACTTGAGGAACCGGGTGAACAGAACCGTTGCAACGTCGGCAAATCCCATGGGAAGGCCCGGGTGGCCCGAGTTGGCTTTCTGAACCGCATCCATGGCGAGTGCACGAATCGCATTTGCCATGTCATTATGCAGCTTGGGGTCGATGGTCATGCGGGGGTGGCCCGGGCGCTGTGCTTTTGGCCTTGAAGAGGCGCCACACATAGCATTGAGGCAAGATGAGTCAAATGCCCGGCACAAGTTTCCCGGGAAAATCCACTGGTTGGGTCAGCAAGGTTGACGGTCGCGTCCGCAAAACTGATAATTGACAGAGCACAGCGGCTTGAGGCTTTCTGCGAATCAATGGCGGATATTTCCAAGGTAGACGAGGCCCTGGCCCGATTCGAAGCCGCTTTGCGGCGGCTCGAGACCGCTGTCATGCGAGCGAGCGAAAACGACACTTCTGCGGGGCTTGATCCATCCGCGCTCAAGGACGAGCGCGAACAGCTGGCGCTGGAGATCAGCGAAGTGCGCGCCAAGGCCAACGAGCTTGCCGAGAGAAATCGCAATGCGGCAAGCAAGATCGACTCCGCCATGGCCAAGATCAAGTTAGTTCTGGGTTGAGCATATTTTTCACAACCTTGATCCGGAGAAATTCAAATGGCGCAGGTCGTCGTTCAGGTCAACGATCGTCCCTATACGATGCAGTGTTCGGACGGAGAGGAGCGGCACCTGCAGGAGCTGGCAAAAGTGCTCGACGGGGAAGTGGCTCGCATCAAGGATACGGTTGGAGCGGTCGGTGACATACGGGTGCTGCTCATGGCCGGGCTGATGGTGGCAGATCAGCTGGCGGAAGCGCGCCGGCGCATCGAAGAGCTGCAGGAGCAAATGAGCGGACTAAAGGAATCGCGCATGAGCGCTCTCAACCATGGTCGCAACATGGAGGACCAGCTGGTCGAGCGGCTCGACAGCGCCGCCAATAGGATCGACGACTTGGCAGCGGGCCTTGGAGGGGCGGTTTAGGGTGGGCAAGCTGGATCTGGAAAATCTTAGGCCCGCCGAATCTGTCTCTCTGTAGAGTGATTATAAGCGGGCCTGGAGGTCCCTTTCGGGAAGTGACTAGACTATGGGGGATTCTGTCCGGATTTTCAACCCTTCCTAGGTGATAGGCCTAAGGCGTGCTAACAGGCTCCTCAATCCTCTCCATGTCCTTCTCGGTGATTCTCTCCTCAATGTGCCTTCCACCAATTGCCACCCTTTCGAGGCGTCGGTGCGATACATGGGTGAGGCAATCGCAAATTGCCCAAACGTTTTCGGTGAGGCAACGATAGCTGTTTGCTTTAAACGGCACGTGTGAAGCCCTTTTATCCCTGGGTTCCGTTGCGGAAAAAGGCACCACGATGCAACGGCCAGGGAGATTCATTGCCGCGCGATGGTTGTAAGACCTTGGTGAAATGACCACCACGCGTCGCTGCTTCGTCATTTCCGGATGAATGCCCGCCATGTCGAAGTCACAGATTAGGATTTGTCGGCGTTCCGGCGTGAAAATGATAGGCGGCACTAAGCACACTGCAATTTAAGAGGTCCTGGATATGAACATTAGCAGACGCGAGCAAGTGCTAATCGCAATCAGCGTGGATTTAGTTTTGTGCATGCGTGCAGATGGCGCTATTTCGCTATGCCGAAGAATTGGACTGACTAAGTTCTTTTCCACTGAACGCGAGAGAAGCTAACGTTGTAGAAGGTCTTCGACGTACGAGTAAGTATGACTACCGCACGATGACCTTGGCGCCGATCGCGACGCGATCGTAGAGGTCGATCACATCCTCGTTGAGCATGCGGATGCAGCCGGAGGTGACGTTGCGCCCGATGGAGCGGGGCTCATTGGTGCCGTGAATGCGATAGAGGGTGTCGCGCGTTCCCTGATAGAGATAAAGAGCGCGGGCGCCGAGCGGATTCCATCGGCCACCCTCGAGACTGTAGGGGACGAACTGGCTTCGAGCGGCGGCGCGTTCGATCATCTCCCGCGGCGGATGCCACTCGGGCCATTGGGCGCGCCGAGCAACGTGGGCAGTTCCACGCCAGCCGTAGCCGTCCCTTCCCACCCCGACGGGGTAGCGAACGGCCTTGCCGCCCGGGAGAAGGAAATAGAGCGCGTGCTCGGTGGTCTCGATGATGATCGTTCCGGGAGGCTCGGCGGTTTGCAGGCTGACGATTTGGCGGCTCTTCAGGACCTGGTGTTTGACCGCCTTCGAAAAAAACCAGAAGGATTTCTTGGTTTCACCCGCCCCGGCTGAGCCGCTCAGGGCCAAAACAAGCAGAGCTGAAAGCAAAGCCGCAAACCTACGCATATACAAAATCCCTTCCCCGCCGGCTCGGGCATAGTGAACCCCAGTGGCTAAAAAACGGTTGCCGACAAGGGTTTCCTGCCACCGGAAAGGGAGCGGATGCTATTATGGTCGAAATATGGCATGCTATGCGCGCTGGTGATTCGCGACTCGGAGGGGACGCAAATGGAAATCTTTTCCCAGACCAAGTCAGTTATTGCGCAGCTTATCGATATCGGCATGAGCCTTGTGGCGCTTGCCATCGTGCTCTCTATCTTGATAGGCGGCACGTTACCGTTCTTCGGTTCAGTTGTGTCAAATCTGACCGGCCTCGTGAATGCTCTCGGAAGCAACGGGCTTGTCGGGCTGATTGTGGTCGGCGTCATCATGTGGCTGTTCTCCAGCCGCATGAGCTACGCGGTCAGCAAATAGTTCAGGCGCGAGGGGGAGCAAGCGCTCCCTCTCGCCGCTCCTCACCATGGAAAAGTTCAGCGATATCCTGGGATTTTCAATCAAGATGCTGTTCCAGCTCTTGCTGGCGGCAGTGCTGATCTCACTCTTGCTGGGCGAAACCGCAGGCCCGGTCGTCGGTGCGGTGCTTGTCAATACCAAAGACTTTCTTTCGGCACTAAACCCGGCAGCAGCCGCGGTTGCCTTCGTGCTCTACCTCATCTGGATGCAGTTGCGGCCGCAGCGGGATTAGGTGGATTTCCCCTTCGGTTCGTTCTACATATGGAAGCGGCGGGCTGCCCGGCGCGTGAGCGACGTTTTCCCAGGGCCCTATACCGATCTCAAAGGGAGCTGTCCCTGTTCGGAGCCCTTGGTTCCCTACACACGGCGCCCACCTACATTAAAGTAGGACCCGGGATCGCAAAGTCTCACGGCCATGGCGGCTTCGCCACTTTATTTTTTGTCCAGTCCAAGGGACCACACCCGACACCTTCTTCCGTGACCGCCCTCGAAAACGATCTCGAAGCACAAAAGCGTGCAAGCCGACGGGAGGCGCTGAAGCGGCGGACCCAATTGCACGAGAAGCAAAAGGCCAGGGCCCCGCTGGCGCTGGCAAGGACGGGCCTTGCCCTTGCGGAGGCTGAACCCGGCGCTGCGGTTTCAGGCTTCTACCCATACAAATCGGAGATCGACATCCTGCCGCTGCTCGCACGGCTCAGCAGCGAGGGCTTCATCACCTGCCTGCCGATCGTGAAAGCCGAGCGCCAGCCACTGATCTTCCGGCGCTGGGCCCCAGGCGAGCCGACCATACCCGGCATCTGGGATATCAAGATGCCGGCCGAGACTGCACCGGAGGTCGAGCCCGACCTGCTGCTCGTGCCGCTGCTGGCGTTCGATTCAACAGGATACCGGCTGGGCTATGGCGGGGGATACTATGACCGCACGCTTGCCGCACTGAGGGCGAGAAAATCCATAACGGCCATCGGGGTTGGGTATGCGGGGCAGGAAATCGAGCATGTGCCCCGCGGACCGAGAGATGAGCCGCTCGACTACATCCTCACCGAAGCCGGCCTTAGACAATGCGGCTGATCTTTCTCGGCGACGTCGTAGGCAGGTCCGGGCGCGATGCCATCGTGCGCGAGCTGCCAATGATCAGAGACCGCTATCGGCCAGAGCTCGTGGTGCTGAACGGCGAGAATGCGGCACACGGTTTCGGCATCACCGAGGACATCTATCACCAGCTTCGCGATGCCGGCGCGGATGTGGTCACCCTCGGCAATCATTCGTTCGATCAGCGCGAGGCCTTGGTTTTTATCGAGCGAGCGCCGGAACTCCTGCGGCCGGTAAACTATCCGCCGGACACACCGGGACGCGGGGTCATCCTCGCTCAGGCGCACTCCGGCAAGCGGGTCCTCGTCATCTCGGTCATGGGCAGGGTGATGATCGAGCCGGTTCTGGACGATCCGTTCCTTGCCGTGCAGCGTGAGATTGACCTGTGTCCTTTGCGTGAAATGGCCGACGCGATCATCGTGGACATGCATGCGGAGGCCACCTCGGAAAAAATGGCGATGGGGCATTTCGTCGACGGGCAGGTGAGCGTTGTCGTTGGAACGCACACGCACGTTCCCACCGCCGACCACCAGATCCTGCCCAAGGGCACGGCCTATATTTCCGACATCGGAATGTGCGGCGACTATGACTCAGTCATCGGAATGGAGAAGACCGAGCCGCTCAATCGTTTCTTGCGAAAATTGCCGACCCAGCGCATGGAGCCGGCAAACGGACCGGCAACAATTTCCGGCGTTGCGGTTGAAACCGACGACGGGAGCGGTCTTGCCACGCGCATTGCTCCGATCAGACTAGGGGGCAGGCTTCAGCCGGCGTTGCCGGACTTCTGGTGAGAGGCGAAGCGCGGAAGGCTGCCCGCGGTGGCGAACCGCGCAAGCCGGTTCATCAAAAGAAACGCTCGCGACCATTGCTGGCTGGCCTTCGTCCTGTCGTTGGCGGCAAGGGCGCTCGCTCCTTCGAGGAGCCTGATGCCGATGCGCTCAGACAATGCGCCCAGGACCATCGCCTCGTGCAGACGCGCGCGGGAGGGATCGGCGAAGCACAGCTCGTAGACCCGCCTAAGACTGGAATTGGCGGCGGTTGCGGCAAGGCCGTCGGCCGCCGAAGCGAACTCGCTGAAGGGCGCACTCTCGATGGTCATCGCCGTCCCTGACCTCGGGCCTCAAGTCTCGCTAGCATCGATAAAAGGCTTTAACGGCCGGTTAACCGGCTTATGGATTTTGAGCCAAATGCCTTTATAAAGCTAGGTAACACGCAGACTTATCCCGCTTGAACTCCCAAGGAGCGCTTAAGCGAATGGCCGGCCATTCACAATTCAAGAACATCATGCATCGCAAGGGCAAGCAGGATGCACTACGTTCGAAGCTCTTTGCCAAGCTCGCCCGCGAAATCACGGTTGCGGCGAAGTCGGGCCTTCCCGATCCCACTGCCAATCCGCGATTGAGGCTTGCGGTCCAAAATGCCCGGGCGGAGAACATGCCGAAGGACAAGATCGAGCGTGCGATCAAGAAAGCGGAAGGCGGTGAGGCAGAGGCGTATGAGGCGATCCGCTACGAGGGCTATGGGCCCCATGGAGTGGCGGTGATCGTCGAGGCCTTGACCGACAACCGCAACCGCACCGCCGGAGTGGTGCGGTCGCTGTTTGCCAAGTACGGCGGAAATCTTGCCGAAACGGGGTCGGTCGCATTCATGTTCTCCCGCGCCGGCGAGATCTCCTATGCGCCGGGCGCCGGTTCGCCGGAGCAGATCCTGGATGCGGCGATCGAGGCGGGGGCCGAAGATGTTGTGTCGGACGACAGCGGGCACTTCATCTACTGCGGGGCCGATTCGCTGTCGGAAATCGAAGCGATGCTGGCGAAGAAGCTCGGGGAACCTCAATCTTCGAAGATCATCTGGAAGCCGCAGACCACGCTGGCGCTGGATGAGGAAAAGGCGCAGGCCCTCATAAAGCTCATGGCCAGCCTCGATGAAGAGGATGATGTGCAGAATGTCTATTCGAACTTCGAGATCTCGGAGGATGTGCTGAGCAAACTTACCGCGGCTTAGCTCGAATCGAGATGCGCGGGTCAGGCCCGCGCATGACGACGGCGGGAGTTCGTCATGGCCGTGCTTGACACGGCCATCTAGGTGCCGCGCTGCAATTGCGGATAGCCCGCGTACCAGGCTGAGTGATTGCCATCGTGACCGGCCATT
Source organism: Aestuariivirgaceae bacterium (assembly GCA_036555325.1). Taxonomy (GTDB): domain Bacteria; phylum Pseudomonadota; class Alphaproteobacteria; order Rhizobiales; family Aestuariivirgaceae; genus DATBLQ01. The sequence goes on along the minus strand of DATBLQ010000054.1, from coordinate 10,636 downwards.
CCCTCCTTGGTGAACCCACCAGGCGAGCTTTCTCCAATCTTCGCCTTGGGCGTATCTGTCGGCGAGCCAGGGCAGAACGATGCAGGCAGCGGCACCCATTCTGCCCTTCTTGTCGCGCATGTCGCAAATGTGATAGGCGGCGTTGACTTCGACCGAGCCGCATTCCGCCCGGCGGTTACCGAACTTCGTCACTTCGGGAGCGCGGTAGCCGGAGCGGACGGCGATGCGGCCGAACGTCCGCTGCAGCGGTTCGAGCAATTCCTCACAGAGGCGTCGGCCGGACAGAATTGCGGACGGGGGTCGCAGTGGGAAGTTGGGAATGCCGTAGAAGTCGGCGATCTCGGAAAGGAGGAAGGCGGGCATGAAGAAATTGGCGCTCAACCGAACCCGCCCCAAGTCTTCGAGGAGACGCATGGACGCTGGTTTTCGCATGGGGGCCATTATCGCGGCAAATTTGCAAGGTTGCCAAGCTAACCCTTGGCATCAAATGCACAGATGAGCAGAGACCTCGTTCGCATCATCGGCCTCGACCCCGGTTTGCGGCATGCCGGGTGGGGCATCATCGACTGCGCGGGAAACGAGCTTGCGCATGTGGCGGACGGAACGATCATCGGCGATCCGGACCAGCCGCTCGGTGCAAGGTTGCACTTCATCCATACGGAACTCACTCGCATCGTGGCCGAGTTCAAACCGACCGAGGCGGCGATCGAGGAGACGTTCGTCAGCAAGGATGCGCGCGCGACGCTGAAGCTCGGACAGGCGCGCGGCGTTGCCATACTGGTTCCGGCGGCGGCGGGAATTCCCATCGCCGAATATGCGCCCAACCAGATCAAGAAGAGCGTGGTGGGCGTGGGTCACGCCGGGAAAGAGCAGATCCACCACATGGTCAAGGTCTTGCTGCCGCGAGCGCGGGCGGTTTCGAGCCACTCCGCCGATGCGCTGGCCGTCGCCATTTGCCATGCCCATCATCGCAGCACTTGGATGCGGATAGGGGCTTGACCGTTCTTGACTTGTTCTCGCTCGTCGGCCAAGTAAGTCGGCCAAGTAATTAAGAGACGAGCTGGCGGCGTTGGTGCGGGAGTCGATCAGACGGCTACGACTGCCAGTGGATGAACATCCATGATCGGCAAGCTCAAGGGACGCATAGAGGCCTACGGCGGCGACTGGGTCGTCATCGACGTCGGCGGGGTCGGCTATCATGTTTCATGCTCAACCAAGACGCTCGCAGCCCTGCCGCCGCAAGGCCAATTCGCGGAAGTCTTCACCGAGATGCTGGTGAGCCAGGATATGATCCGGCTTGTCGGTTTCGCCAGCGAACTGGAGAGGGAGTGGTTCAAGCTGCTGCAGACCGTGCAGGGAGTGGGAGCGCGCGTGGCCCTATCGGTGCTTTCCGCGCTCAGCTCATCCGAGCTCGCCAATGCGGTAGCGCTCAATGACAAGGCGATGATCACCCGCGCGCAAGGGGTTGGCAAGAAAGTCGCCGAGCGTATCGTCACCGAGCTCAGGGACAAGGCGCCGGCGATCTCGCTGGCCGATCCGATGGTGGCGCGCCTGCAAAGCGAGCTTGAAGCGCCGAAGCCGACGGCTGCCGCCGATGCGGTGTCGGCGCTCGTCAATCTCGGGTATGGCCAGGCGCAGGCCGGGCTCGCGGTCGGCGCGGCTCTCAAGAAGACCGACGCGGATGCGACGACAGAGTCGCTCATCCGGCTGGCGCTCAAGGAGCTTGCCCGATGAACGACCGGATCGTCGATCGCACGAAACGCGAGGATGACCATCTCGATACGCATCTGCGACCGCAGCGGCTTTCCGAATTCATCGGGCAGGGGCGCGCCAAGGCCAATCTCAAGGTGTTCATCGATGCAGCTCTGGCACGCAATGAACCGCTTGACCATGTGCTCCTGGCGGGTCCGCCGGGACTTGGCAAGACGACGCTGGCGCAAATCGTTGCACGCGAACTGGCGGTGAACTTCCGCGCGACATCGGGACCGGTGATCACCAAGGCGGGCGACCTTGCGGCGCTCCTCACCAATCTCGAGGAGCGGGATGTGCTGTTCATCGACGAGATGCACCGCTTAAGCCCCGCGGTGGAGGAAATCCTCTATCCGGCAATGGAAGACTACCAGCTCGATCTCATCATCGGGGAAGGTCCGGCGGCCCGGTCGGTCAGGATCGAGCTTCAGCGCTTCACGCTCATCGGGGCCACGACGCGCACCGGTCTTCTGACCACACCGTTGCGCGATCGGTTCGGAATTCCGATCCGGCTCGATTTCTACAACGAGGCGGAACTCCTGGACATCGTACGGCGCGGCGCACGAGTTTTGGGGGTGGAATTGTCGCAAGACGGGGCGGTGGAAATCGCACGGCGGGCCCGAGGCACACCAAGAATCGCAGGACGGCTGTTGCGGCGGGTGAGAGACTTCGCCCTCGTGGAAAAGGCCGAAGCGATCGACCGGCACGTGGCGGACAGGGCGTTGAGGCAGCTCGAGGTCGACACTCGCGGGCTCGACGCGCTCGACCACCGCTATCTCAAGTGCATCGCCGTGAGTTTCGGCGGCGGACCGGTTGGCATCGACACGATCGCGGCGTCCTTGTCGGAAGCGCGCGATGCATTGGAGGAGATCATCGAGCCGTTCCTCATTCAGCTCGGCTTCGTGCAGCGCACGCCGCGAGGGCGCTTGTTGACGGCCCACGCCTTCAATCATCTGGGCCTCGATGTGCCGCAGCGCCCGGAGATCACCCAAGGCGTGTTGCCGCTGGGGGAAAACGATGACGCCGGCTGAACGCTGGCCCCATCTCGCCGGCCGCATCGATAACGGCGCGCATGTGCTGCCGGTCAGGATCTACTACGAGGATACGGATTTCTCCGGCTCGGTTTATCACGCGAACTACCTGAAATTCTGCGAAAGGGCGCGCTCGGACTGTCTGCGGCAGCTTGGGATTCATCATAGCGAGCTCTTTGGCCAATTCAGCTTCGTGGTGCGGCGGCTCGCCTGCGATTTCCTGAAGCCGGCCCGGATCGACGACGTGCTCGAGGTGGAAAGCCGGTTTGTGGAGATTTCCGGCGCGCGAATGGAGATCGACCAACGGATCAAGCGAAGGGGCGAGGTGATTTTCAGCGCCAGGGTCACGGTGGGGTTCCTGGGGAATGACGGACGGCCAAGACGGGTGCCGGCGGAGATGGCAAAGAGGCTTGGCACCGGCTTTGCGGCCCGGGAAGGGTCGTAAACCAAACCTTAACCGTAAGCTGATGGACTTTCGCCTTGGTGCCCAATCGCTTGGCGGGAAACGAGGCACAGCGGGGCACTGGGCCGCGCCGCCCAGGAAGGCGGGCATTCGAACAACAGGTTCTTGAGTGGTGCAAGAAGGCAACGGACTCGCCGTAGTTTCGACAAGTTTGGTTTGTTTTCATCCCCCGCCTTCCAGTTGGGATCGCGGCATCCGGCTGGCCGGTTCAGGCAAGGGCCCGCACGCCAGAGCGATGGAAGGAAGAGGCGTCAATGGACGTTGAAGTTGCTCAGGGCATTGCCCAGCAAGGGAATTTCGGACTTATCCACCTGTTCTGGCAGGCGCATGTCGTCGTCAAGCTGGTGATGCTGGGGCTTATTTTCGCCTCGGTGTGGTGCTGGGCGATCATTCTCGAAAAGTATTTCTCGGTGGGCAAGGCGAGAAAGGCGACCGAGCGCTTCGAACAGCTGTTTTGGTCAGGCCAATCGCTCGATGACCTCTATCTCACGCTGGGGCCGAAAAGCAACGTCGGCATGGCCACCTTGTTCATGGCGGCGATGCGGGAATGGAAGCGGAGTCAGGAGAGCGCCATCCGCGCCGGTTTTCAAGGAGTGCAGAAGCGGATCGAAAAGGTGATGGATGTGCAGCTGCACAAGGAGCTGGCGCGGCTTGAAGCGCGGCTTCTGTTCTTGGCAACGATCGGATCGGCCGGTCCGTTCATCGGGCTGTTCGGCACGGTGTGGGGAATCATGAATTCGTTCCGCGCGATCGCGGTGTCGAAGAATACCAATCTGGCGGTGGTTGCACCGGGATTGGCGGAGGCGCTGTTTGCCACGGCGCTCGGCCTTCTCGCCGCCATACCGGCGACAATTTTCTACAACAAGTTCGCCAACGATATTGCAAGAATCGGCGCAAGATTTGAGAACTTCGCCGACGAATTTTCGGCGATCATATCGCGTCAGCTCGACGAGAGAGCATGAGAGGGACCTGATGGCATCAGCGCTCGGGGAAAGCGGACAAGCAGGCGCGCGACGACAAGGACGCAGGTCGTACCGCAAGCTCAACTCCGATATCAATGTCACACCCTTCGTGGATGTGATGCTGGTGCTGCTCATCGTGTTCATGGTGGCGGCACCGCTTCTGACGGTCGGCGTGCCGGTCGAACTGCCGGAAACGAGAGCCAAGCCCATGCAAGGCGACACCGAGCCCTTGACCGTTACGGTGGCGTCCGACGGCAAGGTGTTCCTGCAGGAGACCGAGGTCGGCCTCGAAACGCTGGTGCCCAAGCTCGAGGCCATTGCCGAGAACGGGTACGATGAACGCATCTTCGTGCGCGGCGACAAGTCGGTTGGCTATGGCGAAGTGATGCAGGTGATGGGAGCGCTCAACGCCGCAGGCTTTCGCAAGATCGGCCTTGTGACCAATTCCGAAACAAAAGCCGTCAAGCTGGAGTAGTATGCGCTACAGTCTCGCCATCTCAGTCATCGTGCACGCAGCCATTCTTCTGGCGGCGATCATCGTCTTGCCGGCGCCGGAGACCTATAAGGTAGAAGATCTCGAGTCGATCCCGGTTGATATCGTTTCGGTGGAAGAACTTTCACAGCGCAAGGCGACGGTGAAGGCATCGGAGAAAAAGGAGGTGGAGAAAGCTGCCCCGCCGAAGCCTGCAATAGAAGAAACGCGCCCGGAGCCCAAGATTGCGGACGAAGTCAAGACAGCGGCGCTTGAGCCCAAGGCAGAGCCCGAGCCGAGCCCGGTTGCGGAGAAACAGCCTGATCCGAAACCGCTAGAGGAGCTGATCAAGAAAACACAAGAGGCGAAGCCCAAAGAACAGCCGCAGAGCGCGCAGGCGCCGGCCGTCAAACCTAAACTGAAGCCGGAAAAACCGAAGAAGAAGAAAACGAAGGAACTCGACATCGACAAGGTTGCGGCGCTGCTCAACAAGATTGACGAGGAGCGGGCATCGCCGCCGAAAATCGAGGATATCATCGGCGAGCCGGAGCAAGGGGATTTCGACCTCGCTGCGGGCGAAGATCCGCGCATTTCGGCGAACGAGATCGACTGGCTGAGACGAAAAATACGCGAATGCTGGAATCCGCCCGTGGGTGTGATGGAAGCGCACGGGCTTCAGGTGCATGTGCAGATCGAACTCGACCAGTCGGGTGCGGTGCTCGGACAGCCGTCGGTCGTCAATCACTCCATGCATCCTTTGTTCGATGTGGCGGCGTCATCGGCGGTACGTGCCATATTGCGCTGCCAACCGTATGATAGGCTGCCGATCGCCAAATATGAATCGTGGCGCAGCATTATCTTCAATTTCGATCCGGTGGAGATGTTTTCTGGGTGATTTGCGTTTTGGAGGTCAGGCGGAGATGTTTCGCAAGGTGAAAAAAGGTTTTTACTTTCTGGCGCTGATGCTGGGTCTGGCGGGTCTGCTTTGGGTCGGCCTGCCGGCGCGCGCGGCGCTGCAGGTCGACATCACCGGCGGGCAGGTGGAGCCGATGCCGATCGCCATCCCGGTTTTTCTCGCCGGCTCGCAGGATATCGCACAGATGGCGAGCGATGTTACACAGGTGATCGCCAACAATCTGGAAAGCTCCGGCCTTTTCCGACCGCTGCCGCCACAATCCTATATCGAGCAGATCGAGGATTTTTCCCGCGAGCCGAGGTTCGGTGACTGGCGCACCATACAGGCACAGGCCTTGATTACCGGACAGCTCCGGCTGCAGCCGGACGGTCGACTGAAGGCGGAATTCCGGCTGTGGGATGTCTTCGCGCAGCAGCAGATCACCGGGCTGCAATTCGTGGCAACGCCGAAAAGTTGGCGGCGGATCGCGCACAAGATTTCCGACGCGATCTACATGGCGCTCTCGGGGGAAGGCGGATATTTCGATTCGCGGGTCGTCTTCGTCGACGAATCCGGCCCCAAGGATCAACGGGTGAAGCGGCTGGCGATCATGGATCAGGACGGCGAAAATCTCCGCACACTGACGAACGGTGAAGATCTGGTGGTTACGCCGCGATTTTCGCCGACCACGCAGGAGATAACCTACATGTCGTTCGCCGGGGAAACGCCGCGCGTCTATCTCTACAACATCGAGACGCGGCAGCGGGAAATCGTCGGGGTGTTTCCCAACATGACGTTTTCGCCGCGCTTTTCGCCCGACGGCCAGAGGGTGATCATGAGCTTGCAGTCGGGTGCCAATTCGAACATCTTCGTGCTCGACTTGAGAAGCAGAACCACACGCCAGCTCACCAACACGACGGCGATCGATACCGCACCTTCCTACTCGCCCGACGGCGGCCAGGTGGTCTTCGAGTCGGATCGCGGCGGCAGCCAGCAAATCTACGTAATGAACGCCGACGGGTCGGGCCAGCAGCGCATCAGCCGGGGGCAGGGGCGGTATTCGACGCCGGTTTGGTCGCCGCGCGGCGACTACATAGCCTTTACGAAGCTGATCAGCGGCAATTTCGCGATCGGTGTCATACGACCAGACGGGTCTGGTGAGAGAATCTTAACCGAAGGTTTCCACAATGAGGGACCGACTTGGGCGCCCAACGGACGCGTCTTGATGTTTTTCCGGGATACTCCCGGCGAAGCGGGGGGGCCCAAGCTTTATTCCGTCGATCTGACGGGCCGAAACGAGCGACTGGTCCATACGCCGGGCTTTGCGTCCGATCCGGCGTGGTCTCCGCTCTTGAAATAGCGGGGAAGAGGAGGGCAGACCGGGATGGGCAGGGAGAGTTGTTTTTGGCCTTGCGAATCGCCATCCAATTGCCCTGATTTGCGGGAAGGAGAAGCCCGCGCGAGGCCTTGGGCCTTCCATCCGCGCCTGTCGGGAATGCCGCGGATCAAAGGGAGTGGGACGATGCTGAGATTTCTATCACGGTCTTGGGTGTTAATTTTCTGCCTGGCGCTTCTCACGATTGGCGGGTGCTCAAAAAAGAACACCCCGGTGCTCGATGCCGATGGCGGTTCGGCTACACCCGGATCGGTCGCCGAATTCCAAACGGTGGTGGGAGACCGTATCTATTTCATCGTCGATCAGAGCAATCTGACACCCGAGGCGCAGGACACGCTGATGAAGCAGGCGGAGTGGCTGAAGAAATACAGCAACGTGACCGTCCAGATCGAGGGCCATGCCGATGAACGCGGCACGCGTGAGTACAATATTGCGCTGTCCGCACGGCGCGCGACCGTGACGCGAGAGTATCTCGTGGCGCAAGGCGTTGAGCCCAACCGCATCACAACGATAGCCTTCGGCAAGGAGCGCCCCGTTGCGCTATGCGATGCCGAATCGTGCTGGTCGCAGAACCGCCGGGCGGTGACGGTGGTGACGGCCGGTGCGGTGACACAATAGATTCAGAACTCGCAAAGACTTCGCAAAGACTGGGACCGGCCAGACACGCCTTGAGGCCCCAATTTAACCGACTTTGACGGGCAGAATCGCGTTTGCCAAAAAGAGTGTCACATTGTCCCCCAACGCCCTAAAATGGCGGGGATTCAACCACCGTTCAAATGACTTAAAAGCAGTGAGATTATGACGGACAATCGGCGACTTGCTTCGCTTTCACCATGGTTGGCTGTGGCGGTTTTCGCAGCGCTGTTAACGAGTGCGCCAGTCCTGGCGCAAGACCCTTCTGTCGCAGTGCGCCTGTCGGCGATGGAAGAGCAGATGCGACAGCTCTATGGCCAGGTGGAGCAACTCAACATGCAGATGCTGCAGCTGACGGAAGAGCTGCAGAAGCTGCAGGATCGGCAATCGAGCGGCGCCAGGTTGAAGGCAACGCAGGCACCAGCACAAGGCATCGAGACGATCGAGGATGCCCCGGCTGTCGCCCAGAGCGGGGATGACGATCTCTATGCATACCAGACGGGCGAACTCGATCAGGGAGGCAGCGGCCAGGATCCGATCGCGGGCGGCATCGAACAAGCACCGGGGCCGAAGCCTCTAGGGATTCTTCCTGGCGGTTCGCAGGGGAACCAAGCGGAAGGACAGGCCATCGACCCGGGACAGGCCATCGACCCGGGACAGCCGGTGGTTCCGGAGCAAGTGGAAACAGCATCGCTGGAGAACGCCGCACCTCAAGCCGACACACCGGAGAAGCTTTACGAGTTGTCGTATGAAAGCCTGTTGCGCAAACGATATGGAGAAGCTGAGGCCGGTTTTCGCACCTTCGTTCAAAAGCATCCCGAGCATGACCTTGCCGGAAATGCAGAATTCTGGCTTGGGGAGACCTATTACGTGCAAGCGAACTACAGGGCAGCAGCGCAAGCCTTCCTCACCGGCTATCAAAGCTATCCGAAGAACCGCAAAGCGCCCGACAGCCTCCTGAAGCTTGGCATGTCGCTCACCCAGCTCGGGCAGAAAGATCAGGCGTGCGCCGCCTTCGCCACCATCGAGGCGAAATATCCGAAGGCGACGGAGGCGCGCAAAAGGGCTCAGAATGAGTCCGACAAAAGCGGCTGCTGAGACACCGCGCAGCGGGATTGCGGCTTCAGAGATCGCACCGCTGTTTTCACCTCTGAAGGGCTACCGGCATTTGGCCATCGCCGTCTCGGGCGGGCCCGATTCAACCGCGCTCATGCTGCTGGCGGCGCAATGGAAGGGCAAAGTGAAATTCAGCGTGCTGACCATAGACCATGGCTTGCGCCGCGAGTCGGCGGAGGAAGCCAGGCAGGTGAAAAGGTGGGCGCGCAAGCTTGGCCTTCCCGCATATATTCTGACGTGGCAGTCGCCTACGAAATCGGCCGTGCAGGCGCGCGCACGGGAGGCGCGATACCGGCTCATGGCGCAGTGGTGTGCGCAGCATGAGGCAGAGGGTGTGGTGACGGCGCACACTCTCGACGACCAGGCGGAGACGCTCTTGATGCGGCTTGCCCGCGGCTCCGGCATCGACGGGCTGTCGGCCATGGCGAGTGAAACATGGGTCCACGGGGTCAAGGTGCTGCGACCGCTGCTCGACATTCCGCGAGAGCGATTGCGGAATTTCCTCGAGAGCAGGGGCCATGGGTTTTTCTCCGATCCCTCAAACGACAATCCGGCGTTCGAACGTGTCCGCATCCGCAAGGCAGGCAGGCTCCTTGCCAGCGTTGGCCTCAAGCCCGAGGCGCTGGCGCTCACCGCCCGAAGGCTACATCGGGCGCGACAAGCGCTCGAGCGAGCCACCGATGAACTGGAAGCAAGTGCTGTGGCACCACAGCCCGAGGGACATGCGATCATCGACCTGAAGCGGCTTTCCAAGGCATCGGAAGAGATTCAACTGAGGCTCATCTTCCGGCTGTTGGAGCGCGTCGGCGGCACCTCGGCATCGCCGCAGCTCAGCGAGGTTGAACGGCTGGGCCAATGGCTTCTGGCAGGAGGGGGCTTAAGCCGCACGCTTGGCGGCTGCCGCGTGCAGCGACGCAGCAGGATCCTGATCGTAGGTCGTGAGAGCGGACGCATGAGGTGCCGACCGATTACAATCAGACCGGGCGAAACCCTGGTGTGGGACGACAGGTTCAAGATCCGGCTGGATCAGGGCAGCGGACGCAGCCTCAAGGTGCTGCCACTCGGTGCGGCGAAGGACCGTAGGCAGGTAAAACGGCCGAAAAATCTACCGGATTTCGTGTTCAAGACGCTTCCGGCACTGACCAGCAAAGGACAGGTGGCGCTGGTGCCACAGCTCGGCTACAGCAGGCCCGGTGCAAGCCCTGCAGTGAAGGCGGAGGTTGTGCCCCTCTTGGCATCCTCATGATTTATTGACGATTCAGTGAACTTGGCAAGGAGGCGGTGGCTACCTATGTTACACTCAGCACTTGTATGGGATGGGGCCCGAGTGAGGCCTCATGGTTTGGCGTCGAGCTGCCAGGTAGTTGTGGAGAGGCTTTCGTGGTGAATTTCCGTCACTTTGCCGTTTGGATCATCATCGGGCTGCTCCTGTTTGCGCTCTACAACCTGTTCCAGGGGCAGAGCCAGCGGGTCGGCGCGGCCGACATCAGCTATTCGGATTTCATCGGGAAAGTCGAAACCGGGGAAGTGAAGAGCGTCACCATCGCCGGTGACGTGATCAACGGACAATATAATGACGGGCGCAGCTTCCAAACCTACACGCCGCAAGACCCAAATCTGATCACCCAGCTGCGCGACAAGGGGATCGACATCAAAGCGAGGCCGGCGACGGATGAATCGTTCCTGACCAGCATGCTGGTGTCGTGGTTTCCAATCATCCTGATGATCGGCGTCTGGGTCTTCTTCATGCGCCAGATGCAGTCCGGCGGCAACCGGGCGCTCTCCTTCGGCCGCAGCCGCGCCAAGCTGCTCTCGGCGCAGGGCAAAAAGGTCACCTTCCGCGACGTCGCGGGCATCGAGGAGGCCAAGGATGAGCTGCAGGAGATCATCGAGTTCCTGCGCGAGCCGCAGAAATTCCA
>DATBLQ010000053.1:0-55378 GCA_036555325.1 Aestuariivirgaceae bacterium | reverse complement strand
GACATTGGCCGAGGCGCCATCGACGGCGCTCACCGTGAGACTGTCGGAGGCATCGGCATCGCTGTCGTTCAACAGCACATTGCCGGAGAGCGAGGTGTCCTCATCGGTTGAGGCAACATCGGCTTGGGCCACGGGAACCTGGTTCTGACCGTCAGTCATTTCCTCGATGGGAGTAACGGTAAATGCAGAGATTCCATCGGGCCGCAGCGGGGCGGTGGTTCCATTTGGCTGGTACGGTGGCAGGGTCGAAAGCAGACCAGATTCAAATTCACTAGGAACATTCAGAAAGGGCTCTGCCTCAGCTGCAGGAGCTGGGAGGATCGGTGCTTCCGATTCCGCTCTTGGAGTGGCCGAATCCGGTCCTTGAGCCTCGGAAGGTGCTTTCGAAAAATCGGAATTCCACTGCTGTTGCGGGCCACTGTTTGAGAGATCTCGACCTTGGGTCGGCGAGGCTCCGAATTCGATTGAGTCCGCTTCAGGTTGGTCCTGGGTTCCAGAGCCATGATGAGTGTTCGGATTGACAATGCGATCGGCGCCTGGGTTTTCACCGCCCCAGCGAAAATCATTCGCCCTTCGCACGCCGACGGTCTGTGGAGCGGCTACATCATTTTCGGACACGGACTGAACTCACGCTTCCGCGCCAGCCCTCAGGCTTTCGCGCTTCCAAGCCGAGAAAGCGCACCGGCCTTACGCGTTTCTCTCTACCCGGGCCGGATCATGCCGAGCGGGCGTTAAGCACCCGTGTGGATTAATGTCCAAGTTGAACTTTGCTTAATTTAATTTTGAGATGAGCAAGCGGCGCTCTACACAAGGTTGTATTTCTTAACCCAGCGCTAATCTCTGCGGTGCAAAATGGGGTCAAGCAACACGGCAAATCAAACACTTGAGTCATGCGAGAAACCTCCGTTACCACCGGCGTGACCGAGTGCGGTGTAAAGAAGCATCTTATTGATAATACTACAGACTCTGCGAGTAGCGAAGCGCTTCGAGAAATTCGCGAGGCAGAACCACGGCTGGACTGGCGTGTCTGGCTCGGTACGCTGACGATCAACCTGCTGTCGCTGGCGCTACCGTTAACAATTCTTCAGGCATATGATCGAATTTTGCCGAATAGGGCGCTCGATACCTTCACTTTGATGGTCCTCGGTGCGACTGCCGCCATTCTAATGGAGATGCTCCTGCGAATGGCGCGGATCGCCATTCTGAGCCATCTCACTGCGACGTTCGAATACCGCATGCTGACCAGCAGCCTTGGGCGGGTACTGGGCGCGCCAGTGTCTGCTATTGCGCAGCTTCCAGCCGGAGCTCTGTTGGACAAGATTCAATCGATTGATCTTTTGCGGGGATATCACACGAGCCAATCGCGTCTGGCGCTTATCGACCTGCCCTTCGCATGTATTTTCCTGTTTCTCATGTACTTGATTGGCGGCAGCATCGTAGCCGTGCCGATTGCGCTGATGCTGGTGCTAGCGCCCATGAACATGCGGCGGATCAGAAGCGAAGAAACGGTCACAGTACGTCGGCGCAAGGACGAAGACCGGCGCACCGATCTATTGATCGAGACTCTGCACGGAATCCGTACGCTGAAGATCCTGGCTGCCGAAGCGTTGATGATGCGCCGCCACGACCGGCTACAACAGACAACGGTAGAAAACTCCTACAGCAGCCTCCTCATTGCCAACAGCAATCAAAGCCTGACGACCTTGTTCACCAATTTGGTTCTGGTTCTGACGGTGGGGTATGGAGCCTATTGCGTGATCGAGGGTGCACTTTCGGTAGGTTCGCTGGCGGCCTGCACCACCCTGGCAGGGCGCGCGGTTCAGCCCATACTGCGGCTTTTTACGGTGCACGGGCAAATGGTCATGAGCGAAACTGCAAGAACACGCCTTGCGGACGTGCTTGCGTTGCCGCGCGAAAACTATGCCGAAAACAATCAATCGGTTCGACTCAAGGGCAATGTCAGCCTCAGCAATGTCGACTTTAGATATCCGAACTCCAACCAAGGGGTTCTCAACTCGATTAATCTCACCGTCCCTTGCGGTTCAATCTGCGGCATAACGGGGCTAGATCTTGCCGGCAAATCGACGTTGGGCAGGCTGGTTGCAGGCGAGATCGCTCCCACAAAGGGAGTGATCAGAATTGACGACTATGACCTCAACGGACACTACAATGCAGCCCTGAGGTCGCGTATTGCGCTCGTCGGGCAAGAACGAACGCTGTTCGACGGAACGATTCTCGACAACATCGCGATGTTTCGTCGGAGCGGAAGCGTGGAGGATGCACTGAAAGCGGCGCGCCTAATTGGGCTCGAACTCGACATACAACGACTGCCGCACGGCTATGAGACTCACATTTCTGACAGCATCGCGGCGGAACTTCCGGCAAGCTTTGCGCAGCGCATAATGATTGCCAGAGCGCTAGGGCGGCGACCGAAGGTCTTGATCCTCGACCAAGCCAATGCCGTGCTCGACATGCGCTCGGAACGTTTTTTGCGGGAGGCACTCATCGCCATCAAGAGTTCGGTGACGGTGTTTCTGATAACGGAACGACCATCGCTCTTGCGGATAGCCGATACCGTTCATGTTCTATCGGGCGGGCAGCTTAGGGCGATGCCGCTATCGAGCTTGCGGCAGGAAGATGTCGGCCAGGTGCGACATGCTTGAACAAAAACCCGCATTGATTGACACCATTCCATCGGCTGCTCCGCGCACCAATGCCGTTCATGCTCAGCTTGATCAGCTCAGTGAGGCATATTCGCGCGGACCGCCCGCCGAAGCAATGCGCACGACAGGGGCGGGAGCTTGTCTGCTGCCGCTGCTGGCCGCCATGAACTGGCCAGGACATTCCCGCCACCTCGCCGAGGTGTTGCCGCATCTGCAAAGCATCGAAGACATTGAAGGAGTGCGCGCGGTACTCGTGAGACTTAACTTCGCGACGGAGCCCGTGTCGATACGCGGCGGCGAGATGGCGGAAGTGGAGTTGCCCTGCCTCTATGTGAGTGCGGAGGGGAAGCTTCTGGTGCTGATCGTCAGAACCGAGCAAGGCATCGAAGCCCTGGATAGCGTCACCGGCGACAGGCAACTGTTCGCCAGGCTGCCAGATGGGACTGCATATCTAATTCGTCCCATCGATGTGCGGGAAGAGCGAGCGGAGCTTGCCCGCCGCAACTGGACCGGGCTATTGCTTAAGCGGTTCCGGGGCACCATTGCTCAGCTGTTTTTCGTCAGCCTACTGATCAATGTTTTCGCTGTGCTGCCATCGCTTTTCGTTCTGGCCGTCTACGATACGGCTATCGCGGCAAAATCGGTTCCGATGCTAGGAAGCCTACTTATCGGGATCAGCATTGCGCTGGCGGCCGAGTACGGCTTCCGGCAAGTCCGCGGCCGCGCGCTGTCCTATCTTGGCGCCCGCTGGGATGTCATTACAGGGTCAAAAGCACTCGAGCGAGTACTCTTCCTGCCAGTGTCGCTCACCGAGCGCGGACCGATCAGCGCCCAAATAACGAGACTCAGGCAGTTTGAGAACTTGCGCGACATCTTCTCCGGCCAGATGGCGCTGGCGCTGCTCGATATGCCCTTCATTCCGCTTTACATTGCCATCATAGGGCTGATCGGCGGCTTTCTCATCTGGGCACCGATTCTGCTGATCGTCGCGTATGGCTTGTTGGGCTTAATAACGATACCCGTCATGCGGCGGCGCTATATGATTGTCGGTGAAAGCCGACAGAGAATTCTTCGCCTGATTATGGAAACAGTGACCAAGCACAGGGCCATAAAGGAGTGTGCCGCGGAAAGCATTTGGCATGATCGGGTCAATGCCGCCGCCAAGGACTCGGCGGTCCGTCATGCCCATTCCGAAAGTCTCAATCTCTACGTCATGACAATCACCCAGACGCTTTCATCGCTCGCCGGGTTGGGGACGCTTTTTGTCGGACTCGAACTCGTCATGACCGGCAATCTATCAGTGGGAGCGCTGATCGCCACAATGGCCATCGTTTGGCGTTTCATCTCGCCGGTGCAGGCGGCGTTCCTGAACCTCAACCGCTTTCAACAGGTTTCCAATGCGTTCCGGCAGGTCAATCAGCTCATGAAACTGCAGCCCGAACGCGAACCCAGTGAGCTGCCGATCTTGTTTCGCAAATTCCGCGGGAACCTGACGATCAACCGGCTGGCATTCCGCTATGCCGCCAATGCCGACCCTGCGCTGAACGGCGTTTCACTACGCATTCCGGCAGGCCAGCTCGTGGCGGTGACCGGACCAAGCGGAGCCGGGAAATCGACGCTGCTCAAGCTGATAGCAAAGCTGTATGTGGCGCAAAGCGGAAGCATTCATATCGACGAGGTCGATACCCGACAGATCGATGCCGGTGAGCTTAGGCATAATTTATCCTACGTTCCCGACTATTTCGATTTCTTTCACGGCACGATAAGCCAGAACCTGCGTCTTGCGGCCCCACTCGCCACCGAAGCGGATCTTGAGCGTGTCTGTATCGAAGCCCGCTTGCAGGACTATGCATCAACCCTGCCGGCAGGTCTGGAGACATGGCTGAAAGCCGACATTGCCGCCAAGCTGCCCGCCGGGTTGCGTCAGCGGATCACACTGGCGCGGGCCTGGATAAAGAAAGTGCCCGTCTACTTGCTGGACGAGCCGGTGAACAATCTCGACCAGTTGGGCGAGGAAGCTCTGTTGCGAAAACTTGAAGCACTGCGCGGCAACGCGACAGTGATCATGATCACTCACCGGCCGAGCCACATGAATATCGCAGACCGAGTCGTGTACTTGCAGGAGGGCCAGGTTCTATTCGACGGCAAGCCCGACCAGGTTTTGCCCCTGATCATGAAAGCAGCATGACGCGTCCCGCATTAACAACTCGGCAATTCGAAGCATCTAATGATGATGTAGACTAGGCGTGATCTGAATGACGATAGAGACGTCCAAAACCACTCCTTTCAAGGGGGCTTCAGCTCTGATGCGTCCCTTGCAACTAGAGCAAGGACGCGCACCCGGACTGTCCAGCAGCATTCTCACGATTGGAAGCGTCTTTGTGCTTGCCGCATTGGTGTGGGGGGCGTTCACGCAAGTCAATGAACTGACAATCGCGCCCGGGCAATTGCGGCCAGCTGGATTTGTCCACTCGGTTCAGCACCTCGAGGGAGGCCAAATCGAGGACATTTACGTGGCTGAAGGCCAGATCGTGGATGCCGGCACGCCAATCGTGCGCCTGCAACCCGTGCAAACCATTGCAGATTTAGAGCAACTGCAGGCGCGCCGCGCTGCACTTTCACTCCGCGTCGAGCGGCTGTCAGCCCTGATCGAGGAGCGCACACCGCGGCTGGAAGAGCTTCGAGGGAAGTACGGGAACATCGTGCTGGAGGAGCAGAATGCCTACGCCGCTGCGCTGGCACGGTACCAGCAGGAGCGCCGGACCCTTTATTCCAAGATCGAACAGCACAAAGCCGAAGCAGACATGCTTGCCAAACAGGCCGAAAGCCTCAAGCGCCAGCTTGCAATCCAAAAGGAGCAGCTGACGCTGCGCGAAGATCTGGCGCAAAAAGGCTTCATTTCCAAATCGGAGTATCTGGCAATCAAACGCGAGGCGGAAAAATCGGATGAGTTGCTCATTTTGACCAGCGGTCAGCGGGCGGCGGCGATTGAGGCGCTGAACGAGGCGCAAATAAAACTGACCGAGTACCATGCCACATTCAAGAGCTCGTTATCTGAGGAACGCGCCAGGGCAACCGCCGAATTGAGCGAAGTGGCGGCACTGTCGCCAAAGCAGCAGGACCGGGTGGAAAGACTGCTGGTGCGCTCGCCCGTTCGTGGAGTTGTTCAAGAACTCATTCCGAAGTCGGTGGGACAAGTTTTGCGACCGGGCGATCTGATTGCCAGCATTGTGCCGCTGGAGGGAAATATCGTGGCGGAGGTGCAGGTGCCGCCGCAGCACATCGGTTACGTGAAGACGGGGCAGAAAGCCGAGGTTCAGGTTTCAACATTCGATTCAGTTCGATTTGGCAAGGTGCCAGGAACGGTGCGGCAGATTTCAGCGACGACGTTCCAAACCGCGGATAGGGTGCCTTATTACAAGGCGGTTATCGATCTCGACCGGGGGTATGTCACCTTTGGCGGGCAGAAGCACCGAGTCCTGCCGGGAATGGTGGTGCAAGCCGAAATCGCTACGGGATCCAAGAGCCTCATGGCCTATGTGCTCAAGCCCATCTACAATAACTATTCGACGGCATTTTCCGAGCGCTAGTCTTGGTTGGTGCTGAGAGGGATATGATGCGGGAAGGCCGATGAACACCGTCGAGCAATTGCTTCTGTCACAGGCCTGGGAACTGGCTGGACGAGAGGCGAACCTGTGGGAGAGCTGGACGGACATCAACTCCCGAGTTGCCGAGGCGGAGGCAAAACGGCCGCCGCTGCCGCTGCAAAAGGAGGAGCTCGTTCGGTTGTTCGGCGCTGAATGGCGGGAAAAGAGAAAAATGTACGAGGCGGAACGGGATGCGGTAATGGGACCGCTCATAAACCGGCGGGCGTCACTTCGGGAAGAGATCAACGATTCGCTTCGTCAGCAAATGACAAGCGGTCATTGGCGGGCGGTGGGGTGCCCTGATGACCCGATCGCAGAGACCATCGATATCGAGCCTGAGGCTTGGGGCTATTTTGACCTCGGTGCAATCGGGGAGAACTGCGTCATCTTTCCAAGATATTTTCGCAGGAACGAAACGCGGAAATTCATCTATCGAGTAATCGTAACGCTGGCGCCGGCGAGCAATTCAGAGGGTGATCCCACTTCATCGCCGATAAGACAGTTGGTTTTGGCAATAGAAAAACAGATGATCCCGCAGACACGCATTTTCAATCGGCAAGCGGATCTCATTCGCGAAATTAACAGGCATTTGGCGCTGAGCCTTGAGACTTCGGCTAAGCATCTCAATTTAGCCGGTGACATGAAACTGCTGTCGGCCGACAAGCGTTTGGCGCTCTTGCGGGACTTTCTGAGGACGCTGTTACCAGAGCTTGGCGCTGACCTATTGAACAAAATGGCGGTGGAGCTGCTTGAAAGGAAAATGCTAAGCGACAGTCTCGACCGTTTCAACACCAGAACGCTTGAAGAGATAGCGCGCGAAGCGCTCGGCCACAGAGTTGCCAGTCCCATCTAGAATGGCGCTCAGATTAGGCCCCTTGTTTATGGGGTGTCCTTCGGCCATCGTCATTGCATGCAATCGGTCGTCAACGTTGCGGGCGTTTCAAAAACCTATGCGTCGGGATTTCAGGCGCTCAAGAACATCTATCTAGAGATCCGGCGGAAAGAGATTTTTGCCCTTCTAGGTCCAAATGGAGCGGGCAAGACTACGCTCATCGGAATCATTTGCGGCATTATCAATCCGAGCGAAGGCAGGGTGACCGTTGATGGGTGGGACATCATCAGCGAATATCGAGCGGCGCGCTCGCTGATCGGCCTGGTGCCGCAGGAATTGACCACCGATGCGTTCGAAACAGTATGGGCGACTGTCAGTTTCAGCCGTGGCCTATGGGGAAAACCGGCGAGCCCGGAAAAGGTGAGCGAGGTTCTGAAGGATCTCTCACTGTGGGATAAGAAGGACAGCAAGATCATGACGCTGTCGGGGGGCATGAAGCGGCGCGTGATGATTGCCAAGGCTCTTGCACATGAGCCACAGGTTTTGTTCCTCGATGAACCGACCGCCGGTGTTGACGTCGAATTGCGGAAAGAAATGTGGCGACTGGTGCGAAACCTGCGCGCATCGGGTGTGACGGTCATTCTTACCACTCACTATATCGAAGAAGCGGAGGAAATGGCGGACAGGATCGGTGTCATCAACCGCGGCGAGTTGATCCTCGTGGAGGACAAGGCCGAGCTCATGAAGAAGCTTGGCAAGAAGCAGATGACGCTCGAACTGCTCGTGAAACTTGACACCGTGCCACCGCAGCTCAAGGACTATCGACTGGAGCTGTCCGATGAGGGACAGCGATTGACATATACCTACGACACCCAAGGCGAACGAACCGGCATTACATCGCTGCTCAGGGACCTCAATCAGGCGGGCATCAAATTCCGTGATCTGAATACGACCGAAAGCTCACTTGAGGATATCTTCGTAAGTCTGGTGAAAAGATGACGGTCAATTTTCGCGCCATCGGCGCCATCTACAAGTTCGAAATGGCGCGTGCCGGGCGGACCATTTTTCAAAGCGTCGTATCGCCGGTTCTTTCAACTTCGCTTTACTTCATCGTGTTTGGTGCGGCAATTGGATCTCGCATCTCTGAAATCGATGGAGTGAACTACGGCGCCTTTATCGTGCCGGGCCTGATCATGCTGTCGCTGCTGACGCAAAGTATCGCCAATGCCTCGTTCGGCATCTATTTCCCCCGCTTTACGGGAACGATATTCGAAATCCTATCAGCGCCGCTTTCATATCTCGAAGCAGTTATTGGATATGTCGGCGCCGCGGCGACAAAGTCGATGATCCTCGGGGTGATCATACTGGGCACGGCGGCATTGTTCGTGCCGCTTGAAATCAAGCACCCAGTCTGGATGGTGGTGTTTCTGGTGCTAACATCCATAACGTTCAGCCTGTTCGGATTCATTATCGGCATATGGGCGGATGGCTTCGAGAAGCTGCAAATCATCCCGCTCCTCGTGGTCATGCCTTTGACTTTTCTGGGCGGCACTTTCTACTCAATAAAGATTCTTCCCCCGCTTTGGCAGACGATCAGCCTGTTCAATCCCGTGGTCTATTTGGTCAGTGGTTTTCGCTGGAGCTTTTATGAAAGCGCCGATGTGGGGGTGGGTACAAGCTTGGCGATGATCGTCGGATTTCTGTTTGCCTGCCTCCTGCTGGTGGCATGGATCTTCAAGACAGGTTATCGATTGAAAAACTAGGAGGGCAGGGCTTTGGCAGCATATGTGATTGTCGACACGCGTCTCATAGACGCTGGGGCTTATGAAGACTACAAAGTGAAAGCGCGGCCCATTATCGAAAAATTCGGCGGAAAGTATTTGGCGCGCGGCGGAGCCATGGAAGTTCTCGAGGATGAACTTTGGCGGCCGAGCCGAATGGTGGTGGTCGAGTTTGCCGACATGAGCCAAGCTTTGAGCTGCCTGCGTTCGGCGGAATACCTAGCAGTGAGGCCGATTCGGCACGCCAATGCGAAATCGACCGTGCTGGTGGTTGAAGGCCTGCCGTCGTAGCCCCATCCCAGGGTGGTTGATGCATGAAAAGGTTGGCGACTACTCGGTAAACGAGCTGCCCGAGGCAGTGATCATGGCGTGCTGCTGAGGCAATCCGCTGGCGGCGGCAACCAGCTCGCTCAAAGGCGTACCGCGGGCAAGTTCTTCGTTCATGGCGGCCAGGTGATCTCCAAGGTCTTCAAGGGGAGCAGGACCGACATATTGAACGCGAACCTTGACTGTTCCGCGTTTCTTGAAGTCGAGGGTTTCGGCACTTCTCTTTGATAGATCGATGATCCGACCAGCAACGAACGGCCCGCGGTCGTTGACCCGCACAATCAGTTCCCGACCGTTCTCCAGATTGGTGATGCGGGCGTAGCTTGGCAGGGGCATCGTGGCGTGGGCAGCCGACAGATACTCCATATCAAACCACTCGCCATTGGCTGTCATACGGCGGTGGAAGGCGGCGCCGTACCATGAGGCGATCCCTGTTTCATCGTACCCGACGTCCTTTCGGGGCCGGAACAATTTGCCGCCGATTTTGTAAGGTTTACCGATCTTATACTGGCCGCCGCCCCTTGGAATAAGGCCTGCTCGCTTGAACAACGGGCTCGCCACTTCTGCTTTCTTGCTCAGAATTTCAGCGGGCAGTCCAAGGCAGGCAAGGTAGCGCTGTTTGGAAAGCGACAGGGCAGTGCAATGGTCCGTCAAAGGACGGTAGCTCCATCCTGCAGAAAAGCTTTGGCTTGGCGAGCGGTCAAAAAGGGTGACATCCGTGGCGGTGCTTACATGGGCAAGGAGCCGATAGTCATCCCAGGGTGCCGGCCGCATTACCGCGCGACGGCGAGCAAAGTCAAACGGATCGCAATTCAACGGGCTGTGTGCGCAAAATTCCCGGAGGCCAAAGTGCAACGAAGGGTTAACGAATTCTGACTGCACGGGGCCACCCAAGGCCGGTGCGGGTCGATCCTCAAACCGCATCGAGTACCGGTAGGCAGGCAAGACCAGATTTGCTTGCATCGATTGACGGGAAGGGGGCAGTGTGCTGCGAAAACTGACGTTTGACACGGGTCCGGGCCGATCCTCGAATGCCATGGCTTGCGCCTTCTTCACCGGCAGGATAAGCGAGCAAGAAGCAGCAGGGTGAGCGGCAGCGCAATGAGAGACGCGTGCCACCGGCAGCAGTCGTTCCTTGAATTTCATCGGCTGAACCTGCTTTTTTGTGAGCAAGGCCCAACGGCTCGTCAGTGTTCCCGGACGATCCGCAAACCGCATCGCTGATGAACGAACGGAGGGCGAATCTCGGTGCTTTTTCACTGCCAGGCCGGGCCGATCTTCAAATCGCACGATGGACTGAGAGTTAAGGTTGATCGTGGGAGGAGAAAAGCTTCTCAATGTTCCGGGGCGATCCTCAAACTTCATTGCGTGGGCTTGGCCGGCACCTACCAGGACAAGGCCTAAAAAGGCTGCCACCGCGGACTTGACGCTCAACATCGTGACGACTCCGAAACGTTTTCGTCACAGGTAAAATTGAGCGTAAGGGATTGATAAAGAGTTCAGACCTTGCAAACAAATAGCTGAAATTAAAGGCCAAATTAACCCTAACAAACACCTAATAGAACAGCTGGCGGGTTAACAATTTTCAGGAAGTTCTCAACCAAGGCAGGAAAAGCCTTCAGGGAGAATCGGATGCAGCAGCGCAGACCATGGTAAACGAGAGATTCGAAATCCGCCGGGCTCTAGAAATTTTGTTTACCAAGAAATCGAGTGACTATTAACGGCCATGGGCGCTGTTTTCAGTCTCGCGACGTCCGAGATGCAAAGGACGGGCGAACAGTGGTTCGCCCGCCCGTTGCGCATCAAGTGTAAGCTACTTGGCCAAACAGCTGTCGGCGTTCTCGTTGGTGCAAACATCAAGACCGGTATACTCCGGATCCTGAAGCGTCTTGCCCTCCTTCAACTCCTTGAGCCTATGCATGGAAAGACGGCCCATCTCGAACGGTCGCTGACCTACCTGGCCGTGGGACAATCCCTCCTTGAGCTGCGCCATCTGCATATCAAGCGTATCGGCTGCAAGGAAGATCAGATCCTTTGACTTGAGCTTGTCCTTGTAGGGGTCGATTGCCTGACGGAACGCATTGTCCGACCATTGGGTGAAAGCGCCCGTCGTGATAAACACGTCAAGATCGTCCTTGTATTTGCCAAGGATGTCCTGAAGCTGCTGGACGGCGACCGCACCATCGTCGTTGGTGATCAACGGGCAGCCGTCGACTTCAGTCCAGCCATTCTCGTCTTTCAAGGGATCGCCGGGCGGCTCGGTGCCGCTGCGGCCACCGAGAGTATCGCGAATACCTTGCAGGCGCTCATTGTGATTGGCGGCAGAAGCACCACCTGTCTGCAAGCAGATTTTGCCGCCCTGCGGCTTCAGCTGCTGGGCGAGTTTCGCCAGATTGACACCGATGTCGTAATTCTTAGTGCCGATGAAGGCGGAACGAAATTGCTTGTCCTCAGGAAGAAGATCGGCGTCCCAAGTTAGGGTAGGGATGCCTGCTTCCTTCGCCGCCTTCAGCGCACTTGCCATGGCTGCGGCGTTCGACGGCGAGACGGCAATTCCGTCCACACGCTGGGTGACCAAGTCTTGCACAATCTGCACCTGCTCGGCTTCCGTGTGTTCGCCGGGCCCGATGTAGACGCACTCGACATTCCCAAGTTCTTCCTGACCTTTCATGCATCCGTCACGCGCAAGGTCGAAGAACGGATTGTTCATCGCCTTGGGAACGAGCGCGAAACGGAGTTTATCCTGTGCATCCGCAGGGGCGGAAAGCACATAAAGAGCGGCAATGGCTGCCGCTGCCGTAAGCAAACGCTTCATTCAATTCCTCCCATGAGCATGCCTTAGACTTCAATCAACCAACCTTGCGGCCCCTAAGGCGCTCGAGCAAGACCGCGAGGATAATGAAAATGCCAACAAAGGTTCCCTGCCAATAGGGATCAACTCCGGCAAGAAGAAGGCTGTTGCGTATAATTTCGATCAGCGCAGCGCCCACTACGGCGGCAAAAGCGCCACCCTCACCGCCGAGGAGATTTA
Organism: Aestuariivirgaceae bacterium; assembly: GCA_036555325.1. Lineage (GTDB taxonomy): Bacteria > Pseudomonadota > Alphaproteobacteria > Rhizobiales > Aestuariivirgaceae > DATBLQ01. The sequence goes on along the minus strand of DATBLQ010000053.1, from coordinate 43,097 downwards.
CGCCGCCGATAACGGTTGAAGCGATGACCCGCAATTCGTAACCGATGCCGATGCCGTTGGTCACGGACCCCAGCCAGCCGACCATGAGGATCGCTGCGATGGCAGTCATCAGGCCGGACAGGACGTACACAGAAAGTTTCAGGAGATCAACCGGGACGCCGGTGAGTTGCGAGGCATGCTCGTTACCACCTATGGCGTAAAGGTGACGCCCGTACCGCGTGTAGCGGAAGACAAAGCCCATAACCAGAGCGAGCACAATCATCACCAGCACCGGATTGGCGATACCGAAGGTCTTGCCGCCGCCGATCGCCTGAAGGAGCGGCTCATCCTCGCCGAACTGATGAAAGAACTTATTGTTAGAGATCGCCAGAGCCACGCTTCGGCCTATGCTCAGCATTCCCAAGGTCACGACAAAGGAGGAAAGCTTGAGATAGGAAATGAGGAACCCGTTGATTGCGCCCATCACGATGCCGGCCAACAGCGCGGCAATGGCCGCCAGCCAGAAGGAATGACCCGCATCCATGAGAAGACCGAGAACGATCCCGGAGACTGCGAGAGTCGATCCCACCGAGAGATCAATGCCACCGGTGATCATCACCGCCACCTGTCCCAACGCCATTATGGCGATGAAAGCAAAGTTGCGCGTATTGTTGACGAAGTTTTCACCGCTGAAAAAAGCGTGGCGGAAGGAGGGTTCAAAGAGCGTCATGATCAGCGGTATGATGACCACTGCGATCATGACCCAGAATGGCTGCTTGGACAGCAGGCGCTGCCAAACGCTTGGACGGGGACTGGAGAAGTCTGCTTCAAAACTTGGTGCTGTCGTCATGACGGTTCTCTTAAGCCAACTTGATCGCGCCGGTGATCAAACCTGTTACCTCTTCAGGCGAGCTTTTCAATATCGGCTTGTCAGCCACCTTGCGGCCGCGACGCAAGACCACGATCTGATCGGAGACAGCAAACACGTCTGGCATGCGGTGGCTGATTAGAACAATGGCCATTCCCTGGTCGCGCAGCCGCTTGAGGAGATCCAGAACCTCGGCCACTTGCCTGACGCTGATTGCAGCCGTCGGCTCGTCCATCAGAACAATCTTGGCCTTGGAGAGGTGGGTGCGGGCAATGGCAACGGCCTGGCGCTGCCCACCCGACATGCTTCGCACGACATCATCAGGCCGGGTTTCCGACTTCAGTTCTTCGAAAAGTACCTTCGAGCGACCACTCATCATCCAGTTGTCCAGAATTCGAACCGGCCAAAATCCTTTCATCACCTCGCGTCCCAGGAACACATTGGCGGATGCGGTGAGATTGTTGCAAATCGCCAGATCCTGGTAGACGACCTCGATACCGGCCTGGCGTGCGTCGACCGGTTTGTGAAAGTGCACTTCCTTGCCTTCCAAGAACATATTGCCTTCGCTGGGCGGAAAGTTTCCAGCGATGATCTTCACAAGAGTGGATTTGCCCGCACCATTGTCGCCCATTAGGCCGGTGATGCGACCCGGCTCCAGAGAGAAATCGACCCCGGCGAGCGCCTCAATAGCGCCGAAGCGCATGGCGATATTGGTCATCTCAAGTAGAGCCATTCAATTTGCCTCCCACTCGTCTAGCTTCACCCACAAGGTCAACGGCGCAGCTCCGCAACCTCGTCCGTCCTGGATGGCGGTTGGGGGGCGCTTTCGGCGCAACCTAAAACCTGTTGGTCGAAGTCTATGATTGATCCGGTCATCAAACCAGACTCATCTGTCGACAGATAAGCGATAGCACGAGCGACTTCCTCGGGCTTGATCAGCCGGCCAAAGGGGAGAGTCGCTTCGGCGTCTTCCAGCCAACCGTCGCTCACTCCATGGTACATCTTGCGAATCCGATCCTCGCCCGGGGTGTCCATCCAGCCGATGCAGAGACCATTGACTCGGATTCCATCGCGCATAAGGCTGAAAGCGACATTCTTGGTGAGGGTGATGAGAGCGCCCTTGGACGAGCAATAGGCGGTGATGAACGTCTGGCCACCATGGCCGGACATGGAGATGATGTTGACCATCGTGCCTCTAGTGGCCTCGCGACGCATCAGTTTGGCGGCAGCCTGCATGAGGAAAAAGGGAGCGCGGACGTTTACGGCGAACATGCGGTCGAAAAGTTCGGGGCTCGTATCCCAGATCGTGCCACGATCGGTTACCGCGGCGGAATTGACCAGAGTGTCGAGTCGGCCGAAGACCCGGTCGGCCTCGGCTATCACGCGGCGGCAATCGTCGAGATTGCCCAGTTCGGCTTCTACGAAAACCGTTTTGGGGCCCTTCCGCTCGAGAGCCTTCCTAACACGGGCACCATTGTCCTTGTTGCGCCCGCAGATCACGATTCCGGAGGCGCCACGATCGGCAAACAGATGAGCAGTGGCTTCTCCCAAACCCTGCGTGCCGCCGGTGACGACGGCGACCTTGCCCGCCATCGACAGTTTGCCAAATGTGTCTGTCGTCATCAGCTACTCCCTGATTTCGCATCCGGCAGCGCGAAATGCCTCGGTCAGATGATTGAAACCCAATCTCGAATATTCCGCGGGCGGGGCCTTGCCGGGGTCCTGCTCGGCCTCGACCACGACCCAGCCCGTATAGCCGATATCGGACAGAAGCCTTGCGAAGGCATAGTAATCGATCATACCGTCTCCCGGCACCGTGAAAACACCCGCTAAGATGGCGTTAAGAAAAGACATGTCCTGTTGACGGGCGTGCTTGAGAACCTCACGGCGAACATCCTTGCAGTGGACATGATTAATTCGACGGGCGTGCTTGCGAGTCGTCTCGAGGACACTCGCGCCGGCGTAGGCCAAATGGCCTGTATCCAGCAAGAGCCCGACGGCAGGACCGGTATTAGCCATCAACAGGTCGATCTCGCGCTGATTTTCCACGACCGTGCCCATGTGATGATGGTACGCCATGGGAACGCCTTCGAGTGCCATCCACTCGGCAAGAGCGGTGAGTTTTCTGCCATAGTGGAGGAATTCCTCATCCCTCAGCCGCGGTCGGTGGGTTATGCCAATGTGCTGTTTGGCCTGAACGCTGCCGGTCGTTTCGGCATAGACCAGCGCCGCTGCGCCAAGCGACTTGAAGGTGTGCATCTGGGCCGCCAGTCGATCGCGCTCGCGTTCCAAGGAACCTGAGAGAAGCTCGCCGGAAAACCAGCCTGATACGAGTTTGAGACCGTGCTTGGCAAGAATTGGGCCCAGCACGGTGTGCGCCATGGGAAACTTCACGCCCGTCTCGGTACCGGAGTAGCCGGCGGCGCGGCTTTCCTTCAGGCATGTCTCGAGAGAAGTTTCTCCTCCAAGCTGTGGCAAGTCGCTGTTGGTCCAGGCAATCGGCGCCACGCCAAACTTGACAAACATTGCGGGAGGGCTCCTTCAAACGCCAGCGCGCTGCTTCTTTTTGGCGGCCATGTGATCGGCGCGGGCGGCGAGGACCTTTTGGCTGGTCGAAACTTCTGGAACGCCCACATCCCACCAGGCGTCCCCGGGGGTCCAGCTATAAGCATCGGTGTCGATGACGATGACGCTTGTCGTGTCGGCGCGCTTGGCACGTTCGATTGCAGCATCGAGGTCGCCTAATGAGCGAACGTGCTCAGCCTTGGCGCCCATGGCTTCAGCATGTTTGGCGAAGTCGACGATCAGGAATTTCCGATGACGCGAATCCTTGATCAGATTGTTGAAGGAGGGCACGCCCTTGAAATTCTGCAAACGATTGATAACGGCGTAGCCGCCATTGTCACATACGACGATGATCAGCTTGTGGCCGGTGAGGACGGAAGAATAGATATCGGAATTCATCATCAGATAGGAGCCGTCACCGACCATCACGATGACATCTGCATCGGGTGTGGCCATTTTAGCTCCCCACCCGCCGGCAATTTCATAGCCCATGCAGGAATATCCGAATTCGCAGTCGAAGGTGCCGGGCGTCTTGATTTTCCAGTTCTTGGTAAGCTCGCCAGGCAAGCCGCCGGCAGCAGTAATGACGCGGTCCCTTTCACCCGCCTTGCGGTTGACCGAACCGACCACCTGGGCATAGGTCGGAAGATCGGTGTTGGTGGCTTTGGTGCGTTCCTCGACCGTTGTGTTCCATTGCGCATACAGCGACTTGGCCTTCTCGCTCCAGGCGGCCGGCGCCTTGTAGGCACCGATGGCGGTATCGAGTTCGGCAATGGCCTCGCGGGCATCTCCAATGACCGAGAATGCCAAATGCTTGGTCGCATCGAAACGGGCGGCATTGATGCCGATGATGCTTATGTTGTCGTCCTGGAATACCGACCATGAGCCGGTGGTGAAATCCTGCAGCCGCGTTCCGACGGCCACGACAACGTCCGATTCCAATGCCAGCGCGTTGGCGGAAGATGATCCGATAACGCCGATGGGACCTGCATTCATCGGGTGATGATGGACAAGGACCCCGCGACCGGCAATCGTCTCGGTAACGGGAATTGCATGCTTTTCGGCAAAGGCGGCAAGTTCGGCGGTTGCTTCTGAGTATTGCACGCCGCCGCCGGCAATCAGAATCGGACGTTTCGCATTCTTCAATACTGCAGCAGCGGCGGCAATCTCGTTGTGGCTGGGTCTCGGCCGGCGTGGCTCGTGGAGACGCCGCTCAAAGAAGCGGGCGGGGTAGTCGTAAGCCTCGCCTTGAGTGTCCTGACACAGCGCCAGGAAAGCCGGGCCGCAGTCGGCGGGATCAAGCATGACCGCCACCGCTTGGGGTAGCGACTGCAATATCTGCTCGGGCCTGGTGATCCGGTCCCAGTAGCGTGAAACAGGACGAAATGTGTCGGTCACCGTCGTGGTGGGGTTGCCGAAATTCTCGACCTGTTGCAAGACCGGATCGGGCAGCCGGCTGGCGAAGACATCGCCGGCAAGCAGCAGAATCGGCAGCCGATTTGAATGGGCAACGGCGGCAGCCGTTACCATGTTGGTAGAGCCTGGCCCGATCGAGGAAAGGGCCACCATGATCTGGCGACGGTTCATTGTCTTGGCATAGGCGATCCCGGCAAGTGCCATGGATTGCTCGTTCTGGCCACGCCAGGTCGGAAACTCGTCCTTCACCTGTTCCAGCGCCTCGGATAGGCAGGTCACGTTGCCATGGCCGAAAATTCCGAAAAGGCCAGCGAACAATGGAACCTCGCGCCCTTGGATGAGAGTGCGCTGGGCAATGAGGAAACGCACCAGCGCCTGGGCCATAGTGAGCCTGATTGTCTTCATGAGTTCATTCCTCCCTAACACGCGACGTTCTAATCGCCGGTTCGCCGACTGGGCTGGACGTTTCTTGCCTTTGCATTTACACAGCCAGCCTACAACTAGAAAACAGCCAGACGGAAGAGGCAGGACGTGTACGAGGGCCTGGGACTCTATATCGATGGCGTGTGGCGGGCAGGATCGGGCCAGCGCACCCGACCGGTTATCGATCCGGCGAGCGAGCGGCAACTGGGCGATGTGCCGGTTGCGGAGGCACGTGACGTGGAGGCTGCGATCGCCGCTGCGGAACGAGCGCGGCATCAATGGATGAAGGTCGACCCGTGGCAGAGGGCGAAATTCATCCGCAGGATCGCCGAGCTTGTTCGCGAGCGGGCAGGGCAGTTCAGCGAAATGGTGGCGTTGGAGCTTGGGCGCCCGCACAAGCACGTGGCGGGGGAGGTGGCGCTGTCGGCCGACCAGTTCGAATGGTTTGCGGAAGAGACAAAGCGCATCTACGGCCAGACGATTGAGAGTCGGTTGCCGAATGGGCGCATCGTGATATCGCACGAGCCGGTGGGAGTGGTTGCCGCGTTCACTGCGTGGAATTTTCCAGTGGTGCTGCTGGCGCGAAAGATCGCTCCGGCGATCGCGGCGGGCTGTTCGATTGTCTGCCGGCCGTCAGAGGAAACGCCCGGCGCTGCGATGCTCTTGGTGAAATGCTGCCACGATGCCGGCATTCCGGCGGGACTGGTCAATCTCGTGCTCGGCAAGGCAGACGAGGTTGCACAGATAATCATGCAATCGGCGGTGGTGCGGAAGATTTCCCTCACCGGCTCGATTGGAGTGGGCAAGCAGCTGTTCCGGCAGAGTGCAGATACGCTCAAACGAATGTCGATGGAGCTTGGCGGACATGCACCGGTCATCGTCTGTGCGGACAGCGATGCAAAAAAAGCGGCTGAGATCACCGTCCCGGTAAAATTCCGCAATGCGGGGCAAGTGTGCGTGTCGCCGTCGCGCTTCTTCATCCACGAAAGCAAGGCTGAAGATTTTACAAATCACTTTGTCACGCTAACGAAGCAGCTCAAGATCGGTTCACCGCTTGCCGATGACACCGATGTGGGACCATTGGGGAACGCAAGACGCCTGAAGGAAGTCGAGGCCATGGTGCAGGAGACAAAGGCCGCCGGAGCAAGGCTTGAATGCGGCGGAGCACGGCCGCGCGGTCTCAATGCCGGATATTATTTCGAACCTACGGTTTTTTCTGGATGCAACGACGACATGCGCATCATGCGGGAGGAGCCCTTTGGCCCGGTCGTGCCAATCAGCACGTTCAACAGCATCGATGAGGTCGTCGAACGTTCGAATGCAATCAGCTATGGGCTGGCCTCGTACGTGTTTACCAGGGATGCGGCGACGGCAAGCGACCTCTCGGCCCGGCTGAGAGCCGGCATGGTGGGGGTGAACACCTATGCGCTTGCAGCGGCGGAGGCACCGTTTGGCGGAGTGCGTGATTCAGGCTTCGGGCGGGAGGGCGGCGTTTATGCGCTGCGGGACTATCTCGAACCGAAATACACCCACTTCGTTCCGTTGTAACCGGTCTTCAGGATGGCGCGCGTAGTAATCGTTGGAAATATCCACAAGAGCGGCCTCGACCTTCTCAAGAAGCGGCAAGGGCTCGACGTTCGACAGGAACCCGCGTTGGAAGAACGGCAAATGCGGCAGGCAGTCAGGGATGCCGATGCGATCCTCATCCGTACCAGTGTGCTTTCCAAGGAAGCAATCAATGGGGCAAGCAAGCTCAAAATTGTGGCCAGGCACGGTGTGGGCTACGACAATATCGACATGGCCGCGCTCAATGAGCGTCGCATACCCCTGGCGCTCGTGGGCAATGTGAATTCAGTATCGGTGGCCGAGCACACGCTATACCTTCTACTCGCATGCATAAAGCAGGGCATTGCCTATGATCGGGCGGTGCGCGAGGGCAGGTGGACCATCAGAGATACGCTTGGTGCCCGCGATCTTAAGGGAAAGGCGTTGCTGCTCGTGGGTCTTGGCCGAATAGGGCTGGAGGTGGCTCGCAGGGCGAAGGCTCTGGGCTTGAAGATTCTAGCCTATGATCCGTGGATCAAGCAAAACAGCATCGAGGAAAAAGATATCACTTTTGTCGCCGAGCTCGATCGTGGGCTCGCGGAAGCCGATGTTGTCAGCCTGCATTTGCCACTGACGGCGGAGACAAGACGGCTCTTCGATAAAGAAAATATTGGCAAGATGAAGGAGGGCGCGGTGCTCATTTGTACGGCGCGCGGGGGCCTGATCGACGAAAACGCACTCGCGGAAGCGCTACAGGAGGGCAGGCTCGCAGGCGCCGGACTGGACGTTTTCGAGGACGAACCGCCGCCGTCCGGGCATCGGCTGCTCCACCTGAGCAATGTTGTCTTGTCGCCGCATTCGGCAGCACTTACGGAGGAGTGTGCGGAACGCATGGCAATTATTTCGGCGCAGAATTGCCTGGATGGTCTAGATGGGCGTCTCGATCCGGCGCTCGTGGCCAATCGACAAGTGCTCGGAGGAGAGTGATGTTGGGTATCGCGGTTCTAGGCGCTGGCAGGATCGGAAAAATCCACGCCGGTAACGTTGCTCTCAATCCGCGGCTCAAGCTCGTGGTGGTGGCGGACCCCGTGGCAGAGGCGGCAAATAGCCTCGCCAAGGCGCTCAGCTGCGAGGCATCCACCAATCCGGTGGCGGTGGTAGAGCGGCCGGATGTAGATGCGATCATCGTCGGGACTCCAACCCACACGCATGTCGATTTCCTGCTGCAGGGGGCGCAGGCCGGAAAAGCTGTGCTCTGCGAAAAACCCGTCGATCTCGACGTCAAGAAGGCGGAAAGGGCGGCTGACGAAATCGAAAAACTGAATGCAAAGGCAATGATCGGATTCAACCGCCGTTTCGACCCAAGCGCCCAGGAGCTGAAACGACAAGTGCTGGCGGGCAAGATCGGCGATGTCCACCAGGTCATCATCACCAGCCGCGATCCGGCACCGCCGACGACTGCCTATATCAAGACCTCGGGCGGTGTTTTTCGTGACATGGCGATCCATGATTTCGACATGGCGCGATTCCTGCTCGACGAGGAGCCGGTGGATGTGATGGCCATCGCCAGCGCATTGACCGAGCCGCACGTGAAGGAGGCGGGAGACTTCGACGCGATGATGATCATCATGAGAACGGCAAGCGGCAAGCAGTGCCTCATCAATTGTTACCGGAAGGCCGTCTACGGGTACGACCAGCGTTTCGAAATTCTGGGCTCGGAGGGAATGTTGCAGAACGCCAATCTCAGGGCCACAACCGTTCGGCGCTATACGGCGCACGAAACGGAAGTACAGGACCCGATCCTAAACTTCTTTCTAGAGCGCTATGTCGACGCCTATCGCATCGAGCTCGACCTTTTTGCAGAAGCGGTGGAGAAGGGTACGCCGATGCCGGTGACCGTGCGGGACGGCTGCCGGGCATTGCGGCTTGCCGAGGCAGCCATCGAGTCGGTTGCGACTGGACGGGCGGTTCGAGTGTAGCGCGATGAGAGACATCGGAGTCGGCATCATCGGCACCGGCTTTATGGGACGGGCGCATGGCCTCGCTTATCGAGCCGTGGGCGGTATTTTCCCGCTGAGTGTCAATCCGATTCTGGAAATGGTTGCCGACAACGATCGGGTTGCAGGAGAGCGGGCCTTCAAACAGCTCGGCTTCAAAAGGGTAACGGACAATTGGAAGGAGCTCATTGCCGATCCAAAAGTTAAGGTTGTTTCCATCACCGCGCCCAATGCGTTTCACAAGGAGATGTCGCTGGCCGCCATCCGGGCGGGAAAGCACGTCCATTGCGAGAAGCCAATTGCGCCAAACGCAAGGGATGCACGTGAAATGATGGGGGCGGCGGAAAAGGAAGGGGTCGTTACGCAGGTTGGCTACAACTACATCAAAAACCCGCTGATCGAACTGGCCCGCGAAATGGTTGCCGCGGGCGAGCTCGGCGACATTATCGGGTTTCGCGGAATTCATGCGGAAGACTACATGCTCGATCCCGATGTGGCTTACAACTGGCGGGTCGATCCAGCGGGAGGTGGAGGAGCGGTCGCTGATCTCGGCAGCCACATCATCGGCATGGCGCGATTTTTGCTGGGGCCAATCATCGAGGTGAATGCCGATCTGCAGACCATCATCAAGGAGCGACCGGCAGCGCCAAAATCAACGGAAAAACGAAAGGTCAAAGTCGATGATATCGCTCGGCTACTGGTGAGGTTCGAATGCGGCTGCGGAGGCACGATCGAGGCGAATTGGATGTCGAGCGGTCGTAAGATGCAGCTTAGTTTTGAGCTCACAGGCAGCAAGGGCGCATTGGTTTTCACCCAAGAGCGGTTCAACGAATTGCTACACTTCAGGCCGGGGAGGAAGGAAACGCAGGGCTTCACACGAATCGAGGCTGGCCCCGCCCACTATCCGTACGGCCTTTTTTGCGTAGCGCCCGGGCATCAGCTCGGTTTTAATGATTTGAAGATCATCGAGGTGGCCGATTTCCTGCGCGCGATAGAGGGTGGAAATCACAAGGGGCCGGACTTTCGCGAAGCCTGGGAAATTCAAAGGGTGGTTGATACGGCCATCCACTCGGCAGCGCAACGCAGCTGGCTGCAAGTGAAATAGCCGTCAGCGCGGCGCTACCCGTCTGTTGAACGAGGCTTGGTAACCAGCAACTTGTCGATGCGCTTGCCGTCGAGGTCTACCACTTCGAAGCACCAATCCTTCTCATCGAAGTGCTCGCCCACTTCAGGGATGCGCTGCAGACGGTCGAGAATAAAACCGGCCGCAGTGTGAAAATCGCGGGGCTCGGAAAACGCCAGCCCCAACGCATCGGCGAGTTCCTCAATCGGGGTGTCACCCGACACCAGAAACGAGCCATCGTCGCGACGGACGATGTGCTTCTCCGGAGGCCCCTCCTCGGTACGAAAAGCTCCGACGATGGTTTCCAGGATGTCGGCAGAGGTCACGAGGCCCTGGAAGTGACCGTACTCATCGTGCACCAGAGCCATGTGCACTGGCGAGCCTTTCAGCAGCTGCACGACTTCGAGCGCGTCCATGGTTTCCGGCACTATGGGTGCCAGCTTGATGTGAGGGCGAGGGTCAAACTTGCGCCGACGCAAACAGGCATCGAGCAAATCCTTGGCGTTAATGACGCCAACCACCGTATCGGGCGAGCCATCGATCACAATGAGACGTGAATGAGAGCTTGACAGTATGGTTTTGCGCATACGCCGAAGATCGCCGGAAAGATCGATCGATTCTATCTCTCGGCGGGGCGTCATAACGGCTTGCACCTGCCGATCACCCAATCGCATGACACCCGCTATCATCGAGCGCTCCTCGGGCTCAATCAGGCCAACGCTTTCAGCTTCCGCAATCAGCGTGCGGATTTCCTCGTCAGTAACCCGCCTGGCGGAGGGGTGGCGCTGACCTAAGAGCTTCAGCACCAGATTGCCCGACGTGTTGAGCAGCCAGACAAAGGGGGATGAGATTTTGGCCAAAAGCATCATTGATGGCGCCACCCGGCAGGCGAGCCTTTCGGCATTGCGCAGCGCCAGTTGTTTGGGAACGAGCTCACCCAAAGTCAGCGAAACATAGGTGACTGCCGTGACAACAAATCCGAATGCGAGAGGTTCGGCGACATTGACCGGCACTCCGGCCTCGACCAGGGTTTCCTTCAGGCGCTCGGCCAGCGTCGTTCCGGAAATGGCTCCGGCAAGCACACCGACAAGCGTGATGCCGATCTGCACGGTTGACAAGAACCGGCCTGGCTCAGAGGCCAGTGCAAGGGCGCGTCTGGCGCCGCGAACGCCGCGTTCGGCCATTGATTTCAAACGCGCGGGTCTCGCAGAAACGACGGCGAGCTCGGACATGGCGAGTACGCCGTTGATGATAATGAGAAGCAAGATGAAGGCGAGTTCGAGGGTCAACATCTGATACGCAACTTCCTGAGTTTGAAGAATCCTAGTTCGATCGGTTCGAAATGTCACCTCAAGTGCGGACCGGAAGCTGCCGGCGGTCTCTTTGACATGAATCAAAAACCGGGCGACGATTGGAATCCTGCGGGGCTTTGGCTCCGAGCCGGCGTTGAGAAAAAGGGGAGAAGAAGATGACCACCGATCTCATCATGCTCGTGTGGAGCGCGGTATTGTGCATCGTGTTGTTCGTTCCTTACATCCTTGCACGGTTTACATACTGGGGAGTAGTCGACACGGTCGGCTACCCAGCCAATCCGCCGGCGCTGCCAGCCTGGGCGGAGAGGGCGAAGCGCGCACACGTCAATATGGCGGAAAATCTGGCGCCCTTTACCGCGCTCGTACTGGTGGCGCATGTCACCGGCTCGGCTAACGCAACCACGGCGCTGGGGGCTGCAATCTTCTTCTGGGCGAGGGTTGTCCATGCGATCGTGTTCATCGCAGGAGTACCCTGGATCAGAACGCTTGCGTTCGTCATAAGCATTCTCGGCGAGCTGCTGATTCTGCTGCAGCTTCTGTGACGCGAGAGTGATGGCGCGGGCAGGGCGGCGATGGTAAAGAGATTCGCTGGCCGACTTCCGGTAGAAAGTTGAGGGGTTCATGCCGGCTGCGAACGGTCTCCAAATTTCAGGGCGTTTGGCGCTCATCACCGGGGCGTCAGGCGGCATTGGGGAGGCTTTCGCCCAGGTGCTCGCGGGAGACAATTGGGACCTGGTGCTCGTCGCAAGAAACGAAAACGAGCTCAATCGGGTGCGCGGCCTAATCGCGGCGAAATTCCCCAACCGGCAGATCACCGTTTTCCCGCTTGATCTTTGTCGACCGGACGCAGGCGCTGTGTTGTTTGAGGAATTGAAGCAGCGACAGATGTCACCGGTTGTGCTGGTCAACAACGCAGGCTACGGCATTTACGGACGCACGGCGGAACTGCCGTACGAGCAGCAGATTGGCGTCGTCGATCTGAACGTCAGAGCCTTGAGCGATCTTACGTTGCGCTTGCTGCCGGATATGGTCGCACGCAAGAACGGCGGCATCATCAACGTTGCCTCGACAGCGGCGTTCGTGCCGGGACCGTTCATGAGCCTTTACTACGCCAGCAAGGCATATGTGCTGTCGTTTTCCGAAGCGCTGGCTGCTGAACTCGAAGGTTCGGGCGTGACGGTGACGGTGCTGTGTCCGGGACCGGTGCGAACAGGCTTCCAAGAACGCGCGCAGATGCAGAGCATCAAGTTCATGCGGTACCTGAGAGGACCTTCGGCCTATGATGTTGCGCTCGAAGGGTGGGAAGCATTCAAGCAGCGCCGACGAATCATCATTCCCGGTACCCTGAACAAGGTTTCCGCTTATGCGGGCCGTTACCTGCCGCGCTGGTTCACGCTGCCCATCATGAAGTTTCTGCAAACACCTGCCGGGAAGAAGCCTAGGACGTGACCCATTAGCGAAGTGCATCGGAGGGTTTGCATTTTGCAAATCGCAAAGTTCAAACTTCGTTTACCCATGCCAGAGATAGCAGTGCATGGAAGCCGCTACCCCAAATATTGAGTGGCACGAGACTTGCTGATCTTGGTTCAGCGCTGAGATCGGGTATTGCGTACTCAGCCACATCTTCGAGGGAGCAGTTTCCGAGAGGGGACAGGCTCCCTCGATCTGATTCCTCAAATTCCGAGCCGAAAACTGGTGGAGCAGAGGGGGATCGAACCCCTGACCTCGGCATTGCGAACGCCGCGCTCTCCCAACTGAGCTACTGCCCCAAGGGCCGATCAGAGGCGTTATGTAGTGGGCGAGTTCACCGACTGTCAAGACGGCCGGTTTCTTGCGTTTCGGCCGCGCGGCGGGTACAGCTTTGCTTCTCACGTCCAGCAAGGCCAACCCATGTATCCTTTCATTTGGCTGATCATAAGACTCATCGATATCTATTGGTGGATCGTCATTGCCGCGGTCATCCTGTCGTGGCTTCTTGCTTTCAACGTCGTGAATATCCACAATCCGTTCGTTCGCCAGTTTTCCTATGTGCTGGCGCGATTAACAGAGCCTTTCCTTGTCTATATCCGCCGCTTCATACCAAGCATAGGAGGCCTCGATTTTTCTCCGCTGGTTCTGCTGTTTGGACTAAGCGTCATACGCTTTTTCATTATCTACTACACCGCAACTGTCGTTTGAGGCGAATCTTCACACAATTGAGCCAGGGGCTGCTGTGCGTGGTCAGGGTAAAGGCGGGCGCATCGCGAGAGGAGGTGGCATGGGTATGCGAAAAAGGCCAACTTTCAGAAGTTCTCATCGTCAGAGTACGTGCGGTGCCCGAGCGGGGCAAAGCCAACGCAGCGGTGATCGAAACCCTGGCGAAGGCATTCGGCCTTCCCAAGAGCACCATTCGCATTACAAAGGGAGCACGAGCACGCACCAAGACGCTGTTCATCGCCGGCGACCCGCAGCGGCTTCTTGAAAAGCTGGGGCCAGCCCTCAGCGCGCTGCCGAAGGAGTAAAAATGGCCGCCAAGATCATCGATGGAAAAGCCCTTGCCGAAGCCTTGCGAGCAAATGTCGCCTCTGCGGTGGCAAAACTGAAGAGCCAACACGGACTAACCCCGGGCCTTGCGGTTGTCCTTGTCGGTAATGATCCAGCAAGCCAAATCTATGTGCGCAACAAACAGAAACAGACGATCGAAGCGGGGATGAACTCATGGGAACACAGGCTGACGGCGGATACTCCTGAGAAGGGCCTCTTGCGACTGGTGGAACAGCTCAACCAAGACCGAGCGGTCAACGGAATCTTGGTGCAGCTGCCCCTGCCGAAACACATGGACTCGGCCCAGGTGCTGCAGGCCCTCGACCCACAAAAGGATGTCGATGGATTTCACGTGATCAATGCCGGACGGTTGGCCACGGGGCAAAAGTCGCTGGTGCCGTGCACTCCCTTGGGCTGCGTCAAGCTGGCGAAAGATACACTGGGGAAATTGGAAGGCCTCGAGGCAGTCGTCATCGGTCGCTCCAACATCGTGGGCAAACCTGTGGCGCAACTTTTGCTCAACGAGAATTGCACGGTAACGGTTGCGCATTCGAAAACACGTGAGCTGTCGGCTGTTGCCAGGCGGGCGGATTTGCTTATTGCCGCGGTGGGACGACCGCAAATGGTGAAGGGCAGCTGGATCAAACCGGGGGCCTGTGTCATCGACGTCGGCATCAACCGTGTGGAGCGGAATGGTAGCCCTATGCTCGTTGGAGATTGTGACTTCGAGGAGTGCCGCAAGGTTGCAGGAGCCATCACCCCGGTGCCGGGAGGCGTGGGACCGATGACAATTGCCTGCCTGCTCAACAACACGTTGCTCGCCACCTGCATGCAGACGTCGGTGGCACTTCCGGAAGTCTAGGATGGGCGGTTTCGTTCAGATGTCCACGGCTTCCGCTTGGCGACGACGTTCGAGCCGTTTGCGCTCGTGCGGATCAAGAATTTTCTTGCGCAGCCTGATCGACTTGGGGGTCACCTCGACAAGCTCATCCTCATCGATATAGGCAAGCGCTTGTTCCAAGGTCATGCGAACAGGTGGGGTTAGAAGGACAGCGTCATCTTTTCCGGCAGCTCTGACGTTGGTGAGCTTCTTACCCTTCAAGACATTCAATTCCAGGTCGTTGCCGCGGGTATGCTCACCGACAATCATGCCGGCGTAGACACGGGTACCGGGTTCAATGAACATCGGACCGCGATCCTGCAGATTGAAGATGGCATAGGCCACCGCCTCGCCTTCGGCATTGGACAGGAGAACGCCGGTGTGTCTGGCCGGGATTTCACCGAGATGTGGGGCATAGGCGTGAAACAGGCGGTTCATGACGGCGGTGCCGCGCGTGTCCGACATGAGTTCGCTCTGATAGCCGATGAGCCCACGGGTCGGGGCGTGAAACTGAAGCCGCTGCCGGCCCGATCCTGACGGCCGCATGTCGAGAAGGACGGCGCGACGTTCGGATAGCTTCTGCACGATGCTGCCGGTATAGGCTTCATCGACATCGATGATGACTTCCTCGATGGGCTCAAGCCACCCGCCGCTCGACTCATCGCGGCGCAAGAGCACACGAGGTCGGCCAACTGTCAATTCAAAACCCTCGCGCCGCATTGTCTCAATCAATATGCCGAGCTGCAGCTCGCCACGACCGGCTACCTCAAAGGCGTCGGTTTCGCTTGGCGAGGGTGTTACCCGCAGGGCGACGTTGCCTTCGGCTTCTCTCAGCAACCGCTCACGGATCACGCGACTCTGCACCTTGTCGCCCTCCTGACCGGCGAAGGGACCATCATTGATGCGAAACGTCATGGTAAGGGTTGGCGGATCGATCGGCTGGGCGGGAACAGGGCGGTCCACCGCAAGATCGCAGATGGTATCGGCAACGGTGGCTGTCGGCAGGCCGCAAAGAGCTATGATGTCTCCCGCGACGGCCTCTGCGACCGCTTGGCGTTCAAGACCGCGGAAAGCCAAAACCTTTGAAATCCGTCCCTGCTCTATCTCCTCGCCGGTGCGCGACAGAACTTTGACGACCTGGTTGGACCGCACGATCCCCGATCTAATGCGACCGGTGAGCACTCGACCCAAGAAAGTATTTGCTTCAATTGTTGTCACCAACATACAGAATGGCGCATTCTCAACGGGCGGCGGGGGAACATGTGCCTGGATGAGATCGAAGAGTGGAGCCATCGATTCTTTCGGGCCGGTGGCGCTGGAGGCGATCCAGCCCTGCTTCGCCGACCCGTAGAGGATCGGAAAATCAAGTTGTTCCTCGGTTGCGTCAAGGGCGGCGAAGAGATCGAAGACCTCGTTGACAACTTGAACGTGACGTTCATCGGACCGGTCTATCTTGTTGACGAGCACGATCGGCCTGAGGCCGATCTTGAGGGCCTTAGAGAGTACGAATTTGGTCTGCGGCATGGGCCCTTCGGCGGCATCTACCAGAAGAACGGCACCATCCACCATATTGAGAATGCGCTCGACCTCACCGCCAAAGTCGGCATGGCCAGGCGTATCGACGATGTTGATGCGCTTCTCCTTCCAAAGGAGCGAGGTGACCTTGGCAAGAATTGTGATGCCGCGTTCGCGTTCAAGGTCGTTCCAGTCCATGGCGCGCTCGGTGATGCGCTGATTGTCGCGGAATGCGCCGGACTGGGCGAGAAGTCGGTCGATGAGCGTGGTTTTGCCATGATCGACATGTGCAATGATGGCGATGTTGCGCAAGTCCATGGCGATCCGATCAGAGATGGCCATCAACCGCCCAGCGAGCGCCTGCGAGCGGCGAGGGTTCGCAACCGCAAAGCATTGAGTCGAATAAATCCCCGAGCATCCTTCTGATCGTAAGCGCCATGGTCGTCTTCGAAAGTTACCAGCGCATCCGAATAAAGGGACTTTGGCGATTTGCGGCCGACAACGATTATGTTGCCCTTGTAGAGCTTGAGCCGCACTGTTCCTTCGACGTGTTCCTGGCTCTTGTCCACCAAAGCCTGCAGCATCTCGCGCTCAGGAGAAAACCAGAAGCCGTAGTAGACAAGCTCGGCGTAACGCGGCATGAGCGACTCTTTCAAATGAGCTGCTTCGCGGTCGAGCGTCAAGCTTTCGATTGCGCGGTGTGCGTGGTGAAGAATAGTTCCGCCGGGAGTTTCGTAGATCCCGCGAGATTTAAGCCCGACGAAGCGGTTCTCAACAAGATCGATGCGGCCGATGCCGTTAACGCATCCCAGTTCATTGAGCTCGGCGAAGAGCGCGGCAGGCGACATTTCCTTGCCGTTGATCGCCACCGGGTCGCCGCGCCGGAAGGCGATTTCCACGTACACTGGCTTGTCGGGGGCCTCTTCGGGCGAGATGGTACGCTGATAGACATAGGCGGGCGGTTCAGCCCAAGGGTCTTCAAGCACCTTGCCCTCGGATGATGAATGCAGGAGGTTGGCATCAACGGAAAAGGGAGCCTCGCCGCGCTTATCCCTGGGAACCGAAATCTGATGCTTCTCGGCAAAATCGATCAGATCGCTGCGGCTCTTGAACGGCCATTCGCGCCAGGGAGCGATTATTTTGATGTCCGGGTTGAGCGAATAGGCGGAAAGTTCAAACCTGACCTGGTCATTTCCCTTGCCGGTTGCTCCATGGGCGATCGCGTCGGCGCCAGTTGCGGCGGCGATCTCAACCAGGCGCTTAGCGATGAGCGGGCGGGCAATCGAGGTGCCGAGCAGGTAGACGCCTTCATAGACCGCATTGGCACGAAACATCGGAAAGACAAAGTCCCGAATGAATTCCTCGCGCAGGTCTTCGATGAATATTTGCCGAGCGCCCATCAATTCGGCCTTGCGGCGCGCCGGTGCCAGTTCTTCTCCCTGTCCGAGATCGGCAGTGAACGTCACGACCTCGCAGCCATAGGTGATCTGCAGCCATTTGAGGACGATCGAGGTGTCGAGACCTCCCGAATAGGCGAGGACGACCTTGTTAACGCTAGGCATTGGAAAACCCGGGAAAAACCTGAAGAAATCCGCGGGCACTATAGGGAATGCCAGCGCTGCTGCAAGGGCGCTGTTAAGACTTCACAGACGCGCGGTTTTGCGCTGAACTCGCTACGACAAGGGGAGTGAGGGGCGTTAAATGGCGCGCAAACCAAGACTTCGAAGCCTGTCCGAAATCTACGCATTTTTCCGAAAAAACCAGACATGGATCCATTTTCTGTCTCCGACACCATACAACCTTCTGGGTCTCGGCCGATGGATCAACCGCTTCGAATACATAAATTTCTTCGACAGCTTTGATGGAACTCATCCAAAAACCATCGTGCCGCGAGAGCACGGCCCACATGAATTCCGCTCTATCGAGGATGTCAACAACTACCTTCTGAAACATCGTGAGGTGAGAAGCAAGATCAAAGACCGCGGTGGCGGGCTGATGCTGTTGGTCATGCTGGACGAGGAAACAGAGGCCCTTGCCGCCGAGCTCAAAGTGAAGATCGCGCTGCCGAAAGTGAAACTGAGGAAATGGATCGATTCTAAAATCACAACCACGAAGCTCGGCAACGAAGCAGGTGTCGCCAGCGCTCCCAATGTATTGGGCAAGGCGAGGTCATACAATGGGTTGGCGAAGCTTGCATCGAAGGCGAGACTTGGAAAAGACCTCGTCGTGCAGACGCCCTATGGCGATTCGGGACGAACGACATTCTTCATCAAATCGGAAGCAGACTGGAAGATGAATGCCGATATGCTGGCAACGGAACAACTCAAGGTGATGCAGCGGATCAATCACCTGCCGGGTACCATCGAGGCGGTGGCGACGAGGCATGGCACACTTGCCGGGCCGTTGCAAATCGACATAACGGGTTTTGGCGAACTCACTCCCTATAGAGGGGGATGGTGCGGCAACGATACGTTTACCGGTGGACTGAAGCGGGAGCGGAAAGCGGTGCAAGCGATGGCACGGAAGCTTGGGGACAAGCTGTACAGCGTGGGCTATCGCGGAGCCTTCTGCATGGATTTTCTGATCGATACAGACGGCGGCAAAGTGTATCTCGGGGAGATCAATCCGCGCATCTCGGGTGCCAGTCCGCTTACCAACCTCATCACATCCACATATGGCGGGTGCCCGATGTTCATGTTCCACATGCTGGAGTTCATGGACGTCGATTGGGAGGTGGACCTCGCTACGGTGCAAAAGCGCTGGGCGGAATTCGACAACTGGAGCCAGCTCGTGCTCAAGTATCCGCACGACAGGGTGGAGATGATTACAAAAGCACCCGCGTCCGGGATCTGGCAGATGGATGAAGACGGCAGCATCCGGCTGGTCAGAAAGTCGATCGACTGGTTCCTGGTCTCCGGCGAACACGAGGCGTTCTATCTACGCGTCTATACGGCTGGAGATTACCGCTATCAGGGCGCAGACATCGGAATTCTCGTGTCGCGTGGACGAATGCAGACGGACGATCGAATGCTCACCGAAAGAGCAAAGCGATGGGCGGCAGCAATTAACAATCAATTCGAATGTGTGCCGGTTTCAACAACATCAATGGTTGTACCGCCGAAAACTACCACGGCGAAGATGTATTGAGGCGGCTACAGGTTGCCAATGTCTTTATTGCCTGAGCGGAAGTCGCCAAAACCAATAGGCAATTCTTTATCTTAAGCAACTAAGCTCGACTCGAGGCAATAACCGACGGTGGTCCCAGTGGAGCTTGGTAGTCCTTCGATCGTGCGACGGCTTCCGGGATGGCTGGAATTCTGGATCGCGGTCTCTGCAGCGTTGGCGCTGATTTCCACAGGCGCAGTCGTCTTCTACGCATTGGGCAAGCTTGCCAGCGAGGTCAACAACATCGACCTGGCGTTGACCCGACAGAGCGCGCGGGCGGCGATTACCGCCTTCGAGATGCGGCTTAGCGACAATTTGCAGGATTATGCAAACTGGGACGATGCAGCTTTGAAATTGTACAACACTCCCGATGCAGGGTTCGTTATCGATATCCTAAAGGACGTATCGGAAAGCGGGGTGGTGTTCGACACCGCCTTCCTGCTGGATGAGAACGGGAAGGATCTTGCCGCCTTCAAAGACGGGAAGGTGCTGGGAACGACTTCGAGCTCGTTCTTCGGGCCAGCGCTGAAAAGCATGATGAAAGTGTTTGTGCCGCAGTCGAGTGAATACGCGGCAAGCAGCGGGCTGGTGGTAACGCCGACTGGGATTGCCGCAGCTGCAATCGGCCTGGTCGTGCCCTATTCGGACGATGTGCAAATTCCGCAAAACCAGAAAAGGTTTTTGCTGTTTGCCAAGCATCTCACGGCTGCCAACATCGAACGGCTGCGAAATGAGTTCGTGATACCGGACCTGGTGCTGCTCAGCGGCAGACAAACGGCAGAAAATACCGTTCCACTCATCAACCCGAACGGAACGGTTGTGGGATCGCTCGGATGGGCGAAACGGTCTCCGGGCACGATAGCTCTGAGCAAGATATCGCCAGCTGTTTGGCTCATATTAGCGCTGCTCTCGGCGGTGACCTGCGGCATCATCGTATTCGCCTGCATCAATGTCCGTCACGCCTATCGGAGCAAGCTTCGCGCGGAGCACGCCGCCAGCCATGATTTTCTCACCGGTCTGCCCAACCGCGTGGCACTGAAGGCGATTTTCGACGATAAAGGAAATGCCGACGGACTGGAAAATCACAACGCGGCAATCGTGTTTTTCGATCTCGACGGATTCAAGCAAGTCAACGATGCATATGGGCATGACATCGGAGACCGACTGCTGCGGTCCTGCAGCGTCGGCTTCTCCTATCTCACACAAGACAAAGGAACCCTTGGACGGGTGGGCGGCGATGAGTTTGCGGTACTGATTACAGGCGTGGATGCGCAAAACGAGGCCGTGGATCTTGCCCATGCATTCATCGAGTTTCTGCGGGAGGCATTCACCTTCGAAGGCCGGGATATAAAAATCAGCACGAGCGTCGGCATCGCCTGTGGCCACGCGCGCCAGTTATCGATTGAGGAACTGTTACGCCGCGCCGATATAGCAATGTACCAAGCCAAAAAGGACGGCGGCAACCGGGTTGCCTTGTACAATGCCGAAATCGACATGAAACTGCGGGAGAAGGTGGCCCTGGCGGCATTGTTACGCGACGCCATAAAGGGCGAGAGAATCTCGGTCGCCTATCAGATCGTGGTTGACGCCCAATCCCAGCCCAGCGGGGTGGAAGCCTTGGCACGGTGGATCTCGCAAGATGGGGAGCTGATCTCCCCGGACATTTTCATTCCACTGGCGGAGGAGAATGGGCTGATCGAGGATCTTGGCAATTATGTGCTTCGGCAGGCATGCAAGGATGCAGTGCACTGGGAGGGGTTGATCTTGTCGGTCAATGTTTCACCGGTCCAGTTCCACAATCCGCGCTTCTACGACATCATAACGGGCATATTGGCGGAGACCGGATTCCCGCCGGAACGACTCGATCTGGAGGTTACCGAGCGCCATCTTGTGAGCGATCCGGAACAGGCCTTCAACACGATGGACCGGCTGCGGAAGCACGGCATATCGTTGTCGCTCGATGACTTCGGAACGGGCTATTCAAGCATCGGGTATCTAAAACGCTTCAAGTTCGACCGGCTAAAACTTGACCAGTCGATCTGCTCGGAAGTGATCAGCGATGTAAACGCGCAGCAAATGATCCAGGGCACGATCGCAATCGCCAAATCGCTCGGCCTGGAGGTAGCTGCGGAAGGCGTGGAGAACACCTATCAGGCGCAATTCCTGAGACTTGCGGGGTGCCGCTGGCTGCAAGGATATTGCTTTGGAGAGCCGGTGGGAGCGGAAGAGTTCGGGCAGATGCTGGCCAATCCGGATATAGCGAGACGGACGTTCGCGTAGTCACTTCAGCATGCTGCGGCGAACCGGCAGCGGCGCGACATCGGCAGAAGGGAGATCGGCACGCTGCGGCTGCACCAACGGCCCAAGACTGTTGAGATAGGTCGAATCAAACTTCTGCCGGTCGTAAACAGAAAACTCGATTGGACGATCGCGATAGCTCTTCAATACTTGACCGAAGCCGCGAATTCCGTTTTCACGGGAATGGCGTACCTGTTGCAAATCGATTTCGATTGGCACGGTCTGCTCGCTGGCATCGCACTGATACAACAGGCGGCCAGACGGATCGAACACTGCGCTGCGGCCGTTGCCCCCAGCGCCAAGGCCATTGATGTCAATAACGTAGGCCTGAAACATGGCGGACGCTGCATGGGCAATCGTCAGATCCAGGTCGCGGTCGGGCGTGTGGGTCATAACGGGATGAAGAATTACTTCAACGCCGAGAGAGGTGAGCTGGCGGACGGTCTCGGGAAACCAAATGTCGTAGCAATTCAAGACGCCGAACCTGCCGATGTCCTCGATATCGAATATAAGAAAGTCGGTACCTGGAGCGACCCCGCGCTCCATCGGCAGAAACGGAAACATCTTGCGATAGCGGCCAATGATTTCGCCGTTGGGATCGATCACGGTCGTCGTATTGTAGATCAAGCCGTCCTTGCGCTCGTACATCGAGCCGTTGACAAGCCAGATGCGATGGCTCGCAGCCATCTGCTGGAATTCCTCCTCGGCGGTTCCTGGCAGGGGTTGAGCGTATTGAAGCAAGGGGCCGAAACAGGCAAGTTCCGAAAACATCACCATGCGCACCCACGGATAGAGGTGCATCGTCTGAGCAAGGCGGTGCCGCATCGCCTCGATATTGGAACCATGGTCGAGGTACATCTGAATTCCGGCGATAGCGAAGGGGATCATGCATGCTCCCGTGACTTGCACTGAATGGGTTACGCTAGATTGCAGGGTGGGTTTCGCCCCAACTGGGGTTGCGTTCGCGAGCGCGAAGTTTGACCGATGCGGATTTGAGTTGTCCGCAGGCCGCCATGATGTCGCGGCCGCGTGGTGTTCTGACGGGGCTCGCGTAGCCGGCACGGTTGAGGATTTCGGCAAAACGCTCAATCGCTTCGGAACTCGAACACTCGTACACAGTTCCAGGCCACGGGTTGAAAGGGATAAGGTTGACTTTGGCCGGAATGCCCTTGAGCAGTTTCACCAACCTCCTGGCGTCATCGATCGTATCGTTAACGTTCTTCAACATGACGTATTCGAAGGTTATGCGACGGGCGTTGGAGAGGCCAGGGTATGACCGGCAAGCCGAGAGCAACTCGGCAATCGGATATTTCCGGTTCAAGGGAACGAGCCGGTTGCGAACTTCATCGGTTGTGGCATGGAACGACACGGCAAGCATTGTGCCGATCTCAGCGCCAGCGCGGGGAATCTCCGGCGCAACACCGGACGTCGACAGAGTGATCCGGCGCTTCGACAGGGATAGGCCGTTACCGTCAGAGGCAATGAGCATGGCCGTCTTGACGTTGTCAAAGTTATAAAGGGGCTCTCCCATGCCCATGAGGACCACGTTGGTGATGAAACGGCGTGCAAGCGCGTTGGTTTGGCGCGCCTGGGACATGGAGGGCCACTCGCCAAGACAGTCGCGAGCAACGAGAATCTGCGCAACGATTTCGCCGGCGGACAGATTGCGTACGAGGCGCTGTGTGCCGGTGTGGCAGAAGGTACATGTCAGAGTGCACCCAACTTGGCTCGAGATGCAGAGAGTGCCTCGGTCCTCCTCGGGAATATAAACGGTCTCTATCTCCTGCCGGCGGCCGCTGGCGTCAGGCGCGAGTCTGAGAAGCCATTTGCGCGTGCCGTCGACAGACACCTGTTGGGCCGCGATCTCCGGCCGGTCCAGAGTAAAGTGCTTAGCCAAGAGCGAGCGCAAATCCTGGGCAACATCGCTCATCTCTGAAAACGAAGTGGCTCCACGATTATAGATCCACCGCCAGAGTTGCGTGGCGCGCATGCGCCGCTGACTTTCCGGCACGCCTATCGCGGCGAGTGCCGCGACCAGCTCAGCGCGTGAAAGGCCCACAAGCGGTGTCTGCAATTCTTGTGTTGTGCGTGTGCCCGGTTCGGTCATTCGGTATTGATCTTGTTAGGCATGCTTGAATTGCTAATTCCGGCTGCTGCAGCTCTCATCGATCTTGTCGACCGCGGCTGTAACACCCTTAAGAGAGTAATTGTCCTTAGTGGCGGTTCCGCGCCACGAGGTTCCCTTAAGATCCATTTTCGAGCCCTTCTTCAATGCGTCCACAATCTCGGTATCCTTGGCGGCGCTGTCGGACCAAGCACCGTCGCCCGAAGTGAAGAGCTCGAAGGTCGCTTCGCCGATCGTCAGATGCGCCATGCTTTCCTTGCGAAACGGATAGCCAATAATAGTCGAAATTTCATTGCGAACTCCCTGCGAGGGAAAATGGGAAATCAAGAAAAACACCGGATCGCGATTAACACCGGCAGGCTCGCTCGACTTGGGTATCGATACGGCGTAACACACCTTGCCCTGGCTCGAGGTGTAGGTATAGGCCGCCCAGTCTTCGAACTCGCCAAGCAAGGCAGGCTCTTGCGCCGCGGCCGTCCCGACGAGCGGCGCAGCTGACATGAGCAAAGCCATGAATGCCAGTTTTCGAACCACGCTTGCCAACGTAATCATCGGAAGACATCCAAACCAGACACTGCGACCCCATGCCCAAACATAAATGCCCAAACATTTGCCTTTAAGCAAGAATGGGCAAAATAAGCCATGAGCTTGACTAGAATTTGGCAAGAGGGATCAGCAAGATGAGGGCTATTTTATGCAAGGAATTTGGTCCTCTCGAGAGGCTGGCATTCGAAAATACGCCGGGAGTGGAACCGCGGGAACGAGACCTCGTCATCAACGTAAAAGCTGTAGGTCTCAACTTTTTCGATACGCTCCTCATAGCGGGTCAATATCAGTATCGGCCGGACTTGCCATTTTCGCCCGGAGCAGAGATCTCTGGAACGGTGGCAAAAGTGGGACCAGAGGTTGACAAATTTTCACCGGGCGACCGGATCATGGCGTTCATCGGATGGGGAGGGCTGAGGGAACAAGCAACGGTGAGCGCGGCGAAGTGCATCCTCTTGCCGGACGATGTCAGTTACGAGACCGCGGCAGCTCTTCAGGTGAGCTACGGCACTGCACTCAATGCACTGTCAGACCGCGCAGACCTGAGAGACGGTGAAACGCTTGCAGTTCTGGGAGCAGCGGGGGGAACGGGCCAAGCGGCGATTGAACTCGGCAAGATGCTGGGTGCGACCGTCATCGCCGTCGCCTCAAACGAGGAGAAGCTTAAATTTTGCAGCTTGATCGGCGCCGATCATTTGATCAACAGTTCGCGAGAAGATGTAAAACAGCGGATCAGAGACCTGACGAGCGGAAAAGGGGCGGACGCAATCTTCGATCCCGTCGGGGGATCTCTCAGTGAAACGGCGTTCAGGTCGCTGAAGTGGGGCGGGCGCCACCTGGTGATCGGCTTCGCGTCGGGCGATATTCCCCGGCTGGCGCTCAATCTTCCTTTGCTGAAGGGTGCGAGCGTTGTCGGGGTGTTCTGGGGAGAACAGGTGAAAAGAGAGCCTGAGAGCCATCACTTGAACATGCAACGACTGCTCAGCTGGCTCCGCAACGGACGAATCAAACCTCACATCGGCTTTTCATGCCCGCTTTCGAATGCCAAATTGGCGCTTGCGGAAATTGCCGAGCGACGAATCAAAGGAAAAGCGATCGTGGTGGTTTAGGATGCAAAGGGCATCTCGCCGCGGCGCATACGCTCGACAGCCTCGCGCCCCTTGTCGAGGTGATCTTGAGTCATGTTATTGCGGATCATGGTAAAGGCAGTGACGAGAACCGCCATGTCGTCGGTGAATCCCAGGCCCAAGACCACATCCGGGATGAGATCGAAGGGTAAAATGAAATAGGCGAGAGCACCGAGGAGGGTGGCCCGAACCTTAAAGGGGGTGGCATCGTCTGTGGCGCAATAAAAAGCGGCGGCGAGCTTGTCGGCAAAGGGCAGGTAGCTAAGGCTGCGGTTGAGCTTTGGCCAAAACCCTTCCCTGACGAGCTGTTCGTCCGGAAAGCTTGACGATTCGCGTGAGCTTTGGCGTGCCATCGGCTTTTTACCTCTCTCAGTTCGACTGTCGGAAAGATGGGTGGACGCGACGCGGCATTCAAGATCAACGGCCGGTGAAGTAGACTGCCGCAAGAATGAGGATAATGGCCAAGAATTGCGCCACCACGCGCAGGCGCATGAGCTTCTGGGATGTGTTGGCGGGGCCACCGCGCAACATGTTCCACAGGCCGACCAGCAGAACAACAAACACGACGCCGATCGCAAGCGGGACAAGGATATCAATGGCACTCATTTAGAGTTCCAACAGAATGACCATTCCCATAGTACGCCGAAGCTCGCTTCGACGATAGTTGGCAATAAATCAGTCTTCATCGGCGAGAAGTCGGCGGGCAATAATCTGGGCCTGAATTTCTGCAGCGCCTTCGAATATGCTCAGGATGCGAGCATCGCACAAAACTCGGGAAATCGGGAATTCCAGCGCGAAACCATTGCCGCCATGGATTTGCAGGGAATTGTCGGCAGCTGCCCAGGCCACGCGGGCAGCCAGAAGTTTAGCCATCCCGGCCTCGAGATCGCAGCGCTGCCCGGCGTCCTTTGCACGAGCAGCGTGATAGGTGAGCTGGCGGGCAGCCATGACTTCCACGGCCATGAGAGCAAGTTTATGGGAAATACGCGGAAAGGCGATGATGGGCCTGCCGAACTGCCGACGGTCTAAGGCGTAAGCGAGCCCGAGCTCCAGGGCGTTTTGCGCAACTCCGACGGCGCGGGCGGCGGTCTGGATACGGGCGGACTCGAAGGTTTGCATGAGCTGCCGGAATCCCTGGCCTTCAATGCCTCCCAGAAGTGCGTCACGGGGAACGGAAAAATCCTCGAAGCGGATCTCATATTCCTTCATGCCCCGGTAGCCCAAGACTTCAATCTCGCTTCCGCTCATGCCGTCTGTCGGAAAAGGGGCACCATCGTCGCCACGCGGCTTCTCGGCGATAAACATAGAGAGCCCGCGATGGCCGGGGTCGGCCGGATCGGTACGAGCGAGGATGGTCATGACATCAGCACGAACCGGATGGGTGATCCAGGTCTTGTTGCCCGTGATGCGATATCCGTTGTCGACCGACGTCGCCCGGGTGGACAACCTTGCAAGGTCGGACCCGAAATTCGGCTCGGTAAAAACTGCGGCGGTGATCGTCTCGCCGGATGCGATCTTCGGCAGCCATTTTTGTTTTTGGTTTGGAGTTCCACCGGCAAGAATGAGCTCGCAGGCGATTTCGGCACGAGTGCCGATCGAGCCAACGGCGATCCAGCCGCGCGAGAGTTCCTCGGAAACGACGCACATGGCAACCTTGCCGAGGCCCATGCCACCAAATTCCTCCGGCAAGGTGAGCGAGAAAACTCCGAGCCGGGCGAGCTCGCCAATCAATTCGAGCGGCACATAGGCATTGTCCCGGTGCCATTGATGGGCATGCGGCGCCACATGGTCTTCGGTAAAGCGGCGCATCTCGTTGCGCATCTGCTCGAAGGTTTCGTCAAGACCGCAGTCGCCGAAGGGAGAGTGATGCTGCTGTTGAAGAAGCAAACTGATCCGTGTCCGGATTTCCGCACCAGCTCCTCGGCGCAAGAAGGCGCTTGCCGCAAGCTGTAAGGGCGCGACGTCGTCGGGCGTGAGGAAAAGGTCGGCAGGCCGTACGAACTCGGCCTGGTTCATTGGTATGCCGCCGGTGATTTGATTCAGATACTCACCAAAGGCCTCAAGGATCAGAAGTTCTTCAAGCTCGCCAAGGCGATTTTGCCCGGCGAGCCCCAAGCCCCAGGCGTGCAGGCTCTGCAAAGCCGCCCGATAGGTTGATAGCCAAGCCAGTCCATGAGCGCGAAGTTGCTCGCGTTCCAGAATTTCACCGGACAGTCTGCCGCCACTCGACACAAGGTGACGAATGTTGGAGCCGGCTTGCAGACAAAAGCGCTCAACGGCGCTGACCGCCAAGGCGGTTTGCTGCAGCAAATTGCTCATCTAGGAAAGGTGTGCTTCAAGGGCGTCATCAAGGGTCCTCAGGCCAGCGCGAGGACTTGAGACGAGGACGGCCATGTTCCCGGGCCGATGTCGGTTCTGCCACATTTTCATATGCGCTTTCGGAATATCGCGCCAGGCGTAGACCTCCGACATGCAAGGATCGATGCGCTGGGCAAGGACCAAACGGTTTGCGTTGGAGGCCTGCATCAGGTTGGCGAAATGGGATCCTTGGACGCGCTTCTGATGCATCCACAAATACCGGGCATCCATTGTGAGATTGTAGCCAGTGGTGCCGGCGCAAATGACCACCATGCCGCCACGGCGAACAACGAAAAGCGATACGGGAAACGTCTGCTCGCCCGGATGCTCGAAGACAATGTCAACGTTGTTACCTTTGCCGGTATGGGCCCAAATCGCCTTGCCGAACGAGCGCACGTCGTTGAGCCAGGATGAATATTCAGGAGTACCGACCTCTGGCATCCTGCCCCAGCAGGTGAAGGCCTTGCGGTTGATCACTCCCTTAGCTCCCAGCCCGAGCACGAAATCGCGCTTGTCATCGTCGGAAATCACACCAATGGCGCTGCCGCCGGCGGTCGCTATCAATTGCACCGCCATGGATCCAAGTCCTCCCGATGCTCCCCAGACCAGCACATTGTGACCCGGTTTCAAGGTGTGAGGACGGTGACCGAAAAGCATGCGATAGGCGGTCGCCAAGGTGAGCATGTAACAGGCCGATTCCTCCCAGGTCAGATGCGGCGGTCGCGGCAAGAGCTGGCGAGCTTGAACGCGGCAGAATTGGGCAAACGAACCGTCGGGAGTCTCGTATCCCCAGATGCGTTGCGAGGGTGAAAACATGGGATCTCCGCCGTTACACTCCTCATCATCACCGTCGTCCTGATTGCAGTGGACAACAACTTCATCGCCGGGCTTCCAGCGATTCACTTTCGAGCCCACCGCCCACACGATGCCCGATGCATCGGAGCCTGCAATATGAAAGGAGTTCTTATGGCCATCGAGCGGGGACAAAGGGGTGCCCAACGCCGCCCAAACGCCATTGTAGTTGACGCCTGCCGCCATAACGAGCACCAGCACCTCGTCAGACCCGATCGTCCAAGTTGGCACAATTTCGATTTGCATTGCATCGATCGGCGGTCCGTGGCGCTCCTTTCTGATCGTCCAGGCGTACATTTGCGAGGGCACGTGCCCCAGAGGCGGAATTTCACCAACCTCATAGATTTCCTTCCGAATCTGATTCGGCTTGGGGGCTGTGGAAGCGGCTTGAGCCAGGACAGTCGGCGGCATTCGGGAACCTCGTTTCAGCGCGTGCGTGCCGGCACAGTATTGTGCAGTGCAGCAATTGTCGAGAGGGCCGGAAACCAAGTTGCGAGGAATTGCCGCAGGAAGCTTTGGCGGGGGATATGATCAGGCGGGTAATGAAGCCAAGAGAGCTTTGGGATGCACGCTGTAGAGTTTTTCACTTTCTCCTGGTTCAGCTGGCCAGGCCTGCCTCCGCTTCTCGATGCAATATTCAACTGGTCGAGCAGCAGCTTTTGGGTGGCGCTCATTTCCTCACTGGCCGGAGCGCATTTCCTTTCTGACAAGACGGCGGAAACAGGGGCTTTCAACTTTCCGGTCAATTTCATTGCGCTGTTCCTGTGCGCGAGCCTGAGCAATTGGCTGGCCAGAGACATGCCTTTGCCGCTCGATCCGGCAGTTCAGCTGCCGGCCGTGCTGTCGATGATAGGCATGACGTTCGCCGGCGTTACCATCATCTGGATCGTCAAGCGGGGTTAAAACGCTTGCGGGGAATCACTGCAACGCTTAAGGAATGAACAATCCCAGAGGCACTACTACCAGGGTTTTCGGGTCGATCACAACATGAAATGGATTTCCGATCACCTGCAGCTGTGGTTGAGTATCGACACCGAGCCGCTCATCATGGCATCGCTGATGTGTGTGCTGGGGGCCTATGTGCTCACTCAAATCCTAAAAAGCGTGGCGCTGGGAATCGCATTCTTTCCAGTGTTGCTTCTTAGTTCAATCATCAGTGTGGGCATCGGGATGGAGTATGGTTTCGTGGGGTACTGGTACAACAGCATGGTTCCGTTGCTCGCAGCTATTTGCGTGGGCATGTCGGTTTCAACGATCCTGCTGCTTGCGGTCATAGGTTTGACCAACCGCAACGCCTCCTAAGGCCTGATCGCGGCAAACTGGATATTGCATGCCAAAATCGCGCATGCTTCGATGAGGACCTAGGCTTCATCGAGACCTTCAGTTGCCGAGACCCAATCGATCATTAGAAGCTCCATGGATATTCCGTACCTACGCCGGACATTCAACGGCGGAGGAGAGCAATAGGCTTTATCGCAGCAATCTCGCGAAAGGGCAGACGGGCCTGTCGGTCGCCTTCGATCTGCCGACCCAGCTAGGATACGACAGCGACCATCGGCTGGCACGCTCGGAGGTTGGCAAAGTGGGAGTTCCCATCTCCCACATCGAGGATATGCGCACCCTCATGAACGGGATTGCGCTGGATCAGATGAACACCTCAATGACCATCAATGCGACAGCGGCTTGGCTGCTGGCGCTCTACATCGCCACAGCTGAAGAACGTGGTACGGCAAGACGGCTGCTTGCCGGAACAACGCAAAACGACGTCATCAAGGAATATCTCTCGCGCGGCACCTATATTTTTCCGCCCGCACCTTCGCTCAGGCTTACTGCCGACATCATCGCGTTCTGTGCCCGCGAGATGCCAAGGTGGAATCCGGTCAATGTTTGCTCCTACCATCTGCAGGAATCCGGTGCCACTCCCGCTTTGGAGATTGCCTATTCGCTGGCCACGGCCATCGCAATTCTCGATGCGGTACGCGAAATAGAAGAGATAACTGCAAGTGAGTTTTCCCGGATCGTGGGCAGGGTCAGCTTCTTTTTGAACGCGGGAATGAAGTTCATTACCGAGCTGTGCAAGATCAAGGCATTTGCCGAATTGTGGGAGGAGATTTGCAGTCAACGCTATGCGGTCACGGAGGAACAGTGTCGGCGATTTCGCTATGGCGTGCAGGTCAATTCTCTGGGATTGACCGAGCAGCAGGCAGAAAACAACGTTTACCGGATCCTCATCGAGATGCTGGCGGTGGTGCTGTCGAAAAATACCCGTGCGCGCGCCGTGCAATTGCCAGCGTGGAACGAGGCCCTGGGATTGCCGCGGCCCTGGGATCAGCAATGGTCGCTGAGGATGCAGCAGATCGTGGCCTTCGAAACGGACCTTTTGCAGCATGGAGATATTTTCGAGGGGTCGAAAGAGATTGGACGCAAGACAGAAGAACTGAAACGAGCCGCGCGGCTTGAGCTTGAACATGTTCTTAGCATGGGTGGTGCAATCGCCGCCGTTGAGGAGGGATATATGAAACGCAAGCTCGTCGAGGCGAACAGTGCGAGACTGCTGGCGATTGAGACGGGCGAAGCGGTGGTGGTCGGCGTCAATGCTTTCACCGAGAGCGAGGCCTCGCCGCTTGGCGCGATTGGAGCAGTGACCAGCATCAAGGACCAGATCGAGAGCGATCAGATAGCCAACCTCAAGGCTTGGCGCGACAAGCGAGACAAGCACGCGGTGAAGGTAGCGCTCAGCGAGCTCAAGCGAGCGGCGGTCGAGGGACGCAACATAATGGAGCCATCAATCGCCTGTGCAAGGTCAGGCGTTACGACGGGCGAATGGGGAGCAACGCTGCGCGAAGCGTTCGGCGAGTACCGGGCTCCGACCGGGGTTACACTTCATGGCGAGGGAGAGGAAGATACGACAGCGGAGATCAGGGCATTGCGGCAGGCGGTGAGGTCCTTAGCTAGCAAACTCGGCACGGCAGTGCGTCTGATCGTCGGAAAACCCGGGCTCGACGGGCACTCGAACGGGGCGGAGCAGATCGCGCTGCGGGCGGCACAGTGCGGGATGGACGTGCGCTATGACGGTATCCGCTTCACGCCTCTGGAGATCGTTGAGGCGGCGAGGGATAACAATGCGCACATCGTCGGCCTGTCCGTCCTGTCGGGGGCGCATGTGCAGGTTGTTCGGGAGGTGATGAATGGTCTGCGGGAAAACGGACTTGACCATGTGCCCGTCGTCGTCGGCGGAATCATTCCCGCGGAAGATGTCAATATCCTCAAACAGCTCGGCGTTGAGCGAGTGTACTCGCCCAAGGATTTCGAGATAAATAAAATCGTCCACGAGATCATCGAGATCGTCGATCAGCGTTTTGAACAGACTGGTTCAGGAGAGTCAAAAGCCGAGCGCCGTCCGAACCTCGCCGGCAGTGATGCCGGCCTGACGAAGCGAACGTAGGGAGCGATCGCCGGCTGACTTAGAAAGTTTGCGGCCTTGCTCATCGCCAATGAGGCGGTGATGCAGATAAACAGGAACCGGAAGAGCGAGGAGCGCCTGCAGCAGCCGATGGATATGAGTTGCTTCGAACAGATCCATACCGCGAGTCACATGCGTGACCGACTGAATAGCATCATCGACCACGACCGCGATGTGATAACTCGTGCCGATATCCTTGCGTATGAGAATGACATCGCCCCAGCGGCGGGGATCGGCCTCGATACTCCGACCTTGCCCGAGCTCGTGAAAAGAAATCGTTGAGCGCAGCCGACGACAGGCTTTTTCCATATCGATGCGCTGGCTGAAGGGCATTCCTTGTGCGATGCATCGGTTGCGGGCGGTTGAAGCAAGCTCGCGACAGGTGCCCGGATAGAGGGGAGCACCATCAGGGTCGCAGCGGTCTGCCGGGAGCTCCCGAAGCCTCAGGCGGGAGCAAAAACACGGGTACAGCAAGCCCATATCGATCAGGTGCTGTTGGGCGAGGGCATAATCGGCAAGATGGGCGCTCTGAAAGCGAACGGGTTCCTCCCAGCCCAACCCGAGCCAGGCGAGATCGTCGAATATCTGTTCGGCAAAGTGCCGGCGGCAGCGCAGCGTATCTATGTCTTCGATGCGCAAAATGAATCTTCCATTATCGCGCTGGGCCTCCTTCTGGGTAAAGAGAGCTGAATAGGCATGGCCCAGGTGTAGTTCACCGTTCGGACTTGGCGCAAAACGGTAGTTGGCAGGAGTCATGGGTGGTGATATGGGCGGGGGGTAGCCCTGGAAGTTTCGATGCGATCGCTACGTGGAATTGCCGATCTTAGGCTAGGGGTCAAGGCACTGGTTGAGCAGGAACCACGCTTCGGTGCGGTGGCGAGAGAAGGATTGCCGCCGCTCAGGCTCCGGAGGGGAGGATTTTCATGTCTCGTTGAGATCATCGTGGAACAGATGATTTCGCTCAAAGCTTCAAAGGCGATCATCGGTCGGCTGCGGTCGGCCTTCGACCCACTTGAGCCTTCCCTGATTGCAGGCGCTGCAATCGAACAATTGAGGGCAGTTGGACTATCCAACGCAAAAGCCATTTCCATCAAGACTATTGCCGATGAGGTGGCGAGGGGACTTCTTGACTTCGACAAGCTTAAAAGCCTCGGCGATGAAGATGTGCGCGGCAAACTGATGGCGTTGCCAGGCGTGGGGTCCTGGAGTGCCGACATCTATTTACTAACTGCGCTTGGCCGGAGCGATATTTGGCCTCACGGAGACATAGCGCTCAAGTGTGCAGCCAAGCAACTCTTTGCACTTCCGGCGAGGCCGACAGATCACGCCATGCGACAAATGGCCGAGCCATGGCGACCATGGCGCGCAGTGGCGGCGCGCCTCTTGTGGTCGTATTACCGCCGCCTCAACGGCTTGGAGGAGAAGGTTTTTCGACGAAGAGCGACCTCTTCACACCATCGTGGTAGGAGATATAGTAGTGTCGACATGAACGGGGCCTAAGGAGCCCGAGGGATGACAGGCGCGTGTATCAGGCACCCACCGCGTTAGAAAGCTGCCCGGCGCTGGTCCTTAATGCGGACTACCGCCCGCTCTCCTATTATCCGCTGTCGCTCTGGTCGTGGCAGGACGCAATCAAGGCGGTATTCTTGGACCGAGTGAACATCGTGTCGGAATATGACCGTGTGGTGCGCAGTCCGTCCTTCGAGTTTCGCCTGCCGAGCGTGGTCTCGCTAAAAACCTTCATAAGGCCCGCCCGCTATCCGGCATTTACGCGCTTCAACGTGTTTCTCAGGGATCGCTTCTCGTGCCAGTACTGCGGCGAGCGCGATGACGATCTGACGTTCGATCACTTGGTACCCAAATCCAAGGGCGGCCATACGACTTGGGAAAACGTGGTAACTGCCTGTGCGCCATGCAACCTGAAAAAAGGTGGCCACCTTCCGGAAGAAGTTTCCATGTGGCCGGGACAGAAGCCGGTGCGGCCAACCGTGCACGAGTTGCATAGGAACGGCCGGCTGTTTCCTCCCAACTATTTGCACGAGAGCTGGCAGGACTATCTCTACTGGGATACCGAGCTTGAGCCTTAGGCCTGGCTGCTTTTCCTGTCGCCGCGCGCGCCAACGAGTGCAACAAAGCTGATCAGCAGTGAAACCGCAGCGTTCCAGCCGGCAAACGATAAACCGATGAAACGCCACGGCGCCTCATCGCAGCGAATAATGCGGGCGTTAGACAAATCGGGCAGCGTTCCGGAGAGGGAAGCGCCGGCGGCGCAGGCTTGCGGCCCCTGCCACCACTTCCATTCAATTCCCGCGTGGTAAACTGCCAGGGCGAAACCAGCAAGCATGATGAGAGCAAGGAGCAGCAAGCCGGCCCGCAAGATGGCCGGAGAGCTCTTTGCAAGCAGGGGCAACACCAGAGCGATTGGAATGGTGGCGTAGTAGGGCCAGCGCTGTTGCAGGCAAAGGGGGCAGGGTGCGTAGCCACCAAAAATCTCAAACGACCAAGCAGCGGCAATGGTAGGAATGGCGATGAGGGCTATGACTGTGAAAGCGTGAGAAGGCTGGAGACGAGTATTCATGCTGCTCCATCAACAAGCGAGTGGCCCGTGCGAACCAGTCATCAATTTTAGGCCAAGATAGAGGCCGGCTACTACGAAGGCGACAAAAACCGGGAAGGCCCACGGGTGCTCTCCGAGAATATCCTTGATCCGTGTTCCCCAGCGGCGAAGCGCATAGGCAAGGGCAAAAAAACGAGCACCGCGGGCAAGTATGCAGGTGAGTATGAAAAAGGCGATACCGACTTGCACCACGCCGGAGAGAATGGTGACGATCTTGATCGGGGGAAGGTGAGCAAGGCCCGAGGTGACCAGCAGAACCATAGTGGTCTCCCGCCCTGCGCAACGGCGGATGGTTTCAAAATCATCGAGGCGGCCATAGAACTCCAGAACCGGTGCGGCGATCAGCTGGAAGGCATAAAGGCCCAAAAAGTAACCCGCCACACCCCCCAAGGTCGAAGCAATTGTGGCAGTGAGCGCCAGACGATAGGCACGATGCGGCGAAGCAAGAGCCATGGGAAAGTAGAGGACGTCGGCGGGAATGAGAAATATCGAGCTTTCGATGAAGGCAATGACCGCGAGCCAAACTTCCGCGGATTTGCGTGTCGCGAGCGACAGAGTCCAATCGTAAAGTGCCCTAAACATGGAAGGCGCTGGTAGCAGGTGTTACGATGGTTTGTCCACCGGCTAATCGCTCTCGATGCGCTGCCTGCGCAGTTGCTTGATGTACGAACGGCGAGTCTTGGTGCTCCGACGGCGCAGCTTGGAGGCGGCAGTCGGCTTGGTCGGACGCCGGGCCTTCGGTGCAATGGAAGCGCGGCGTATCAAAGCAACGAGCCGGGAAATAGCATCGGCGCGATTGCGTTCCTGGGTTCGATAATTTTGCGATCTGATGATGAGGATGCCCTCATCGCTCATGCGGCGGCCGGCAAGTTGCTTCAAGCGTTCAAATGTGGATTGATCGAGGGATGGAGAGTTGGCGGCATCAAAGCGCAGCTCTACCGCGGTTGACAGTTTATTGACATTCTGCCCACCGGGGCCTGTGGCCTTCATGAAGCGTTCGGTCAATTCGCGCTCGGCAATGGAGAGTGAGGATGTAATGCGGATCATGCGGTTGAGTGTAGCGCAAGAACCAAGACGTTTGGAGTTGACGCCCAGGGCTCAAACCCTATTATCCGGCACTTCGCTGAAAAGCCCCTGTGGCGGAACTGGTAGACGCGGCAGACTCAAAATCTGTTGTTCTCACGAACGTGGGGGTTCGAGTCCCTCCAGGGGCACCAAGATAATCAAGTATTTAGTCAACCATGGGCCAAGGAAATACTAGTTGTTATTTTTGCGGGTAAGCATTGGGTAAGCAGTTGAACGGTATCTGGCACTTTCCCGTGGGACGTTTCGATTAGCGCAAACTCTAGCAGTCAAACTCTCACCTACCATTCTGAAACTGAACGTCCTTCAACAGGCCCCTCATTTCCAGAAGGTGCCGCGTATAAGGGTGATTGGCCGTTCCATAGAGCGTCGCCGATGAGATCTCATCCTCGATCGTCC
Source organism: Aestuariivirgaceae bacterium (assembly GCA_036555325.1). GTDB lineage: Bacteria > Pseudomonadota > Alphaproteobacteria > Rhizobiales > Aestuariivirgaceae > DATBLQ01. The sequence continues at coordinate 6,917 of DATBLQ010000053.1, read as the reverse complement.
CCATTGGGAGTTAAGCGCGAATGCGCTGCTTAACGCTGGAGGAGGTTTCCTGATAGAATAGGCCCTAGGAGTTCCTTTCCCCTGTCAAGCGCTTTGAACTATCCAAGTAAAAAAAGTCGCTGCTGAGCCTGAGGTTAGCCTTGGCGCGGCTTTAGTGCTCGGTGAGACAAAGAGGCTGTTGTTCATTGCCGTCGAGGTCCAATCCCAGAGCCTCCGCCAAAGCGGCTAGAGACTGCGCATCAAGATCATCCAGTGGAGATCTTGAGACGTTTAGGTGCTGCGCTGGCTTGCCGAAACCGCGGTCCAACAACACTTCCGCGGCGCGTACCTTGGCGGCAGCGGGGGAGCGTTTGTTTTTCAAGATCGCCACTAGTGCCTCTATTGCCTCAGGGGCATGGGAACGGGCAAGCATCTGGATCTCTCCCATGCCCTTTGGCTTACCGCTGGGATTTCCACTCTGGCCTGGCTTGAAGGGCCGGCCGAACACTCGCTTAAGCGTTTCCATTCTTGACCTCATTGTCGATGAGCTCGAACAGCTGTCCCGAGTGGCCAGCAGGGCTGTTTCTCATGAGCTGCGTCATTGGCAAGGTTCCTATCGGGCAACCATGCCACACTGCAAGCCAAGCAGTACGGCGCCGTCTCGCCATCGCCTGGAATTGCTGTCCAGGTTTTGCCAACATCGAAGATGGAAAGTAATCACGCACAACATTCCGGTCTCTGTTTTCAGGTCAGGTGGGGCATTGGCCGAGCCTTTGCCGACCTGCTAACCACGCCCGCACTTTCGCTCGAACCGCGCAAACAGGCCGCACACATGGCTGCACCGACCGATGCTGCAAACGTGAAAAAAGCCCTTGCCAACGCGGAGCCGTCCACACATGGCACAAAGGAGACATCCCAATTACCAACTGCGATGTCGGGTGTTGAGGGGTAAGCCGACATGAATGGGACATGGCCACGAGGTCCGCTTTTGACCCAAAGCAGCAATGAGGCGTAATTGACTCGCCAATATAGCACCCATCCGGGCTCACGCTCTCAGCTCGCCGAGAATAGCCTTGGCCTCTTTGAGGTCCGGCGTGTCGAACCCTTCGTTGAACCAGGCGTAGACCGGTGCGAGCAAGTCATACGCATCGGCCTTCCTGCCTTGGTCTCGCCATAGCTGTGCCAGGCACGTTGCCGCGCGCAACTCCCACATCTTTGTCCCTTGTGCGCGTGCTGTCTCGAGCGCCTGTTGGAACGACGCTTCGGCTGCGATCCCGTCCGGGACCGATAGGGACAAGAGAAAATTTCCGCGCAACCGGTGAAGCTCGGGCACGAGCCAGCCCTCCCCGGTCTTGTCTGCAACCGAGAGCGCATCGCTCAAGAGATCGAGTGCCGGCCCGGCGGGCTCTCCTGCTCTGTATTGTGCCTCGACCTGCATCTCGATGAGTTTCGGCAGAAAATATTCCGAACCTATCGCTCGCCACGCGGCGAGGCCCTGACGCAACTCGGCGATGCCCGCCGCAGGTTCGCCTCCGTCAGCGAGAGCCCACCCGTGGAACATGTGTCCGGTAGCAAGCCAGAAGAAGAGTCTTTGTTCAGTGCACAGCGAGATGAGCGATTCGGACCGCTCCCGTACTGCCTGGCGGTCACGACGGAGTTGGTCCAGGACGCATGCCCAGACAAGCGCAAAGGCGGTAGTGTTGAAGTGGGTCAGTTCAGCAGAATGGGCAAGCGCTTCCTCGCGCCGCCTGAGGGCCTGCTCCGGGTAGCCGAGAGGGAAGAGGATGCAGGAGAGAAAGCAGAGGGCCGTTACCTGGGGATTCTGCGCATAGAGGAAGGTGAGGGGCCGGTGCTGCTCGGGGTCGTAGAGGGCGAGTACTTCTTCGAACTGCGCGCGTGCCAGTGCAAATTCTCCGAGCGAAAAAAGACCAACTCCAAGCTGATGGCCGCCCATCAGCCGAGCGGCACTGTCGTCCCACTCCTGACCCAGACGCTGCATCTCTTCACCGAGGTTGCGCACAGCGTGGAATTCTGCCCGGACGATGTGAAGCGCGCTTTGCAGGAATAGTACCGACAACGTCCGTGCCCGGTCCCTCGTGCGCTCGCACAGCTCGCGAGCACGCAGGAGGGTCTTGTTTGTCTCAGGCGCTGCATATCCGCGGGCGCCAACCAGCACGGCTGCCATTGCAGCTTGCAGGCCAAGCTCCTGCCGGTCGCGCTCGGGACCGGAGGGTAAGCTCGGCATCAGGTCCAACCCTTTCTCAAGTTGCGCCACGGCCTCGACGGCTCCCGAACGCTCAATTGCCCGCATGCCTGATTTCAACCGATAACTGACTGCCTTGTCGACCAAGCTCGCTTGCGTGCACTGATGGGCGAGGAGCTCAGGCTCCAGTTCCGTAGTTTCTGGAAACCGCTCTTCGATCACACCGGCGATACGAGCGTGGAGCTGCCGACGGGTGCTGTGCAGCAGGCTCTGATACGCAGCGTCTTGAACCAGCGCGTGTTTGAACGCGTAACTAGCCTGCTGAGACCCTTCCCGTCGAAGGACCAAGCCGGCGTTGCCAAGCTGGTCCAGCGCCTTCTGCAATTCGGTGCCGCGCAACGGGGCGACTGCCGCGAGCAGGTTGTAGGAAAACGCCTGGCCGATCGCAGCGCCGACCTGCGCCACTTCCTTGGCCCGACCCAGCCGATCAAGGCGCGCCATCAGACTGTCTTGCAGAGTTGTCGGGATCGCAAGTGGCAGCGACCCCACAAGCGCGTATCGATCGCCCAGATCCTCCAGTAGACCCGATTCCAGGATCATCTTAGTAAGTTCTTCGACGAACAAGGGCACGCCGTCCGTCTTTGCAAGGATCTGATCCATGATCTCGCTGGGCAGCCGCTTGTCGCCCGCAATTTGTTCGATTATTGCGGTCCCCTCGTCGCGATCCAGCCGCGGGAGCACAAGGGTTGTGACGTGTGCCTGGTCCGCCCATGACGGTGGCTTGAACTCGGGTCGGAAGGACATGACGAGCAGCAGACGCTGGCGTGGAACCTGCTCGACAATGAGATCGAGCAGTTCGCGGGAACTCGGATCGATCCAATGTACGTCCTCGAAGATCATCAGCACTGGTTGTTGCCGGGCCAGCGCGATGAGCTGCGCGATCAGCGCCTCGAGCGTCTTCTCCCTCTTGCGTTGTGGCGTGAAATTAAGCGACGGGTAACGGTCAGACGCTGGAACTGATAGCAGGTCTGCGAGGAGTGCGACGTCTTCGACCGGGGGGGATGTTCTCGCGAGCACGGCCTCTAGCTTGTCGAGTTTGATATCAGACGCGTCGTTGCGCGTGATCCCGGCCGCGCGTTCGAGCTGTGCGACAATCGGATACAAGGCGCTGGCAGTGTGGTGCAGCGAGCAAAAGTACCGCAAGCGGATGTAAGAGGGCTCAGCCTGCAGTCGCTCGTTTACCAGGGAGGCGATAAGCCGCGACTTGCCAATGCCTGGCTCAGCAGAAATCAGCACCACCTGACCCTCGCCGTGCTTGGCTCGCTGCCAGCGATCGAGCAGTATAGCCAGTTCTACCTTACGGCCAACGAGCGGTGTCAACGTCTCCGTAGAACGGACTGCTTCGAAGCGGCTCTCGGTGGCACCTCCGCGCAGGACCTGCGACGCCGAGACCGACGCTGCAAAGCCTTTGATTTCCACCGCACCTAGATCGCGGTACTCGAACAAATCGCCCACGAGCCTACGAGTGCTTTGGGCGATCACCACGTCCCCGGGTTGCGCCAATGCTTGCAGCCGCGCTGCCAAATTTGGCGTCTCACCGATGACGCGGCGCTCTTTCGCCTCGCCCGAGCCGATGAGGTCACCCACCACCACCGGACCCGTGGCAATGCCGACGCGGACCCGCAACCGCTCGGGCGCCGCGATCTGCCCGACGGTGTCGGCCAGCGCGAGGCCCGCTCGAACGGCTCGCTCTGCATCGTCCTCATGCGCGAGCGGATAACCGAAATACACGAGCACGCCATCGCCCATGTACTTGGCTACATACCCGTCAAAGCGCGCAACCGTGTTTGCCACGCAGCGATGATACGCGCTGACAATCTCGCGCAGGTCCTCAGGGTCAAGGCGGGTCGACAGTTCGGTCGAGCCCACGAGGTCACAGAATTGAACCGTCAGCTGGCGCCGCTCGGCAGCAGGCATCTCCCATCCGGATTCGGGTGCATCGAGGGCGGTTTCTCGAGATCCTGGCTTAGCCATATCGCCGGCTGCAAACGCTCGGCCACACTCCCAACAGAACTTGGCGTCTGCGGGGTTGATGTTGCTACAGACAGAGCAGGCAATAGTGGGCGCTTCGGGTGCTAGCGCTCCGCACTCGGTACAAAATTTCCGGCCGGGCGAAATCTGCGCACCGCAGTTCTTACAGCTCATAACCCTCCACTCGATGGTTAGGGAGAGGCGGCCTAGTCGCGAGCCAGCATTGTAACACGCCGGACGGGCAGTCGGAATTGTCAGTCGAACTCAATTGAGCGCGGTGGCGATGACGTCTCCTTTGGCTTCCACTCTTGTCATGGGATGGCTCCTCGTGCTTCACAAGCGCCCCCAATCGGGGGCTATACTCAGGAGCACGGCCGGTCCATCCCATTAGCGGAAATAGCATGTCGTGGGCTGCGCGTTGCTGGTAGCGTCCCCAGGGACATGAACGAGCCAGACATCGAGTACGTTGGCCTCATGGCAGAAGCGTGGGACGCCCTGCGCGGGGACACCTCAACCTGGAAGGACCGGGAGTTCTTCCTGGAGCTCATCCGCGAATGCGGCGAGCCCGTCCTCGATGTCGGTTGCGGAACTGGTCGGTTGCTGCTCGATTTCCGCGGACTGGGCATCGAGGCGGACGGCGTTGACAACTCGGCTCAAATGCTGGGGCTTTGCAAGCGCAAAGCAGAGCGCCTCGGCCTGACTGTGAACATCTACCTCCAGTCGATGTCGGAGCTCGACCTGCCCCTCCGATACCGCACGATCATGGTGCCCTCGAGCTCATTCCAGTTGCTGCTCAATCGCGCCGAGGCGGAGCGAGCCCTCGATGCATTCTATCGCCACCTTGAGCCAAGAGGCACGCTCGTGATGCCAATCATCGTGATGGACAAACCGTATGAGAAGCTCTGGACAGTTGAGGCACCTCTCGAGGATGGCTCAATCGTCCGGCGCACCGCCCGCGCCGCCTTCGATCCGAACCGGCGAGTCGAGTCGACCGACGACCTGTACGAGGTGTTCCGCAATGGCAAACTCCTTCGCGCCGAACGCTACGTCTGCGACTGTGCCACTCTCGCCTGGACCGCGGAGGAGATGCGCCACGCCCTACAGGCGCACGGCTTCGTCAATCTCGAGTTTCTCTCAGGCTACACGCGCAAGCAGCAGGTGATGGCCGACGAAGTGTTCACGGTCCTCGCCCAGCGGGCGTAGTCGGGCCCGTGAACGCAACGAAGTAGAAAGTCCGCTTATGGCACTCAGGCGACTTGCCGATCGCCCACTGCAATGTCCGCATATGAGGGATAAGCCGACACATAGCGGACACGGTCACAAAGTCCGCTTTTGACCCAAAGCGGACTGTCGGCTCGATAGACTCCTCAAGCGGACGCGAATAGAATTACATGCTCTCCGAAGGTAATTGCCTATGGCTGAAGCGCGTGTTCATCGCCGCCTCGCTGCCATCTTAGCCGCTGACGTGGTGGGATACAGCCGGCTTATGGAGCAGGATGATTCCGGGACTCTGGCTCAGCTCAAGGCCCGGCGGAAGGAGGTCCTCGAACCTCTCGTTGCCCGGCATCAGGGCCGGGTGTTCAAGGTCACTGGCGATGGTGTCCTGATCGACTTCGGCAGTGCGGTAAACGCCGTGCAGTGCGCGGTCGAGCTACAGCGCGGCATGGCCGCCGCGAACAGCAATCTTCCGGAAAATCGCCGCATTGTGTTGCGCATCGGCGTCAACCTTGGTGATGTCATAATGGAAGGTAGTGACCTTTATGGTGAGGGGATCAATATCGCGGCTCGTTTGGAGAGCATTGCAGAACCCGGTGGGATCGCAGTCTCAGGTACTGCCTTCGACCAAGTAAAAAACAAAATCGACGTGGTCCTCGAGGATCTTGGCCCTCAAACCTTGAAGAATATTGCGGAGTCTGTGCGCGTCTATCGGGTAACGGGAACGCCGCGTGTATCTGGTCACGCAAAGGCTGCAATAGACAAACCTTCCATAGCCGTGTTGCCCTTCGTCAACATGAGCGGCGATTCAGAACAGGAGTATTTTTCCGATGGCATCACGGAGGACATCATTACAGACCTGTCGAAAATCTCCGCTCTTCATGTTGTCGCCCGCAACACCGTGTTCACCTACAAGAACAAACCAATTAAAGTGCAACAGGCCGCACATGAACTAGGAGTCAGATTTCTGCTTGAGGGCAGCGTCCGAAGGGCTGGCTCGCGCGTCAGAATCACCGCCCAACTTATTGACGGCAAAGACGGCAGCCATGTCTGGGCAGAGCGCTATGATCGGGAGCTGACTGATATTTTTGCCATTCAAGACGAGATTAACCACACCATCGTCGACCAGCTGAAGGTCAAGCTGTTGCCGGCGGAGAAAAAAGCGATTGAGGCGGCGCCCACAGAGAATGTCGAGGCCTATACTTATTACCTCAGGGGCCGACAATTCCTCCTCGGGGGTACGAAGTCTTACCTGCTCCTGGCGCGGCGCATGTTCACCAAGGCGGCGGAGTTGGACTCCAACTATGCTCGCGCCTATGCAGGCATCGCCGACTGCGATTCAATGCTTCATGCCTTGCATCATGCGGACGTCTCGGTCGAGGGCATCTTGGCAATGAGCGCAAAGGCGCTGGCGCTTGACCCCGAATTGGCCGAGGCACATGCCTCCCGCGGGAGAGCTCTTCAATTCGCCGGCCAGTATGAGGGGGCA
>DATBLQ010000039.1:0-99431 GCA_036555325.1 Aestuariivirgaceae bacterium | reverse complement strand
TCCTCGGACTCCTCGCGGCGAATGGACGTACGATAAACGGTGCCCTGACGCTCGGTGATGATCGATTCGACCTGACGCGAATCAACGCCACCACCAAATTGCGTGGCAAACGGGTCGCCATGATCTTTCAGGACCCGCTATCGTCGCTCAACCCGGTGTTCTCGATCCGCTCGCACTTGTACGAGATTCTGAGGAGGGGTGAGGAATATGGTGTACGCAGGCGCTGGTCCAAGCTGGCAGAGGGCGCGCTGACATCGGTGGGAATTGATCGCGCGGCCGAACGCCTCAACCAATATCCGCACGAGCTCAGCGGGGGAATGCGCCAGCGGGTGGCAATCGCAATGGCCCTGCTCGCGCGCCCGCAGCTCCTGATCGCCGATGAACCTACGACCGCACTCGACGTGACCATCGAAGCCCAGGTCATGGCCGAGATAAGGAAACTGCGCGACACGATCGGATGTACAATCTTCTTCATCACTCACAGCTTGGGCCTGGTGGCCCAATATTGCGACGACATCGTTGTCCTGTACGCGGGGGAAGTCGTGGAACACGGCAGGGTTTCCAGCGTGACCGCGAGGCCGGGGCACCCCTATACAGCTGCATTGCTGGCTTGCGAGGTGACCATCGAACAGGAGCGCGGCAGGGATGCGCGTCAGAACCGTTTTCGAGTCATTCCGGGAGAGCTGCCCGACCCGCGTCAGCGACCTAGCGGGTGCATCTTCCGAAGCCGGTGTGAATTTGCCTTCGAGCCCTGCACAGAGGTGGTGCCACCGAGCTATCCGGGCTCGCAGGAGCCTGGGCACGTGGCGCGTTGCCACCTGAGAGCGGCGAAATGACCGCGGCAATCAGAGTCGAGGGTGCGGTGGTGCGTTTCGGACGGTTGAACGCGGTCGATGGCGTGACGGTCGACGTTCCCGAAGGCTCGTGTTTTGGAGTGGTTGGGGAAAGCGGTTCCGGAAAAACGACGCTGATGCGGGCCGTACTTGGCCTGCAACGCCTATCGTCCGGGACGATCACCTTTTCCAATTTATCCGGGCATGCAAATCCCCGGCAAAGGGCCCGGATCGTACAGGCGATCTTTCAAGACCCTGGCTCCTCTCTGTCGCCGCGTCGTTCAGTCGGGCAGTCGATCGACGAGGTTGGCGAGCTATTGGGCGAATCCCGCGACAGCTTACGGAATCGAGCGGGCGCGATGCTGCGGCGTATCGGTCTCGCTCCGTCGGTGGTTGACAAATATCCGTATCAGTTAAGCGGTGGACAGGCTCGCCGTGTCGCGCTGCTCCGCGCGCTTCTGGTAAGACCGCAAATTCTCATCGCAGACGAACCGACTGCTGGGTTGGACGTATCGATACAAGGGGATCTTCTCAATCTGCTGCAGGAGTTGCGACGCGATCACAACCTGACACTCATCGTGGTCAGCCACAATCTTGCGGTGGTACGACTGATTGCCGATCATGCGGCTGTCATGTATCAGGGCCGGGTCGCCGAACAAGGCCTTGCTTACGAGGTCTTCGATTCCCCTTCGACAAGCTATATGCGCCAGCTGCTGGCGGCATGGCCGCGTGTGCGGGCTTGACGCCTCGAACACATCTTGAGTTGCAGACCAGCGGATCAAGTTGGACTTGCCGGTTCGATTCGATGGTGCGCGTTGACAAAGCAGCGGCCGCGGGCGAACGTTCCTTTCGTAACCACCAACATTCGTAAGTGCATTGGGAGGATAGAATGCGTAGCTTGGCGAAGATAAACCGGCGTGACGCACTGCGCCTGGCCGTCAGCGGACTGATGGCCACTGCAGCGCTTCGCGTGCCACGATCGTTGGCTGCCGGCACCATCAATTTTGCAGACATCGGCGTAGGGGACCCTGGCGGAGACTGGTCGAAATTCATAGCGGCTTCCGGATACGACGTGAATCTCGTGTCGATGGGCAATGCGCCCTCCGCTGTGCTGAACGTGCTCGTAGCTGGAGGAGGGCAGGGAACCTACGACATCATCAACATTGTGGGCGGCATGCAGAAACCCCTGGTGGAGAACGATCTCGTGGTGCCGATCGATACGTCGCGCATACCCAACTGGGGCAAAAACACCTATCTCGACGAGTTTCTTGCCAAGGGGAAGCCAGGGTTCCAGTTCATCGGGTTCAACGACAAAATCTATGGCGTGCCAACCGTATTGCAGGGAGATTCGTTCGCGTATCTGCCTGAGAAAACCGGGCCGCTCGATTCCTATGCAGCACTGTTCGATCCAAAATGGAAAGGTTATGTGGCTCTGGAAGACAACTACACGACGGCTGCACAAAAGACCGGCCTTTATCTAAAGAACGCCGGCCTGGCGAAGATCAACAACCCCGACGACATGACCAAAGAAGAGTTCAAGACCGTCATAGATTTCCTGATCGAACAAAAGAAGGCTGGCCAGTTCCGGGTCATTTGGAACAGTTTCGAGCAGGCGGTGAACCTGATCACAAGCAAAGAGGTCTACGTCATCGATTGCTGGGAGCCGATGGTGTTCGTGGCAAAATCCAAGGGCATCGATGCTGTCTATGCCGATCCCAAGGAAGGCTATCTTCTGTGGGCGATGGCTGCATATCTGGTCAACAACCCCAACCGATCGGAAGAGCAGACGGCGGCGGACTACGCGCTTCTCGATTTCATGATGGGCGGCTGGTACGGCGCCAAGATCACGGGTTTGCGCGGCTATATGACCAATCCGCAGGCGCCGGAGTATGCGAAGGCCAATCCGTCCGAGTTCAGCGCCGAGGACGCCGCCAAAGTCGAGCAAATCACGGCGAATGTGCGCAGAAAATTCGAAAAGGGCGGCACCTGGCAAAACCGCTGGCCGACGGAGGTCGAGTTCTACGAGTCTGACTGGGCGCGTTTCAAAGCAGCCTGAGTTCGAACCGTGCAGTGGAGAGCGCGACCGTGGCGATATTTCGCGCGGATAGGATTCCTGAGTCTGCCGCTTGTTTTCGTCAGCGCTTTTCTGGTCGTTCCTCTCGTCCTGACAGTCATAATCAGCTTTTGGGAACGGGTCGGGATGAAATTCCGGCCCGCTTTTTCACTGGCATCCTATCTGACCGTCATCGAAGGCGCGCGACTGAAGGTTCTGGAGCGCAGCTTGATTGTCGCAGTCGAGGCAACCGCGCTTGCTTTGCTGATCGCCTATCCCATTGCCTATTTCCTCGCCCGTAAAGCGAGTGCCTATGCTGCACGAATCGTGCTCGTGCTATTCACCATTCCGTTTCTCATCAACTACATCATACGCAATGTCGCCTGGACAAGCCTTCTCGGGCGCAATGGCACGATCAACACTGTTCTCATGACGATGGGTCTGACCGATGGGCCAGTGGATTGGCTGCTCTATAGCGATTTCGCAGTTCTCATCGGGCTGATCTCATCTTACATGCCCTTCATGGTTTTCCCGCTGGTGCTGTCGATCGGCGCGATCGATAGGCAGTATCTTGAGGCGAGCGCCTTACTGGGGGCCAGTCCGTTCACCACGTTCTGCCGTATCCTGTTGCCCCTTTCGCTGCCGGGCATCTTTGCAGCGATCATATTCGGATTCGTCGGAGCTTTCGGCGAAAGCGCAGTTCCCATCATCATGGGAGGTGTTGGCTATGAGCTGGTCGGAAACACGATCACCAGCAGCATGGACGTTCTCAACTATCCTCTGGCTGCCGCGCTCTCGAGCATCGTGGTGATGATCATGCTTGTGCTTATGCTGAGCTGGTATCTCATTTTCGATATGCGCGCTTTCCTAGGCAAGATTCTCGAGTGGAGAAGTTGAATGCAGCCTGGACTTCCGCTCAGTCGAAGCTGGCCAATGTGGTTGATTATTGGCACCACGCTTGCCTTTCTTTATATGCCGCTGTTTCCAGCGCTGCTTCTGTCGGTTCGGGGAGAGGGTGGAGAGGAATTTTCCCTCAGCCGATTCCAAGAGTTGTGGCGAGTTCCATTGGTGATGAACGCGCTGCGAACTACCGCCGCCGTGGCATTGGCGGTGGGCCTGATCACGCCGATTTTGGGCCTTCTCGCCGCATTATCGATCCGGGAACTGCGTATGCCGCGCCTCATACTTCTGATCATGCTGTTGCCGCTGTTCATACCGGGCGTCAGCATGGGGCTGGCCAGCGCTTTTCTCTTTCGTGTTCTCGAACTTCCAGCGTCGCTTCCCACCATGGTGATCGTTCAGGTCGTGTGGGCGCTACCATTCGCAACGCTCATTATTCTGACCGTGATGTCGACTTTCGACCCGGCCTACCTCGAGGCGGCATATATCTCAGGCGCCAGCAAATGGCGGGCGTTTCGCGACATTGAGTTTCCCTTGATTGCGCCGGGGATTTTTGGCGCAGCCAGCTTTTCAACGATCATCTCGCTCAACGAAACGGTGCGGACCAGTGTTGTGCAGGGACCTTGGAACACGATTCCGACCTATATCTGGTCGACCTACAAGCAAGTCGGTCTCTCCCCAGCCCTCTATGCGCTGATGACCCTGGTCATTCTGTCTACGGTCGTTTTGGCAGGAACCTACCTCTTGCTCAATCGCCCAAAAAAGGTCTCGACCTTCGACGTTATTGAAGAGTCCGCACTGTAATATCTATTGCTATTTCAACTGCGCGAATCGTGCGGGTCAATTCCATAGAGGCCAAGTCCGCCCTTTGGTGCTGTTCAACCCGGCGGCCCTCCCGGATGTCTGCAACCAAGTCGGCAACGGCTTCGGGTGTATAGGGTACGTGGATAAAACCGCAGGGTATGGACAGGGCTTTTTGTTCCACCGCTTCGAGGAAACTGTAGAGACACGCATTGCAGAGAAAAGTGCCGGCGGTGGAGGATAGACGGACGGGGATGCCGGCGGCCAAGAGTGCGGTCTGGATCTTGCGCAATGGCAGCGAAGCCAGGCGCGCTGCCGCCCCATTACCGGAAATCTCGCGGTCTTGCCAAAGCGTTCCTTCATTATCGGGAATTTCGAAATCGGCGATGTTTATGCCAACCCGTTCAAGCCGTATCAAAGGTTCGCCGGGCCACAAGCCGATGCTAATGATCGCAGAGGGAGTTACTTCCTCAAGAATGGCGTCGACGTTGGCCTTTAGCGACGCGATGGCAACAGGCAACGATCGGCCAATGATCTCTGCGCCAGCTATATTTCGGCCACTAAGAGCCCGCATCGTGTCATAGGCGGGATTGGTTTTTCTGTTACCGTAAGGCTCAAACCCTGTCACCAATACCGGTCTCAACTGTCCCTCCATGGGTTCCGCTTAGGTCCGTGGCGTAGCCCGGCAACTCCGTTCGAGGTGGAAATGCCGGCACGTATCGCAGTTTGCAACACCAGGTGCGTCAAGCTTTGCAATGCCATATCAAGAGGACGGCATTGGAGGAAATCAATGGCGACATTGTTTGCAAGTTTTCGGCAGGATAATCAACCTACATGAACCCTTCAGTTCAACTGCTCGCGAACGGCATCGAGATACGACGCAGCATTTCGGAAGTTGTCGCGGGTGCGAGGCAGTCCTTATCGCTGATGATGTACATGTTTCGCAGCGATGAGGCCGGACAGTCGGTGTTGACGGAACTCATAGCAGCGCTGCATCGCGGAGCGAGTGTGAAACTGATCCTCGACGGATTCGGCTCGCTATATACCCCGGACCGTTTCTTCCTGCCGTTCCTCGAGGCCGGTGGGGAAATCAAGAAATTCAACCATCGCTGGCGTCCGCAATATCTTCTTCGCAATCATCAGAAATTCATAATCGCCGACAGCCAAACCGCGTTGACCGGCGGTTTCAACATCGGGGATGACTATTTCGGCGACGGTCTCAAGACAGGGTGGCGGGAAATCGGGGTCAGAGTGGATGGCCGGCCTGTCGGCGATCTGCAACAGTATTTCAACAGAATGTGGGAGGCGCTCGCGGGCGATCGGTTTCGGTTGAAAAGCTGGACGCGAATAAAGCCGAGGGGACGCGTGCCGAGGACAGACGTGGAGTGGCTGGTCAGCAGTCCAAGCATCGGCAGGAGCGAGTACGGGAGATCATTGAGAAAAGATCTAAAGCGAAGCGCGGAGCTGTCGTTGATGATGGGCTATTTCGTCCCCACTGTCTCGCTTCGCCGCATGATAGGGCGAATTGCCCGTCGTGGCAGGGCAGAACTTGTGTTGCCGGCCATTACCGATGTGCCGATCTCGCGGCTTGCGGCATGGTTCACTTTCGGCCGCCTGCTGCGCGATGGGTGCAACATCTACGAATATCAACCTCGTCCACTGCACGCAAAATTGGTGGTGCTGGACGATGTCACGTATGTGGGTTCGGCAAATATCGACACTCGGAGTCTGCACCTGAATTTTGAAATGACGTTACGGGTACGCGACATTGCGCTTGCCGAGCAGGCGCGGGCGCTCATCAAAAACGATATCCGACTGTCTTTACCCATTACGCGAGATATTTATGAGCGAAGCAGCAGTCTTGTTCAGCGACTGATGCGAAGAATTGCATATACTCTGCTCAGCCGGTTCGACTATTTCGTTTCCAAGAAACTTGTCGACTAGGCATTCCTTTCAATGAGAGGGAATCGGACATGCAAGCTGAAGAGCCATCGAGAACTTTGAGCCGCCGCAACCTTCTGTCGATGATCGGCGTCACCGCCGGCAGCCTGGTCATGTACCAAGCAATGTCCAGTCTCGGGCTCGCTGCAACATCCGGCTACAAGGGGCGAATCAAGCTCGACGGCGATCCAAAGGGAGCCTCGGTGCTCATACTTGGCGCCGGGCTTGCCGGGATGACGGCAGCGCTCGAGTTGCGGCAGGCTGGCTACCAGGTGCAAATACTCGAATTCAATGACCGCCCGGGGGGCAGAAACTGGACCTTGCGGGGTGGCGATGGCGTCCGCGAAGTGGGCGGGGTCTCCCAGCGATGCGAATTCGATGAAGGGCAATACATCAACCCAGGTCCCTGGCGCATTCCCTATCATCACCATGGAGTGCTCGACTACTGCAGGCGCCTGGGGGTGGCGCTCGAGCCTTTCCAACAGCTCAATCACAACGCCTATCTCCATTCCGCAAAAGCCTTCGGCGGCAAACCGCAGCGGGTGCGCGATATCAAGACCGACTTGCAGGGCCATGTATCGGAACTGCTGGCCAAGGTAACGCGCCAAGGTGAACTCGACGGGGCCGTTTCCAAGGAAGATCAAGAGATTTTGCTGGAGGCTTTGAGATCGTGGGGCGCGCTTGACGAGGATTATGCCTATAAGGCGAATCCAATCTCGGCGCGATACCGCGGCTATCAAAAGAATCCGGGGGGCGGTCTCGATGCGGAACCGGTGCCCGGGGAACCAATCGCTTTATCCGACCTGCTAACTTCACGACTGTGGAGGGCCTTGCAAAATTTTGCCCTTTACGACTTCCAAGGCACGATGCTCCAGCCGGTCGGAGGCATCGACATGATAGGTAAAGCCTTCGCCAAGGAGGTCGGACACCTCATTCGATACAATGCGAAGGTTACCCATATCCAGCAGAACGATCACAGTGTCACCGTGACTTACGAAGACGCGATCAATCCTGGTACTGTGAAACAGGCCATGGGCGAGTGGTGTCTTTGCACGATCCCACTCAAGATTCTCAGCCAAATCGAGATCAATGTCGGAAAAGAAATGCAAGCGGCGATCAGAGCCGTGCCCTATGCTGCATCGGTCAAAATCGGCTTGCAATTCAAACGTCGATTCTGGGAAGAGGACGAAGCCATCTACGGGGGCATAAGCTATACCGATCTGCCAATACGGCAGATCGGCTATCCCAACATGGCGTTCAACAGCGGTGGGAAAGGCGTATTGCTCGGCGCCTATACCTGGGATGGGGCGCATACGCCCGAAATCACCGCCATGAGCCCTGCGGAACGCGTCAAGCTCGCGGTCGAGTACGGTGCGGAGATACATCCTCAGTATAAGGAGGAATTCGAGACGGGAATCGCGGTGGCCTGGGAACGGCTACCGTTCGTGCGTGGTTGTGCGGCAAGTTGGACAGATGAACTCCGCGGACAGCACTATAACAACCTTTGTCGGATCGACGGCCGCATTGCGCTCGCGGGGGAACACGCGAGCTATATTCCCGCGTGGATGGAGGGGGCGATCCTGTCATCCTTGGATGCGGTAACCAGAGTTCACAAGCGAGTTGTACAAGGATGAGTAGCGTCTCGCCTGCCGCGGCTGCCTTCGAGCGCGCGTAGATGGTGGCAACGCGATCTCGCTATGCTAATGAGTAGCATGGCCTCTGCCGACATCGCCAACTTGGCGAATGCGGCGAGAGCCTATCGGAGCGAGAGCAGTGATTGATACGCAGTCACCATCGGTTCCCCAACAACTCGACGCGATAGATATCGCTGTGGCGTTCGGGGGATTGAAGGCTATCGATAGCGTGAGCCTGACACTGAAGATCGGAGAGGTCGTCGGGCTGATCGGGCCCAATGGCGCCGGGAAGACCACACTGGTCAACGTGCTTACCGGTTTCCAACGGCCGAAGAGGGGCCGCGTTAGTCTTGCCGGGCGCGACATGACGGGTTTATCGGCCCGTCAATTCGCACGCGCCGGGCTTGTGCGTACATTCCAGTCGGTTCGCCTGTTTCGTGACCTGCTCGTCATCGAGAATCTGGAAGCGGCGGCGGTCGGCTCCGGCGTTTCACGTGGAGTGTCGCGGGACCGTGCGAAGAAAATACTGGACTGGATCAGGTTCGAGCATAAAGCGCACCACCGGGCGGACTCTCTGTCCTACGGGGAAGAGAGGCGGGTCGGGATAGCCAGAGCCCTGGCCACGGCTCCCAAATTCCTGCTTCTGGATGAGCCGGCCGCCGGATTTTCCGATGCTGAGTGCGATGAACTCATGAGCCTCATCGGCGGGATCCCCGAGGCTTTCGGTTGCGGCGTCCTGCTGGTCGATCACAACATGCGGGTCATCATGGGTGCCTGCCGCCGGATTCATGTCATTGATGTTGGAAGAACAATCGCTGAAGGGACGCCAGACGAAATACAACGGCATCCAGATGTGATCCGCGCCTATCTGGGCAGCAAATCGGAGGAGGCGCGTGCTCACCGTCGATGATCTTTATGTCAGCTATGGTCGCGTACCGGCGGTGCGCGGCGTTTCACTGAGGGTCGAACCCGGGGAAATCGTCGGTTTGGTTGGGCCGAATGGAGCAGGCAAATCAACCACGCTCCTCGCGCTTGCAGGGGTTCTGGCACCGACACGGGGAGCCGTCGTTCTCGACGAAATTACGACCTCAGGAGAAAGACCCGAAGATATCGCGCGCAGAGGCCTGAGCCTGGTGCCCGAGGGACGCCACGTCTTTACCCGGCTCACGGTTGAGGAAAATGTCCGTCTCGGGACTCAGATGCGAAGCGATCGAGATGAGGTCGAGCGCGACTTCGAGAGCGTGCTGCGCGAATTCGCGTTCCTGCGCAGCCGGCTGTCCACGCCTGCGGGAAAGCTCTCAGGGGGCGAGCAGCAGCAGCTTGTGATCGCGCGGGCGCTGATGACGCGACCGAAGCTCATGTTGCTCGACGAGCCGGCACTGGGCCTTGCTCCTCTCGTGGTGGAGACGGTGTACCGCATCCTGCATAACCTGCGCGAGAAAGGGCTAACGCTGCTCATAGTAGAGCAGAGCACGCACCGTGCGCTGGAAAACGCCGATCGGATCTATGTCATGAGATCCGGGAGGATCGAACTTCATGGCCGCAGTGCAGAACTTGTCGATGATGAAGTGGAGAAAGCCTATTTTGGACATGGGCGGAGCAGTTGATCGAAGTGCAAGTGCTCGTGCGAAGCAGTCAGTCGAGCGAGGAAATAGGGGAGACGTGGGCGTCGCGCGGCGGTCTTTCGGTCAGCGGCTGGCGGCTGTGAAACGGCCATTGAATTTCCCGTCCCATGGTAATTCCACGAGGCCGGAAAATAAGGATCAAGAGCATCACAAGCGCTATGCCCAGCTCGCGCGTGCCTAGCGGCACCTGAATCAACGTCCCGCGAAAGTCTATCCCAACCTCGAACTGGCGCAGGACCTCGACAATGATCGACACCACTGCCGTGCCTGTGACAGCGCCGGTGAGGCTTCCTTGACCTCCGACGATCAGCATCGCGACCGACACGAAGGTGAGCGCCAACCAAAAGTTCTTGACGGCAATCGAACCCAAGAAGTGGGCCTGCAACACGCCACCAATGGCCAAAAAGAAGGCGCTGAGCACAAAGGCGATCAAACGCTGCGCCCAAATGTTGATCCCCGACGCGCGCGCTGCAAACTCATCCTCACGCGAGGCCCGGAGAGCGAGCCCGAAACGCGACTGCTGGTAGGCGAAGGCCACAAAGGCGGCCACCACCACCCAACCCAGAGCAACCCACATGTTTACGTAGATCGGGATGCCCGGAAGAGTGGCGGCCCCCATCGTCCAGGCGGCCCAGTTCGTATAAAAAGTGTAGAACATGCCAAGCACTGCCAGGGTTGCGATGCTTGCTGCAATTCCCCCCAACCGCATGATCGGCACGCCAACGACAAGCGCCACCAGTGAAGCAAGCGCTGCGGATGCTATCGCCGAGGGGATCATAGGCAATTGCGACTCGGCCAGAAATGCCGGCAGTTGGAGGGCGATAGATTTCCTCAGCACCGGAAGGGTGAACCAGGCGGTCGCATACGCTCCGATCATTGTGAAGGCGATATGGCCGAAGGAGAGAACCCCCGAATTGCCGATGAAGATGTAGAGACCGATCACAAGGACCATGCGGATCAGCGCATCGGTGACGGTGCGTGCCAGGACGCCATCGCCAGTGGCGGCGATAACCGCAACAAAAGACGTCAGCGCCACGGTCAAGACCAGCGGAGTCCAAATCGCCTGGACTATCCTTGTGGGACGGAGGCTATCCATCAGGCCCGCTCTTCGATCGATTTCACCTTTACCAACCCTGTCGGGCGTAGAAGCAGCACGAGAAGGATCATCCCATAGACCCACACGTCACGGTTTGGCCTCCAGTCAATCGGCAGAATCACTTGAAAGATGACGCTGACGATACCGACGGCGAAGCCGCCGAGAACGGCGCCCGCCAAGCTGCCCATGCCACCGACGACCGTCGCGACAAAAGCGAAGAGGACCAGTGGCACTCCCATGTGAAACGAGAGGACTCCGGTTTGCGCCACAAGCAGCAACGAAACCACGGCTGCGAGAACGCCGCTCACGGCAAAGGCGACCGCGATGACGCGATTGGCCCTAACCCCCAAGAGGCGGGCCATGCGGAAATCTTCCGACGCCGCCCGCATGGCCACGCCGATGGGCGTACGTTTTAGAAACACCACGAGAAACACCAGCAGAACAAGAGTGACGGCGATTGTTAAGATCTGCAGCTTCGGGATTCGTACCCCGGCCAACAGAATCGGCTCCATGAGACCGGGCCAAAGGTTCACCGCCTTGGCGCGGCCGCCATAGACCATGATGACTGCGTTCTCGAGAAAATAGCTGAGCGCGAAGGACGTAATCAGAAGCACAGATGGTGCTGCAGACCGCACCGGTCGGAATGCCAGGCGTTCCGATGCCAGCGCCAGCAGTACGACCACCAGGCTCACCGCAGCTACAAGAAGGGGAGCCGGCCAAGTTCCGATGAACAAGGTAGCCGTAGCCGCCCAGGAGGGCACGATCAAAGCGTACCCGCCGATCATGATGAAGTCGCCATGCGCGAAATTGATCAGGCGCATGACTCCGAAAATGAGCCCGATGCCGAGGGCTGTCAGGGCGTAGATGCTACCGAGCGCCAGGGCATCGATGGCCACTTGAAGAAGATTTGTCATTCAAGCGAATGCCGGATTGGGTCTGCATCGCGGATTGCCAGTGGCAACCGAACGAGACCAACCCGGCATCAATGTTCATTTCTTGTACAGGTCAGCTCTGAACTCGGGGAAGATCAACTTGAGGTTTGGCGGGTCGGAAACGGTAATCTGATCGGCGAAGCTGCCCTTGCCATTCTGAATCTGCACGACGGTCATGGGGTGAACGAGATCGATATGGGTTTCCGGGGTGAAGGTAGTCGCTCCCCAAAGAAGTGGTTCGGCGGTAAACTTGTTGAGTTCAGCGAGCACGGCTTCGGTTTCGAGTGATCCCGCTCGTTCGGCCGCGATCTTGATCGCCTGGACCATGCTGTAACCGTTGAGCGGGAATGACGACTCCGGCTCTCCGTGCTTTTCACGATAGCGTTTGAAAAAGTCATTAACCTCCGTACGAGGATCATCACCCCATTTCGATCCGAAGGTGACGGCATAATGTTCGTTCAGTCCCG
Source organism: Aestuariivirgaceae bacterium (assembly GCA_036555325.1). Taxonomy (GTDB): domain Bacteria; phylum Pseudomonadota; class Alphaproteobacteria; order Rhizobiales; family Aestuariivirgaceae; genus DATBLQ01. Next base: position 87,149 of record DATBLQ010000039.1, on the reverse strand, counting down.
GGACGCTTTGGACCCAGTAATCGCCGTCCATGGAATCACCGCCAATAATCGGCACATTGATGCCGGCGGCGCGAATCTGTCGAATGGCGCTTGCCGCACCCGGGATGTAGGAGCAAAGGATGAGAACCTCAGGCTCTCCCTTGCTGGCTGCGGCATCCTTATATCGCGTGATTTGCGATGCGATTGAAGCGTCCTCCTGCATGAATGTATCGGCGCCGATGATCTCACCGCCAAGCTTGGTGAAATACTCGAGGAATCCGTCGCAAACGCTCTTGTCGTATTCGATCGATGCGTCGAGGATCGCATAGGCTTTCTTCCAACCCCGTTTCCAGGCGTAGGCGGCTCCCACCGCTCCCTCTCCCTGGCCGAAGATTTCGAGACTGAAGACGTAGGGTCCGATGCCCTGAACTCCCATCTTGGCGTCCGAGGCGCAGTATGAGATGGCGATTATCTTGTTGTCGTTGGCCACAGTCGCGGCGGGCGCGCCCATGTCGTAATCGCACGACACGGCCACGAACTGGGCGCCTTTTGCAATCACTTCCGCACCCGCCTTGGCTCCTTCGACAACGTCGGTCTTGGTATCGGCGATCACGGCCTTGATCTGTTTGCCGAGGATGCCGCCTTGGGCGTTGAACTCATCGATGGCCATTTTGGAACCGTTGAGCGGAGGCCCATCATAAGCGTTCATCCACCCACTGAGGGCGATGGCAAAGCCGATGGTGACATCATCGGCGGCCGGGACAGTCTTGGACAGACCGGTTGCCAGTAAAGCCACGGCTGCCAGGCCGACAAGTGCGCGCTTTCTCATCATTGCGTCTCCCCTTTAGATTGGACAAAATGTTCGAGGTCTCTCTTGCAAAGCTACTCGGCAGCCTCCTTACGCCAATTCTGCAGCTCACTCAGAACCTGATCTGACTTGCGCTGTCGGCAATAGCCCTTGATCGCCCTCAAGGTCGCATCATGCCGTTCCTGTGTCATCGTCGCACAGGCATCTTCGATCAACGTTACGAGGAAACCCAGGTCGCAAGCGTCACGCACGGCCGACTCCACGCATTGGTCGGTCACGACGCCCATCACCATCAGGTACTCGATCCCCAAGTTGCGCAATACGTATTCGATGTTGGTCGACATGAATACGCTTGAGGACATTTTCGGAATTACGATCTCGTTGGGGAGCGGCTTGAGCTCGTCGATAACCGCTGCTTCCCAGGAGCCCTTGGCGGCGAAGATTCCCGACACCTTGTAATCGAGGCTACGGTCACGGCCGTCGAGAGTGTAGCACTCTACGGTGGTGAAAAGCACTTCAACGCCGCTGCGACGGCAAGCGGCCAACAGCTTTTGCCCATTGGGAATAACGATCTTGGCCAGGCGCTCCCAGAAATAGGCGTGTTCCGGTTCGGCCTTGATCTTTTCGGGGTTGTATTCTCCCTTCTGCAAGTCGATGATGAGCAGAGCTGTACGACCCTGTTCAATTTCTCTTTCGCGAAAAGATATATCGCCTTTCAGCGGAAGGGCATCGATCTCGCTTCGCTTCATGGTGCGACTCCAATTTTGTAGCGTGGCTCAAAGACGTCTCGCGCAGGCGCAGCAAGGCTGTTGAGGCTCTTTTGGTCGAGAACGAGCTTCAGCACCTCCGCCAAGCGCCTGGCCCAGGCCTGAGCGCCTGTCGTGGAGGCAATGAGATCCTGGCGAATCTCGAACAACACATAGGGCATGCCGCGGCGCTCGGCGTGGACGGGAGCAGTGTAGTCTCCATCGAGTGTAACCTTGTAAGGCTCATTCTCACCAACGGTCAATTGAGGGTCGCGACGCAGGGCAGCAAGGGCGACGATGGCGGCGCGCGCATCGAGCCGATAGTGGACACCGACGTGCCAGGGGCGCGATACGCCTCGGTAGACCGGGGTGAAGGAATGCACGCCAACCAGCACCGGCAAGGTGCTGTTTCGCAGACGCGACTCGATGAGCTGATGCAGCGCATCGTGATAGGGCCAGAAAAAGGTAGACGCACGCTCGGTCTTTTCAGCTACGCTTATGCCGATGTTACCGGGAATCGAGGTGTCTTCACTCAGTTCGGCGAACGCATCGGGGACATTCAAGGGGCGGTTGCAGTCAACGACCAGCCTTGAATAGCCACTCAAGATCAGCGGCGCATCGAGATGGCTTGAGAGCGCGTGGGCGACCTCCGCTGCGCCGATATCCCAGGCGATATGTCTTTTGCGGTCCTCAGGCCCGAGACCAAGGTTTCCCAAGCGGGACGGAATATAGTCACTGGCGTGGTCGCAGGCCAAGATTGCTCGGCTCTTGCCATGCGGATTCACGGTGGCGAAAGGCTGTGGCTCGCCGTGAGCGATCCACGGCTCGACGACTGGCGCATTCTTCTGCACGTCCTCGCCCTCCCTCGCGAGCGTGTGCCGGATCGGACCTTCCATATTATCTCGGCCGTCTGAAACGCGACCCTGGCACTTTGCCCGACCGGCCTGCACACTACCGCCAATCCGGCACAGCAGCAAGAACGCCACTCTAGAGCGTTCGCGCACGATTGGTTAGTATCCGGATTCAGGCAGTGGGAGAAATCTAGCGTTGGCACCGAGCCTTGAAGAGCGCGAGCGGCGGGTCATCGCCGAAACGAACAAGCTGCGGTTCTTTCCTTTTGCGGTGGCTCGGGGGGAGGGTTCGTATCTGATCAGCGAGGACGGCCGCAGAATTTTGGATCTCTCCGGCAGCTGGGGTGCTGCTGGTCTCGGTTATGCCCATCCAGCCGTGGTTGAGGCCGTACGCCGTGCGGTGGGCGACATGGCATCGATAAGCAACATCAGTACGACCAACGCCGAAGCGGTGGGGCTTGCCGAGGAGCTTCTCGCTATCGTCCCGGGCAGGGGAGAGCGTCGAGTTTGGTTCGGCCATTGCGGGTCGGATGCAAACGATGCATTGGCTCGGGCGATCACCGCCGCCACCGGAAAGTCCAGGTTCGTCTCCTTCATCGGCGGAACGCATGGAGGATTAACCGGAAGCCTCGCTCTTTCGGGATATAGCTCCCAGCAGCTCAACAGTGTTCCCTCATCGCGGCCCGGCCAAATCTATGTGCCGTATCCCGATCCCTATCGTCCGCCGTTCGCTGGAAACGTGAGCCAGCAGGTGCTCGATTATTTCTCCTACCTCCTCGAGACGATTGCGCCTCCGGCGCAGGTGGCGGGTGTGTTCCTCGAACCAATCATGTGCGATGCAGGCGACATCGTGCCGCCCCCAGGTTTTCTCAAGGGCTTGAGCGAATTGTGCCGCAGCCGGGGCATTCTGCTGATCTGCGATGAAGTCAAAGTCGGGCTTGGAAGGACAGGATTCATGAACGCATTCGATGCCGAGGGTATCGTGCCCGACATCGTCTCGATGGGGAAGGCGATCGGCGGCGGCCTGCCTCTCTCCGCCGTCATCGGGCCAGCCGAGATACTGGATCACAGGCTTGGACTGACGGTGACCACATTGTCGGGAAATCCCGTGGCTGCAGCGGCGGGACGGGCAGTGGTAAAGACCATTCAGTCGGACAAGCTTATTGAGAATGCCGCCGTTCGGGGTCGCCAACTGGCTGACGGCCTGAGAAGGATGTCGAACAAGCATCCGCTCATCGGAGATGTGCGCGGCCGTGGCCTTGTTATCGGCGTCGATCTAGTAGAAGACCGCAGCAGTCGCGCGCCGGCGAAGAGGGCCTGTGCCAAGGTCGTCTACAGGGCCTCAGAGCTTGGTGCCGCCTTGTTCTATGTCGGTCACCACTCAAATGTTCTTGAGCTCACTCCGCCTCTTATCCTGAGCGAAGCAGAAGCGGAGGAAGGGTTAAACATCATCGATCAGGCGCTCGAAGACGTCGAAGCCGGCAGGGTCTCCGACGCTGCAATCGCCAGCTATGCGGGGTGGTAGCTGGATCGGAAATATCGCATCAATAGACCTCCACGTATCGGCGACACTGTTCCTCCAGGGGTAACTTGCCAAGGAAATCGATTTCCCACCGCTTGCAGCGCAGATAGACGTCGAATAGCCGAGGCGGAAACCAGCTCTTGACCGTCGCGTCAGCCTCCAGCGCGTGAAGCGCATCGGGAAGCGATTGCGGGAGACGAGCAATGCCTAAGCGGCGAAGGTCCTCCGCGGCAAGGTTTGCAGGATCGGATTCGGTTACTTGGGGAACAGGAAGTTTACGCCGGATTCCTTCCAGACCGGCATAGACGAGGACGGCGAGGGCCAAATAGGGATTGGATGCCGCATCGGCGGCGCGGTATTCAAAATTATACTGCTCGGCTGGCTTCGATCCCGGTGTCTCAAAAACCGGGGCGATACGAACTCCCGCCTCGCGATCGCGAAAGCCGAGATTGTTGTAGGAGGCGCTCCAGCGGTGCGGCGTGAGTCGCAGGTAGGACACCAGACTCGGAGCCGTGACGGCGCACAGCGCGGGCATGTGGCGCGTGATGCCGGCGATGAATTGTCCAGCAATCGGCGAGAGGCCGTAGCTGCTCGATGCATCATAGGTCACCGGACGACCATGTTCATCTTGAAGGCTCATGTGAATATGAACGCCATTGCCAATGCCCTCGCTCGCCACCATGGGCGCGAACGACACTCGGTGACCAAGCCGGTGCGCGGTTGCGCGGGCGATCTCGCGAATGATCAGGGCATGATCGGCGGCCCGCACCGGCGGCCCCGGCCGGTATGTGACCTCATATTGTCGAGTGCCGTACTCAGGCAGATAGGAATCGATATCAATTCCGGCCATGCGCAGCGCATGGAGGAACGCGCCCCCGAACTGACCATGTCGGCGCACGGACGCCAGGTTATAAGAGGATGCTGCATTTGCCTCGGCACCGGAATAGACAAACTCCTGCTCCAGCGCTGCAGCGACCTCTAGTCCGGTTTCGGCCTTGAGCGCGTTTAGGGCACTCTTAAGAAACGTGCGCGGGCAACACTCCCACGGCGTGCAATCGGTGTTGAGAAGGTCACCCAGATAGAAGTGCTCGCCCGGCGAACCATCGCCAAAATCGACCTCGACCCTGGTTGCCGGATCAGGCATGAGGACCAAATCGCCCCAGGATCCGAAGGGACTATCGGCGATTGGACCGAAAGCGCTGATGAGGAGGTTGGTGGGCGTCCAGGCGATTCCACGAGACAAGCGGGACTCCAGATTCCTGGCGGGAAAACCCTTGCCGCGCACCTGGCCGGCAATATCGCAATAGCAGAACATTACATGGTCGTCCCGATGCACATCCGTCTCCTTTGTCCTCAGGGTCGCTCGGCTTTTCTGACCGAAGAGCAGTTGATCTTACGCCGAGACTTTGAAGTCGTCCCAGAGGTTGGTGCTCAGGTACTTCAGTCCGGAATCGGCGAGAACGACCGCGATAGTTTGCCCTGAATGCACGGTTTTCAGAAGCTGAAGTGCTGCTGCAACAACGGCGCCGGAGGAAAAGCCGGCAAAGATTCCTTCATGACGAGCGAGCTGCCGGGCGCTCTCCACGGCGTCTTCATCGGCCACCTTCAGATAGCCATCAACCGGTACGCCAGCCAGCAGATCAAGTTTGGACATTCCGTAACCACCGCCCTGGATGCGATGATGTGCATTGCGGAGCGCTTCGCCGGCAAGCACCGCGGCATCGCTCGGCTCAACAATGTAGCAACGTATGGACGAGCGGTTCTTCTTTAGTGCGGTGGTGATACCTGCATAGGTCCCCCCGGTGCCGACAAAATCACAGAAGGCGTCAATCTGGCCACCGGTTTGGCGCAGAAGCTCGGGTCCCGTGTGGCGTTCATGAGCGAGCCGATTTAGATCGCGTGCGAACTGATCAACTCTGAATGCGCCTTGCTCCTCGGTCAGTTCGCGAGCGCGGATATCGACCAGGGCCAAATCTTCACCACTGACCTGCCCCGGATGTGAAACCTTGGCTTGGGGCACCAGTACGACCCGTGCTCCAAGCGCTTGCATCATTCGGGCGCGTTCAGAGGTATTCCCGTCGGACATGACGGCGGTAAATGGATGGCCACGTACAGCGCAGACGATTGCTAATCCCGTTCCCGTATTTCCGCTGGTCAGTTCGACAACCGGTTGGCCCGGGCGAAGCTTGCCCATGGCAAGCGCCTCGTCGATTATTTCCTTCGCGATGCGGTCTTTCTTGGAAAAGCCGGGGTTCAAATAGTCGAGTTTGGCTACGATGCGGCCGGACAGGTTTCGCGTCAGCCGGTTGAGCGCAACGACCGGCGTGTTGCCGATTACGTCCACGATCGAGGGAGCGACCTGTGAGCGTTCAGGCAAAGGCCGACCGTCCTTGCGTTTCATTTTGTCTTGAGGATCGTCGGATGCATCTGATGACCGCAAACCCAGTTGTGTTCTATCGTAGCAGCTTCGGCCTAAAAACCAATGACCGTGCCGGTTTGACATCCAATGGCGAACATTCATGCGAGCGATGAGATAGCCCGTCTGGAGGACCAAATCGAGCGGCTTGCAGCAACCATCGAGAATTGCCGAAAGGTTATTTTCATCTGCAAGGGAGCAATCATCTCGGGCGTGCTGCTGGCAGCGAGCCTTGCGCTAGGAGTTGTCAATCCCGGCCCACTAGCGATCTTGTGTGCGATCAGCTTGCTTCTGTTCGGTATCGTAGGCTTCGGCTCGAACTGGAGCACTCTCAAGCAGAGCAGTGCTGCGCTCAATCAGGTCGAACAGATGCGACAGCAATTGATCAGCAACATGGAGCTGCGGTTGGTTGTGAACGAAGAGGCGGGGGAGCCACGCTAGAGAGGAAACGATGCCCGCCTTCTGATTGATATCCGAGCATGATCTGCTTGCAACCGAGCGAGCTTCACCAAGTGCAGCCTTTCGGGCGAGGCATGGTTGCACAAAAGCAACGCCTGAAAAAATAATCCGTAGACTGCCAACAGCCTGGAGCGATGACGAGGGTGGAATCATGTACGGTGGCCTTCGGGCATAGGGCCTCAGCTCTCCCAAAGGACTCAACAATTTGAAAGGATCCGGTCGATGAGGTTCGTGACGCTACTGCTCGGGATATGCTTCGCGGTTTGGATGCAAGCCGAAATGGCGACGGCATCGATCTACGACGTCAACGTAATCCAGAATCTTCAGCTTGCCGGCACGCAAAAAGAGGAAATGCAGAAAGTGCTTTCCGAAAGTCGCAGCCGGCGGAACCGCATATTCAAGAAATATGGCATCGATCCGAACGCCAAACCGGAAATGGCCTTATTACAGCAGGCTTCATCGGAGCTGTTGGAAAACGCTGCCCGCGAACGCTCAGCTGTCCAGAAGATCCTCAATGCCAAGCAGCTCCGACAATATGATGCGCTCATCATGGAGACGCGGCAGCGGATCATGGCATCATTCTGACATTGCTGTGCGGCGGTCTTGATGAGGCGACCGCCTGCGTTGTGACCATTACCGTCACGGCAAATAGGCAAGTGCCCAATCAAACGTTGATGGGCAGCCGTTCTTTTTTGGCATCGGGATTTGCAAAAGCTACGACCGGTAACTGCAGCACGGTCGCGCATTGACCTTTCCGCTGCCCACATGTGCAGGGACGCTCTGAGTCCAAGTTGATTGGATCGGGACTAGCGTTGATCAGTTGCGCGCCGACTCTTTGCCGACATAGCTGATGAGAGAACCGAATCCGGCTATTGAGACGTTGATAAATTTGCACTGTCCAGCGAAGTCCCAGGTCACGGTTCTGCGCTCTCCGTTGCGCGAGGTAAGGATGCCTCTTACTTTGGTGCCACTTTCACTGACAAATTTGACGCGTGAGCCGCTGTATCTTGATAGGCTGGGCGCAAGCACCTGAACAACGGTTCGCCGCACTCTATTGCGCTGAGCATTCTTTTGGGCATTGTCATAGCGCTTCCAATCCTTGCCGGCGGCCAGCTGAGCGATTTTGTCACCGGCAAAATAACGCTCGTAAAGCCTATCGAGCTGGGCTGGATTGCCGAGTGCAGCCGCACCAGCCGTCATTGCACTTCGAATACATAATTGTCGGGAGCTCGATACGCTCGCGGCGGTTGCGGACAACGTGAGCGCACCAAGGAAGATTGGTACGGCGACCAGACGCATGACTATCATGGGAGCTTTCTCATGACCGTTAGGGCGGCGATAACCGGGCAATTTGCTCTCAGATCTCGGTGCAGTCACCATAAAGGGGTTCTGGTTGTCAATCCACGGACAACAAACGAGGTCCCTAACAGTTTCATAACTGGAAACTGTCTGACCGATCAGGAGGAAGCGACTCGTTCTCAGAACAGGGTGGCGGGGCACCGAGCAGAGCAGAGTCAAGCGGATCGATTGAGCTCGCGACCGAGCCAAAATGCAGTGGCGCTAAGGCCAACTGTCAAGATCAGCAGCACCAAGCCCAGGCCGAGGGCCAAAGCGAACTCTCCTTTGCTGGTCTCCAATACAATGGCGGTGGTCATGGTGCGAGTGTGCCCGCGAATGTTGCCTCCCACCAGCATGATTGCCCCGACCTCGGCGATGCAGCGTCCAAAGGCGGTGAAGAACACCGTAACAAGCGCACCTCTCGCCATCGCGACAAGAGTTGCACCGCTGCGAGTCTGCGATGCTCCCGTCATTTTCAAGGCATCGCCATAACGGGACCAATAGATCGCCAGCAACCGATGGCTGAGGGCAATTACGATCGGTGTCGCCAGAATCACCTGGGCAATGATCATCACGATTGGCGTAAACAGGAGATCGGTTGCACCAAAGGGGCCGGCTCTGGAAAACAGAAGATAGACTGTCAAACCAGCTATGACCGGGGGAAGACCAAGGAGGGCATTGGAAAGGACGATTACGGATTCGCGGCCGGGAAAGCGAACCATGGTCAAAAGCCCGGCGACAGGGATCCCAAACAGCAAAGCGATACCGGTTGCGCTCAGGCTCACAAAAAGTGAAAGGGCAATTATCTCCCAGAGCTGAGGATCCAACGTCACCAGCAGCCGCAGAGCCTCCAGAAGGGCATGCGCCAGCTCAGCCATGGAAATCAATTTTCAAGATTGACGTCGGGCAGGAAGAAGATCTGCTCGCCACCGATCGTGAAACTCTCAATGGCTGCCCAGGCGACGATGCGGGGAGACTTGCTCATCATATGCTCCGTACATTCTCAGGTGTTTCGTACTTCCCAGGAACTCTAGCCCAAGTGTGGTGTCTGCCAAAATTGTTGCGTTCGGTCCTGCCTCGTTGAGATTTGTGAGTTTTCTCACTGACAGGGGAAATTTAGCAGCCCAGGCTGTCAGATCGCGGTTATCGAGAGCAGCTGCATTACCGATGTCCATATGGGCAAAGCGCGACTATCGAGACAGAAGCTATTCGCATGCGCTTGAACAGCTTGCCGACCAGGATACCGCTTCGGGCAAACAACCGGGAATGATGATGGTTGGAACAACACGGCTGGAGAAGGGGCAAGAACTAACAACGATCTACATCCGGCTTACAGATCCGCTGCTGCTTGTCACCTATCCTGACTTCAGTCAGGTCAGCGAGGAAAGTCTGCCGAAGCAGGCAAGGTTGCTCTACGGCGATCCAGGTGAATTTCGGAGATTCTTCAAAGGCTGGTGAGCCGACTGATTGGCCGGCGGTACTTTCTACTCACAAATTCGATGGTCGCCGTTCTTGCCGCGCATCGCCAAATCGAAGTGAAAATGCGAGGCATGGGCCGCATTGGCGCCGGGGCCCAGTACGGTGGTGAAATACCCGCAGGCTGCGGTACGGAAGGCCATAAGGAGGCGATGGTGCGGATCCTGCGTGTCGGCCACGCTTGATATCTCAATACGCTTGCCGTTGACGAGAGTTATGCCGTCGATGTCAACAGCATTGCCAAAGGCATGCTCGCTCATCTTGTTCGTCGAATCCCCGTTTCTAGCACGGCATTCATAACCTGGGCCTGTCGAAAGGGATGCAAGATTTGCTTGGCCGAGCGTGGCGGTGACGGGCGCTGCAATATCGGTGACCCAGGAACTGAATCGCCGCGCGAACCGGCAATTGAAGATAGGCTGTCCGGGCAAATCCACCGGGCCGTTCATGGTTTCAATCGACTTGAGCTGTACGGGATCGAAGACACTACAATTGTCAACCGCCTCAATGGGATCGGGGATGAGGAATTCAACTCGCATGGCCACAAGCTCTGATCTGCACTGCGCCGCCGCCATGGGAGCATCGTCGGACGGAGTTACGGGGGGCGGGTTTTCCGAAAGTGGCCGTTTCTTCTGCAGCTTTTCCGAAGGTGGCTGCTGCTGCGGAAGGTCAGCGGACCTGACCTGAGAGGCGGCTTGGGCGATCGGCGGCTTTGGCCTTGGCTTGGGGATCAAACCGAGAGCGACAGGGCGTTGGGTCGGGGCACTCTGTGCGACTGGTTGCGTCTTCAGGTCGGGCTTCACTTTGGGGGACTTGGTCGGCGAGGCTTTGGAGGCCTTAATCGGCGCAACCGCAGGCTTGGGGGAGGAGGGCGCGCTGCGCTTTGCCGTGGCCCGTTTTGCAGCGGGGGGTTTCTTGCGCGCGAGCTTGCGCGGACAATCCAATTTGAAAGTTTTGCAAAGAAAATTTGACGTTGACACCTTCTTGGCCGCGGCCTGCGCGGGCTCCGCCGCCACGATCGTGCCGGCCGCCAACAAAATTGCAGCAATCAAGCCAATTTTTTCTATTCTCATACTGGGTTAACGCCCGAGGAGCAGGATTGTTCTGGCAGGAATGGTCCCTCCTTGGTGGGGAGGGTTGGAGGCAGAACTCGACTAGCCGAAGCCCTATGGGGTTTCAAGCAAACTCGCCTCTTTCGATTGTGCTTTGCCCATCCGTGCAATTTTATTGCTCACTTGGGAAGCATCAGTTGTGTCAAGGCCACACGCTCCGTTTCAATCTTAATCAAATAACCGTTGGGCCTAGAATTGGAGCTTTAAACCCTTGTGAGTGGCCCAAGAAACGATCATTGTAGCTGGGAAAGACTGCAAACAGGTTGTGACCCGGGCAAATGCGGTAACCCCCGTCTGCAGCACCGCATGATCACTGTAGGTTGCGTGGGATTTCTAATGAAAATCCGGTCCTATATGGCTGTCGCAGCATTCGTTGGAATATTTTGCATTCTTCTGCCGCCCGATACGGACGCGGGTTCACGCAATTTCTCACGATACCATGTGTATCAAAATGAGCTTTCTTCTTCGGAAAGCGAGGACCTGCAGCTGCGCAAAAAGAAAAAGCCAGCAGCGGATCAGAAACAGAAAACTCAAGACCAGGCCAATCTACCGGAGGAAGATCAACCGCAGCTGCGCAAAAAACGAAAACCGGTGGCTGAACAGCAACCGGAAGATCAACCGCAGCTGCGCAAAAAACGAAAACTGGTGGCTGAACAGCAACCGGAGGAAGATCAACCGCGGCTGCGCAAAAAACGAAAACTGGTGGCTGAACAGCAACCGGAGGAAGATCAACCGCAGCTGCGCAAAAAACGAAAACTAGTGGCTGAACAGCAACCGGAGGAACAGGCCAAGCCGAAATCGCAATCTGCGAGCAAGGTGGTCAAGTCAGAGACTCGGCTCAGCAAATCGCAGCAAGCAAAGGCAACGAAGCAACCCAAGGCGCCTGCGTCAGTTGCCGAAGTAAAACGGAAAAACCGCCCACCGATCAAGATTGCGGCAAAGGCAAAACCTGAGGTCAATTCGACCCAACGCGAAACGAAATTCGACTGGCAGAATGCCGGTAACCGGATCGATGTAACAAGACCAGCAGTTGCAGCCAAGTCTGAACCGGCCAAGTCGCAAGCGGTGAGTGTCTTAACAAAGGACGCATCCCCACCGAATGAGGGAAAAGCACCGAAGCTCGTGCCCACGGTTGATGTGAACCGCACGACCGAAGCAGCCGTGCTTCCCAGGAGACGGCCCTCGATCGAGGTTGCCGTGCGCACCACAGAAGATCCTCGTTCAATGAGCGCCGGGAATGCTAACTCTTTTGATTCCGCCATATCGGCTTCCAAGACCGAGCGTGAAGTTGCCACCGATGACAAAACTCAGGAGCCTCAGACGCCACTTGAGCCGTTCGATGGTCGGGAACCTTCCATCCCGGTGCGAGGAGAAGCGGCCAGCAACGTGACGGTGAAAACGCAAACTGATAGCGGAGCACCGTTGACATCGACCGTGGCAGGAGCGGTGCGGGCTGAAACGCTTGAGGCCGTGGGAAAAACGGAAGAGCCTGAGACAATTCTCAATGAATTCGATGGCGGAGATGTTGTCGCCACACCAAAACGACCCCCAGCCATCAAGGTTGCGGAAAAAACGCAGCCAGACTTCCACACGGTAGATCGAGTTAATCAATCAATGGCGAAATCTTTAGGAGTTGCGGCACGGGATCGAGTCGAGCCTGCCCAAAGTTCTATGATTCCTAAGGTTCCCGCAGCGCCGTCGGAGCGGCCACCGACCAAGGTGTCAATAGTAAAATCAACTGGAACCGAGCCGGGCGGGAAAGAGCACGTCTCGGCGTTGGTAGCACCGGAGGGGAAGCAACAGACGATCAAGGTCAAGCCGGTTGGGACGGACGAGCCGACGAAAACTGCGCCGAAGTTGACGCCGCCGCCTGAAGCGAAACCGACGGGGACGGCTGAGCTCGGCAAGAAGCAGATCACGGCGTTGGTAGCGCCGGAGGGGAAGCAACAGACGATCAAGGTCAAGCCGGTTGGGACGGACGAGCCGGCGAAAGCGGCACCGAAGTTGACGCCGCCGCCTGCGACGAAACCGACGGGAGCCGAGCTCGGCAAGAAGCAGGTCACGGCATTGGCGGCACCCGACATGACGCAGCAAGCGATGGAGGCCAAGCCGGTCGAGATGAGTGAGCCGAAGAAAGCGGCACCAAAATTGATGCCGCCGCCTGAAACGAAACCGACGGGAGCCGAGCCGGGCGGGATGAAGCAGATCGCGACGCTGCCGACATCCGATGAGAGGCAGCAGACGATCAAGGGCGAGCTGGTCGGAACGGGCGAGCTTAAGGAGCCTGCACCAAAGTTGACGCCGCCGCCCTCCATGAAATTGCCAGGCGCGCCCGAGCCGGGAGGGAAGGAACGGGTGACAGGGAACTTATCGGACTCAAGTGACAAGAAGCAGGTCATGGCGAACCTGCCCGCCTCTATGGACCGGCCAGCAACGACGGTGCAAATCAAGCCGCGACCTGGCGACATTGAGAAAGCAAAGGACGGTGGAGCAACTGGGCCGACTGAACCATTCGGGAGCGAAGGGAGCGGTTTGCCGGACCCCGGCAGTCGGGAGCAGGTGACGGCGAGCTTATCCGTCTCCGGCGAGGAGCCAAGTTGGGTCAAAGCCAGGCCAGTCACCCTCGAGATCGACGAGCCGAGCGGGGCGGCACCCAAATTTGCCTTGCCCGCGAGAAGATTCATCGATTTGCCAGCTCGGGCCAGGAAAGACCAAATACCAGCCAGTCTATCCAGGCCAAACGAGAAGACGGCGGCAATCCAAGAAAGGCCAATCATCGCCCAGGTCGATGGGCGAATTCAGGAGGCGCCAGCGGCCATTTCCGGGGCTGGCGCAGGCTCGACAAAACCAGGAAAAGAGCTGCTAACGGCAAGCCTTTTTGCCCCCGGTGACAAGCAAAGCGCCATCGAAGCCAAGCCGGTAGAAGCGATCGATCAGCCCCGAGAACGATCATCGAGGCTGATGACCGCACCGGCAGCGAGAGCATATGACCCGCTGGAGCGCGCCAAGGAAATCCAGGCAACGACCAAATCGTTCGCTTCCTTAGTCAAGCAAGAGGCCGTTCAAACCAGGCCCATTGCTGTTGAAATCGATGAGCCGCTGGCCTTCGCGAGAGAGACCGGGGGAGGCGTAAGGTTCGCACGCTTGTTTGAGCCGGGCAACAAGCAGGTCGTAACCAGCATGTTTGCCCCCAATGACAGACACCACACGGTTCTATCCAAGCCGACTACGGAAGCCGCTCAGTGGAACGACAACACAACGACGCCCGCCGTGCAGCAACCGGCAAGACAACTCGCCGCTGCATCCTCCGGGAAAGGTGAATCGGCCACCAAGCAGTTGACGGCAAGTCTGATCGATCCTTCCGACAAGCATCAGTTTATCCGAACCAAGAAGGCACCATCTGCCGCGGTTGCCCTCACTGAAAAAGAAAGCCCGGCGTCGACGCCCGAAATCATGGTCTCACGGAACAGGAAATTGCTGGCGCAATCTCCCCGCCAAACAGACGGCTCGCCGGTAGAGAAAATACACAGGGATGCGCAAAGAACCGCTTTGGCGATACTGAAGTCGCCGAATTATCTGGGAGGAACTGAACAGGTTGACATCCGACCAAGCGCCGGGGTTTTTTCGACGGCAACCGCCATAATCAATCCGCAGCGCCCTGAAAATCGCGAACATGCGACTGCCAGGAGTGACAAGCCGGTGTTTGACGGCACATCTCAGGAAGGTTCAGACGGGCAACAGGTGGCCTCAATCGACACGGCTCCCGGGGAGTCGGCGCGATCGAACAGCTCTTCGTCGAATGGACTGGCGGAGAAGATGGCCCAGTTCTACAAGAATTCTGAAAGTTGCCGGAAGGCCAAGTCGATCATCAGAAAATACGCTTTCGTCGACGTCGAGCCGAAGACCTGCAAGGGGGAGGTTTATGAATTTGTCGGCGCGCGGGGAAGCAAGTTGTTCTCGATCAAAATTAGCGCGCGCACCGGGGAACTGATCGAGGTCTTGAAACTTCCATCCAGCACCCGAGCTGTCGATCCAATCAAGACAACAGAGGAGTAGCGAGGAGCGTCTGCAAACGTTCCCCGCCGAGAGGGCAGCCAGGGAGGAGCTGTCTCAAGCGTGGATGTCTAAGGGAAGATTCGCCTTTTGCCGGTCAATCCATGAAGAGTCAAAGCGTCAGCCGACCACTGCTCGTGGTTGATGGAGATTCTTTCGCACATCGGGCCTATCATGCCTTGCCAAAATCGATTTTGAGGCGAGGGGGCAGGCCGGGGGGTGCCATTGTCGGTTTTGCCAACTCGTTGCTCAAGCTTTACGAGACGGAGCAGCCGAGAGCGGTTCTGGTGGGGTGGGACACGCTCGACTCTCCCACCTTCCGGCACATCGCCTATGAGCCATATCAAAGCGGTCGCCACTTCGATGACGACCTTGTTGAGCAGCTTGATATGCTGCCGGAGCTCGTGGCAGCGTGTGGTTTCCTCAATGCCAAGGGTGCGGGGTATGAGGCCGACGATTTCCTTGCATCGGCGGTGGCGCAAGAGGAGAAACGCGGCCAAGAGACAATCGTGGCAAGCGGAGATCGGGACTCTTTTCAGCTGGCGTCCAACCTCACCAAGATCGTGTATCCGGTGCGAGGCGGGGAAATGATGCGCGTGGGACCAAAGGAGGTGCAGGAGCGTTACGGCGTCGAGCCGAAGCAGGTGCCAGATTTCATTGCACTGCGTGGCGACCCCTCCGACAGGCTTCCCGGCGCAAAAGGGATCGGGGCAACGAGTGCTGCGAGTTTGCTACGGAAATACGGAAAGTTGGAGAATATTCTGGCGGACGGCCGATTGTCTCAGCAAGCCGACGAACTGCGGCTCTATTTGCGCATCGCAACAATGGATTCCTCGGCTCCGGTTCCGAAGTTGCCCGATCAAACGCCGCAGTGGGGTCAAGCGTCGGCTTTGGCGCAGAAGTGGGAGCTCAAACAACTGGCAAGCCGCTTTGCCAAACTTGCAACCGCTAGAGAAAAACGCGCCTCTTGACTCCAACAGAACAACATTTGGGCATCAGGTTCTTGTTCTCCAGGCCACAGTATTTTCTGGCTTTGGGCTTCGGCGCCGGACTCATTCCGAAGGCA
Organism: Aestuariivirgaceae bacterium; assembly: GCA_036555325.1. GTDB lineage: Bacteria > Pseudomonadota > Alphaproteobacteria > Rhizobiales > Aestuariivirgaceae > DATBLQ01. Next base: position 71,326 of record DATBLQ010000039.1, on the reverse strand, counting down.
CCCGGCACAGCAGGGGCTGCTGTCGGGATTCTGTTTTACCTGACCTCCATCAGTCACCTTGCAGTCTACTGGCAATTGATTGTGATGGCGGCGTTGTTCATCATCGGATGGCATGTTTGCGAGACAACTGGCAGGGCTATAGGCCAGCACGACCACAGCATGATCGTGTGGGATGAAATCTGGGCCATGGCAGCGGTGTTCGTTTTCATCCCCGCAAGCGCAAGCACAGCTGTTGCGGCTTTTTTTCTGTTTCGCCTGTTCGATATCTGGAAGCCTTGGCCCATCAACAGAATCGAGAAGCGCCTGCAAAATGGTTTAGGAGTGATGCTCGATGACTTGCTGGCAGCGAGTTATACCGTTCTAACGATCGTTCTGGCCCACCGTCTTTTCGGTTGGAGTTAGGACATCATCCCTCCAACCCAAACGGCGACGCAGAATGTCGGGCCCGCCACGAGCCAGGAATCGGTAATATCGAGAAGACCACCCTGCGCCGGATGCAGCGGCGGGTAATCTTTCACGCCGGCGGAGCGCTTGGGTATCGACGCTGCTAGATCACCCAAAACGGCAACCAGAGAGCATACACCTAGCAGTAGAGCAAAACGCAGCCAATCCAGATGGAAGCTTAGCAGATTTAGAACGGAAGCGACGATTGCGAGGCCCATCAATCCGCTCAGCAAACCTTCAACGGTCTTGCGGGGACTTATCGAGGGAAAAAGGGGCCGTTGTCCTAGAAACCTTCCGCCCAGCAGGGCAAAGCTGTCGAAAGTCTCCACAAACAAAAAGGCGACAATCAGTGCGGGGTACCATCGCGGTTCGGAAATGAGCGCGGCTAGGGCTGCAAGAGGGAGGGCGGGGAGAATTAGGACTTGCAGCAAAGGCAGCCGGGCGGGGCGGGCAAGAACCGCCAACCCCATCAACAGCAAGAGGATCGTTACCACCGCGATCGGATTGCTCCAGCGCGAAGCGAGCATCCATGAGCCCAGGACCGCTGCAACGCAAAGTACCGAAGATTGGATCCTAAAGTAGGATATTTCGATCCGAGGGGTTCCTGCCCGAAGAGCATTCACATGACCGCTTTCCCAGCCAGTCCGTGCCGCGATGAGCACAAGAGCAGCAAGTGCAAAGGGAGGTCCCATGACCAAGGGCAGGCCAATCGCCGCAATTATCAGCGCTTCCATGGCCATAAGGCGCCAAAGCCCTGCCATGCGAGATCGCGCGGCAGGAAAAAAACCAATGACGGCCAAGAGGCCACAGCCTATGGCCCAGACTATAAAGCACAGTTGCAGAGCTTGAGCGGCAGAGGGGAACAGAAAGGTTCGGTCCATCAAAGGTAACCGTGCCGCTTGACGACCCACGACTGGTACGATCTGAACGCGGGAGCGATCATGCTATGCACGCGATTGAGGAGTCCAAGGCGCCAGCCGGGAACGACCATGAAGCGGCCCCGCTCGGCGCCGAGTATCATTGCGTTTGCTACGTCCTCCGGTTCCCAAAGCCCCGACGCGGACGTGATCACACTCGTCGGTGCGGGACGGAGGGGAATTTCGGCAACGAGCTGCGGAGTGTTGGTATCGGGTGGATAAACAATGGTTACGCTGACATTGTGGGATTGCAATTCGACGCGCAGTGTCTCGGCGAGCCCGCGCACGGCGAATTTCGAAGGACCATAGGAGCTGTATCCATAGATACCGAGAAAAGCTGCCCCACTCGATACGAAAATCATGCGCCCACCGCCGGCTTTCACCAAAAGGGGAACTATGTGGTAGGCAAAATTCAGACTGCCGAAATAGTTCGTTCGAGCCTGCATTTCGTGCGCTTCGAGAGGCAGATCGAGGAACTTTCCGGGTAACACGATCCCGGCGCTCGCAACGGCCCAGGTCGGGGGCCCTGACAGGGTGACGCTTTCCTCGATCGCTTTTCTGCAGGCTTCGGTATTTCCGACATCGGCACTAAAGACAGCCACCGCTGCATCGCCTACGGCTACCTTCTCAACCTCGCACTGGGCTCTCTTCAGCCGCTCGACATTGCGCGCAATGAGGCTCACCGATATGCCGCGGCGGGCAAAATGCCGGGCTGCGGCGAGTCCTATGCCGCTGCTACCCCCGGTAACGATCGCATGGCCGCTCTTGGAACTTCTTCCTCTAGGCTCCAACACCTGCGAAACGCTCCCTTTCGATAACCCGAATTTTCCCGGCAGCGAATCGCTCAAGCATCAGGAGTGCTTCCTCGTCCCCAACCTGACGGGGCGGATGCTTGAATAGAAAGGCCGAGGCTTCCGCGACCGCCCCGCCAATCCTTCTATCTCGCGCGATCTTGGCACATCGGATCGCGATCAGTGCCATGGCGGCTGAATTTGGCGAGTCTTCGACTGAAAGGCGCACTTCCACACTCATCGGCACACCGCCAAAGAGGCGTCCTTCCAGCCGGATGTAACCTATTTTTTGATCGTTGAGCCAAGGAACGTAGTCGGATGGCCCGACACGTATGTTTTCAGTATCGAGGGGCTCGCGAATATTGGATTGAACCGATGCAGTCTTGGACTCGCGCTTGGAAAGTAGCCGGTCATGATCTGTCATGTTAAGGAAATCGGTGTTGCCCCCAATATTTAGCTGATAGGAACGGTCGAGCTTTCCCCCACGCATATCGAACAGCCGCGCCAGAGCCCGGTGGAAAATGGTGGCCCCCAATTGAGCCTTGATATCATCGCCGAGAATCGGCAGGCCGGCACTTGCAAATCGACTCGACCAGTGCGAATTGCTGGCCAGAAAAACCGGAATGCCATTGACAAATGCACAGCCGGCTTGCAACGCACACTCCGCGTAAAATTCGCTTGCGAGTTGCGAGCCGACCGGCAAGAAATTCACGACGACGTCAACTTCCGCCTTTCGCAAAATCGAGATGATATCGGCCTGCTTCGGCTCAGGCCCCACTGCCGTGGTGAAACCTCGATCCGCAGATTGGTTGCGCATGAGGGCAGACACCCCGTCAAGAACTGGCCCTCGTGAAACCTGCGTTCCATTGGAAACCGTAGGCCAGAATACGGAGGTGCAATTGGGGGGTGAAAAGATTGCTTCAGAAAGGTTTTTGCCGACTTTTCGGCTATCAACATCGAATGCACAAACAATCTCGATGTCGCTTGGAGTATAGTTGCCAAGAGTAGGAAATGGCAGCCCGATTGCGTTACCGTCCTTTGCCCTGCAATAGGCAATGCCTTGGACCAGCGAGCTTGCGCAGTTTCCGATCCCAACGAGCCCCACCTTAATCATGGGCTGCCCGTGCCCAAACCATCAACAGCCTCCAAAATTGCCGTGCTGATCAAATGCCGCCAATGCGGGAGTGACATGCCTACCCGAATACCCTAAGGTTGATCTGTCGCCTAGCATTTTCTTGGTTTGTCGACCGGTTCAGTGTGTTCTCGAGGCATTGCGGCATAAGGATAGGGGACCTTGAGCTGGCCGTTCTTAATCCGATTCATAGGTTCGGTTTTTTCTCGCCTCCTGTTGGTGCTTGCGATTGTTGTCGGTATCTTCGTTACGGAGAAAGCCGGCGGACTTCTGGAGACCGTCGCCGTCAATCAGGTTGGGCTGGCAAATTTTCCAATCTTGCTGACGTGGGAAGCACCGCGCGTCCTGTCTCTGGCGGCTCCTATTGCGTTGCTAATCGCGGTCTATGACACGCTGCTCAGGCTTCGAGAGCAGAACGAGTTGGTCGCATTGGCGTCGTTTGGCGTCGACATTGCAGTCATTTTTGGACTGGTCATCGTTATGGCGGCCATATTGCAGCTCTTAAATCTTTGGATCGTCGGCAGTTTTTTGCCAGACACCACGCACGCACAGCGCTCGCTTGTGACCGCCTACAAAAGTGAATTCGTGCGCCATGGTCTTTCGCCTCGAACATTCCACACGTTGGATAACTACGTCGTTGTTGCACGCAACAAACTGGCTGACGGGTCGCTGGCTGATGTTTTTATCCATGAGCACGGAGGCGTCGACCATATCGTGACCGCAAAGAAAGCATCGTTCACGCAACAGGACGACAACGAGTTCGTGACACTGCTTCTTGAGGACTTCACCTACCAGAGTTTGCCGGGTGGCTCGGGGGATGCCTTTCAGGGACGTTCTCCCCAGAGCCAGCGACTTGAGGGAAACGAATATCGTCGAACAATCCGAATGAATCGGCTGGTGAAGATGGCACCTCGTGAAAACTACTTGGAGGAAACCACAATCTGGGAGTTACTAAAGTCTAGCTCCGAGTCGTCGAAGATCGATCGAATGAAAGAAGTGACCCGCAGAATTATCAGAAGCATGTTGTGTCTTTTGGTTCCGGCTTCGGCGTTCGCGGGTTTGATGATTACCAACCGCAGAACGCAGTCGATTGCACTTCCAACCGCATGTGGCTTAATGCTTTCGGCGGAATTGGTTACTGCGGCAATAATGGATTGGACGCGGCCATCCGACATTAGAGATGTGGCCGTCTTAAGCGGTGCCTACCTTATGGGCATAGCAGTCATAACCGTACTTTGTTACTGGGTGACTCGCCACCAAGGCGTGCTGAAAGCGCAGCTGGCAAACTAAATGACCCGAGCCGCAGAAAGCTTCCTAGTTTCGCGAAGCGCCAGAACCGCGACCTGGCAGAAGGGGTTCAATTTCAGCACCGTTCTGCTGTTTTACGCGATAAGAGGCTATGCGGAACGCATTTTCGTTGCGCTATGTGGCATCCTGGCAATCGCCATGTCGATGGAGATTGTCGACGACTGGAATCAGCTGACCCGAACCGCTGCTGCCGAGGGCCAATTTATAATTGCTCGCGTGGCTTTATATCTTGGACTCTCGGCAATCGACATCACCACAAACTTGCTGGCGATATCAGTTTTCCTGGGAGTGATTTGGTGGGAACTGCGCCACACGCGGCTGCGAGAGCGCATTATCGTCTGGAATGGAGGTCAGTCACCTGTTCAAAGTCTTGCAGCACCGTTGCTGCTGGCGCTTGTGCTTACTTCAATCCAGTTGTGCCTCGACCTAAGGATTAGGCCAGTTGCATTGGCGCTACAAATGGAGGCGGGGCTTGGCGAGCTTGGCCAGCGGTACGACCGCCGACTGTCCTCGCACGTCAGCTGGGCAAAGGTCGGTGGAGATATCATGTCCGCCCGTATCGACTACGGGGCTCCAACCGTGCTCTACGATCTGACGCTCTACCGCCTCTCTGAAGAGAATAGGCTCGTTGAAATCGTCAAGGCCCGACGTGCTCTGCAAACTCCAACCGAGAGCGTCTGGCGGGTGGAGGATCCGGTGCGCTGGCCGATTGGGACCTCGATGGAGTCGGTCGCCGCACGGAACTCCGATTTCATGTTGTCCAAAAAGTCCGACACCGAGCGACTTGTGCTCAATCTCGATCCTCGCATTTTCAGGCTCCACGATATTTCAGCGAAATACCTCCCCCAGCCCGTACTCCAGCAGCTTGCCGCACAGGAAAGCACGGAGCCGCCGGTGAGCGACTACAAGACGTGGCTCAACTACAGATACGCGAGAGGCGTTGTAACCGGACTCATGGCGCTCCTGGCGGCAACCCTCGCCTTATTCGACAACGGCATTGTCAGGCCCCGAGCCAAATACCTGATCATTTTTCTGTCGGGGTATGCTGCCTATTCGATGGTCAAGTTATTCGTAACGATGGGAGAGCTTGGTTTTCTTCCAGCCGTTGCAGCGGCGTGGGGAGGCCCGTTGCTCATTGTCGTGACGATCGCCGCATTACAACTCATGATGCGACGCAAGATCATTTAGAATTTTGCGACGAGGCGGGGGTATACGTTGCGGCGCACATGCTCCAGCATTTGCTCATCGTCAATCTCCGCCCAAATGAGACCAGCGAGTTTCATGCAGGTAATTGGAAAAGACTGGGCGACGGCCACCAAGCCTGTTTCGTAGCTGGCCCCGGGATCGTCCTTTTGCCATTGAGAGGCCTTAAAGTCGAGCAATGAGCGAAGTTTGGTCCCGATCTTGAGGATGCCGACCAGTTCGCCCAGCGGTTCTTCAGGTTGCTCCTGACGGCTCTTCGACAGGTTCAGGAGCAGGGAATGTGCGAAGCCAGGCGAGGTGCGTGCCCATACATAAACCTCATCGCCTGCATGAGTAGGACCGGATACTGCTACAATGTTTTCCTCGCCGCTCTTGAGGAGAGCATCGAGGACCGCGGGCTGGTAGATGATATCCGATTCGAGCAGAAGGAAAGGTTCATGAACTTGCTGCAGGCCCACGCGCAGGCTTTCCAAACTTCCGGAGGATGAAAAATTGGGGTTGAGAAAGCATTGAATCCTTCCCCCATACTCCGCCGCAAGCTTGTCGTAGGTTTCCGACAAATGCCCGGTGACCGCGACGATGCGTTCGATGCCGTGTTCGAGCAAAAGACCGATTGATCGGACAATAAGAGTTTCGCCGCCGATTTCGATAAATCCTTTCGGCCGTTCCCTGCCGGTGGCGCCCATTCTGATGCCGCGTCCAGCAGCAAGTAAGAGAGCGGTTTTGACCATCAAAGCCTTGATTCGAATGAAGCTTGTCAAATTACTCTTGAAACCTAAGCGGGTTAGGATTAGCCGCTAGATCACGCGTGCGCAAGCACGGGCAAATAGAGACGGCACTCTTTGAAAAACCCCTCTTTTAGAATGATTGTCGACAGTTATCGCCAGCACCAGTTCGTCGAGGAGCTGCGCGGGGAGTGGGCATGCGTGGTTTTGTATCGCCCGTTGGCGCTGCTAATTACCTGGATATTCGTGAGGACCTGGATTCAGCCAAATCATGTGACGTTGATGAACGGTGTCATCTTATTTTTGATGCTCTTTGCTTTGTTCGCGCTTGAACCCGCGCAGGCAGTACTGTCTCTCTGCCTGCTCGCGGTTGTTTATTCGATTCTCGACTGTGTCGATGGTTCACTTGCACAAGTACAGCAGATGCAGAGCGCGATGGGGCATTATCTCGATTTTGCGTTCGATATCGCTTACCGTGTCATCTTGTACGCAGGTCTCGGATATCTTGCCGATGTGCTGAGCGATCCGATCCTGACGCGTGTAAGCTTTCTGTCCATCGGGCTGACAGCGGCTTGGATACACACTTTTGCGCGGCTGTGCAGAGTATATCTCCAAGCGCGCTCCTCGCCGGTAGCCGAACCTGCAGACACTCATCCCCGCGATGCAAGAATGGGTGTGATGAACTTTGTCTTTTCCGCATTTTCAGGGATTGATCATACACTCCCACTGCTGGCACTCATCTGTTGGCGATTCGATGTGCTTGGATGGTTGATGGTGTGGCTGGCCGCATATTCGCTCCTCGACTTTACCCATACACAGATCAGTATTTTTCGCAGACTGCGAGCATGAGGGTCATTCAAATCTGTCCCTATGCCATCGACCGTCCGGGCGGGGTGCAGAACCATGTTCGGGATCTATGCAAGGAACTTAGAAGGCGAGGTCACCAAACACTTACCATTGCGCCTGGACCGCCACCCCAGTCGCAGGCGAACGATGTGTTGTGTCTTGGAGCGCACAAGATGATTTCGTTGGTTGGGACGCGCTTCGAACTCTCCTGGGCGAGCCGGTCAGAGCTGTGCGAGCTCAGTCAGCGCATCGCCGTATGGCGACCGGACATAGTGCACTGTCATGGCGTCTGGGTGCCTTTTCTGGCAATGCAAGTGCTGCGCAGGACAAGAGTTGCTACCGTCGCCTCCTTCCACGATACACCCCCCGATACTGCTTCGGGACGGTTGTTGAGGCTCCTTTTCCAACTCATCAGCAGGCGGCTTTTGATGTGGCTTGATGGAGCAATTGCTGTCTCGCCGGCGCCGTTGGCTCACCTTCGTACGGGTGAGGGCAGTGCACAGCCGATCGTCCTTCCTCCGGGCATCGATCTTGAGCCGTTCTTCGCCGTTGCAAAAGACAAGCGCCGGCTGTCAGATGAATTCTCCGTCTTGTTCATAGGACGACTCGAGGGACGAAAGGGGATCGATGTTCTGCTCAAGGCATGGCACCTTATCAGTGAGCGAGATGCGCCCGTTGGAGCAAAGAAACTGTCGCTGACGATTGCTGGTGCGGGAAAACTCGAGAATCAGGTTCTGAGAGCTCAAGGCGGGGGTGCCGGCAATGAACTGCGTTTCAAGCGCGCACCGACCGATGAGGAGGTGAAGCAATTGTTGCGCAGTGTCGATCTGGTGGTCGTTCCTTCTCCGTCAGGTGAAAGCTTCGGGATCGTAATCGTAGAAGCATTGGCGGCGGGGGTTCCGGTCATCGCGGCAGATAATCGTGGATTTCGCTCGGTTTTGACGGGGGAGGGGCGGCAGTCGCTGTTTACGGCCGGGGACGCGCAGGCGCTCGCCAACGCCATTATCGAGGCAGCGAACAATGAAGAGTTGCTGAAGTCACGGGCTGAGTGGGGGCGCGGGCATGCCAGACAATTCGACATAAGACAGGTCGCCGTGGCAATCGAGTCTGTCTACGCTTCTGCGGTCAAAAGATTCAATGACCGGCAGGAGGGGCGAAGTGTGGACTGAGCTGAATGTCCTAACTCTATTTGAGGCGGGAGGCTTCGTGGGCCGAATTGAGCAATAGAGAGGTCATTATCGTTGCCGATTGTGGAACCAGCGGGGTAAAACTTGGGGCGATCGATCGGCAGTTCCGGGTGATCGGACATTGTAGCCGATCCTACGTTACGCATTTCCCTGCTCCTGGTTGGGCTGAACAGGACCCTGAGGATTGGTGGAACGCTGTGCGGCAGGGCATGGCTGAACTGCATCGACAAGTGCCTGACTTGAGACGGCGCCAGGCCGCATTGGTGTTCAGCGCTCAAATGTGTGGCGTCATCTGCTGCGATGAGGCGGGTAAACCGCTTCGACGGTGCCTTATTTGGGTGGACAAACGGTCAGCCGCTACGACTGCAAAGCTGACCGGGGGCTTTCCCAAGCTATTCGGCTATAACGCATTCAAGCTTGCCACGTGGGTGCGATTGGCTAATGGCGCACCCTCTCACAACGGCATGGATCCACCAGGAAAAATGCTGTGGATTCGGGACAACGAACCGGAGATTTGGGACAAGACACATAAGCTTTTAGACGTCAAGGACTGGCTCGTGCATCGAGCGACCGGCCGATTCGTGACGACCTACGACTGCGCGAACCTTACCTGGATGCTGGATACCAGACCAAAGGTAATGAACTGGTCGGACCGGCTGATCAGCATGGTGGGAATCCCCCGCACAATGCTTCCCGAGCTTGCCAATGGCAGCGATGTTGCAGGGCTCCTGGGAGGGAACGCCGCAGAGGACCTGGGGCTCGATGCAGGAACCCCCGTTTGCTGCGGGTGTGGAGACGTAACCGCCACGGCGCTTGGAAGTGATGCGCTGAAGGATGGAGAACTCCATCTCCACATGGGAACGAGCTCTTGGGTGGGCGGCTTCTTTCCCGGTCGACGTCTCGCCGTCAGCGAGGGGTATGCGACTATTGCAAGCGCTGCAGAGGGCAGGCCCCTTCTAATCGCTACTCAGGAAAGTGCTGGAGCATGTTTCGACTGGATGGTTCGCCTGATGACCAATGGCCGGGGACCATCTGATGAAGTAAATGCCGAGTTCATCGATGCGGCGCTGACAGACGGTGAGAGGGACGCTACCCCCGTCTTTCTGCCGTGGCTGGCAGGGGAACGAGCGCCAGTGGATGATCATCGCCTGCGCGGCGCATTACTTGGATTGTCGCTAACCGATGACCGCTCTACGTTGGTGCGAGCCGTTGCCGAAGGAATTGCAATCAATACCCGCTGGGCGTTCGCCTCGGTATCTCAACAGCCCGGGGTTTTGTCGGCAAGCCCGGTGAAGCTTTTGGGCGGCGCGGCGGCAAGCGCAAGCCTGTCGCGAATATTGGCTGACTGCCTGGGGCGAGATCTGGCCGTGCCCGAGCATCCCCAGCTTGCAGGAATTAGGGGAGCGGCGCGACTTGCTGCTTTCGGCTTGGGATGGATCGCTTCACCATGGGATATGATGGAAAAACACCCAGACGGGATGCTGGTTCGTCATGATCCCGCAAGGCGCGCCTACTTCGACCGGCGGTATAGGCTCTTTCTCGATGCCTACAAGTCCACCGCGCCTTGGTTCCGGCGGGCGTTCCAGGAATTCCAGCTTTAGCTGCAAGGTTTGAGACATGATAGACGGACTTTTCAAGCGTCATATTGATCCACTTTGGGAGATACTGGCCCGGCCAGTTGCGCGTCGGTTTACTGCAAACCAAGTCACTCTCATGGGCCTTTGCCTTGTCGTTGCCAACGCCGCGGCATATCTCTGGCACGATTCGGCTTTTGTCTTTGGTCTGGGGCTCGCGGTATCGTTTGCGGCGGATTCGCTCGATGGGGCAGTGGCGCGACTGCGCCACGAAATGACGGCCTTCGGCGGCTATCTCGATGCCGTCATCGACCGGTATCAGGAATGCATCGTTCTGATCACAATTGCCTATGCCTACGATGCCTGGCTGCCGGCTACGTTAGCGCTCGCTGGAAGCTTGCTTATCAGCTATGCAAAGGCAAGAGTTGCAATCGAGGTCAGAATCTCGAATGACGACTGGCCCGATCTGTTCGAGCGGCAGGAAAGAATAATCTACTTGTGTAGTCTCCTGGTGATCACAGGAGTGGGTGAGTCCATCTTCGATACATCCTTAATGATTCCCGGACTCTGGCTGTTCGCGTTACTCACCAATCTAACGAGCATCCAAAGAATACTGAGAGCAAAACGACTGCTGCAGAAGCTCGATGCTCAGCGCCAACAAAAAGCAAAATGACTACGACAGCAAACCACGTGGACGCTGGCTGACGAACTTGCGCACGTGGGCGGTGCGCGCGGCCTGCGGCAACCACCACGAGCTTGCCCACCACGCGCACGGCTTTGGCGTCCTCCAGTCGGGACCGTAAGAAAACTCGAAGTAGCCGTTTATGTCCATGGGGATGTGGAAGTCGCGGCCGAGAAACGACACGGTGGTGAGCTTGCGGAAAAACGTTTCGAGGACGCCGGTGTACTCGTCGTCCGCCGTCGCCACGCCACTCACCACGATCTCGGCCGTTTCCCAGCGTCTCAGCAGACCGATCACGTGCGGCGTCCGTAAATAGACGGTGAACCCCAACTTCTTCAGCTCGGCAAGCGCGGCGTCGATTTTCGGGAGGTCCTCCAGCCAAACGCCGAGGTCGGTGTCGTCGTCCCAACGCAGGATCGCGCCGTCGCGGTACACGCCGAGCGCCGTTCCATCGCGCAGCCAGAACGTGACGCCGTGCCTGCCGAAAACTTCGTGAATGTGGAGGAGGTTGGCCTCCATTGCGCGCACGTTCGGCGGCAGGACCGTCCGGCGCGTCAGCGGAAAACGCGTGCGATGCAGATCGTGTATCAGGCCTGCCGCAATTTTCGCCCACTTCTGATTCATGCCGAAGTTCACTCGTGCGGCCAGCGTATCGCCAAGCCACCCGCCGGTCCAGCGCGCCGTGCGTTTGACGCTGCGGAAGCGCGTTCGCTACAATCGGCGGCGATGGCGGCAGCTCTGCTCGAATGGCCTCTGTTTCTCGCGCGCCTGGCGCGAGACGAGCTCGTCGAGCGCTACGGTTACTACCGCTGGGCGCGCCCGCCGTTTCCGACCAAGTACCTCTCGCCCACTGGGCTTGCGCTTTCGTGCGACGCGTACGGCGGATCGGCATACGTGATGAGCGGCCGTCTTCAGCACATCGATCTTTCCACATACCGCGACATAGCGGATGGTGCAGTCATCTGGATGCGTATCGAGGCACTGCCGCTTTTTAACCGTGAGGTTCTGCCGCAGCTCGAGTGCCGCTTCGTGCTGGTCACGGGCGAATCCGACTGGTCGGTGCCGTCGTCGTTTTATGAGGCTGCACGGACGGTGGTCGAAAGTGGCAAGCTGCTGCACTGGTTTTCGGTAAACTACGATGGCACCGCGCTCGCCGACGTCATCACGCCGGTGCCCATCGGGATCGAGTATCCCAAACGCAACGACGTGACTCTCAATTCCCGCATGGGTTCATACTGCGCCGTCAGGAAAACGCCAGCGCGCCACGAAGCGGAATGGGAAGCGCTCGCGCTGGATGCGCCGCCTGTTGAAGAACGCCTGCCACTCGCCGTCGCCGATTTCCATTTCAACGATACGGCTGTGTCGCGCTGCTTCGGCGAGACGCGAACCGAAATTTTCGACCGGCTTCGCGACAACCCGAACATCGTGTTCCCGGCACGCCGGCGCATGGATCCGCTAGAGCCTCGCCTGCGCTACGCACGCCACGCGTTTGCGATCGTCACGTATGGGCGCGGACTCGATGGGCATCGCACGTGGGAGGCGCTCCTCATGGGCTCTATCGTGATCGTCAAGAAAGGACCGCTGGATGTGCTTTACCGCGGGCTGCCGGTTGTCAGCATCGATGACTGGGAGGAGATCACCGCGAACAATATGGCGCGGTGGCTCGCGAAGTACGCGTCGGGCTTCGACCGCAGCGGCGTTCATGAGCTGCTCTCGATGGAGCGCTGGCGCCGGCGCATCCACGAGGCGGCGCGCCTCCCGGCCGGACGGAATCCGGTGGTCGCCATGTCGTGAACGGCCGGGCACGCCAACAGAAGAAAACGATTACCAGTAACTGTCCCTCCGACGCAGCGATGATTCCTCGGGATTGGTTGGATTGTAGGTGGAGTGAAGTCTTCCAGTATGATCCCTTTTTCTAATGTGCCAGTCTGCTCCGTACCGGTAGGTCAAGAGTTCTGCAGCCTTCTCCGGTATCTTGATCTCGACGCCCTTCCATTTTTTGCCCACTACGCGTTTCACGAGGTCATACGACACGTTGCTGAAAGGTCCCTCGCAGCCAATCAACAGGTTCCCATCACTAGTGAAACGATTAACATATATGTCGGCCCGAGCCGGAAGGAGGCGGAAGTAGGCGCAATAGGATCTGCGATTTAAGTCTCTTCTCAGAGAGAACCAGAGATGAAACCTCCTGCAACATGCATCAAGCTTGCGAATCGTCTCGTCATTCTCAATGACTGTGAAATCGACATCGGTGTCAGCATAGATGATCCCATTGTCACGAACGAGACCCAACAACGTGCCGAAATCCGCCCAATAGTGAACCTCTGCCCGGTTGAACATCACAACGACTTGTTTGGCGAGGATCGATAGAACCTGGTTGGAAATGGTAAAGTAGATCTTGTCGTAGACTTCGCCGAGAAGTTTGTGCAGCGGGTGGAAAATAGTTTTCATGTTCGCTGAGGATAATTTGGTGGCAAAAGCAACGCAACTGGAGACGTCCTGATGGCAATGACAAATTACGCCCTGCTGGTCTCCCCGGAGCCGTAATATGGCCAGCAACAGTGCGCCAATCGGTATCTCAAGCCGAGGACTGTTGCGGGCAAGCGCGGTTGTGTTGGTGCCTAGCATCGAGATTCCGCTGCTGTTTTGGACGAGGCTGACCTATGGAGACTTGCATCCCGCGGAGGTGAGCAAGACACCGCCAACGATTAGCGCCGCCCTGGGTGAGCCCGCGGTGGCTGATCCCTTCGCCATGATAATCCTATTGATTGCTGCGCTGACGGCAGTCTCCGTCACCTTTATCGTGCGGGCGTACAGCAGAAGCATCAACATGACCTGGGCTGTCGATCAGCGCAAAAACACAACTGCGGGATTGCTGCTGCTGTTCTGCGTCCTAGCGCAAGCTGCAGGCACTCTGGGGATGGTGGTGACGAGTTGGGTTCCACTTGGCGTGGACCGCGACATTCACATGATCAGCAGCTATGTGTTCTTTGCCGGGCAAAGTCTTGCAGTATTGGGCAGCGGCATCCTTGGTCACATGTTGAGGAGCGGTGCCGAAAACACTGGAGAGTTTGGGACCCGCGTAAACTCAATGCACGGCATGCGCTTCAAGGCGGCGGTGGCAATTGCGGTCCTCGCGCTCGGCTACCTCCTCTTGTTTTGGATCAAAGATTTCCCAATGCCGGTGGACAACTACGTCGTGCGATACGTCTATTCGTCTTGGGAAATCGTACTCTTGGCGTCCTTTGTCATCTATCTCGGGCTTTTTGCTCCCGATCTCTATTGGATGGAGCAGACGGACCTGCAGAGAAAGATCGCGTATCCGTAGGTCCGCTGACGCGGGGAACCTGACAATTGGCGCAGATCGCCCGCCGATGACTACGCTGGTAGGGAAGTCGACTGGGGTGGGCTTAGTCAACACTCTTGTTGGTGGAAATTGTTCGCGCGGTTGCCCTTATTTTCCTTACCCAGTAAGAGTTCGACAACCGCTCGAGAAGCCCCTCATCGAAGGACTTTTTGAAGCGGTCTCGCCATCGTTGCAGATTTTCGGGCGTCACCTCGTGCCAGGATTCAACGATCATCACGGGCAGCTCTTCGTCCTCATAGAGAAGATCCAGCGGACTTTTCTTGACGATGGGTATGGTGCCGAGAGCCAGACTTTCCCATGTTCGGAAGCAATCCAGTCCATTCCCATGGGGAGATGCCTGGAAGGCAAAGTTTTCATGGGCGCGCCAGCACGCCTCCTGGGCAAGCCGTCGCGAGGGAAAATGGCACAGGGGATTGCCAACCAGGGCGGAATAGGCCTCGATGCGGGAAGGAATTCCGGCAATGTCGGGGGCGATCTTGTGGTTCATGTGAAACGTGCACAGCACCTTCAGATTCTTGTGGATCGGCTTATTGATGCCAGAAGCGATTATGCGATTGAGCAGCGCCTGATCACCTGCTTCGTTCCTGCTAAAAGTTGAATCAAAGGCAGATCGACGGGCCAGCATGTCGACCGCCAGGCCTATGCGCTTCTCTAATTTGTTGTAGAGCGGATTGTCGAGTCCTATGGGAACGGGAGTCAGTTTCGAGTGGCGATAGGCTGCATCAGCGTTTTGGACAAACCAGTGGCCGATGCGAGGATGGTCCAATAACCAGGAAAAATCGGTCAAAGGCGCATAGTCCGAGTCACCGGTGACCAAGACAACAGGTTCTTTCAGACCCGGCAAAACCGTGGCTGCAAATTCGCCGAGCAGGTCGGCCTTCAGATGAATGATATTACCCCGATTCAGCTGTCCCGCGAATCTCGTTAGGTATTCAATGGGCACCCGTCCTCGAGCAGGATTGACAACGTTGCTGCGGTAATCGATGACGAAATCGGCAATCTCCCGCAGACCTTCGCTATGAACAAAGTGATGCTTCAGACCCCGAGGGCAATGACAACGAGTACCGCGCAGATCGGATTTGCAACGTATCGACAGGGGCGCGGTAAGCCGGCTCCAGCGCCAACGACCGGCCTCGGCCACGGTTTCGAGGAGAGTCTCCGCATGTCCAAGGATTTTCGGTACGCTCATGCCGTCTTCGACTTATTCCTCTCACAGGGCGAGCTTAGCCAAAGTCCAAAGAGCGGTCATCAATGAACTTCGACTTTTCAATCGTGGGCGCCATTTTAGGTGATCACTCAGGGGGCCTTCTGATTGTCTCAGTTTTGGCCGTTCTCCTTGCCGCTGTAGCGTATGACCGGCTGTCAGGCCGGCACCTGGTGTTCGACATGCTCAGGAGAGTGAGGCTTTCTTCAAGATCTCTCGAGGCGTGGGACAGAACTTGGAGTGAACGGAAGAAGTCAGAAGCAATCGTCTGCCTTACCACAACACCCTCGCGCTTGCCGCACCTCAAGCCAACTCTCAAGAGCCTGCTCGATCAGGAAGTGGCGCCAGGGAAAATTCGCATCCATCTGCCGCATTTTTCAGCGCGGGAGCAATGCGCATATGAGTTGCCGTCGTGGCTTGGAGGCTTGATCTGCGTTGATGTGGTGCGGTGCGAGGATCATGGGCCCGCGACAAAATTAATTCCTGCACTTTGTGCGGTCGATCCCAATCAGGCGATCATCGTGGTCGATGACGACATGCTCTATCCGCCGACGATGATTGCCGATCTTTTGTCGTGGGCTGAAAAAAACCCCGACACTGCCATCGGGTCGAGCGGATGGGAAGTTCCCCAGGATCTCACGGACAGGCGCACCAGCTGGAGGATGCATCTGCTCAAACATCCGCCGGCACCGATCCTCGGCACGACGATCCGGCGGCCGCACAAGGTCGATATCCTGCAGGGTTACTCGGGTTATCTGGTCAGGCCGAGATTTTTCGATTTCAAGAACGTCGCCGACTATTCGAGAGCGCCGCAGAGTGCTTTTTTTGTCGATGATGTGTGGTTTTCCGCGCATTGCAAAGCCGACAAAGTCGTGTTCCCCGCACGTCGTTTCTGCATCGATCGCCTCTGGCGGTACCGTTTCTTCAAGCGTAACAGCCTGGGGCGCATCAACCGAGGTGGGGGAGACGCGTTGAAGCGCAACAACACAATCGTCATACGACATTTCGCAGACAGGTGGATGAAGTTCAAAGTTCGTCCACCGGAGCTTACGTTCGTAACTGCTGCCGATAGTGCATACGGTCGCTGTGTTGTGCAATTGCTTCTCAGCGCTCGCCGGCAGCGCCTGCATCGGAAGTACCGGTGGGTGCTCTACGACCTGGGGCTGGATGCACCCAGAAGACGTGAAATCGAAAATCTATTTCCATGGGTGAGTATCCATGAATTCGACTTTGCCGCTTATCCGGCGCATTTTGCCATCTCCCACCAATCCTACGGCTGGAAGGTGGCATTGATCCGGGAACGAGTTAAGGCAGAGCAGGGGCCAATTTTGTTTCTGGACAGCGCAACAATCCTGTGTGGGCCCCCCGATGAAGTAATCGCAGAACTTCGCTCGACCGGGCTCTATGCATTGAGGGGGCAATCAGCTCTTGGCCAACATTGTGATCCCTTGACACTCGGCAGGTTGCAGGTCGCTCTGGAACTGCTCGATCAAAATGAGTTTGTAACAGGAGTGATTGGGCTAGATGGAGCGCGAGAGGACATCAGAGAGCTGGTAGATCGGTGGTATGAATTGGCAGCGGATTCTTCGATAATCAGTCCGCGAACTCCAAAACTGCCGCAGCACAAACCCGAACAGGCGCTGCTAAGTTTTCTGCTCCTTGAGCGACAGGCACGAGGACTATCAGTGCCCACGCATCGCGAAATAGATATCAGTTCCACCCAACCAATCCGCTGGATGTCCTCGCGCAATAAGGTGGCGAATCGAGTGCCGGTGTGGGCGGACCCCATAGTGCGTGCTTGGTTCTGGCTCTACAAGACTGCCGATCGCTGCTGGCTTCACATCAAGTCGTTTGATGCTCGGCATGTCGGCGGGTGGCAACGATGGCTTAATGAGCATTATTCCGTCTACATCGGGCGGCGAGGGGAGACCTCAAGCACTTTGATTCGTTCACCTTCCCATAGCTATTATGCCGATCCCTTTGTGTTCGAGTTCCAAGGCCACAAGTATCTTTTGGTTGAGGAATTCCAGTACAAGCACAATCGAGGCCGCCTGCTGACCATGAAGCTCAGCGAGCGACTGCAGCCTGACGTACCAACTGAGATTCCCTTGGGCACCGGGCATGTCTCGTTTCCTTTCATATTCGAAAGCAATGGCAAGGCATATCTCATTCCTGAAACCTCCGAACGCCTCTGCATTGATCTTTATTCTTTAGAAAACTTTCCGGAAGGTCTGCGGCGTGTTAGACGGCTGGTCTACGGCGTCGATGCGGCCGATACGGTGATGTTCAAGCATCAAGAGTACTATTGGTTGATTACTTCGGTACGAGACGAGCCAAGCCAAAATCGTTATCTGTCGCTCTATTCAACCGATGACTGGTTGTGCGGCGATTGGATTCCCCACCCAGTAAACGCCGAGCGCCGGTATGCCGAACGGAAATGGTCCTATGGCAGATGTGCTGGACCTCCAATTTTGAGTGGAAAAGGCGTAATTCGACCTATTCATGCCAGCAAAAATTATTACGGCGAGCGACTGGAATGGCGGCTGATAACCCATCTCGATCGTGAAAAATTCGTGGAAGAAACTGTTATGGAACCTCCGGAACTGAGACATATTGTCAATGGTCAGCCATTGCACCATGTCTCAACGTCAACCTCGTTATGGGCATGCGATACGAGGGACGTCAAAAAATTTTCCGACCGCCTTCGCACACTTCTCTTTCCAGGGTCGCTCAATTTGGAGGCCATTAGGGAACAGGAAACGAAGGGTGCGTGTCGGGACTCGCGGGCAACGTGAAGCCAATAGTCGTTGTCTATCATCATAGTGAACCGATGCTGACTGCCCTGTATCGGGCGGTAGCGCTACGAGTCGAAGTTCGGGAGATCGAGCCGCAGTGGCGACTTGGTCAATTCTGGAGTTTGAAGCAGCGCCCCACGGCAAGATTATTTCTACCTCCAGGCCGATGGACAAGCTGGCCGCACAAAATGCAAGTTCGCAAATTGCTCCATAGTGCGGGAGTTTTCATCTGCACGCGACCTGACCAGATCGATGGCCTTGCTGCGATAGGCAGCATGCCAAGCATCTATCAGGCAGTCGACGACTACGCAGCATACCGTCGCGGCTGGGAGGAGCAGGAGATAGAATTGCTGAAACGCGTTCATCACGTTTGTGCGGTTTCTTCGGCTCTTGCGGAGAAATTCATAAGGGTTGCAGGGCTTGGGCCGGAGAAGATCAGCGTTTTGCCCAATGCCATTGCGGCTGAATGGATACCTCCACAAGTACCCTCACTGCAGTTGAACCGTTCGCGTCCGCTTGCGGGAGTATTGGGCCGTGTGTCGAGCCGCCTCCGACTGGACTGGCTCGCAGAGGCTATAGAGAGAACACCGTGGCTAGACTGGCTATTCGCAGGAGATATCGAGGATGCTGAGTTAGAAGCAGCCGATCGTCCGGTCCTCCGACAAATTCTGAAGCATCCATGTTGTCGTTTCACCGGCCGTCAAAGCCAGGCGCAACTTGCAGCCCACGCTTCCACAATCGACTTAGCAGTCATTCCTTATTCTGAGCGTAGCGTAAATCCGCTGGCCAGTCCGGCCCGGTTCTTTTTGCATCTCGCATTTGGACGGCCGATTCTGGTGACGCCAGGATGCCGGCAGTTAGAGGAATTCAGCCCGCTTGTGGTGCGGTGCACCAGCCCTACAGTCATGGTTGCCCAACTCGAGCGACTGAAGGACTGCAACTTCGATGATGGTCTGTTGAGCAAACGCTGGGAAGCGGCGCATCAACATACCTGGGATATTCGGGCCAACAGTCTGATTGAGATCGCGACCAGACTCATCGATAGGTAGGGGAGAGGGGTCGACCGCTATAGTTTGGAAGCTTTCGCGAGACTCGGTTCAAGCCCTAAGGCGCGGCAATCGGACATCACCATTTCTTCTACGAGGCCGTGAATATCGGTTTTCGGTCTCCATCCAAGAACACGCTTTGCCTTGCTCGCATCGCCGCACAAGTGATCCACTTCCGAGGGACGGTAGTACACTGGATCGATACGAACCAATGTCTGGTTTGTACGACGGCATCGACCAGTTTCCTGCGTTGCCTTCCCCTCCCATGCAATTTCACGCCCCACGACGGCAAATGCCATTTCAACAAACTCGCGCACGGAATGTGAAACACCCGTAGCCAAGACATAATCATCTGCTACCGGCTGCTGCATCGCCAACCACATCCCCTCGACATAGTCCCGCGCATGGCCCCAGTCGCGACGAGCGTCTAGATTGCCAAGATAAAGGCATTCCTGAATCCCAGCGGTTATCGCCGAAACTGCTCGGGTGATTTTCCTGGTTACAAAGGTTTCGCCGCGAAGAGGACTCTCGTGATTGAAAAGAATTCCATTGGTGCCGTAGATACCGTAGGCCTCGCGATAGTTCACAGTAATCCAGAAAGCGTACAACTTTGCAGCAGCATAGGGGCTGCGTGGATGAAAAGGTGACTGTTCATTCTGAGGCGGCGGGGTAGAGCCAAACATCTCGGAGCTCGACGCCTGGTAAAATCTGACGCGGTCCTCAAGCCGGAGGATGCGCAACGCTTCAAGGAACCGCAAGGCGCCCAGCCCGTCCGCGTTGCCCGTGTATTCTGGCGTTTCAAAACTGACCTGGACATGGCTCTGAGCCGCCAGGTTATAAATTTCATCTGGCTGAGTCTGGTCGATAATGCGAATTATGTTAGTCGCATCCGTGACATCACCATAGTGCAAGTAGAAATCGACATCGTTTTCGTGGGGGTCACGATAGAGATGGTCGACACGCCCGGTATTGAACGAGGACGAACGGCGCTTTATTCCGTGGACGGTATAGCCCTTGCCAAGCAGGAACTGCGCCAAGTATGCACCGTCTTGACCGGTAACGCCTGAGATGAGAGCGCTTTTCCTTTTGTCGACCATAATGTACAAAGTCCTATCGATTCAGTTGATCCGGCGAAAAGCTCACCGCTGATGAAAGTTGCTCTTCTCGACCCTGGGCTCGTTGATACGGCTGGCCATCATGCCGATGTTGATTTGCGCATAGCTCAAGCATTTGTGGCCAAAGGTGTTGAGCCCATAGTTTATGCCAACAGCAAAATCACAGCGGCATGCCTTGAGATGTTCCATGACTCGAAAATTCAAATCGAGGGGTTGTTTCAAGTGGGTGCCTATCGGAGGCCGTGGTACAATCTGAATGAGAAATTTTCAATATGGATGGTAGCCCGCAATATTCTGACTTCGTTGAAGCACATTCCCCGCGCCGACCTATGGCTCTGGCCCACCCTCACGTTGCATCAATTCATTGCAACGCAGTGGTTGCAAAAGCAACAGTTCATGATTGGCTGTGCCTGGTTTGACGCCGACATGGGATATCGCTGCGGGACAGCCGCGTGGACCGCCAGCACGAGGCGGGCGCATTCAGAGTTCGCGCTCGTGACATTTGACGCGCCATCGACGCAGCACTATTCGGGCATCACTAGCGGTGTGTCTCCCCGACAACTTCCAGTGCCATTTGACGGCGGTCCAGAGAAAGCTGACCGCAAACCGGGTATCACTATTGGTTTTTTCGGCAGTCATCGTGGGGAACGGGGAGGAGATATCTTAAGGCGGCTTGTAGAAGCCATAAAGGCGCGGGGGTGGCAGGTCAGGGCTCAGAATAACGAAGGATTTCCGGACGTGGGGGTGAAGGATTGCGTCGTCATTCCACCCTTCGTTCCCGATCTAGCGCGGGAGATGCTGCGCTGTGACATTGTTGTGTGGCCTTCTGATCCCGTCAAATATCGTAACAAATCATCGGGGATTGTGTTTCAGGCGATAGCGTGCGGCTTACCGATTGTTGTACCTTCAAACTGTCGGCCACGATTGATGCTCAACGATTTTGGGCTCCAGTATCCTGGATTTAACGAGGCGTCGGTACCTCAGATCTTGTTCGCAATCGAGCGAACTTTTGCCAGACTGGAGCACTATCGGCAAATGGCTGCCAAAGCCGCCGAACGCTGGCGCGAGCAGCATGGCACTGCCCGGTTCGTCGATTCAATACTCGCTCTATCCAACTAGTAGCGGAAAGTACGGTTAGCTCTTAGATGAACACGGCATTTTGCAGCAAGAGCTGCAAAACAATGGCTTGTACAAGAAGGCGCGATTCGGTTCGTGGAGTCCATACAGGATCAATTTCGAGGGACAAATGGCAGTTTGTGAGAACTATTCGTTGGACAACAAGCGCGTCTATGTTGCGGGCCACAGCGGAATGGTAGGCAGTGCGGTAGTCAGGCGGCTCGCAAACGAGAACTGTGAGGTCATAACGGCCACTCATTCGGAGCTGGATCTATGCCGACAGGCTGAAGTCGAAGAGTTTATTGCATGCCAGCGGCCGCATGCTGTGATCTGCTGTGCAGCAAAGGTCGGCGGAATTCTGGCAAACACAACTTATCCAGCGGAGTTTATCTACGAGAATTTGGCAATCGTCACAAACTTGACCGAAGCTGCACACAGGTCACAGGTTGAGAAATTCGTGATGCTCGGATCATCTTGTATCTATCCCCGTGAGGCAGCTCAACCAATACCGGAAGAAGCGCTGCTGACAGGCCCTTTGGAAAAAACGAACGAGTGGTATGCGATTGCAAAAATTGCTGCGATCAAGCTTTTGCAGGCATATCGGCGGCAGTATGGTCATTGCTTTGTTTCATGTATGCCGACAAATCTCTATGGCCCGGAGGATAATTTCGACCTGCAAACCAGTCACGTCGTTCCAGCTTTGATGCGGAAAATCCACGAGGCAAAAGTGCAGGGCAGACGGGAGGTTGAGATTTGGGGAACGGGAAGACCGCGACGAGAATTTCTCTATGTCGATGATTGTGCTGATGCCATAGTCCATATCTTGAAGAACTACGACCAGGAAGAGCCAATCAATATTGGAACTGGGAAGGATATAACCATCGCCGATCTTGCTGCGTTGCTGGCCAAGGTGATCGAGCATGAATGCGTATTTCGATTCAACAGTTCGATGCCGGATGGGACCGCTCGAAAGTTACTCGATGTGTCGCGGTTGCACGAGCTCGGGTGGTCTGCGCCGACCAGCTTGAGCGAGGGGCTTGCGAAAACCTACGCCTGGTTCAAGCAATGGTGGCGCAAAAGGGTGAATGGTGCGACGGACAGTAGGCAAGTTTCTGGGCGTGCCTCGTCAAAGCGCGCGTAGCAGAAAACAAGCTGACAGTGAAATTCCGATGAATGGACTTTTCACTGGGAGGGATGGATACCGCAAAATTAACATGCAAGCATGAGTGCTGCAGTTTGCCAAGTCTCAAGCTGAAGTGACCGGTCACAAACGAAGGAGCAGCAAGACATCAAACGAGGTTATTCAGGTATTTTAGAGTCTGGACTAGGTCAGAGTTGTACAGAAAAGCTCCCTTAGAAGTTGGTTGGTCGCAGCAAGCCTTTTCGCAACTTCAGGGCAACCTCATCAAAAACCGACCTCCACTTTGGTGAAAAGGCCCATACGTCGTAATACCAGATTCGTATTGGAGGTATAGTTCGTTGAAGACTGACATACCCGGCTAAATCGACAAGCACTTTGCCAGGATTGCGCTCTTCGATCAGCATTGGCAGGCCGAAGTTATCATAAACAACAATGCAATATGCCTTTTCAGTCAAACTGTCGAAGAACGCAGGCCATGGGTTGGAGACCCCGGACATTGTAGCGATCATATCACATTCAAAAAAAAGAGCCGCGTCCGTTTTATGCAAGAAATCAGAAACAATAAAACCATCCATCCCGTCCGTGTCCGATTTGACCAGACACAGTTCTTGATTTCTACCTTTTGCCATCTCTATCAAAGTATCAGTAGAGATGAATTCATAGTTTACTGAATTTTGGGAGTCGCTGATTGTCATCTTTCCACTTCCGGCCCCGCTTTGATAAATTAAGTTAAGTGTGCTGAGCGAGTCAGTACGTACAAAACCCTCGACAAGTGTCACTTGATTCCCAAAAAGGTGGCGATTTCTTCTGAAAAATTCCAAGAACTCTGCATTACCCTCAACAGAAATGATTGGATTTTTTACATAGGTTGCGAAAAGGGCGGCCGTATCTCCGATATTTCCCCCAATGTCCAGCATAACCGCTTCCGGCGCTGCCTTCGCAATTTCCTCCAGTATGAAACCGAACGCGCGGTCATAGAGAACGGCGTCCTTATGGATCTGAAAAATGCCATGCTCGTCCGGGGTATCTAGCAGAAATTTTCCAAACGGATATCGTTTCATCACTTTGCTATCGTGATTGTCGTTGAGACAAAAACAGTCGCCAAGCGATCGCGCGTCTAGCAAGCTGCATAAAACTGTGATGGACGGATCTAAGGCTTGTAGTGAGCCTATGAGAATCTATCTCACAGGTAGGTGGGAAGTTCGATCTAAAGAAACGATCAACGCCCTTCTGTTCACCATAGGCTCGGCAAATCCTCCACCACTCTTTGGCACACTCGATTTCATTTTGGCGGCTAAGCCCATTTCCGGCATAGATAGCAATTGTCTCCCCGCAGTGGCGAAACCTCGCTCCTTTCTGGCGCATTCGGTACATAAACTCATGGTCCGCCGCGAATTTGAAGAACTTAGAATAGCCCCCCTCGTCAACGAGTATATTTCTGCGTGTAAACGTCGCCTGATGACAGGGGACACCGCTAAGCCACTGAAAGTCGACTTGACCCGCTCTTAGCCGCTCCCAAGTTTCATTGAAGTCCGCGGCCTTATGCAGCTCCTCGCAGCCGCCAGGGATAAGATAAATGTGATGCCCAATGATGAAGTCGATTTCCGGAGTAGCCACGTGCAGTGCACGCTCAACCGCGTCTGGGCAGGCAAACAGATCGCCTGCATTCATATAAATAATAAACTCGCCCCTTCCTAAGCGTGCCGCCTTGTTCATTGCGTCATACGGCCCGTCGTCACGCTCAGAAATAAAGGTGTGGATATACTTAGAGTAGTCCAAGATCCGACCGACAGTCCCATCTTGGGACTCACCATCTATCACTACGATATCAACATCCTTGAACGTCTGATCAAGAACGCTTGCTAGTGTTGCATCGAAAGATTCAGCGGCATTCAGGGTAACGACCGCTACGGTAACCTTTGGGAAGGCAGACTTCCAACCCTTACGGAATTCGCGAGGGCAGTGTCTCCACTTTGCCTGTGCAGCTGTTCGTGGTGGGGAAGCGCCGGACGGGCCTGCAAAGAGGATATCCGGTAGTCTATTGTGCCGATCGTGAATCCAATCCTCGTATCCATGCTCGACGTGTCTGCGGGCGGCGGCTCCGACTTCGGCCGCTCTGTCAAAATTTACCGGATGCAGATTACAATAATTGTAAAGGAGGCCATTTACACCATTGGTTATGTACTCCGACATTGTCGGTGCCTCTGGAGCGACAACGCATTGACCACGAGCCATTGCCTCAAGAAAGGTCATGCCAATACCCTCCATGAGGCGTGGCGCAAAGTAGATGTTTGCCTCCTCTACGATCCTCCTTGCTGCGGCGGCATCAGCATTAAAGCGCGTTACTTTGATATTATGTTCCAGTATCTGGGATATTTTAGGAGGAGTGAACTCCCCAAGCGGTGGGTCCATTCCGGCATGAAGCAAGAACTTATCCCAATGTAGATCACCCGAAAGAGCTGCAACTTGAGGCCAACCAATCTCAGGTCGTCGCTGCCAAAGATACCCGCGCTTCGTTGAAAAATCGGAAACTTGTTGATGCTCGTTTGGATCTGGAAAGAATTGGATCTGAAAGCTATTTAGCCCCCACAACCTCAATTTTCGGTGCAAGGTCCAAGAGAATGAAAGTATCTTCGTACTCCCGAAAACTTCCCAGAATTCATGATCAAGTTGAGATACTCCATCCCACATGGGAAGGTAAACCAGCTTCTCAGGAGCGATAGCAGCAATCTGTTGTGCTAGATAGTGTACCTGCCAAACAAAAATTCGATCAAAGTCCAAAACCTCATCAACCTTTATCGGCCTTTTTCCAATCCAAGTTTCATCCCAGAATGAGTTGGTCGAGCCATCCTTTTGTAAAATGTCTGTAAACCACTTCGACGACAGCGTAACCTTGTGATAGCTATGGCCAACGAAGGCATTTTTCATGAAATATTTCCCAGATGCATGTTCAGGTCGTTTAGCCTGGTGGTCATAGCTGAGGAGTGAAGGGGCTCCGTAGGCAAAAAAACCAGAGCTTCAACATCATGTCAAATATCAACTCTATTAGGGTCGACCAACCTGTTCATGCTGGACTTGTCGAGACTGTCTGAACAAAAAGAGGTGCCACGTGAATGCGCTAGTTTACGTCCGACTAGGATGACCGTTATGGCGTCCTGATGTCAATCTCCGGGGTCCACCTGTCGACGCCGGTTTTACCAAAGGCATGACTGCCGCGATTTTGCTGCTTCAGACTCAAACCCTGCGCAATGCATTCGATATCCAGGCAGAAGCTAGGGAGCTGAGCTATTACCACAGCCTATGTATGATTGATGATCTACGTGAAGCAAGGGCTCAACTCAAAATGTTGAAGCGTCAGGTCGGCTATGTTGAAGCCAGAACGTCAGAGGCAGAACAGGACCGCGAACCAATGAGGGCAAACGACGCTCTCGCGGAAATGCGCGCAAGCATGGGCTTGCGGCAATGCTTATGATTGAAGATCAATCGGCACGCCGTGCCCAACTTGCTCGCGAATTTTGAAAATGGACAATGCGATTCCAAAGTTCTCAGTGCTGCCCTAGCCGCGGCTGAGGCACGGGCTCGACTTGATCAAATTAGTGATCTTCAGCGCAAATATGTTCGATTTAGCGTGAAGCGATTAGACGATAAGTCTCTGCGAGGTGAGGAGATCGTCGAGGATGCGATAAAAAGCTTCCCATTCTCTCGCTCGCTATGATGAATAGCGGGCTTTGACTAAGATGGTATCGAAGCCTGGAAGAATTGCAGGTGGCTCTCTGTTCATAGTGCTTCTCAACCTTTTGTTGTGTAGGTTGCAAAACGAACTTCTTCGCTATGAGCCACGCTAGAGCTTAGTGAGCATCAGTTGGATATCGTGCTTGTTTTTGGTGACATGTGACAACCACGCGATGTAGAAGCTGTGCTGGGACCAGAAAACAGCAAACCTTTGGAAATAAACGCTAAACAACTGCTGATGATGCTGCGATTCCTGTGGTCGCACGGGCCGCAACGGGTGAAGTACGTGCTTCTTGTTGTTGCGCTGGCTGCCGGACTGTCCCGCGATTTTGTAATGATCGTCATCAACAAAGCCGCTGCCGCGCCCCTCGGCGAAGCAATGTCAACGTGGTTGCCGCTGTTTGTTCTCGCCTTCATCGTGGTCGTTGGCTCCGCGTTCATCTATGACGTCATGAGCACGGCAGTCACAACTCATGTCATCAATTCCGTTCGACTGAAAGTCATCGGCGGTTTGCTCAAGATGCAGCCAAACTTCATAGAGCGACATCAACACGGAGCGCTCTATCATATTCTGACCACCGACGTGAGCATAGTTGCAGGGTTCACGAACACGGTATTAAGCTTGCTACCGTCATTTATCTTCCTATCCATCGCCATACCGCAGCTCTTTTACTATTCCTCGATCGCCGGAATTTCGGCAGTCATTGTAATGATCGGCGGGGTTCTGGCCTATCATCTTCAACAGAAAGCGATGTCGGCGCTCAATACGGATGCGCGCACGCTGGATGTTGGCTACTTCGAGCTCGTGTCAGACATGTTGCGGGGGATTCGGGAATTACGGCTTCACCAAGGCAGGCGCGATAGTCTAGCCGCGGACGTAAGACAAGTGCTGACCAAACTTCGTCACATCCTTATCAAGGCCAATCGAATCTATGCCACCGGGGAAGGGGCCGTGCACTCCCTGCGTTTCATGCTGTTCGCGGGCATCGTTTTTCTTGTGCCTTTTCTTGGACACACTGAAGCAACGGTAACATTCCAGGTCCTTACACTCGTGCTATTCTCGCTTACTCCCTTTGAGCAGATCGTGACGAGCTATCCCTCGGTCATTGGAACGCTTGTTTCCTATGTCCGGATTGCCGATCTCAACGCACAACTGGCTCAATTCGAACACCTGAAGGATGCAATAGACGGAGAGCCCGCCGGCTTTCGGAAAATCATGCTGCGCGGTATCACCGCTGTCCATGCCTCGCGCGAGCAGAGTCCTTTTGTCTTGGGTCCGCTCGATTTCGAATTGAATCGGGGTGAATTGGTGTTTCTCATCGGCCCAAACGGATCGGGAAAAACAACTTTTATGAACCTGCTGGCGGGATTGCTGGACCCTAGTGAAGGCACGATCGAGGTCGATGGTGCGACGGTTGGGCCTGACAATTTGAGCGAATATCGTGCGCGATTTTCGGCGATATTCACACAGTATCACGTGTTTCGAAAACTTTATGGTCTGGAGGCCACCCAACCTAATACAGCGGCGAGCGTGCTGGAGCGTTCGCGCCTAGCCGGCATCACCAGCATTGAAAATCAAAGTATTACCCGACTTGACCTTTCCGCCGGTCAGAAGCGACGGCTTGCCCTGGCAATATTGCTGCTCGAGGATCGCGATATTATCATGCTGGATGAATTTGTAGCGGAGCAGGATCCCGAAAATCGGGAATACTTTTTCAAATCATTGTTGCCGTGGCTCAAGTGGCGGGGGAAGACCGTGGTGGTATCAACGCATGATTTGAATTGGCTCGATAGCTGCGATCGGTTGCTAAAATTTGAGCACGGCCAGCTTACTGTTCTCCGCGACAGTCCGCTTCCAATAAGATCTGCGGCAGAATAACTTTGGGCAAAATCCCCTGACAATATGCGGCTCACTGCTCGAACTGTTAGGTCGTGGCAGGGTCGAGCAACACGGTTTGCAGCGCGTAGATAAAACGCAGCTGATCTCCCATCTGGCGACCAGGGTCCGACAACAACGTCTCGACCTCACTGGTTATGCCAAGTGCCGCGCCCGCTTCTCTGAGGAGGCCGGTGGCATCTCTGTTCGGCTTAACGCCGCTAAGCTGGGCCGACACGGCCTGCCATGCTACGCGTGAGCGCAGCCATTGAGGCGTGAGCCGTTCAGCCTTTATGATATGAGATACCGCTGCTGCACTTGCATATAGAACACATCCGCCTTCAGATCGGATTTGGTTCTGCACCACCACTTCCTCATCTCCGAGCAATTGACTAAAGCCGACGCGCCCCAATCGAAGTTGGAAACCACCCACCCGCCGCAAATTGGCGCACCGGAATGCCATATTTGCGCCAACCAAGAATTCCGTAGCGAGCACGCGATCATGGGGACCATAGTCAAGATGCGAATAGTAGGTGAGAAGTTCGTCAGTTAGCCAATCGGGTTGTCCGGATTGCGGGAATTGCGATCGAATTGGACCGCCGACGACAGTCGCGTTGCGGCTCGCAAATCCGTTGAGCAGAGCTCTAAGCCAATTCACGATGGGCCGCGCATCATCGTCAATATATGCAATAAGCGGGCTATGACATTCAGCGAGGAGTGCGTTGCGTGCAGCAGAAATTCCAGCTTCGGGCATCACGATCAGTCGGTATTTCCAGGTCTTTGAAAATTTGGCCAGCTCCTCTTGGCAGTCGCGAGTTGATCCATTGTCCGCAACGATTATCTCGAACTGATCACGCGGAAGGCTTTGATTTCTAAGGCTGCCAATCAGTTCGAGGCAGTCGCGCGCACGATTATGAGTGGCGATAGCTACAGTGATTACCGGTGCTTCAGCATTACGATGCAAGAATGCTCCTCCCTGAGAAGTGCGAAGGCTTCTCCAAACCAAGGATGCTCAGAATGGTTGGGACGACGTCAAAGGAGGAGCGCGTACAGCTAGAACCCTTCCGCAATCGGCTATCACGAATATAAGCAATGCCGTGTCCACCCGTATGCCCGCCGGTCCGACGAATCGGAGCCGGTCCAATGCGACCAAACTTTGGATGGTTTAGGCCAAGGCTGGGGCCATTCCAAACCACGTGAATGTCACTTTCGGTGGTATTTAGCGCTATTGCTTCGTTGAATGATCGCCGCATGACTTGACGGACTGCATACTCTCCCGTGATCGCATCGCGGCAGTCCTTGAGCATGGTCTCTAGCTGGTCGCAGATCTTGTCGTAGGTTTTTTCGATGACATTTCCGCGACCTTCCCGGCCGCGTAGATTTATCCGAATGCGCCCATCATAAAAGCTGGGAAGGGCGAAAGCATCCATTCGCGGCCAATATCGAGCATAGTGCGAAGTAGGCATCCAGGCGAGATTGTGGGTGGGCGAAGCAATTTGGTCGGCAATGCCAAGCAAACGACGAAGTGCTGCAAATTTGCCATGGCGACTATGGCAAAGGCACGAAAGCACGGTTGGTTCCCACACCTGATCGGGTTCCAACAGCGGCGGGTTGCCATTTTCCCAGCTGGGTAGCGGCTGAAACAAACTCCGCCCGAAGCGACGTCGGTATAAGAGCTCGGGAAGGAGCAGCATGGATGGAACATCGGCATGGTTGGGACCCATGCCATGCATAGAGAAGGCAACGATGCTTGCATCGGGATGGAGGTCAGTCAGCATGGCAAAAAACTTGTCTGCCGACCGATATACTTTGCGTACCGCGGCATCTGAAGCCTCTGCGCTGGGATGGGTATGCAAGGCATGGTGAGGATCCAACCCGTGCCACATTGGTTCAATAATGGAATGAAACTCGCTCATTACGACGAGAGCAAGATCCCAATTCGTAAGGCGTTGAGTCAGGAGCCATCGGGTAATTGCAGCGCGCTGCTCCACTGCACGGGCCAGAGCTTCGCCGGCATGTTGCGTGCGGGCGATATTGGGCCATGTAAATGCGTAGATGTAGTCCCTTCCGGCATATTCACCAAATCGGGTGCGCAGCTCATCAGCAAGTTCGAGCGGGTTCGATTGGGGGCGCGTTCCAGGATCGTGAGCCCCCCAGCTGACGAGGCCCTGGGTGTTCGGAGCCCGGCATAGATCGAAATAGGGGGCGTCAAAAACGACAGCTTTGATTGGAAGCCCGGCGGTAAAGGGAGGGTTGGATGTGGGAGTTTGAGAAACCTCGTATTGGATCGGATCAAAAGAGACTGCTGACCATCGGCCGGATTTTTGTGGCCCTTGTCCGGTGCTGACGTGTTCCCAAGCAAGCCCCGAAAGACGATCCGCGCCATGGTCAAGAGGGAAGACTGCGCAGCTATCTTTGAGTTTCTTGAGCGCCGGCATTTCACCCTCCGCTACAAAGCGGTGAGCAAGCTCAGGGTCAAAGCCGTCTAGCCCAAGTGCTATTACGCGTGGCTTGCTTACGTTTTCCGACACTTCTTAGACCTCGATCTGATGAAACCTCACCCAATCTCCATAAACGGTGCGCTAGATATGGTCGATTTTGTTAGTTTGCCAATTGACACTACGTGCTGATTCGACACATGCGGGAAAACATCGACCTTGTCTATACCTGGGTTGACGATCGGTTTCCAGGTTACCGGGAGCAACTGGAACGGCATGCGCAAACCGCAAGTGACCTAAATCCCAATCGCACGCGCGAGAATCTGGATCTCCTGCGTTTCAGCCTGCGCTCGGTGGAGAAATTTGCACCCTGGATTGGCCGAATTCATATCGTGACGTGCAGACCTCAGACTCCATCGTGGCTCGATATCGAACATCCGCGCATCAGGGTTGTCCATCACGATGAAATATTGGATGCCCAACTGCTTCCGACGTTCAATTCCTTTGCAATTGTGAGCCAGCTTCACCGCTTGCCCGGAGTCTCGCGCAGGTTCCTCTATTTGGAAGATGATATCTTGTTTCTCAACACCGTATCGATGAGTGATTTCGCTGCTCAAGACGGCAGAATCAAAGTCTATCATCGTTCGAAACAGACGCCGACACTCGACGCTGCGAAAGCTCGCAATTCAAGCGCCTGGAATATGGCATTGGCCAATGTCAATGCGGCGCTGGACCAGAGCTACGGGTCGGCGCAGCGGAGCTATGTCAACTACGTCCCCTTGCTCATCGATATTGAGCATTGGAAAAACATGATGGCGCGGTGGCCTGCCCTGTTCGACAAGACCGTGGTTTCGCGTTTCAGAGACCGGAGCAATATCGCACCGGAGTATCTTTACCCGCACTATCTTGAGGCGGAAGGATTAGGGGAGACGATGTCGCCCAGCGTCACGCGCCGCCGTTCGCAGTACGCAGGGTTGGAAAATTTCCTGCCGCTCACCGCGTTTCGACTGATGAAGGCCGATCTGTTTCGTCCGAAATTCTGCAATCTCAACGACAATTTCGGAACAAATCCCAATTCTCTCGTGGAGCGGATGGTGCGTGGCTTCCTTGCCAAATGGTTTCCAGTGCCGTCTGCCTTCGAGCGTCAAACTCTGAAAACGTAGTCCTTTCCTGCCTGGCGTTCGCAGTCAGGTGGATAGGATTGGCGCTTATCGCTATAATAGCGCTCCCGCTGATCGCCATCGGAGACCTTTCCATAGGTGGCATAAAGTAGGCGGCGGCGCTTCTCGGTTAGATTCGGCCCGGAAGCGTGGGGAGCATAGGAATCAAAAAAGATTACATCACCCGGTTGCGTGGGATATGGCTCAAAGCGCATGCCTCCCAAATCTGCCTCGCTCAAGGGCGTCCACTCATGTCCAATCATGCCGCGGCTGTGAAAACCCCGAACCAACTCGAGGCATCCATTTTCAATGGTCGCTTCATCGATGCACAGCAAGGCTGATATGTGCAATGTTCCGTAGCGAGACCAGCCTGCCGCCACGTCTTGGTGTGGCTTGAAGCCGTCACCGCCGGGCAATTTGAAATTGATCTTTTCCTTGAACAGGACGGCTTCTTCACCGAACAACTGGCCCGAGCTTTCACGCAGCCTGGCCGAATCAAGGAGGTCGCGAAAGGATTGATGGTAGGGATAAAAGTTTTCAATTCGATTGAGGATGCGGGCGCCGTTTGTCTTGCTGGACTCGAAATACATCATCTGTTTCCCCGGCGTCTCGGGAAGCCCCGCCAGTTCATCGGCCCATTGGGCAATTTCCAAAGCTTCATCGGGTTGAAAAAATCCTCGGAGCAACAAGAAGCCGTCGCGGTGAAAACTATGAATTTGTTCCTTTGAAAGACTACCGTTACGCACGTTCTGACCTTCCGCTGAAAAAGCTACTATCAAATTGGCTTAATGTGCCACCTCTTATCTGCGCGCATACGACCGCATTGACCAGCCTGAGCCAGTTAACCTTACAAAATCGATGAGCTGTTAGGGAAATGCCTCGGTACCGCCCAAGACAATCGTGCATGCTAACCCTTTGGATTTCGTACCGAAAGCCCTTCCGGGTTGCAAGGTCATCGTATTGCCATCCAAGGGGGGATGAATGATACCAGGGGACGGAATCGTAGGAGAGGGAGCGTGGCGCGATGACCTATCGCAGTGGCGCAGCGTTGGCGATTCTCGTGGCGGGCGCTTTTCACCTTCTGGCAATTCCATCCTTCGAAGCAAACGCGGCAAACAACTTTTCCCGCTACTACGTGGTGAACGAGCGTGCCATGGCCGAGGCGAGGAAGGATCAACAGCGAAAGAAGCTCAAACCCGTGGCGGCCGCCAAACGAAAGGTCAAAAACACAACTTCCGCCGCAATAAGCGGCGTCCGCAAGATCAAGCAGCAGATTACCGGAACAGTCGCCAATCTGTTTGGAAGCGGCGAGCAAGCACCCTCGGGGAACTCTCCGACGCCGGAAACGATCAGCAAGGATGCGCCGGTCCGGGAGACGGAATTGTCAAACGAGCGAGGCAACCTCATCCCCGACAATCAGGCGCAACCCCCAGCGAACTTGCCGGAGAACCTTGAAACGACAAACGCACCCGATCTGAACGATTTGGAGATGAGGGCGGTTGTTACGACTCCCAAGTGCGAGAAGGCCAAGGCGACAGTTAGAAAATACGCCTTTGTTAACGTCGAAGCAAAAAGCTGCGAGGGAGAGATCTTTCGTTTCTCGGCCAGCCGCGATGGCAAATTGTTCGCAATCAAAGTCAGCGCGCTCAGCGGGGATCTCTTGGAAGTCGAGAAACTTTCGGCGGGTTCAAAAGACGCTGGGGTAAGCAGGCCGCTAGAACAGCCGGGGTCGCTCAGCCCAGCGAATTGATGCTCGAAAAGCAAGCGCTGGGCATTCTACGTCTGTGTATTGAAGTCGCCGCCGGGCATGAACTTGTCAGCCTGTCGTTTCACCAAGAGCCGCAATCTCAATCGATTCGGAACGAATTTCGTCAAGCACCCTGCGCTGCCGCTGGGCAAAGGGTGGGGTCCCGATCATATTGTAATTGCGCGGACGCGGAAGATCGATCTCTACGATGGTCTTTATGCGTCCTGGCCGGTTGGTCATAACGGCCACCCGGTCCGACATGTACACGGCCTCCTCGACATCATGGGTGACAAAAAGCACGGTCAGACGATGATGCTCCCAGATGCGGGTGAGCAGCTCCTGCATGTGCTGACGCGTCAACGCATCGAGCGCCCCAAATGGCTCATCCATGACGAGCATCTTCGGGCGATAGGAAAGCGCACGAGCAATGGCAACCCGCTGCTTCATACCGCCCGACAACTGGACGGGAAAAGCAGAGGCAAAATCCCGCAGGCCAACAAGCGAGAGGTGGTCAAGGGCAATGCGACGTGCTTCAGCACCATCTTCGCCGGCAGCTCGTAGGGCAAACTCGACGTTTCCGAGAGCGGTAAGCCAGGGAAGCAGGGTGTAGGTTTGAAATACGACCCCCCGATCGAGCCCGGGGGCAGAGACGCGGGAGCCATCGATCGTAACTTCCCCTGAGGAAGCAGATTCGAGCCCCGCGACGATCATCAACAGCGTCGATTTTCCGCAGCCGGAAGTTCCGACCAACGAAACGAATTCATTTTCACCGATTTCCAGATCCACTCCGGAAAGGGCGACAATATCGTCACGATCGCCGTGGAATGTCTTGGTAACACCTGCAATGATGAGTTTTGGAGCGTCCACTAGCGAACCTCCAGATAACGAAACAGGCGCCGGCCGGCGAACTTCATCGCTTGGTCTGTGACCAAACCGAGAAGTCCAAGCAGCAACAAGTAGCCGAAAATCGTATCGGTCTGGAAAAAGCGCTGGGCGGTCGTGATGCGGTAGCCAAGCCCCGATGTTGCCGCCACCAGTTCGGCAACGACAAGCCAGGTCCACGCCCAGCCAAGGCTTATTCTCATGGAGTCCCATATGGAGGGCAGGGCAGAGGGAAGGATTATCCTGGTCAGAATCCTTGCTCCAGGCATCGCCAATGTCCGGCCAAGATTGATGAATTCGCGGGGAACAGTTTTGACGTTGTCCATGATCAGCAACACCTGCTGAAAGAACGTGCCGATCCAGATGATCAAAAATTTCTGGGCGTCGCCCGTGCCGGTCCACAGGATCGTCAAGGGCACAAAGGCGACCACCGGCATGTAGCGGACGAAGTCCACCAGCGGCTCAATTGCCGCTTCCCAAACGCGATAGGAACCGATCAGCACGCCGATCGGCAGGGCAAGCACCGTGGATATGAGAAAACCCACCGTGATGCGATACACGCTGACGAGCGTGTCCGTCATAAGCTTGCCGGATCGCCCTAGCTCGAAGAGACGCGCCAGAACTGCGCGAGGGGATGGCAGGAAAAGAGGCGGGACAAGTTGTAACGCAGCGGCGAGCCACCAAAGGATCGCCAACACCACAAAAACAAATGCCGCAATCAGGGTGAATTCAAACGCAGACAAGCGGGTCGTGAGCGCAAAAATGGGCCGCCTTTCAGGCGGGTGACTGGAGCCACCCGCCCGACCGCGTGTGCTATTTGACGGCGGCATCGATAAAGCGGCCATCCATCAAGGTTGCGAGGTCGATATCCTTGGTCAAAAGGCCCGCCTTGGTCGCTGCAGCTTCGACCTCGGGGACAACCTTGTTGAGGAAATCGCCGCCGAATTGAGTCTTGTTTTCGTCCAGCGAAAAGTATTTGACACCGTCGAAGGCTGTGGCGAGGTCTTCGGGCTTGGCGCCAACTGCTTCGGCGATGATCGCACGTCCTTCGGTGGTGTCGGCATTGTAGGCAGCGAGTGCATCCTCCCATGTCTTCAGAAGGGCGACGATCTGACCGGGCTTCCCGGCCAGGAATTCATCGCGAACGATAAAGACATCCGAGATCAAGCCTGGATTTTCGCCGGCGGAGTAAAGCAAGCTCACCTTGTCGGATTGAGCCTTGGCCAGGCTGATATATGGCTCATAGGTTACCGCCACTGGTACTTTTCCGGCGATCAGCGCAGTTCCCGCGTCGGCCGCTGGCATGGGCACTTTCTCAATATCTGAAATTGTCATTCCGTTTTGTGACAGAGCGTAGTTTAGAAGAATGTCGCTGGTGGTTCCCTCCTCGAAGGCTATTTGCTTTCCTTTGAGCTCGGGAACCGACCTGACATCCCCGGCGGTGATGATCGCATCTGCCGTCATGGATACATCGAGGAGTGCAACAATCTTGATCGGCAGACCGGCGGCGGCAAATGCCATGGCGGTGTGGGTGGCAATATTGCCGCACTGAAGCTGTCCGGCAGCGAGTGCTGCATTAATCTCGGCGTCGGTCGTGAAATTGATTATTTCAACAGATTCCAAACCGCGCGCCTTGAACAACCCTTTCTTGGCGGCGATGTGCCATAAACCGTAGCCCAACCACGGCTCGATGCCCATTTTGATGGGGCCGGGTTCCGGTGAGCCGGGAATGTCCTGAGCAAAGGCATTTCCGGTCCGTCCGACCAATAGAATGGAGCCAGCCGCCGCAAGAACCCGTCGGCGGTCGATCATAGTTGTCATTGATGTCCTCCCTTTTTCTGCCAGTAGACCATCCCCCACAAATTCGACGTCAAGACATAGTGAAGGTGCCGGGGCACGTGTCAACCGCGCAGGATCGCATCGCGGATAGGGGACAACGCGTTGGCGTGGGCGTCAAATCCCTCATAGCGCGCGAGCGTACGGGCGTACCTTGCAACTTCTGCATATCCTGTTGACGTGACATAGGCGAGCGAGGTGCGTTTCAGGAAATCGAAAACTGACAAGGGGGATGCCGTTCGCGCCCAACCGTTGGTGGGAAGCACGTGGTTTGGCCCTAAGACATAATTTCCAAGGGTTACAGGCGTGTGTGCGCCAAGGAGGATTTCGCCGGCATTCTCGATCCGTCCAAGATACTGGAACGGCTCCTTGGAAAGTATTTCCAAGTGCTCGGGGGCATAGTCGTTCACGAACTCGATCGCTTGCTCCATATCGCGTGCGAGGAGAATGCCTCCTACCGGACCTGAAAGCACCGCTGAGGAAAAGGCGACCCGCTGGGGACCCATCTTCTTCCAGTATTCGGGAATAGCCTGCATTGCGCTTTCGGCAACGGCTCTGCTCCAGGTGAGGAGATAGGCAGAGCTGTCGGCGCCATGCTCAGCCTCAATGAGCAAGTCAAGACCGGCAATGCGACCATCGGCAGTTTCGTCGGCAAGCACAATCAGTTCGCTCGGTCCCGCCGGCGTTCCGGTGTCTATGAGATGGGCGAGAAGGCGTTTGGCGGCTGACACCCAGGGGCTGCCGGGACCGAGCAGCTTGGCGAATTTGGGAATAGTGCGGGTGCCATAGGCCGCGGCGGCCACGGCCTGAGCCCCGCCGGCCTTATAAACACGATCGACGCCGGCCAGACGAGCAGCCACCAGAGTGGCAGCATCGATTTTTCCATCGTTACCGGGCGGCGTCAGAATGGCAACATCCGCGACCTTGGCGACCTTTGCCGGAATCGTGGTCATCAGCGCCACGCTCGGGAAGGCTCCCTTACCGCGGGGCACGTAGCAGGCGACAGAGGGTATAGGCCGGATGCGGTCTCCGACAAACGCGCCGGGACGGATCTCATGGAGCCACATCGCACCGGGCATTTGATCCTCATGAAAACGCCTGATGGAGTTCGCCGCAAACTGCATAGCTTCGAGAAGCTCCGGCTCCAGGGATTTCTCAGCCGCATCGAAATCCGCCTTCGTAGCGGCCAGTTCGCGTTCATTCAGATCGGCGTGATCGAGTTCCCGCGCCAGACGGGCGAGAGCAGTGTCGCCATGAGCTCTGACGTCTTCGATGATGCGCTGCACCTTCGGCATGATCTCAGACAAGTCCGCCTCGGCGCGGTGGATAAGCCGGCTGCGGTCGGAGGATGACAAGCGGGAGAGCTCGTGGAAATTTATAGGTTTCGTCATGATAAGCCGGTCCTGAAGCAACTTTGAATAAGGGTTCCTAGATCGAAGCGAGCGCTCCACCGTCGACCGGGAGACAAACACCGGTCACATAGGCCGAAGCAGGCGAACAAAGGAATACTGCGGCACCCACGAGGTCCTTGAGCTCACCAAATCTTGCCAGGGGTATTTTTTCCAGCATGGAGCGTTGCCATGCATCGTCCCGAAAGAAAGGCTCGGTAAGCCCTGTGCGATAATAGCCTGGAGCGATTGCGTTCACTCTTATGCCCAAGGGCGCCCATTCTACGGCCAGCGCCCGGGTCATTCCAAGAAGACCGCTCTTTGAGGAGCCATAGGGCACGGCGGTGGGAATTCCAACTTCGGACGTCAGGGAACATAAGTTCAAGAGAACTCCGCTGCCCTTTCGTTTCATTATCTTGGCGGCTGCCTGAGAGCAAAAGAACGCGCCCTTCAAATTGGTGTCCAAAATCCTGTCCCACAGCTCCTCGTCGACGTCGAGAGAGGAGCATGCCTGCTCGATGCCAGCATTGTTGACCAGGATGTCCAATCCCGCCAATGCGCCTGCGGCGTCATCGATACCTGCAGCACAGCTCGTCGCGAGCGACACGTCGATAACAACGGAAGCCGAGCGACGGCCGAGGGCTTTTATCCGGTCGGCAGTTTCGGCGAGATATTCTCTGGAGCGAGAGGCAACCGCGACATCGGCACCTGCCTCTGCCAAGCCAATGGCAATTGCCTTTCCAATCCCGCGACTGGCGCCCGTCACGATTGCCTTCTTTCCCGACAGGCTGAAGGTTGATGCATCGGCGGTCATACAGCGTGAGTTCCGGATGTCAAAGAATCTCGGGCAGCAGGAGGTTGCTGCGATTGACTTCGCGCACATCGCGAATACCGCAAAGACCCATCGAGATGTCCAGTTCGTTGTGAATAATTCGCAAGGTTTCGATCACGCCTTGCTCGCCCATGGCGCCCAATCCGTAGAGAAAGGCACGGCCGATATAGACGCCTTTAGCACCAAGCGCGAGCGCTTTCAGCACGTCTTGGCCGGATCTTATTCCTCCATCCATGTGCACTTCAATTTTGCTTCCAACGGCATCTGCCACGGGGGCCAAGGCGGCAATCGAAGAAATCGCACCGTCGAGCTGGCGGCCACCATGATTCGAAACCACAATCGCGTCGGCACCGACATCGACGGCAATCTTGGCATCCTCCGGGTCCAATATGCCCTTCAGAATCATTTTCCCCCGCCACCGCTTTCGCAACTGGCGCACATCATCCCAATCAAGGGAGGGGTCGAACTGCCGATTGGTCCAAACGGCGAGCGAGGACATGTCCTCGACATCCTTTGCATGGCCGACAATGTTTCCAAAATAGCGCCGCTTCGTTCTCAGCATGCCAAAGCACCAGCGCGGCTTGGTGGTCATGTTGAGCAGATTGGCGATGGTCAGGCGGGGAGGGGCCGATAGACCGTTTCGGATATCCTTATGACGCTGGCCGAGGACCTGAAGATCAAGTGTCAGAACCATCGCCGGGCAACCCGCCGCTTCCGCCCTGTCCATCATTCGCTGTACGAAATCACGGTCTCGCAAAACATAAAGCTGAAACCAAAATGGCTTCTTTGTGTTTGCAACAACATCCTCGATTGAGCAGATGCTCATCATTGACAAGGTGAAGGGGACGCCAAATTTTTCGCATGCGCGAGCAGCCAGGATTTCTCCGTCGGCGAATTGCATGCCGGTCATGCCGGTGGGAGCGAGAGCGACGGGCATCGCCGTCTGCTGACCCACCATCTGGGTTGCAAGATTGCGATGCTCGATGTCTATGGCGACGCGCTGGCGCAGATGAATTCTGGAAAAATCTCGCTCATTCGCGCGGTAGGTGCTTTCGGTCCAGGAGCCGCTGTCTGCATAATCATAGAACATGCGCGGGACTCGCCGTTTGGCAAGTCCTCGAAGGTCGTCAATGCAGGTGATAACGGGCATGTCAGCGTTGCCATGAAGGATGGAAGTTGAGATGTCATAATAATGCACAAAGGATGACGTTATGGAACTGTTCTTCCCGCATCCTTCCTGGCAGTTGAATCAGTGTTTCCGAATTGCCAAGGATAGCGGCTACTGTGCAGGCGGCAGGTAGGATATGCATTGAAAAGCGATTCCCCGTGACTTTCAAACCTTGAACCAGGAAGAAATTAGTGACGATCTTGGAGCAAGCCCGAATAGGAAGAGACGCCAGTTGGGGCCGGGAGGCGATCGACACGCTTCGCCTTGCCTGGCCTATTGCGCTGACGCAATTGGGACAGGTTGCCATGATGACCAGCGACCTCGCCATGATCGGACGGCTGGGCGATCAGGTCGTTGCCGCTGCTTCGCTGGCGCACGCGATTCTGTTCGCGGTCTTCGTGTTGGGGATGGGGGTGGTATCGGCCGTAGCCACACTGGCGGCGCAAGGGTACGGGGCCCGAAATCCACGCTATGTGAGGCGTGCATCGTGCGCCGGTATTTGGGCTGGGATTACGTTTGGCGTTCCGCTCTCCATCGGAATGCTGTGGGGGAAAGAGCTGCTGGTGGCTCTCGGTCAGGAAAGTGGCGCCGCTTCGATTGCCGAGCAATATCTCATCGGCCTGACTTGGTGTCTGGTACCGGCTTGGGTCTTCATTGCGCTCAGAGGCTTCATGGGCGCGGTCAACAGGCCAGAACCTGCGCTGTGGATCACGCTTGTCGCTATTCCCGCCAATTCAGCCTTGGCCTATGCGCTCATATTTGGGGCGGCCGGCTTGCCGAGACTGGAGATGCTCGGCGCCGGCATTGCAACCACGATCGTCAACATCTTGATGTGCGCGGCGGCCTTGTGGTTCGTCCAGACACGGCGACCGTTCCGGAAATATCATATTGCCGGGGGACTTTGGCGCTTTGACGTCCCGTTGACCCTGGAGCTGCTGAGGGTGGGGCTGCCGATCTCGGGTGCATTCCTGCTCGAGGTCGGACTATTCTCGGCCGCCGCATTGATGATGGGCCGTTTTGGAGTAACCGCGCTTGCGGCTCACCAGATAGCACTGCAGACGGCTGCCATCATGTTTATGGTTCCTTTTGGAATTTCCATGGCCGCGACCGTGCGAGTGGGTCATGCGGTGGGGCGAAGGGATGGCGAAGGAGCGCGACGAGCGGGCTTCACAGCGATTCACCTTGCCGTCGGCTTCATGGCCGGGATGACGGTGCTGGTGCTGTTCAGTCGGCAAGCCATTCCGGCAGCATTTCTCGGAGAAGCGGCCGCAGGGGCCACGGAGACAGTCAGGCTCGTCGGATTGTTCCTCGTCTGCGGGTCCATGTTTTTCATCTTTGATGGCATTCAGACCGTTGCCGCGGGGGCGTTGCGCGGCCTCAGCGATACCCGAATCCCGCTGTTCCTGGCGGCTCTCGGTTTCTGGGGAGTTGGATTCGTGGGCTCCTATTTGCTTGCTTTCGTCAAGGAAGTCGGCCCGGTAGGAATCTGGCTCGGCCTGACCTTGGGGCTTGTTTCGTTTGCGTCAATGCTTGTGGCGCGCTTCCATTACTTGACTCATCGGGGGAGAATTCCTGGCTGATCAACAGCGGTGAAGGTCACTCAACTCTTGCTGCAGGTAATCATGGCCAAGCTTGCTAACATCATGCATTCACCCGTCGTGACGGTTTCTCCTGCCGATACAGTGCGGCAAACGATCTCAGCAATCCGTTCTGCATCACCGGAGCGTCCTTTCACCTATCCAATGGTGATCGATGACAGGGGGCGCCTTGTTGGCGTTTGCACGTTGCGCGATCTCATCTTGGCATCGCCAGAGACTCCTGTCGCCAAGATCATGCTCACGAAGATTGTCTCGCTTCGGCGAAGCATGGACGTGCCTTCCGCGCTTGAGCGAATACGAGGTCGTGAGATTCCCGAGTATCCGGTCGTCAGCCAGGGCGGAAAGCTGGTGGGTGTGGTTCGTGCTTCGACGCTGCATGAGCTTGAGGAGACACGCCTTGTTGCGGTTCCCGGCCGAATGGTTGGTGTTGGAGCGGAGGAAACAGTAGCAACTCCGCTCGGCCTCTCTGTTCGATCAAGGCTGCCGTGGCTCATGATCAATCTCGTCACTGCGTTTGCGGCAGGTTTCGTGGTCGGCAATTTTCAGTCGACCATAGATCGCGTTGTCCTGCTTGCCGCATTTCTCCCGGTATTGGCAGGGCAGTCAGGCAATACGGGTGCGCAAGCACTCGCCATCACGCTGCGGACGCTGGAGCGGCAAGGAGATACGAGTTTCTACAGCACAGCACTATGGAAGGAACTGCGTTTGGGAATTCTCCACAGCGTCATTACCGGACTCATCGTGGCGGGCGCAATCTATGGGGTGGCTGTTATTCAGGGCAATAGCGGAGCGGGGGTTCTAGCGGGGATCGGATTTGTGGCAACCATACTTTCAGTCGTCATAAGCGGGCTCTCAGGAGCCACGGTGCCGGTGGCGCTCAAGAAGCTGGGCACCGATCCAGCAGCCGCGTCCAGCATAATTCTTACCACGGTTACGGACATCGTCAGCATGGGTTCGATGCTGATTCTAGCCTCGCTTCTGATTGATTATCTCAGCTAAGCTCGAAGCTTGGGCATTCGGCTCTTTTCGGGGCCAGGGAAAACTAGACTCCAACTTGATTTCTGATTGGAATTTCATCACCGTGGCCCATTTTTTTAACAGCAATTCTCCAATAGAACACGGGGAGCGATATGCCCGACCAATTCACAGCCCCCAGTGCCGAGGCACTGCAGGCGCTGAAGCTTCGAATTGCCGACCGATACAACGGTTTGCCGCAACGATTAAAACAGATTTCTCAGTTCGTGCTCGATCATCCCAATTACGTCGCGCTCAATACAGTTGTTGAGAACGCGAGCCGGGCAGGAGTGGCGCCTTCGGCGATGATTCGTTTCGCCAAGTCCCTCGGTTATTCGGGGTTTCGTGAAATGCAACGGGTGTTTCAAACCCCGTTGCTGTCAAAGTCGGCTTCCTACGCCGAGCGCGCCCGCGACTTGCGGTTGGGGCAATCCAAGGGAAGAAGCGAAGTGTACGGGCTTTTGAAAAATTTCTGTTCTGCCTCAATGGTCGCGGTGGAGCA
Organism: Aestuariivirgaceae bacterium; assembly: GCA_036555325.1. Lineage (GTDB taxonomy): Bacteria > Pseudomonadota > Alphaproteobacteria > Rhizobiales > Aestuariivirgaceae > DATBLQ01. Next base: position 28,560 of record DATBLQ010000039.1, on the reverse strand, counting down.
CCTCCCAGACCTGATTGTGCCCGAGGATCTCAATAAGGCTGTCGGAATCATGAGCCGAGCGCGGCAAATTCATCTGATTGCACATCGGCGATCCTTCGCGGTCGCCACCTATCTGGCCTATGCGCTGGCGCACGCCGGAAAGCCTGCGCACCTGCTGGATGGGCTTGGGGGGCTGCTTGCCGAGCAGTGCAGGTCCGTGCAATCCGGAGATGCGATCATTGCCATAAGCTTCTTGCCCTACGCTCCCGAAACCGGTGCGGCGGTGGAAACATTGGCGGGCCGCGGGGCATCTCTCATCGCGTTGTCCGACAGCAAGCTCAGCCCGTTGGCACAGCATGCCAAAGTCCTGTTCGAGATAAAGGAGGCCGAGATCAGGGGGTTTCGTTCGTTGTCGACGAGCATGGTGCTGGCACAGACCTTGGCGGTCGGCCTGGCATTGAAGCTTTCGCGGCGGGCTTAAGTTTTCCTCCCCACTTGTCGCGCCACAGCGCCGCCTTAAGGTGAGCAGATGGCTGCGACCGCCTGTGGGTTGACACGATTCGGCGGTCCAACTATGGTCCGGCGCAATCAAAGGGGCCGACGGGCCCCTTGAAATTAGGTGCAAAGATGAAAGTCCGCAACTCGCTCAAGTCGCTTGCCAAGCGGCACCGTGCCAACCGCATGGTTCGTCGCAAAGGGCGAATCTATGTCATCAACAAGGTCAATCCGCGTTTCAAGGCACGGCAAGGCTAACACACGCCTATTGGGTTTTTGCAACGCCGCGCCGAAGGCTAGCGGCGTTTCGCTTTTTGAGGAGCCGGTTCAGGTGTAGAATGGCACAATGGGCAGGCGAAGCTTAACCGTCGGCTTGATCATCATGCTGGGCTCGGCGGCTCCCGCTGTCGGACAAGCCGAGAAGGAAGGTGCGAACCCGCCCACGAGTCCGGGTCAGCCGCAGGCTAGTGTCGCACAGCAGCGCGAGGAGCTGCTCGATCGGCTGTTCGGCCGACTCAAAACTGCAAAGAATGAACAAGAAGCCCAGATTGTGGAACAATCCATCTGGCGGCTATGGATGCGTTCGGGCCGTCCTACGGACGACATCTTGCTCGAACAGGCGACGAAAAGCATGCAGGCCCGTCAATATGACAAGGCTCTCGACATTCTCGATGCCATCATCGAGCATTCGCCAGATTTCATGGAGGCCTGGAACAAGCGGGCCACTGTCAATTACATCGTCGGCCGCCTAGAGCAATCGTTATCGGACATCGATCGGGTCTTGGCACTCGAACCGCGGCATTTCGGCGCCCTTTCAGGTTTGGGCATGATCAGGCGTGACAAGGGCGACCAGCGAGGGGCCCTCACGGCGTTCCGGGAGGCGCTGGCCATCAATCCCTTTATGCCCAGCGTGCAAGAGGCCGTAAAATCGCTCGAAAAAGACCTTGAGCAGAAGATCTAGCAAACCCCGGTGTTTCTTTAGCGCGCAGCGGAAGTTCCCTCGCCGACATAGGCGATACGCAGCAAATTGGTGGTTCCGGGAGTGCGAAGCGGAACCCCCGCCGTAATGATGATTCGCTGGCCGGGTTCTGCGAAGCTTTCCTCCAGGGCGATGCGGCACGCTTTGGAAACCATATCATCGAGGTCAAAAGCATCCTCCGTCAGGACACAATGGAGTCCCCAGACGAGGGCCAATCGGCGCCCGGTCGACGGGTTTGGAGTCAAAGCGATAATCGGTACATCGGGCCGCTCGCGGGCAGCTCTAAGACCCGTCGAGCCGGATGAGGTGTAGCAAACTATCACGGCCAGTTTCAGGGTCTCGGCAACGGTGCGGGCCGCCGCGGAGATCGCATCCGATGCGGTGAGCTCGGGGTCAGTTCTCTGGGCATGGATGATGCCAGGGTAGTGAGGGTCTCGTTCCACCGCCTTGGCAATTTGGTCCATCATGGCCACAGCCCGTTCCGGCCAAGCGCCTGCAGCCGACTCGGCCGACAGCATGACGGCATCGGCGCCTTCGAAAACCGCTGTTGCAACGTCCGATACCTCTGCACGAGTGGGCACAGGTTCGACGATCATCGATTCGAGCATCTGGGTTGCGACAATCACTGGACGGCCGGCTTTGCGCGCGGCACGAGTTATTTGTTTCTGGCGGCCGGGAACCTCGGCGATGGGCAGTTCAACACCCAGGTCGCCGCGAGCAACCATGATGCCGTCGGACAGTTCAAGAATTTGATCGAGCTCAGCGAGGGCAGATGGCTTCTCGATTTTTGCCATGACGCCGGCGCGGCCGCGAACCAGCTTGCGAGCCTCAGCCACATCGTCCGGTCGCTGAACGAAAGACAGGGCGATCCAGTCTACGCCAATGCTGGCGGCCCATTCCAAGTCGGCACGGTCCTTGGGAGTCAAGGCCGGCATTGCCAACACCGTGTCGGGCAGGTTCAAGCCTTTCTTCGACGACAAGGCGCCGCCATAAATCACCTTGGTCACGATGCGGGAGCTGGACACCTCGATGACGCGGACCCGCACGCGGCCGTCGTTGATCAGAATATTATCGCCGGGCTTGGCAGCCTCAAAAATCTCGCGATGAGGCAAATGAACCCGATTGGCATTGCCGGGAGAGGGGTCGTCATCGAATACGAAGATGTTTCCGGCGGAGATACGCACCTCGCTTTCAGAAAAAGCCCCAATGCGAAGTTTCGGTCCTTGCAGATCGACCAATACGCCAATCGGTCTTCTCTGATCAGTTTCAATTTTCCGGATGGCATTGCAATACTGGGCGAGCAAATCATGCGTCGCGTGACTCATATTGATCCGGAATACGTCGGATCCGGCCAAGAACAAATTCTCGATCTGCTCAGGTGTGGAAGAAGCCGGCCCCAGCGTGGCGACAATCTTGACGCGTCGCATTCGCCTCACTGACTTTGCTGCTCCGTGGTTTTTTCACCCGAGAGCGAAACGGTCCAATCGGTCTCTTCCTTGGTGTCGACTTCGAAGAAGCCCGTTTTTTGATAGCCGCGTTCCTTGCAGTCTTTTATCCCGCGAATGGTGAAAATCTTGTCGCGCGTACACATAACCGCCTTGCCGCCCCAAGCTCCGCCCTTATCGTAGTCCACGGCATAAATGTAATAGTAGCGGGCGATCAAGGAGCCTTTAAGCAATGTCTCGCAGGCATTCGGGCCAATGTTCCACCATCCCTCCGACGCCCAGCCCTTTGCATCCTTATACCCCAGCGCAACGCCAACCCGATTTTGAGTGTTGTTGCAAAGTTTGAGATCGGCCGACACTGGGCGCCCCCCGATGCAGGCGACTGCGCCGGCAACGAGCAGCGCAAGAGTTGTTGATCGCTTCATTCAACTCGCCCTCCCATATCTCCTTAGGTGGCCGCGCGAGTACCGACATCGGCAACCAGGGCGGCGCCCCTGAACTGTCACTTCAGCGCGAAATCTGGCAGCAAAATGACAAGGTTCCGTTCGTCCTATCTGAATCATCGGTGGGGATGCTGGCAAGCGAAAATTGGGCATCCTATAATTAGATGTGTGGGTTTCGACTGTTTCTGGGGCTTGGACGGCAGCTAGCGCCAGGCAGAGGCCGGAATTGGGCTTGGTTCGACGGAAAATGCCGAAAGGAGCCAGCATGAAGAAGATCGACGATCGGCTACAGGTGGAACTTGAATCGGCCGTGCTGCATCGGCTCATCGAACACCTGCGCAACAAGAGCGAAGTGCAGAATATCGATCTCATGAATCTTGCGGGATTCTGCCGGAATTGTCTTGCTAACTGGTATCAGGATGCAGCTAATGCGCGGGGCCTCGACGTTTCGCGAGATGAAGCGCGCCGGTTTGTTTACGGCATGCCCTACGAGGAATGGAGGGCCAAGTTCCAGCGTGAGGCTTCGGAAGCACAGAAACAGAGTTTCAAAGCTGCCCGCGAGGATCATTGATTTTGGACCGTCAGCAAGGCTAAGGGACCAATGGATACCAAGACATCGTTCGCGAAAGGACAGCTCAGAAGCCTAGTGGAGAGAATTGAAAGGCTCGAGGAAGACAGAAAGGCCATCTCCGCGGATATCAAAGAGGTCTATGGAGAGGCAAAGTCGCAAGGCTTCGATACGAAGATATTGCGGAAGGTCATTGGCCTGCGCAGACGAGACCGGCATGAGCGGGAAGAAGAGCAGGCGATGCTCGATCTCTATCTTGGTGCCCTGGGAATGTCCGCTATAGCCGCGGAATAGCTATTCGACGCTTTGGGACGTGACGGAGACGTCCATCAGCACATCCGCCTGACCAATTCGGTCTGAGGATTTGAGCGAACGTGCCTGAATATCGCTCTTGCCGCCGCGATTGACGGTCAGCCGGTCGGATTTAGCAGACGGGGAGGTGCTTCCGCTTGCCGTTCCCCTAATGCCGTTCAGCATCGCGATAAAATCCCCAAGGCCCCACGCTGCGGAGCTTGCCTTTTGCACGGCTTTGGGTTCCTCGGGTTTTAGCTGAGTAAAGGCAATATCGACCGGTTGAGTTTGCGTGTCGTCGCGGCGAACCAGACTGCTGGTGTTCAGCAGCCAGCGCGTGGGCCACCAGAAGAAATCGTCGGCTGAACTCGCAGGACCGACCGAAGCAGTTACGAGATCGGTTTGTTCATGCTGGGCCTGGGCGGCAAAGCTGCCTTTGTTGAGCGAATTGGTGGCTACGAGAAGCTCCGCCTCAAAAAGGTTGTTATCCGAAGGGGCCGGAAGAAGGGTCGAGGAGCGCGGCTGGCGCTTGGCGAAATTTGCTCGCGGCGGCGGTGCGGAAGCTGGCTCGATGCGCATCTTTGCGGCCGCGAGCATCAGCACCTCGATGGGCTTCTGACGCGGCTTCGGAACTGGATACCCAGAGATGAGCGCGGTTTTGGACTTGGCTGGCGCAGCGGCATCGATTTCATCGTCTTCAAGCGGCGGGGCGGCAGCGGCAACGGCGACCTTTCCAGAGGCCTTGATCACCACCGGAGACAGACCGGTATCAACCTGAGCTGTCATGTATCCGTTGGTCAGTCGCGCGCCGATGGACTTCTTGTTTTCCTTCATGATCTGCGCAAGCTGGGTTTCGCTCGGGCGCGGCCAATAGCGAATCTTGCCGGAATCGATGTGTACAAACCCGGAGGCTCCAGATCTTGGATAGTAGCCGACACCGCCGACTTCGCGAGCAATGGCGCTGCCACGAAGCCTGGAAACCGGAACGTCCGGAAAGTACAGATCTATCGCCTTGCCGCGAATATGCATGCTCTGCTTGGCAACGTTACGCCCGATCTTCTTGAGCATGGCATTGGTGGCGGCGGAGCGGTAACCGCTGATGATGTGGATAGGCGCCTTCGAGTCGAGATCAGCATGCAGTTCCCACATCAGGTCGATCGTCTTGGGATCGATAAGCATCGTCTCGTTGCGCCGCCAGTCACGCAGCACATAGTTGATTTTTTCCATCGCAGAAGGAATGTAGCGACCATTCTTCTTGTAAGTGATGGTCAGCGATTCCTTGGTGTGAACGTGATAGAGGCTCAAGGTCCGGGTATCGCCTGCGGCGGTGAGCGAGCCTGGAAGCGTTCCCCATGCTACCGTTGCGCAGGCAGCAAATAGGCTCGAGGCCGCAGCGAGCTTCTTCAGACGAGATGACAGTTTGTGAGGTCCTACTAAAGATAGGTTCCCGCTCGACTCCATACACACAAACCGGAGGTAGTCCCCGACTCCTCTAAAAAATCCCCGATTTTGGCCGCCGCAAAGACTGAGTATGTCTCGGAAGCCGGTTTCCCACAAGCCACAAGATTGCGGCCATGGTTTGGCACGTAACGTCTGATTCATCATGGGGGATAATGATTAACAAGATCTTACCTCGGATGGCCGCGGGGGCAACCCGACCTTAGGCCCGAAGGCCCAGCTCAAGCACAAAACGCAATATTTGCAGGCCTAGTTCGCAGCTACGGCGATCGCATTGAAGGCCTTTTCCAGCCGTGTGTCGCGATTGTAGATGTCTGGATAGTAGGCAATTTTTCCAGATGGATCGGGCCAGGCGGTAAAATAATTCAGGTGAACCGGGATGGTGTTTTTAAGCTTAATGTCTTGATTTTCCCCCGTTGCGATCATGTCGTCGATCAGCTCCCGGTCCCAGCCGAGCACATGTTCGGCGAAAGTTCGCGGATCCTGTACCCGCACGCAGCCGTGGCTGAAGGCGCGAACGCGCTCGTTGAACAGATCCTTGGTCGGCGTGTCGTGCATGTAGATGTCATGGGAGTTGGGAAACAAAAACTTGATGTTTCCGAGCGCGTTGTCGTCGCCCGGAGGCTGGCGGACATCAAACGGGATCTTGTCGCCGTAGGCCCACCAGTCGATCGAATCCGAGCTCACCACGCGGCCATTCGCATCAACCACCTCAAATCCCTTGCGGTCCAGATATGATGGATCGTTCACGAGATAGGGAAGCATCTCGTATTTGAGGATGGATTTGGGCACCCCCCAGTAAGGGTTTATCACAACAGTTTCCATTTCATCGCTGAACACCGATGTCTGGCTCTCGGGCTTGCCGACGATGACTTTGGTCTTCCATAGGAGCTCATTGTTCTCGATGAGCCGCAATTCGAAGGCCGCTTGATTGACGAAGATATGGCGCTTGCCGGGATCGCGCGGGAGCCATCGCACACGCTCCATGTTCATCACGAGCTTGCGGATGAGGCGGTCGTCGGAACGGGTATTGAGGGCTTCGACCGTCGCTTTGTCGAGCCGGCCGGTCTGCTTTATCCGGTTGTTCGCCTGGAACGTCTTCAGCGCTTTGGAGAGTTCCCTGTCGAGGGTTCTTTCCAGCATCTTTTCGTTGGGCTTTTCAGTCTTGGCAGGGTCGAGCTCGTTTTTCTGCGGCTTTATTTTTTTCCACGCGAGAGCGCCATCCTCGGTCAACAATCCGAGCTTCACCATGCGCTGACGAACCATTGGGATTCGAGCATCACGCTCGCCAAGTTTTACCCGCTCTCCTGCAGGAATTGGTTCTTCGGCGTCTTCGGCCAACTTGACGCGCAATTCGGCCAAAGCCGTTCGCATCGCAGTGTAGGCCGGATGGACAGGCTGCAGCGATGAGAGATAAAGATCGGGAAGCACCCGATAGGACATTTCATAAAGGACCTGGCCGAGAGTGAGCTTGGGAGGCGTGAGATCGTAGTACCCGGACAATTTGTTCGGGATGATGCGGCCGCTATGGAGGTGTTCGGCATATCGCAAGGCCATTGCCGTCACTGCGATGTCGAGCCGAGCTAAGGGTATGACCTGGCCACGCAAAACGGAACCGTCATCGTTGAACGACCCCAGCGTTGGCGGCATGTAGTCGGCAGGGCTCAGTCCTTCCTCCTCCGCCTTGGACAGCAAGGCGAGCGTGCGGCGTGCCCTTTCGTTCAGACCTTCGGATGTTACCCACAGCGGGTCGAAATTGTTGAGCCGGTAAAAGGCGATGATTGCGTCTCTTTGCTCTTCGGTCACGGTCAGAGCACTGTTGGGCTGGCGCAGCTCGTACAAAATCGTCGATGCCAGCACCTTGGATGGCTTCGGCGCGACGAGCTGCGGATTGCTCAGGGATACGAGCTTCGGCGGACGGTAGGTGCCAAAGCCATCATCGGGCGATTTCGGTTTTCCTTGAACAATGCCGTAGTCGGGCTGGGGATCGAAATTTTCAAAGAAATCGAAAAAGCGCCTTCTCTTGCGCTGTTGTTCATAGGTTCTTTTCGGTTTGCGAAACTCGAAAAACGAAGGCTGCCGGTCGAATATGAATGGGAAAAAGGGCTCATCGTCGATCTGGCGGGCACCAAAGTTCTTTTGCTGTGCCCGATGAAAAGCACTTTCGGTCAACCAATTCTCACCGTTTCCGGCAAATGCCACACCGCCGTGGACGCCGATGGCAACAAATCCTGCAATGGAAAAAACACGCATTGCGCGCATGACCGCACTCCCCTACCTCTTTTCGCACCGTATTCGGCTCCAACGGGTTATGCAACGGGAGGCCCTCGTCGATGCCTCCAAAAGCCCGATCCTGTTACATTTTGGCCTCATCCAACCCCATATCACGCATTTTGCGGTACAATGTGGAGCGACCGATGCCCAATTTTCGCGCGACTTCCGACATCTGCCCCCTGTATCGGTTGAGTGCCAGGCGAATCATGTCTGCTTCTATATCTTCGAGCTTACGGATGTGGCCTCCCTCTGTCACTGCCGGTATGCCGAGTGCCATCCCATCACCTATGGGCGCTGCAGTGAAACCGTGAGAGCCGCCCAATACTGCAGCCTGGCCAACGGGCGGCTGCGGGCGGGGAGGCAATTGAGGGGCAGGGGGAATTTTCACTTCGTAGCCTTCCACGAGCGAAGCGATCTGGGGGAAATCCTCCAGCTTGAGTTCACTGCCCTCGGAGAGGACGATAGCTCGGAATACGGTGTTTTCGAGCTGGCGTACGTTGCCGGGCCAGGCGTACCGGGTCAGCATTTCCAACGCTGCCGGCTCTATGCCGTGGACCTTGCGGCCTTCTTCGGCGGCAAAGCGGGTGATGAAGTGTTCGACGAGGCCGGCGATATCTTCCGGACGACTGCGAAGCGGAGGCACCAAAATGGGGAAGACATTCAGTCTATAATACAGGTCTTCCCGAAACTGACCCTGCTTGACCATCTCGATCATGTTGCGGTTGGTGGCTGAAATCAGCCTAAAATTGATCTTCACGGGCCTTTTTGATCCCACTGGATCGATTTCGCCATCCTGTATGGCGCGAAGCAGCTTGACCTGCATATCAAGCGGAAGTTCGGCAACTTCGTCCAGAAACAGAGTGCCTCCATCGGCTTCCTGAAACTTGCCCAGATGCTTTCCAGTCGCTCCAGTGAAGGAGCCCTTCTCGTGGCCGAACAGAATGCTTTCGACAAGATTGGCAGGAATCGCACCGCAATTGACGGCTACGAAGGGCTTGCCGCGCCGCTCACTTTCGCCCTGGACCGCGCGGGCGATCATTTCCTTGCCGACGCCGGACTCCCCTTCTATCAGCACAGGAATTGCCGATTGCGCCGCACGGCGGCCCAAACGGATGACGTTCGCCATGGCAGCGCTTGAGGCAATAAGATCGCCAAAGGTCAAAACTCCACTGACCTTTGCCTTGAGGCGCTTCACCTCTTCAGTCAGCGCGGTGACCTTGAGAAGATTCTGAATGGAAACCCGCAGACGCTCCTGAGACACGGGCTTTACGACAAAATCATCGGCACCGGCGCGCATGGCGCGAACGACGGTCTCAATCGAGCCTTGGGCCGTCTGAACGATAACGGGTAGTCCGCCGCGGCATTCCTGAAACTTTTCAAGGAATTCGAGGCCATCCATCCCCGGCATTATGAGATCGAGGATGACAAGCTCTATTTCTGAAGCTTGAGGTCCTCGCATGATTTCCAGGGCCTTGCCACCGCTGTCGGCGGCCAGCACGGCGAGCCCCATGCGCTTGATCATTTCCTCCAAGACCCGGCGCTGAGCGGGATCGTCATCGACAATCAATACACGTGCGGACATAGGGTGTTCATCCGGGTCATTTTCAGCCTTGCGGGCAGTGCCAAAACACAGCTTCAGACCGGCCTAAGCCAGCCAAATTCAAGCTCAGTCCCAATATGTGACAGGCAACCGTAAAGAGGTGCTTAAAGGGTCACCTCCGGGTGTCGTCCTCACTCAAGGCTTGCAGAGGATGTTGCAACCGATCCATATGGCGGATCGCAGGCGCGCGTGAAAGGAAGATCATGTCAGTGGCAGTTGCAAATCTCGGAGTGCTGCCGGAATGGGACCTGAAAGACCTGTATGAAAATGCCCATTCCGATCAGTTCGTTGCGGACCTAAAGCGGGCAAGGACCGAAGCCCACAAATTTGCGCAGACTTACGAGGGTCAACTTGGAGCGCTGGCGCGCGGCGAAGGCGGGGGAGAACGACTGGCCGAGGCGATAAGGGGATATGAAGGTCTCGACGAACTGCTTGGCCGGATCGGCTCCTATGCGCAACTATTCTATGTCGAGGACACGACAGACCCTGCCCGAAGCAAGTTCTTCGGCGACACCAGCCAACACCTGAATGAGATTACGACAGGCCTGTTGTTCTTCGAACTTGAGCTCAATCGGATCGACGATGAGGTCATAGGCAAAGCGCTCAAATCAGCGACCTTGCGCAAGTATGAGCCATGGATAACGGATCTCAGACGAGAGCGGCCCTATCAACTCGATGATCGCACCGAAAAGCTGTTTCATGAGAAGTCCTTGACCTGCTTCTCCGCGTGGAACCGGCTGTTCGACGAGACCACGGCCAGTTTGCGCTTCAAAGTCGACGGCAACGAGCTCACGCTTGAACCAACGCTCAATCTTCTACTCGACCCGAACGAGGCGAAACGGCGATCGGCCGCCGAGGCGCTGGCGGAAACCTTCAGGGGCAATCTCAGGCTTTTTACTCAAATCACCAACACACTGGCAAAGGACAAGGAAATCTCCGACAGATGGCGCGGATTCAAGGACGTTGCGGACGCTCGACATTTGTCCAACCGAGTCGAGCCCGAAGTGGTTGCCGCGCTCGTTTCTGCAGTGGAGAGCTCATACGAGCGCCTTTCGCATCGCTACTACGCCACAAAGGCGAAATGGTTCGGCAAGGAGAAGCTCGACCACTGGGATCGCAACGCGCCGGTGCCTTTCGAAGACACGCGCCCGGTTTCCTGGGATGAAGCGCGCGAAACGGTTCTTCAGGCGTACGGAAAGTTCGCGCCCCAGATGTCGCAAATCGCCAAGCGGTTTTTCGATCGACGATGGATCGATGCGCCCGTGAGACCAGGCAAAGCGCCAGGGGCTTTCGCTCATCCTACCGTACCGTCGGTGCATCCCTATGTCCTCATGAACTACCAGGGCAAGACGCGCGATGTCATGACGCTCGCCCACGAGCTCGGGCATGGCGTTCATCAGGTGTTGGCCGCCGAACAGGGCCCTTTGCTTTCACGCACACCGTTAACGCTCGCGGAGACGGCGAGCGTGTTCGGAGAAATGCTCACATTCCAGTCATTCTTGAACAAAACAAGCGATCCAAACAAGCGCAAGGCTCTGCTGGCGCAAAAAGTGGAGGACATGCTCAACACCGTCGTCAGACAAATCGCCTTCTATAGTTTCGAGAGAAAAGTTCATCTGGAACGAAAGGCGGGAGAGCTGACGGCGGAGCGGCTGGGGATGATTTGGCTAGAGGTGCAGGGGCAAAGCCTTGGTCCGTCAATTCGGCTGGGTCCCGGTTATGAGACGTTTTGGTGCTACATCCCGCATTTCGTTCACTCGCCGTTCTATGTCTATGCATATGCTTTCGGCGACTGCCTGGTGAACTCGCTCTATGCGCGCTATCGCGAGGCACAGCAGGGATTTGCGGAAAAGTACTTCGTCATGCTCAAGGCGGGCGGAAGCAAAGACTACAAGGACCTGCTCAAGCCTTTCGGTCTGGATGCGTCCAACCCTTCGTTCTGGCAGAAAGGGCTAGCGCTGATCGAAGAATTCATCGTTGAAATCGAGGCGCTCGACAAGCAGTGAGCGAACGCGAAGCAGACAAGGAAGCGAATCGTCTGGCGGCACGGCTCAGCCGCTATGCGACTGTCGGGACCGGGCTCGGCGCCACTGCCGCGCGGGTGGTGGCGGGACGCTTATTGACCGAGGAACCGGACCTCGCGGAAGAGGCAAAGGTGTTTCGCGCCACCCTGGGCTCGCTCAAGGGGCCTTTAATGAAGGTGGCCCAGCTCCTATCCACCATCCCCGACCTTCTGCCTGCAGATTATGCTCGAGAGCTCAGCAAGCTGCAGGCGCATGCGCCGCCCATGGGCAGTGCCTTCGTCCGCCGGCGCATGGCAGCGGAATTGGGTGCGAACTGGCGCAGCAAATTTCTTTCCTTTGACGAGGCGGCGGCGGCCGCTGCTTCTCTGGGGCAAGTTCACCGTGCAAGAAGTCCGACAGGAGTGCCGCTGGCATGCAAGCTGCAATATCCCGACATGGATTCAGCGGTTGAAGCCGACCTGCAGCAATTGAACTTGCTGTTTTCCATTCACAGGCGCTTCGATCGGGCGATCGATACCCAGGAAATAGCAAAAGAAATCGCAGCGCGACTGCGCGAGGAGCTCGATTACGGGCGGGAGGCCAAGCACATCGCACTCTTTGGAGAAATGCTGGCCGCCGAACCCGGCATCAAGGTGCCGGAAGTTCTGGGCGAGCTATCGACGCGGCGATTATTGACAATGACATGGCTCGAGGGCGAGCGACTGCTCGACTTCCGGGAAAGCCCGCTTGAGGACCGCAATCTCATCGCCAGCAAACTCTTCGTGGCCTGGTGGAAGCCATTCTGCCGGCACGGCATCATTCACGGCGATCCGCATCTTGGCAACTACAGCATTGTGGCGGAAGCTGGCAGGCCCAGGGGCCTCAATCTTCTGGACTACGGATGCGTAAGGATTTTTCCTGCGACGTTCGTCAGGGGAGTTGTCGAGCTCTATCATGGTCTGCAGAGAAACGACGAGAGGCAGATCGTTCATGCTTATGAGACCTGGGGGTTCAAGGGGCTGAACAAGGAACTCATCGACATTCTCAACATCTGGGCCCGGTTCATCTACGGCCCGCTGATGGAGGATCGAGTGAGGGTGATCGCCGATGGGGTGAAGGCAAGCGAATACGGGCGTCGACAGGCGTTCACCGTCCATCAAGCGCTGAAGACGAGGGGGCCGGTAACGGTTCCGCGAGAGTTCGTTTTCATGGATCGCGCGGCCATAGGCCTAGGGGGCGTGTTCATTCACCTGCGGGCGGAGCTTAACTTCTACCGACTGTTCAACGAGGCGCTTGAGGGTTTCAGCGTCGAGGCAGTTGCCGAAAGACAGGTTGAGAGCTTGAAGCGTTCGGGACTCGAGACCGGTTAGACCCGGTGGTGGGACCAAGCGACGCGCTCCAAGGCAGACAGTTGACATGAAGCTTCGGCCACGCTTTCTCATAAGGTCCTTCGCGCCGCCGTTGCGTTGCGCTGCTACTTGAGGGGTTCATGGCTGAAAACAAGGCATCTGCGCACGATATCGAAGAGCACCAGGCAAGCTACAGATCGTTCGTGAGAGGCGCAATCGTCGTTGTCCTTGCGAGCGCCTTTACGCTCGTGGCGCTGTGCGCATTCGCTTTCGGCAAGTCGCTGTCGATACTGCTGGGGTGGGCGGTTCTGGTTTTCGGACTGGTGGCGATCCTCATCGACCTCAAGTCGGGCGCAAAAGCATGGATGGTCTCGCTGGTAACGCTCGCACTGTTCGGCCTGCTGACGGCGATCAATGTTTCCTGAGGCTCAAACCCGCCAATGAAAATCGGTGTGCTGGCAGACGAGGTTCCCGGCGAGAGGCGTGTCGCCGCGAGCCCAGATAGCGTCAAGGCGTATTCCAAGAAAGGCGCCAGCGTGGCGGTCGAATCGGGGGCTGGGGCAGGTTCTCATATTTCGGACGGAAGCTTTCAGGCGGCGGGAGCGTCGGTGGGGTCACGAGGCGAGGTGGTGAAGGATGCAGATATTCTGCTGACGGTGCGGCGACCGACATTGGGTACGCTGACGAGAGCGAAGAAAGGTGCCGTGGTGGTGGGGCTCATGGATCCCTACGGCGATGTTGAGGGCATCCATTCCCTGGCACGTGCGGGGTTTTCGGTATTTGCGGTGGAGCTTCTGCCGAGAATTACCCGTGCGCAGTCGATGGACGTGCTTTCCTCGCAGGCTAACCTGGCGGGATACAAAGCCGTCATTGAGGCGGCAAGCCTATTCGGGCGCGCCTTTCCAATGATGATGACAGCGGCGGGCACCGTGCCGCCGGCAAAGGTTTTTGTCATGGGGGCAGGGGTTGCGGGCCTGCAAGCCATCGCAACGGCCCGCCGTCTAGGTGCGGTGGTCTCGGCAACGGATGTTCGAGCCGCTGCCGGCGAGCAGGTTCAAAGCCTCGGTGCCAAGTTTATTTTCGTGGAAGGCATGAAAGATGCCGCCACACAGGGGGGCTACGCCAAGGAACTGTCGGCAGACGACAAGGCAAAGCAAGCGGCGCTTATTGCCGAACACATCAAAATGCAAGACATCGTCATCACCACGGCACTGATCCCCGGAAGAGCCGCACCGACCCTCATCACCAGAGAGATGGTGGAGACGATGAAGGCCGGATCGGTCATCGTCGATTTAGCGGTGGATCGGGGAGGAAACTGCCCGCTCTCGAAGCCGGACACAAAGGTTGAACATTGCGGCGTCACAGTGCTGGGTTTGCCAAACGCCCCTGCCCAATTGGCGGGAAACGCCTCCGTACTCTATGCAAGAAATCTGCAGAACTTCGTGGACCTCATCATTTCGAAAGACGGGAAACTGGCTATCGACTGGAACGATGAAATCATCAAGGGAACCGCCGTAGCGCATGGCGGGCAGATAGTTCATCCATTGCTCAAACTGCCGGCGGCGGCCGCATCATGACAGCCGATCCTTTCATCTACCTATTTGCGATTTTCGCACTGGCGATCTTCGTGGGCTACTACGTGGTTTGGAACGTCACCCCGGCGCTGCACACGCCGCTCATGTCGGTTACCAATGCGATTTCATCGGTGATCGTGGTTGGCGCCCTGGTGGCAGCGGCGGCAGGGGCGGCCGAAACCCAGTCGCCAATCGCAATGATTTTCGGATTCATCGCGCTGGTACTGGCGTCGGTCAACATCTTCGGCGGCTTTCTCGTCACCCAGCGAATGCTCTCCATGTACAAGAAAAAAGGCAAATAAAGCATGCCTGCAAACCTGATGGCGCTTCTGTACCTGTTGGCAGGAGCGCTGTTCATTCTGGCCTTGCGCGGGCTGTCCAACCCCGAAAGTGCACGGCGGGGAAATCAGCTCGGCATGACCGGGATGGGAATTGCCATCGCAACGACTCTAGCGGCTTTCCCGCCATCGTCCGGTACGGCGTCGATCTTGATCGTTGCAGGTATTGCCGCAGGCGGGACGGTCGGGGTTGTCACCGCAAAAAAAATAGCAATGACGGCGATGCCACAGCTCGTAGCGGCGTTTCATTCGCTCGTTGGCCTTGCGGCGGTCTTCGTGGCAGCGGCGGCTCTCTATGAACCATCCGCCTTCGGCATCGCGGAAAACGGACGGATTCACGCAGGAAGCCTTCTCGAAATGTCGATCGGGGTCGCGATCGGGGCTGTTACCTTTACCGGCTCGATCGTCGCCTTCACCAAGCTGCAGGGCCTCGTTTCCGGCGCGCCGGTGGTTTTTGCCTACCAGCACTACTTCAATCTTGCCCTCGGCATCCTTCTCATGGCGCTGATCATCGCGTTTTGCCTGACCGCGAGTGCTGCACTGTTCTGGACCATAGTGCTCATCTCTTTCCTGCTCGGCGTATTGATGATCATACCGATCGGAGGGGCCGACATGCCGGTCGTCGTTTCGATGCTCAACTCCTACTCGGGATGGGCCGCGGCGGGAATCGGCTTCACCTTGGGAAATATCGCCCTCATCATCACCGGGGCACTGGTAGGTTCCTCCGGGGCCATCCTTTCCTACATCATGTGCCGGGGCATGAACCGATCATTTTTCAATGTCATTCTTGGCGGATTCGGGGGTGAAACATCAGCTCCCGCCGCGGGTGCCGCGGAAGCGCGTCCGGTAAAGCAGGGTTCGGCCGAGGATGCTGCCTTTCTCATGAAGAATGCCGGCTCAATCATCATCGTGCCGGGATATGGCATGGCGGTGGCGCAGGCACAGCACACCGTGAGGGAAATGGCGGATCACCTGAAGAAAGAAGGCGTGGATGTTAAGTATGCGATTCATCCCGTTGCTGGACGCATGCCGGGGCACATGAATGTCCTGCTGGCTGAGGCGAACGTGCCCTATGACGAGGTATTCGAGCTCGAGGACATCAATTCGGATTTCACGCAGACTGACGTTGCCTTCGTGATCGGCGCGAATGATGTGACAAACCCGGCGGCCGAGGAAGATCCAAGCTCACCCATCTACGGCATGCCGGTGCTCGAGGTGTGGAAGGCAAATACGGTGATGTTCGTGAAGCGTTCGCTCTCGTCGGGCTACGCCGGGATCGACAATACGCTGTTCTACCGCGACAACACCATGATGCTTTTCGGGGACGCAAAAAAGATGGTGGAGGAGATTGTGAAGGCGCTGTAAGCCTCAGCGCGGAGAGGGGCGCTCAACCTTTTTCGGGGCCGGAAGCAGACCTTCGCGCTGCAATTTCTTGCGAGCCAACTTACGGGCGCGACGAATGGCTTCAGCCTTCTCCCGAGCTTTCCGCTCGGAGGGCTTCTCATAGTGGCCGCGAAGCTTCATTTCCCGGAAGATGCCCTCGCGCTGCATCTTTTTCTTGAGGGCCTTAAGCGCCTGGTCGACGTTATTGTCGCGAACAATTACCTGCACGAGCAAACCTTCGTGTTTGAGTGATCCTGCAATTGGCACGGGAGCAGGCTTTGCCAAGGCATTGCGCGGCCCAAACCAATCAGGAGGGGTAGACCCCTCCCGTAGATTGAAGGGTGGTATCAGAAGCGCCCCGTCCTGTCGAGAAGAATGCGAGAACGGGCTCGCAAAATGGCCTCCATCAGTGCGGTTTCAGCGGTGTCAGCCTGTTGACGTGGCCCAATTTTCGACCTGGGCGTGGAGTCAATTTGCCATAAATATGAACAACAGACGTGGGTTCCGCGGCAATCCTTGGAAAATCATAGATCTCCGACCCAAGTAGGTTCGTCATCTGGACATCCGAATGGCGATGAGGGTCCGGCAGCGGCCAGCCGATGATCGCGCGGATGTGCATTTCAAACTGGGAAATATGGCATGCATCTTCGGTCCAATGGCCGGAGTTATGAACCCGAGGGGCAATTTCATTGACCAGCAGCGCTTCCCCGGATCGATCCTCCGTCACAAACAGTTCAACGACCAGCACCCCAACATAATTGAGCGCCGCTGCAATAGACCGGCCGGTTTGCAGAGCCTCCTTTGCAGTTGCGGAGGATATTGCGGCGGGAACAGTGGAGGTGCGCAGAATATGGTTCTCATGTCGATTTTCGGTAACGTCAAAGCAGCGCATGGAAGCGTCTGCGGCGCGGGCTACGATGACCGAGATCTCCTTTGAGAAAGGAACAAATGACTCCAGAATCGACGGTTTGCCGCCGATTGCCGACCATGCGGCAGCGATGTCGCGAGGAGCGCCAATGAGTTGCTGGCCCTTACCATCGTAGCCCAACTTACGGGTCTTGAGCACACACGGATAGCCCAAGCGTTCTGCACTGGGGGCAATTTCCGCCAGGCTCGATACGGCATCGAAATCGGCAACTCTCAGGTCTTGCTGCCGGATGAACGATTTTTCGGTGAACCTGTCCTGCGTAATTTCAAGGACCGCGGGATCGGGATCGACCCGAACCCGCTCGATCAGGAAGGCCGCGGTCTCGGCAGGCACGTTTTCGAACTCGTATGTCACCACGTCGACCGATTCCGCAAAGTCGGCAAGTGCAGAACGATCCTCGTAGGCTGCGATCGTTGAACGGTTGGTCACTTGAAAGGCCGGGCTGTCAGGGTCAGGACAAAAGATGTGGGTCTTAAAGCCCAAGCGCGAGGCGGCCTGCGACAACATTCGGCCCAGCTGGCCGCCGCCCAAAATGCCAATGGTCGAGCCGGGCGCAAGCGGGTGTCCCTTTCGATCAACCATCGCTTCGGGGATGGGTTGGGACGGAGGTTGTCTGTTTCTCGCGCCAGGCGCGGAGGGTTTGGGCGATGGTTTCGTCGTTAAGCGCCAGCACCCCTGCTGCCAACAGCGCCGCGTTTATGGCTCCCGCTTTGCCAATGGCGAGAGTTCCCACCGGGATGCCGGCCGGCATCTGAACGATGGAAAAAAGGCTGTCATGGCCCTTGAGGGCCGAGGATTCGATAGGAACGCCGAAGACCGGCAGAAGCGTCAGCGAGGCGGTCATTCCAGGTAGGTGAGCGGCGCCCCCGGCCCCTGCGATGATGACACGAAAACCCGCCTCCTTGGCGCCACGGGCGAACTCATAGAGCCTATCGGGGGTCCTATGGGCGGAAATGATGCATGTTTCGTGCGAAATGCCCAGGGAGGTGAGGGTTTCCGACGCATGCTGCATGGTCTGCCAATCGGACTGGCTGCCCATGATAATTGCCACAAGGGGTTTTTTTTGATCTGCCGCTATCAACAGGAAAGTGCCGTTTGAAGGGTGTGTTTCGACGGCGTTTTACGCCATGGCCGCCAACCATGACAACGTTTCGTTCATGCGATGATGGGCGGGATGAGGCTATCCATGATCTTCTGAATCTGGTCCTTGAGCATCAGCTTCTGCTTTTTGAGGCGGGTCAGTTGAAGTTGGTCGCGGGAGGAACTTTGCTCGAGGGTGGCGATCGCCGCATCGAGGTCGCGATGCTGTTGCTTGAGTTCAACCAGCCGCGCCCGAAGCTCATTTTCAGCTTCAGCTTCCATAGCTACCTCTGGGGGGCCTTATTTTCGCTTGGAATGGGCTTGGGTGCAAGCACCAGAGCAGTATTTGTCCAATGTTAAACTTTTACGCGAAGTGGTTCGACAGAAGCGGCGGAATATGGCAGAGTCCTGTTTGTAGACCATCTTAACGGTGGAGGCCTAGATGTCGCTTCAGACGCATCTTAGTGAGTTAACGGCGAAGCATAGGGCGCTGGAATTGCAGATCGAAGAAGAACTTGCCCATCCCAGCTCCGATGATTTGGCAATCGCCGAACTCAAACGTAAGAAGCTCAAGCTGAAGGACGAGATTGCACGGCTCCAGGCCCGAATGCGGGATCACTGAGCGGGCGGTTTTAAATAGCAGGTCCTGAGCCTCCGGAATGATCTATCGGTCCGGAGGATGATGAGGGTCTTCTAAAGCACCATCCATTACAGCTTGGCTTGCTTAGCCATTTCACGCAGCTTGAACTTCTGGATCTTGCCGGTGGAAGTCTTGGGAATTTCGGCAAAGATAACATGCCGAGGGCACTTGAAATGGGCCAGACCCTCGCGGCACCAAAGGATTAGCTCATCGGCGTTCGCCTGGGTCCCAGGCTTGAGTTCGACAAAGGCGCAGGGCGTTTCGCCCCACTTTTCATCGGGGCGGGCAACGACGGCTGCCGCCTGAACTGCCGGATGCTTGTAGAGCCGGTCCTCCACTTCAATCGATGAGATGTTTTCGCCTCCCGAGATGATGATGTCCTTCGATCTGTCCTTGAGCTGTATGTAGCCGTCGGGATGGATGACGCCCAAATCACCGGAATGGAACCAGCCGCCACGAAAGGCCTCGTCCGTTGCCTTCTTGTTCTTCAGGTACCCCTTCATGACGATGTTGCCGCGAAACATCGCTTCGCCAATGGTCCGGCCATCTCTCACAACGGGTTCCAGAGTGTCGGGACTGACGATGTCGAGATCCTCAAGGGCGGCGTAACGAACGCCTTGGCGCGCCTTCTTTGCGGCACGTTCCGCACCCGGGAGCTCGTTCCAGGCCGATTTCCAATCGTTGACCACGGCAGGGCCATAGGTTTCCGTCAGTCCATAAAGATGGGTGACGTTGAAGCCGGCTTCGGACATCGCGGCCAGAACGGCTTCGGGGGGCGGCGCGGCGGCGGTGAAAAATTCCACCGTTTGCGAAAGAGGATGTTTCTCGTTCGGGGGAGCGTCGAGGATCGTCGACATAACGATGGGAGCGCCGCAGAGGTGAGTGACACGGTGCTCGGCCAAAGCGTCCCAAATGGCACTGGAACGAACCCACCTCAAGCACACATGCGTTCCGCCGACGACGGAAATCGACCAGGTGAAACACCAGCCGTTGCAATGAAACATCGGCAGGGTCCACAAATAAACAGGATGCTTCTGCATCGAGGCGGTAATGACGTTGCCCTGGGCGAGCAGATAGGCCCCGCGATGGTGGTAGACGACGCCTTTCGGATTGCCCGTGGTGCCGGAAGTATAATTCAGGGATATGGCATCCCATTCATCGGGAGGCATCGACCAGGCAAAGTCGGGGTCGCCGGATTCGATGAACTCATCATAGGTGATTTTGCCCAGAAGTTCCCCGGGGGTAGGAAATTCCCGGTCGTCATAATCGATGACAATGGGCCGCGCTGAAGTGGTGAGGCTCAGCGCGTCTTTCACGGTCTTGGAGAATTCGCGATCGGTCAGGAGCACCTTGGTTTCGGCATGATCGAGTGAAAAGGCGATGATCGACGCATCCAGCCGGGTGTTGAGAGTGTTGAGGACAGCCCCCGTCATAGGCACACCGTAGTGTGCTTCAAGCATTGCCGGTGTGTTGGCCAGCATCGCTGAAACAGTGTCGCCGCGCCCGACGCCCAGTTTCTTCAATTGCGATGCGAGCTTCCGACAGCGGGAATAGAATTGAGCATAGGTGAAGCGCTGAGTGCCGTGGATGATGGCTGTGTGGTCGGGGTAGACGCTGGCGGAACGCTGCAGGAAAGTAATGGGCGTCAGCGGCTGGTAGTTGGCAGAATTCTTTGGAAGATCGACGTCGTAGGAGCTCATGGCTTTGCTCTTAAAACTTCGTTTCGGCGGTCGGGGGGACCATAGGCGCAGTTAAGACAAATGCGCAATGCCGGACTGGGCGAGCAAGAAGCTCACCAGACCGGTATGACGAGCGAAGCTATTCGCCTTAGCGTGTTGCCGGAGACGCGGCCGCAGGTGTTGCCGTCATCTCGATGGATTGGGTGAGATGGCGAATGTGCGGCTGGTTCTCCCACCATCGGGCGAGAGGTCCGGCGACCCACCAGCAGGAAAGGGCGATGAGCCATCCGAGATAGTTGTCCACGGCGTAGTGCCATGCCAGATGGATCGAGCCGATATATATGAAGGCGCAGTGAATCCAGAGCAAGACGCCCAGACGCCGGTTGAGACGATGGCCGGCCAAGGCCAGGAGGAGGGCGGTGGCATTGTGCATGCTCGGCATCGCTGATATGCCGGCCACCAAACCGCGATCAGTGTAGGACTGCCACAGGGTATTCTGAACATCGAGCGCCCAGACGGGATAGATTTCCGCCACGGAATGCAAATAGCTCATCAATCCCAGATAGGGATCGGGAGATAGCCCCAGTCTTGCAAAATAGCAGGGGCCGGCAGAGGAGAAGACGATAGCAAGAAGGCTGCCGCCCACCGACCAGGTTAGAAAGAAGGCAAAAAAGAAGCGGGTGCGGAGTTCGCTCGCGCTATCGGCGAATGCCATGCAGACGACGAAGATCCACATGACGAAGAACCAGAAATTATAGACAATATTTACAAAGAAGGTGACGAGCGGAAAACCCAAGACGGGTTGCAGCCACTGCCAGGGTTGCTTGCCGAAATGTAAAGTCCTATCCAGCTCGGCAAATGTCAGGTCCCAGGCGAACGGTGATATGCGGGGGATGTTCTCTTTCAGGTCGGTGAAAATCGTGGCGAAGATCAGAAAACTGAGAAGCATCCAGAGACCGAAGGCGAGGCGGCGGGGGTGGGAGAAAAATTCGAATGTGCTGAGGGCCATGTAGCGCAGGGGATGCGCTGGGCGTTCGCGCCAAACCATACGGCAGAACTTGAAAATGACGTAAGACAGAAGCGTCATTGGCAGGATCGCGACAAGGACCTTAAGGAGAAGCTGATAAAAGGGCAGATTGCCGAAGCCTGGTACGGTGTGGATGACATACCGGTAGGCGATCCAATAGCCGAGAATAAGCGGCGCGTGAATGAGTTGAGCGCGCAAGCCGGCAAGCAAGAGATTGAGACGGCCCGGTTGGGAAGATTCGGAAGACATTTGGCTGGCGATATGGATTGTCACCGACCTCTCCTTAGTCAAAGCGCAGGAGCGCTCTTGCCGCAGGATGTTAGTGAGGCGACACTAAGAGTCGGTAAATCATCCGGTTTTGCGGGGATGATCGACTGTTGGAGGTCAATGTTCGAGGAAGCCCTTTAGATGAGCCAGTACACCGAGATCTACCGGCGATGGAAGGACAACCCACAAGCTTTCTGGGCAAGGGCGGCGGAGGACATCGAATGGGTCAAGCCGTGGGAGCGAACCTTTCAGAGACTTGACGGGCTTGACAGGTGGTTCGTCGGGGCGGAGTGCAATACCTGTTTCAATTGCATCGACCGGCACGTGCAGGAGGGGCGGGGCGGACAAAAGGCGCTGATCTACGACAGCCCGGTCAGCGGTATCAAGGCAAGCTATACTTATCGGCAATTGCTCGACGAAGTGGCAACCTTGGCTGCAGTTCTGAAAGACCACGGCGTTGGCAAGGGCGACCGGATTATTCTTTATATGCCGATGGTGCCCGAGGCCGTTATCGGCATGCTGGCTTCGGCCCGCATCGGGGCCATCCATTCGGTCGTGTTTGGCGGCTTTGCACCGCAGGAGCTGGCGACCCGAATAAACGACGCCAAACCAAAGCTCATATTGTCGGCCTCGTGCGGGCTGGAAGCAACGAAGGTGATTGCCTACAAACCGCTGCTCGACAAGGCGATCGACATCGCACAGCACAAGCCGGACAGATGCATTGTCTTGAGTCGTCCGCAGGCAAAGGCGGATCTGAAGAGCCGGGACGAGGACTGGGATCATGCGGTGCGCAAGGCGCGGGAGACCTTGCGGCGGGAGGATTGCGTAACGGTGGCGGCAACAGATCCGCTTTACATTCTCTACACCTCGGGCACGACGGGCCAGCCGAAAGGGATCGTGCGCGACAATGGCGGACATATGGTCGCCCTCAAATGGTCGATGAAAAACATCTATGGCGTAGAGCCGGGAGAAGTGTTCTGGGCGGCGTCAGACGTAGGGTGGGTCGTGGGGCATTCCTACATCGTCTATGGGCCACTGCTCAACGGCAGCACGACGGTTCTCTACGAGGGCAAGCCTGTCGGAACTCCTGATCCAGGAGCATTCTGGCGGGTGATCAGCGAGCATCAGGTGGCGGCACTCTTTACAGCTCCGACCGCTTTCCGCTCAATCAAGAAAGAAGATCCCAACGGCAGTCACATCCACAAGTACGGGCGGGAGAAATTCCGCACTCTTTTTCTCGCCGGCGAGCGAGCCGATCCTGATACGGTGAAGTGGGCGGAGCAAAAGCTTGGCGTCCCGGTCGTCGATCACTGGTGGCAGACGGAAACAGGTTGGGCCATCGCCGCCAATCCAGTGGGACTTGGCATGCTGCCGGTCAAGTACGGCTCACCGACCGTTGCGATGCCCGGCTACGACATCCATGTCCTGGAGGAGAGCGGTCACGAAGCGGAGCGGGGAAAACTGGGGGCAATCTGCATCAAGCTGCCACTTCCTCCCTGCTGCTTGCCCACTCTGTGGCAGAGCGATGCACGCTTCAGAGAAAGTTACCTTGCGGCGTTTCCCGGCTACTACCAGACGGCGGATGCAGGCTACATGGACGCCGATGGCTATCTCTACATCATGGCGCGCACGGACGACATCATCAATGTGGCGGGTCATCGACTTTCGACGGGCGGGATGGAAGAGGTGCTTGCGTCGCATCCCGACGTGGCCGAGTGCGCAGTCGTGGGGATCAACGATGAAATCAAGGGGCAGATTCCAATTGGCTTCGTGGTGCTTAAGGCCGGAGTAAACCGCGAAGAAAAACAAATCGAGCAGGAATGCGTGCAGCTCATTCGCGATCAGATCGGAGCGGTCGCTTCGTTTCGAACGGCATTGATCGTTCCGCGCCTGCCGAAAACCCGCTCAGGCAAGATACTGCGAGGAACAATGCGCAAGATCGTCGACAGGGAAGAGTGGAAGATGCCCGCCACCATCGACGATCCGGCAATTCTCGACGAGATCAAGACTGCGCTCCTGAACAGGGGGCTTGCGGCCTGAACGCTTCCTGGCCATCGCTGGCTGCTGGCGGCAAGGCGCGGCTTGCTGTTGCGGCGATTTTCTTCATTCACGGCTTCATTACCGGCGCCTGGGTGCCGCACATTCCGCTCGCGCAGCAAAGGCTCGATCTTGACCTGGCGATGTTTGGCCTCGCGCTCCTGGCATTGGCGGCGGGTGCGATTGCCGCGATGCCGGTTGCGGGTGCGCTCGTGGGACGGCTCGGGAGTGCGCGCATGACCCTCATCACGGGCGTTTTCTTCAGCCTCACCTTTCCGGGCCCGGCGTTGGCGAGGGAGATTCAAACATTCGTTCTGGCACTCCTCGCTTTCGGAGCGGCGGTCGGTGCAATGGATGTTGCGATGAATGCCCAGGGCATCGCCATCGAGCGCCACATCAGGCGGCCGGCGATGTCGCTGTTTCACGGGATGTTCAGCCTGGGAGCAATGAGCGGAGCAGCTGCAAGCGTTCCAATGCTTGCGCATTTTTCAGCGAAGGTGCATTTGGCCGCAGCCGTTACGCTGGCATTGGCGGTCGTCGGAATTTCGGCGAGCTATCTTCTTCCGGAAAAGCTCAACAACAGCAACGGCAGGGGTGGCTTCTTCGCATTGCCGACGCGCGCAACCATAGGACTGGGAAGCTTGTGCTTTGTGGTGCTCATGGCGGAAGGCGCGGTCTTGGATTGGAGCGCCATACAGCTGAAGGAGAAGTTCAACCTTCAGGCACATGAAGCAGGGCTTGGATATGCGATGTTCGCCGGGGGAATGGCGGCCGCACGGCTTGCCGGCGACAGGTTAAGAAGCAGGTTCGGATCGACGACGCTTGTGCGATGGAGCGGGCTCGTCCTGGCAATTGGCATGAGCGCAGCGCTCGCGGCAACACATGAGACAGTCTCAATCATCGCCTATGGGCTGGCAGGGCTTGGTATCGGCAATATAGCTCCGGTTCTATTCGGGGGCGGCGGAAGGCTTGAACCAGATGCACCGGGCCGAGGCGTTGCTGCCGTTGTTACCCTGGGATATTCGGGCTTCGTCGTCGGCCCACCATTCATCGGGCTCATCGGCCAGTCGGCCGGCCTTTCAACCGCGCTCGGGTTGATTGTCGTTGGAGGGCTGATCATTTCCGCTGCCGCCAAACTGGCTCAAGCAGCAGACATCGATTGAGTGCTGCGTTGAGCGGAGGCGCGCATCAGCGTGCGAGTGGCATCAGCTGGCTTCATCCTTGTCGACCTTCAGCTTCTTCAGTTTGGCAAAGACGGAATCGGCATCGTATTCGGGTTCCTTCGCGGGTTCCGGCTTGGCTACCGGAGCTTCCGCAGCGTGAGACGTCTGCCCGGGTCTTGCTACCGTTTCGCTCGCCGGCAGAAGCGTTGCCGCACGCGGGGCGCTTTCGGCCTGATCTTTCTTCAGCTTTTTCGCCGCCCGCTGAACCGCAAGATCGAGTTCGAGCTGTGTGCAGAGGGCGAGCGTGACCGGATCGACCGGCTTGATGTTCTGGGAATTCCAGTGCGTTCTTTCCTTGATCGACTGGATGGTCGACTTGGTGGTGCCAACAAGCTTCATAATCTGAGCGTCGGTCAACTCGGGATGATACCGCAACAGCCAGGCGATCGCGTCCGGCCTGTCTTGCCGGCGGGACACCGGGGTATAACGCGGCCCCTTCTTGGCTTTGGTCGGCGGCAGTATGACTTTGGATTCCTGCACCTTCATCCGGTAGTTTCTGTCGGCGAGAGCCTTCTCGAGCTCCTCCCGCGCAAGCTGACCGGTGGCGACAGGGTCAAGCCCCTTAATGCCCTGCGCCACATCGCCATCAGCGATGCCTTTCACCTCAAGCTCATGCAGCTGACAGAAGTCAGCAATCTGATGGAAAGTAAGGGCGGTGTTTTCCACTAGCCACACGGCGGTGGCCTTGGGCATCAGAGGAGCTTGGGACATGGCGCTATTCCTTCAGAACCTCCAGGTTCTGACGTATGAACATAAGGTGTTTGATGGATGCGGGGCTATATAGTGAAGGTGCTGTCGCTTGGGAAGAGAAAAAGCGGCCGGCCTAGGCAAGGAGCACAATTTTTCCGATATGCTGGCTTGATTCCATAAGTGCATGGGCCGCGGAAGCCTCTGCCAATGGAAAAGTCTTGAATATGTGTGGCTTAATCAGACCTTTCTCAATCAAAGGCCAGACATTGTTTTCTAGAGCGCGACAGATTTCAGCTTTTTCCTCGACGCTGCGCGGCCTCAATGTGGAACCCGACAAGGTCAAGCGCTTGATCATCATCGGGAGGAAATCGGCTTCCACTCTGGATCCCTCCAGGAACGAAATCGAGACAATGCGGCCATCCTTGGCCGCCGAACGGATGTTCCGTTCGACATAGGAGCCGCCGACCATATCGAGGATCACATCCACGCCACGACCATCGGTGAGTTGAAGAACCCTTTCGGCGAAGTCTTCGCGGCGATAATTGATCGCCTGATCAGCTCCAAGCTTGCGGCAAGCCTGGCATTTTTCCTCGCTGCCGGCCGTTGCCAGCACCCGCGCGCCAAAAGCCTTTCCCAGCATGATGGCGGTGGTGCCTATACCGGAGGAACCGCCGTGAACAAGAATGGTTTCTCCCCGCTTCAGCCGGGCGCGATCGAATACATTGGTCCACACCGTCATGAAGGTTTCCGGCAGCGCGGCCGCTTCGATGAGGGACAGTCCGCGGGGAACGGGCATGGCGTTGGCCTCCGCCACCGCGCAATATTCGGCATAGCCTCCGCCGGGGACAATCGCACAGACCTGATCGCCCGTTTTGAAGCGGCGAGTGTGGGGACCTCGGTCGACGACTGATCCTGCAACTTCGAGCCCGGGTGTCGTCGGCGCTCCTGGCGGGGGAGGATAGGCGCCCTTGCGCTGCAGAACATCCGGTCGGTTAACGCCTGCAGCGGCGATCTTTAGAAGCAATTCGCCAGACTTCGGCTGGGGCTTCGGCAAGAAACCGAGCCGAAGCACGTCGGGACCGCCGGGAACGGTGATCTCGACAGCCCGCATGCTACCGGAGGATACTTGGGGCATTCCGGTTTCCTTAACCAACGAACCTCGACTACTCAGTGCTAACATATTGCACAAGAAAGGACCAAACCGATGGAAATCGATGAGGACAAACTGCCGAAAAGACCGGACATCGTTATCGGTGAAGATCTCTCGAAGCTCTCAGTGGAGGAACTCAAGCGCCGAATAGAGGCGCTCGAAGCGGAAATCGAGCGGCTGAAATCGGCCATGTCGGGAAAGTTGAAGAGTCGCGAAGCAGCCAATTCCGTATTCAAAGTTTGAAGCCGATACGAAAAATTATCGTAAAGAGAGGGTGTGCGTTAACCATTCAGTAACGATTCAAATTGTAATGTCATCCCCGTAATCCAGCTTCTGGATTACTTCGAGTGGCTCCTGTCCACTCTGTTTGACGCCTCCCTGTTAGACTTGGCGAGCCGCGAAATAAACCGCGGCTCCTTTTTTTGAGTCTCGCCAGACAGTTGGCGTGCAAATTGCTGCGCAAATCTCGCCGAACAAGCTTGCACCATATTGACCCGCGGCAAAGGCCGTACGATGATCTTGGCGCAAAGTTTGCGGGACGAACTTCGCGTAAATGCAAAAGATTCGGGAGACCCACATGACCGGGAATGGCACAAATGCCCAGGGCGAGGTCACAATTGATTTCGCGGTGCATTTCGCCACATCCGATCAGTTCAAGGCAGTGTTCAAAGAGGGTATGGGACTCGTTGAAGAAACTGCCAACTACCTTGACGGACCGGGCCGGCGAGAGGCCCGAGGACTGGACCGGCATGGCTCGATTGCCTATGCGACCGAGAGCATGAGGTTAACGACTCGGTTAATGCAGCTTGCCTCATGGCTACTTTTGCAGCGCGCCTTGCATGCCGGCGAACTTACGCCTGAAGAAGCAAACTCGGAGAAACACCGGATTAACCTATCCGATGTCGGGGCAGGGCATTCGCTGCAGGGAACCGACCTGCTGCCCGACCATTTGAAGGAGCTCATTCAACGGAGCCTGAGGCTGCATCAGCGGATTCAAAAATTGGATCAGGTGTTGAACGACAGACAGGAACAAGCAGCAAAGGGCGAGGAGAATCCGGTTAGCAGCCAGATGAACCGGCTGGTTGCCGCATTTGGAGGCATCCGGGTGGAGAGCGGCGGGCAAAGCTGAAGTCTCGCTGCTTCGTAAACCTGGCGTTGTCGCCAGGTTTGTTTTTGCGCCCCAATATTAGCCTGATCACTTGTTCAGGAAGCCGAACTTTTGCTTGAAGCGCGAAACCCTCCCGCCGCGATCGACGATCTGTTGCTGGCCGCCGGTCCAGGCGGGATGCGACTTCGGATCGACGTCGAGATGAAGCGTATCGCCGGGTTTGCCGTAGGTTGATCGAGTTTCGAAAGTTTCGCCGTCGGTCATCACGACGGTAATCATGTGATAGTTGGGGTGAATTTCTTTCTTCATAGCGGTAGTCGCAGTTGCCGTGGATTTGGCGGGTTCTATACAGGAGGCGATGAAGAGAGGCAAGACGAGGATGGATCCCGCCCGTTGTTCGCCAATACCCCATAGAGGCAAGGCAAGGAAAAGACCCAGTCGACCGCAGCCCGACAAAGCGGCATTCGAGCTCTGGTATTAGTCAGTTCACGGAAGGACGTGGTTTTCGCCCCTCCTAGCGCTCGGTGAGCTTCAGTTCGATGCGCCGGTTGC